>DAOUCB010000125.1:0-29345 GCA_034432495.1 Anaerolineae bacterium | reverse complement strand
GCAGGAAGATGAGCTGCTGGGCACCGGCGGCGCGCTGCGTCTGGCGCTGCCTTTTTTCATTCCGAACACATTCTGGTCATGAATGGCAATTCATATACGGAGTTGACTAAGCCGCTTTTGTGAAGCAGCATCTTCAGACGCATGTTTCCATGTTAATGGTGCTCACCAAGGTCGAAGATACTAGTCGCTATGGTCGCGTCTGCTTCGATGACGCCAGACGTATTCAACACTTTGCTGAAATAGGGCAGGATGATGAAGGCTGGATCAATGCTGGAATCTGCTGCCTGCATCGCTCGTTCATTGAAGCGATCCGTCCCAACGAAAAATACTCGCTCGAACGTGATTTGCTCCCCCAGTATCTGCAAAGCCGAGTCGATGCTTATTTGTCGAGCGGTTCCTTCATTGACATCGGCACAATCGAATCGTATGCTAGTGCTGCTGAATTCTTCAAAGGACCGCCTTGATGCCCTACTTGTTACTTGACCGCAATCGTACTCTCGCAGATAGGGTTGCGGCGCTCAATCAGCATTGTTTCTGTTCTACACAGGAATCAAACGGACAGCAGCGACTGTAGACGAGTCGTATGTCAACCAGATTCAGGATCGCCGCCGCCAATTGTAGCTGATGCAGGACTTGGTCAAGGAAGCCATAAACGTCGTCGCTAACAATGGCAGCCTGCTGCTTTTGGGGGATTTTAATGCACGAAGCTTGGCAACTTAAGCGCAATTTGAGCGCGAAAGTTTCAAACTCGGAGATCGACGGCTATTACGAACTAGCGCAGACTCATGGTGCAATAGGGGGTAAATTGCTCGGCGCAGGTGGGGGTGGATTCCTGCTGCTAATTGCCGCGCCCGAATGTCACGCCGAGATTCGACAGGCATTAAAACTGCTGATTTACGTTCCCTTCTCCTTCGAGTTCGGAGGTAGCCAGATCATTTTTGTTGACCGTCAGGAAGATTTCGCTTCGATTGAGCGCGATCCTTCCGCGCTGCTTTAACGTGAACTTGATCAGTTGATGCAGTCTGAATAGTTGAAAGCCTGAATAACCGTCTATGCGAGTTGGTTTGATTGTCTATGGTCTGGATCGCACTCTAGGTGGCATAAGTCGTTATACACTGGAGCTTGCTCGAGCTTATGAAAACATGGGCAGTCAATTAGAAGTCGTACTGCTCAAAGCAGGTGGTATTGGCCCATTGACAGACACTCATTTACAACAAGTTAATCTGCCGGGTTGCCGACTTCTGCCCGGCCTTTTAACCATGGGGCATTTCATCATTCCCCTGCTGGTAAAGCGTTACAAACTTGATGTGATTCATGACCCAACTGCGGTTACTCCACTTTTATTTGGCAGTGGAGGCTGCGCAGTTGTGAGCACTGTTCATGACGTTTTTCCGCTGAGTTATCCGGGTTTTAGTTCTACATTGGATACTTTGATTTACAAATGGTGGCTGCCGTACAAGCTTCCAAAGATTGATTACGTTCTCACAGTTAGCTTACAGTCCAAAAACGATATCAACACGTATCTACGGGTGAGCACGGACAAAATTAAGTCTATTTATTTGGGCGTGCGCGATCTCTTCAAACCAATCCCGCCTGAAGAAGCACTCGCATTTATGAAACAGCGGTTCAGTGTGGATCGCCCTTATGTGCTGTTTGTTGGGAATTTCACGCGACGCAAAAATATTGAGCTGGCACTGCGCGGTTTCGCGCAGATTCAGGCGAACATACCTGATTTGCGTTTTGTTCTTGTGGGGCCGCGTACTTTCAAGCAGACACCGATCAGCGCCGTAGTAGAAGAATTAAAGATCGCAGAGAAGGTGATCATTCTGGGACCTGTTGAGGACTCTGCGCTGCCGTTTGTCTATGGGGGCGCGCAGGCATTCCTGTTCCCCTCGTTTTACGAAGGCTTCGGTTTGCCTGTACTGGAGGCAATGGCCTGCGGAACCCCGGTTATCACTTCAACATCGTCATCGCTGCCTGAAGTCGCGGGGAAAGCAGCACTACTGGTGGATCCTCAAAGTGTTGATGAGATGACGTCAGCGCTCCATCGAATACTCGAAGACAGCGTTCTGCGTAGAAAGCTTCGTGAAGATGGTTTGGAGCAGGCAGCGCGCTTTACATGGGAGCAAACTGCTCAACAAACACTCGAAGTATACCAACGGGTAATGCGCTAACGGCGATGTCACAACAAAGAGATTCAGACGTATTAACCAAAATCGACATTCTGAAAAAACACACATATCTTGTTAGAAGTTCCTGTTGGAATTGGTTATTGTATAATATGTTCTGATAACATGAGAATAGTCCGCTGTGCCTTTACTCTAACACCCGAAAAATGTTATGTGCTCTATCGGTTGGCACTGCAAGTGTTTTCGCTGGAAGATGATTTCGTAGAATGTGGAGTGTTTCAAGGCGGTACAACGATCCTTTTCAGTGAGATTATTGCGGGGAACAAAGGTATATTCGAGTTCTTACGTTAGTCATTTTGATCCATTTTCTGAACACGCAATTTCGATGGTTTTGGAGAACGTGAAGTGGTTGAATACGTCAGGCAACAAATCGGTGTACTGTATCGTTTCCCTCGCAGAGCTTTAGTGGTTTATCTGATTTGGATTGCCCTGGCTGAGATATTCACCACGAATTTGAATCCAAATTTCGGTCTCATATTCCATGGTGCAATACTGATTGTACTTCTACTTCACTCAGCCTACGCATGGGATCGACCGGAACACGGACTTCTGATCGCGCTGACCCTTGCACCTCTTATTCGCCTATTGAGTTTGTCATTGCCCTTAAATCAATTCCCCTTGATTTCGTGGTATTTGGTTGTCAGTATTCCTCTGTTCGTCGCTGGCTATGTGATTACCAGGCTCGTTCCCTTGAACTGGGCCGACATCGGCTTTAGAATCACGCTAAAGAAAGTGCCATTACAACTTTTCATTGCGAGTACTGGCTTGCTTTTCGGTTTCATAGAATACGTCATCCTTCGACCGACGCCGCTTATCAATGACCTTTCGCTGTCAAACTTTATACTTGCTGCGGCATCTCTGATTTTGGGGATAGGTCTTTTGGAAGAGTTTGTGTTTCGCGGCGTCATGCAAGAAGCTAGCAAAGCCATATTCGGATCCTTGAACATCATCTTTGTTACGCTGGTTTTCATGGTATTACACATCGGCTACAAATCCGTTCTGGACTTGGTATTCGTTTTCAGTGTCGGTTATTTCTGGAGCTGGGTCAAAATAAAAACGAATTCCCTCCTTGGAATAACCCTATCGCATGGCATTACAAACATCCTACTGTTAGTTATATTTCCGTATTTAAGCAGCGCAACATATACATCGTTGCAAAATACAAACCTGCCGCTTGTCTCTGATCTTGTAAATATGTATGCATCGTTGCTTTCATCCATCGATAAGCTGACCACTGTTTTTGTTCCTGTGTGCTTCCCCCTACTCGTAATTTACCTCTACTGCTCGTTTATAACGCTGATGTTCTTCAGGCGTCCTAATGGGCGTTTGGCTCCGATTAGAGGATCGGAGCAGGCGTCCCAAAGCAACGCGGGTAGAGATTGACATTTCCAAGGCATAGAACTGCTCCGTTTCTCAACGCATTGCACGAACGCAACCAATTGAGAACCTCAATGAGCTTTACCCCTCGGAGCGGAGATCTGCGCTGCAAACGCAGGGTCATCATCCACCGGGGGTGTCAATCCTCGCCGATGCTGCCAGGGTGTAGTACCCACTCACCGAGACTTTCCGCAACTGGCAAGCGTATTTGACGGCGAGCGCTCCCTGTTCTTTTAACCTGCCTTCACGGCCTTGCCGAGCGCGACCTGTCCCGTCTGCCCGTTGACCAGCCCGGAACGCACGTCCCCGTCGCGCTCATAGAGTGTCGCCACCCACACCGGCAGCAGCAGCAGCGTAAAGCTCATCTGCCGCACAAACGTGAACACCTGCATCTCGACATGGCGCGTCTCGCTCTGCCCGTAGCGCTGGCGCATCTGGCTGGAGACCACCCCCTGCGCCGTCTGCGCCGCCGCGTCAAAATCCACGTCGTAAAGCGCCGCCGGATGCTTCGCCAGCAGCGTCGGCGCGTAGGCGACCGCCGCGCTCACCTCGAACGCGCCCAGTTGCGTGGTCAGCGCGGGCGAGGGCGACGTGACCGCCGCCACCGGGATGCTCATCATCCCCTCCGAGAATTTCGTGGTCTCGTAAGGCCGAATCTCGGTCTGCGGTTGCTGGTTGCCGGGCAGCAGACGGCGATCAATCCGCGTCTGCGAAACTTCCGCCAGGGCATCAAACATCCAGAAGGGCAGGTAAAGTCCTTCCATCGTCGCCCGCGCAATCCGGTTGTCGTCCAGCAGTCCCGCGATCCGCTGACCCACGCTGTCGAGCCGTTCGCGCAGCGCCGCTTTGGCCTGGTCTTCGCTCACCGAGAACGGCACCAGTCCATCGGGCTGCTCAATCGTCTGGAGCGCATCCTGCTGAATCACCTGCGTCGAGCCGCAGAAGGGGCAGGCCGTCGAGAAGCGCCCCGTCGGAATCGTGCGCTCTGCCCCGCACTGCGAACAGTGCAAAATCCGCTCGCCCACAATCCACTGAACCGCCTGCGCCCGCTGTTTGAGCAGCGCCGCGCCCAGCAGCGCCGCGCCGTCGCTGGCGTGCCGCTTGGCATCGAGCGTTTCCTCATGCCCGCAGAAACGGCAGACGACCCGTCCGTTGGCCTCGTCAACGGTCAAATCGCCGCCGCAAACCGGGCAGCGCAGCGTCGTGATCGTCGTCTGGATGGCCTCGGTGGCCCGCTTGAGGATCGGCCCGCTGCCGTCACGCGTGCGCTCGGCTTCCTCCGGCGTCAGTTCGCCCTTGAGCACTAAAAGCAGGCGCAGCGCCTCCACATGACCGGGATCGTGCGCCATGATCGAGTCGAGGTGATCGCGCTGCACGCGCGGGTCGTCGCTGGTTTTGGCAATCCACAGGTGCGCATCGACAAAATCGGGCTGCACTTCCAGCGCTTCCCTGAACTCCTGAATTGCAGCGGCCTTGTCGCCGCGCCACAGGGCATCCTGCCCGTTGTCGAAGAGCGTGCGCGCGCGCAGGTCAATCTTTCCGCGATAGGTCATCGTCACGACCGGGCGCTCCCCGCGGGCGCGGATGCGTTCTGAAGCTTCGTCGAGCGTTTCCGGTCGCCGAAAACCACATTTGGCGCAGCGGAACATCCCCGTGTCGGCGTTGAGCGTGAGCAGGTTGTCACATTTGGGGCATCGCGGTTCAGCCATGAGATCATCTCCCCTTATCATTGTTTTTAGTATAGGGGCATCTCGCCGGATCATTCTGCTAAGAATTGGGGGGATGCCTTTAGGCAAGGCCGCGATTGGCCTGCTGAATCAGGGCGTTGGCGTAAGCCGCGAAGGCTTTCAGGCGCTGGCAATCGACCGGGCGCGCCGTGCCGCTGATGGCATATTCCCGCAGCGCCTCGCGGATCAGCGGCTGATAGTCTGAGGGAAGCGCGTGCAGCGCCCACTGTCCGCCCTCGCGTTTGGACGTGATCAGACCCTGGTCGATAAACGCCAGCACGCGGCAGAAATTCAACACGGCGTAGACCGGCACGGCACAGGTCCCGCTGTCAGCGCTGCGCAGGATATTCTGGCAACTCCATTCGGCGTCCTGCGCGAGCGAATCCAGATAACAGGCGGCAGGCACATCCGGGAACAGCGTTTCAATGGGTTCGCCATACAGGCACAGCCCGCGCGCCTGGGTGATGACGAAATGCGCCGCCAGATCAGGGTCGGTCAGGTCGTCGGCAAACTCGACCGTGCCCTCGGCGAAGGCGGCTTGGTTGCCCTTGGAGAAATGCAGTTCGTAGGGCGTCGGGTACTGGAAATCGGTCAGGCTGGCGCGCGTGACGATGCTCATCTCCAGCCCATGGGGCGGCGCTTGCTCAGCAAGCGCAAGCAGACGCTGACCGACCGCGTTTTTTTCCGCCCGGCTCAGCCGATCCCGCACCACCACCAGCAGATCGACGTCACTGGAAATCGGGTTAAAGCTGCCCATCGCCAGCGAACCATGCAGATAAACCCCCACCAGATTCGCCGCGAAGGCGTCCCGAAAAAACTGCGTGAAGTCGTTCAGGAAATCCTGCATCCAGTCCGACAGTTTAAAGTCCATGCGCGCTTTTTATCCTGTTCAGGTTAGGCGGAACCGGAGGTCGGCGGGGACGAGGTATGCTCGCGCCGGAACAGATGATCGATCTGCGTCGGCGCGACGTAGATGATCGGCACCAGCACGTCGATCACGATGCTGGCCTGCACGCTGATGAAGGCGATCACAATCGCGATGAAATACAGCACCGCCGGAGTCAGGATGCGCCGCACGACCAGCAACCGTATCCGTGACTCCAGCCGCTGACCGAGCAGGTGATGATCCCGCGTGGCGTACCACCAGTGTAAAAAGAGCAGCACTTCCGCCAGAATCAGGTTGATGTTGTAGACGATAATCGAGACTTTATCCTGCCCGTATTCGGATAGAAGCTGCGCCGAAAAGGGCAGCAGCGCCACCACCATCATGAAGAAAATGTTGATCCACAGCAGGACGCGATCCGCTCGCCGAATGTAGAAAAACTGGTTGTGATGCCCGACCCACAGCACGCCCAAAATCACAAAGGTGATCACATAGGCGATCAGCGTCGGCACCAGCGCCGTCAGTTCGTGCAGCAGGCCAAACTTTTCGACCACATCCTTGAGCGGCGCGTGAAAGTTGAAGACCAGCACCGTCATGACGATGGCGAACACACCGTCGGTCAGCGTCTCGATGCGCGCCGTGGGAATTGCCGACGAGAGCCGTCGCTGCTGCGAGGCACTGGGGTCTTGTTCGTTCATACTCGCTCCGTGTACGCGTTCAAAGCGTCATCTCGCCTATAAGTGTAACGGGCAGGCGTTTTCTGCGCCAGACTAAACAAAGTGTACGAAATTTACACACTTTTTTCAGACATAGTGTAGAATTTAAGAAACCCAAAAGTTGAAACCGAGAAAAAAACTCATGATCATCGGCATCCCGAAAGAAATTAAAGACAATGAATATCGCGTTTCCCTGCCCCCCGGCGGCGCGCGCGAACTGGTGCGCCGGGGCCACACCGTCATCGTCCAGGACAACGCCGGGCAGGGCAGCGGTTTCGCCAACGACGAGTACATTCAGGCCGGGGCTGCGATTGCCCAGAGCGCCGAAGAAGTCTGGAAACGCGCCCACATGGTCATCAAGGTCAAAGAGCCGCTGTCGAGCGAGTATCGCTTCCTGCGCGACGATTTGATCCTCTTCACCTATCTGCACCTCGCCGCCAACGAAGAACTGACCCACGCGCTGGTGGACAGCGGCGTCGTCGGCATCGCCTACGAAACGGTGCAAACCGCCGACGGTCTGCTGCCGCTGCTTGCGCCCATGAGCGAAGTCGCCGGACGCATGTCTACCCAAATCGCCGCGCAGTATCTCGAAAAGCCGCAGGGCGGGCGCGGCATCCTGATGGGCGGCGTCCCCGGCGTGCGTCCAGCGCATGTCGTCGTCCTCGGCGGCGGCGTGGTCGGCACCAACGCCGCGCAGATCGCCGTCGGCATGGGCGCGAATGTCACTCTGCTTGACATCAACACCGACCGTCTGCGCTACCTGGATGAAACGCTGCATGGGCGCATCACCACCATTTATTCCAACGAGGCCAACATCATCGAAGCGCTGCGCACCGCCGACGCCGTCATCGGCGCGGTGCTGGTGACTGGGGCGCGCGCCCCGCGTCTGGTCACGCGCGACATGCTCTCGCTCATGCCCAAAAACAGCGTGATTGTCGATGTCGCGGTCGATCAGGGCGGCTGTGTCGAAACCACCCACGCCACCACCCACAGCAACCCCACTTATTTTGTCGATGATGTCCTGCATTATGGGGTCGCCAACATGCCGGGAGCCGTGCCGCGCACCTCCAGCTACGCGCTCTCGAACGCGACGCTGCGCTATGCCATCAAGCTGGCGGGCGGCGACCTGAACGACGTGCTCAATGCCGATCCCGCGCTGGCGAAGGGGCTGAACAGCTATCACGGTCAGGTCGTCCATCCCGCCGTCGCCGAAACCTTCAACCTGCCGCTGGCCTCGCTCGAAGCCGTCCTCTAACCCCAAAAGTGCTTGACCCCAGAGATCACAGCGGGCACAGACCACCGCAAAATTTCCCTCTGTGATCTCGGTGTCCTCTGTGGTTCAATATTTTCTTTTGAATGAAGACCAGATCATATCGTGGCAGCCCGAACGAATCTCCTCTTTATCACGACCTACGTCGGCCTCGGCGGCGGCGAAACCTCGCTGCTGACGCTGGTCGAGGCGCTGGTCAGGCGGGAGCCGCGCTATCGCCCGCATCTGCTCATCCCGCATGACGGTCAGTTGGGCGAGCGCTGGCGTGCCAACGGCTGGACGGTGCATCTGCACCCGTTTCGCGGCGCGACCACCTATTTCGTCCCGGCGCTCTGGGCGCGCTTCCCCATCACCACGCACATCGCCACCCTGATCCAGCGCGAACAGATTCAGGCCGTCCACAGCGACTATCACAGCCTGCCCTTCGCTCTGCCCGCCGCTCGCCGCCGCCAGATTCCCCTCGTCTGGACATGTTGGGGCTGGTGGTTCCAGCCGAAACCCTGGCAGCGCCGCTTCTTCCAGCAGCCCGATGCCACCTTCGCCGCCTCGTGGGCCATCAAGGACGGCTTTCTCGGCAATCCGCCCTTTATGCCGCCGGATCGCGTCGAGGTGCTGCCTCCCGGCGTCGATACCGAGCGCTTCCAGCCGGGGATCGACGGGGCGAATGTCCGCGTCGACGCGGGAGTCGCGCCCGATGCGCCGCTGGTCGCGTTGATCGCCCGTTTTCAGGATGTCAAGGGGCATGACGTGTTTCAGGCAATGGCGAAAATCGTCGCCGAGGCCATCCCCGAAGCGCGTTTCGTCGTTGCTGGCGAGAGCATCAACGAGAAATCGGCGGATGATGCCTATAAAGCACGCATCCGTGCCGCGCACGAGGCCGATCCGCTGCTGCGCGAGCGGCTGGTTTATCTCGGCTTCCGCAGTGATGCCGAGCGCGTCATGGCAGCCGCCGACGTGATTGTGTGCAGTTCCTCATTTGAGAGCTACGGCATGGTCAACGTCGAGGCGATGGCCTCAGGCAAACCGGTCGTCAGCACGCGGCGCGGCGGCCCTTCGGAGACGGTCGCCGACGGCGAAACCGGCTTTCTGGTCGATGCGGGCGATGCCGACGCCCTCGCGCAAAACGTCATCACGCTGCTGCGCGATCCCGATCTGCGCCAGCGCATGGGCGCGGCGGGACGCGCCCGCGTCGAGCGCTTGTTCTCCGCCGCGTCGATGGCGGCAGCGTTTGACTCTGCGCTGAAAAATCTTATTTAGCCCTGACAAATGCTATAATGCGGGCGTTGCTTAAAGAATTGGTCTAAAGCGTGAACATTCTCCTCATCTCCCGCTGCCCGCCCTATCCGCTGCACCTCGGCGACCGCCTGATCGTCTTTCACCTCGCCCGCCAACTGGCGCAGCGCGGGCATATCATCGACCTGATCGCCTTCAGCGACCGCTTCGAGGACATCGCCGAGCGCGGTCACTACGCCGATCTGTTCCGCAGTATCACCATCGTCGCCGACCCGCCGCGTACCTCGTTCGATTACGCCGCCCGCTGGCTGCTGCCGAACCGCCGCTTTCCGCAGACCGAACCGCAAGCCTGGTCGCCCGCTATGTGGCACGCCATTCGCCAGCACGTCGAGGCCAACACCTATGATCTCGTTCACCTCTACGGCGGCATTCAGGTTTACGAATATGCCCATGCCGTCGAGCCGCTGCCCGCCATTATCACGCCCTACGAAAGCTACAGCCTCTATCTGCGCCGCGTTGTCGAGCGCGCCGATGCAGACGCCATCGAAACGGAAGGATCGCGCCTGCAAAAACGCATCACGCTGGCGAAGCTGCTCTTTCAATGGCACATCACGCGCAGCTTTGAATCGTGGATGTTCACGCCCTTCCGCCGCGTGATCGTCGTCTCGGCGCGCGACCGCGATGAACTGCTTGGCCTGCGCAGTCAGCTTCCGGTCGATGTCATCCCCAACGGCGTCGATCTGGACTACTTTCAGCCGCAAAACGAACCCCGCGAACCCAATACGCTCGTCTTCACAGGCAATTACGAGTACGCGCCCAACGTCGATGCGGCGCTGCGGCTGGCAGCCGAAATTTTCCCGCAAGTTCGCGCCCAAATCCCCAATGCCAAACTCTGGTTGGTCGGCAACGCGCCGCCGCCCGAACTGCAAGCGCTGGCAGACGATACCATCACCGTCACGGGACACGTCCCCGACCTGCGCGCTTACCTCAACCGGGCGACCGTCTTCGTCTCGCCGCTGCGGCTGGGGGCGGGCATCAAAAACAAAATTCTGGAAGCGCTGGCGCTGGCCTGTCCGGTGGTGGCGACGCCGCTCAGCGTCGATGGCATCGCCGCGCTGAACAATGATGAACTGCTAATCGCGGACACCGATGCGCAAATCGTCAGCGCGGTGCTGCGTCTGCTGATGGATCAGAATCTGCGCAAACACCTGGGCGCAACTGGGCGTACACTGATTGAAGCGCGTTACAGTTGGGCGCAGGTCGCGGAACGCTACGAAGCCGTCTACCGGGAGATCACCGCATGAGCGAATACATCCTCAAAACAATCCGCGAACTTGGCTCACGCCGCCCGGACGAGGAACAGCGCATTATCGACGAAAACTGGCCGGAATTCATGCTCCATGATCCGATTGGCGATGACTATTTCGGGCAGCTTTATCGCAATTTCCCGGATTATCAGTTCGTCCTCTACGACGGCGACACGCTGATTGCCGCCGCCAACAGCATCCCGGTCATCTGGGATTTGAACCCCGATCACCTGTTTGACGCGGGCTGGGACTGGGCGCTGGAAAGCGGTTTCCACAATTTCCAGTTCGAACAAACGCCGACGACCCTCTGCGCGCTCTCGATTACCGTCGCCAAAGCCTATCAGGGCAAGGGCGTCAGCGCGCAGGCCATCCGGTCGCTCAAGGCGCTGGCGGCGCAGAACGGCTTCAACGCGCTGATCGCGCCCGTGCGTCCTTCGCTCAAGCCGCGCTATCCGCTCACACCGATGAACCATTACGTCACCTGGACGCAGGCCGACGGCGCGCCCTTCGACCCCTGGCTGCGCACCCACTGGCGGCTCGGCGCAAAGATCGTCAAGATCGCGCCCCATTCGATGGTTATCCCCGGTTCGGTCGATCAGTGGGAACGCTGGACGGGCATGAAATTCCCTGAAAACGGCGACTACATCATCCCCGGCGCGCTCAATCCGGCTTACGCTTATCTGGAAGCCGACCTGATCAGCTACGTCGAGCCGAACGTCTGGATGCACCACCCGATTGAGTAATCCATGAAGCTGCTGTATATCGCCAATATCCGTCTGCCCACTGAAAAAGCGCACGGCCTTCAGATCATGCAAAACTGCGAAGCCTTCGCCGACGCAGGCGCGGACGTGACGCTCTGGATCGCGCGGCGCTTTAACACGCCGGAACTGCGCGGCATCACCGATGTCTGGGCGCATTACGGCGTCAAACGCAATTTTGGGCTGCGCCGCCTCCCCTGTATCGACCTGGTTCCACTGGTGCCGGAGCAGCGTGGACGCTTGGCGCAGGCCATCTTCCAAATGGAGGTCTGGACGTTCGCACTGGCGGTGCTGCTCAGTGCGCTCTTCACACAGGCGGATGTGATCTACAGCCGTGACGAGGCAATTCTGCTCGTGCTGAGCCTGATCATGCCGCGCAGCAGGCTGGCTTACGAGGCACATACCCTCGCGCAGGGGCGGCTGGGGTGCGCCTTGCAGCGGCGCGTTGTCGGGCGAGTAGGGCATGTCTTTGCGACCACAGGCAAGCTGACAGACGACCTGATTGCGCTCGGCGCAACTGCCACGACGACGCACACCGCCCATGATGGTATCCGCCGCGAACGCTTCGCCCATGTGCCGGATCAGGCGGCGGCGCGGCAGGCGCTTGGCTGGCCTGTGGAGGGAGTTGTCGTCGGTTACGTCGGGCGCTTGCAGACGATGGCGATGGACAAGGGCGTCGGCGCGCTGGTCGAGGCGCTGGCCCAGGTCGGCGACTGTCGCTTGGCGCTGGTCGGCGGGCCGGATGCGATGGCGGAAGAATTTCGGGCGCGCTGGATCGAACTGGGGCAGGACGATGCGGATTTTCTCTATGCGGGGCAGGTCGCGCCGGATCGCGTGCCGCTTTACCTGAGCGCCTTCGACGTCTGCGCCATGCCCTTCCCCTGGACGACCCATTTCGCCTACTACGCCTCGCCGATCAAGCTGTTTGAGTACATGGCCTCGAAGCGGGCGCTGGTGGCCTCGAATCTGCCCAGCATCGCCGAAGTCGTGGTCGATGGCGACTCGGCCCTGCTGACGCCGCCCGCCGACGTTCAGGCACTCGCTGAGGCGATCCGCCGCCTGCGCGATGACGCCGACTTGCGCATTCGGCTGGCAGAAAACGCCTACCGGATTGTGATGGAGTCGTACACCTGGGAAGCGCGGGCGCAGATGATTCTGGCAGAACTGGGCAGGCTGCCGACATAAAGGGAAGATACAACCGCGCGTGGTGAAGAAAGGGCGTTGATGTCTGCTTCGTGGTCGCTCACCTACCTGCAAACGGATCTCAGCGAACGAGCGTTGTTCGATACGCTGCTGCCCCTGTTTGATGCTGAACTCACCGGAAAACTCTACGGCTATGCCTGGGCGGATAATCCCGCCGACTCGTGGAACACGATCAAGCTGGAGACGCGAGAAATAGAGTGGTTCGAGACACCAAAACGGGCAAAGATGATTATGGATGCGGTTATCAACGAACCGTATGGCAGAGGCATCCTGATCTATCCGCGCAAAAACGGCTTGATTTGTCTGGCGGATTCGCTGATGCAGATGGACGGGGTTTTGAATTCGAGTCGAACCCGGCGAGTCGAATGGGCAAAAATCCTTACAGACAAGCCCGATCCCATGTTTGGGCTGATGCCCCTCTATATGGATGTCTTAAAACGCCTGACGGAACTTGCCCATGCCGAAGCTGCGAACATTATCTTTGAGCGTAATCCCGCTGGCGGCGCGACCGCCGTTCATTTCTATAAAGCGGGTGAACTGGTCGATGAATTTTACGCTGAGCATCTCGATGCCGACGAAACCTATGACAACCTGATCGAACTGCCGCAGCACCCCGAAATCGTCGCCTCGCTGCTGGGCGGGCGCTTTGCTTTTTTGCTTGACCAGCCAAAACGCTGGTCGTATGGCGCTGGTGAAGCGGCGGTGGACGTCTATTTTGATGGTGAGGATTTAAGCATGACCCTGCCTGAGTATGACGCCTTCAACCTGCGCGACTCGGATTTATACGTGCCATTCTGGGACGAAACGATTCTTCCGCTGGGAGCGGTTTACTGCTTCAACGGGAAATTCCCGAAGTATTTTCTCCAGCGCTACGAACCGCCCGCCAGCCGCCTGCCCTAGCGTTTCCAACGGCGTCTGCCCTCTCGAAAGCCGACCTCGTCTCCGGTCATGGTCAGCGCAGCGAGGCGAGGATGTCGCTCAACTGCGCGCCGATCTGCTCCGGCAGAAAGTCTGCGCGCATCCGCTGAGCCGCTGCCGCGCCAATCGCCGCCGTCCGTTGTAAATTCGCTGCCGCTTCAATCAGCGCGTCCGCCAGCGCGTCCGGGCGACCGGGCGGGACGCCAATGAAATGCTCGCCGGGCGTGAACCATTCACGCAGCGCCGGCGAATCCGCCGTCATGACGGCGCGCCCCATCGCCATGCCGTCGAAAACTTTGTTTGGCACGACGTAGCGCGTCTTTTCCATCGCGCCAAACACGCCCAGAATCACCGCCGCGTGAGCAGCGCGCTCAATCAGTTCCTGAACCGGAAAATGACCCCGTGTCAGCGTGACATGGGTCAGCGCCAGATCGCGCACACTTGCTTCCGCCTGAGAAAAGGTCTGACCGCTCCCGATCAGTTCGATCCGAATGTCCGCATGATCGCGCAGCAGCGCCGCCGCTTCCAGAATCACATCCACGCCATGAAACGGGATAAACGTGCCGATATAGAGCGCGGTCAGTGGGGCGGTCGTGGGCGGCGCTGGCGTCGCCAACCAGTCTGGCACCACGCCGACCGGCAGCACCTTGAGACGAGGCAGATCGACCTCCAGCAGCCGCTCAAACGCTTGAATGTGGCTCCGGGTATCGGTGACCGCCGGAATTGTTCGCAAATTGAAACGGTCGATCTGGCGATACACCTGCGCCCGCCTGCCCTGAATCGTTTGGCGATCTTCGTTCACGTCGCTCAAACCGACCATGTAATCGAGCAACACCGGCACACGCGCGGCCTTTGCTGCTGCCCACACCAGCGGCGCAAATGTTTGATTGAAGGCCGGGATGATCACCGCGTCGAAATGGTGCATATCGCGCAGCGAAGCCAGGATCAGGCGGGATCGGCGGGCGGTCGATGCGCCCAGCGGGAAGGTGCGCAGCGTCAGGTCATGCCCGGCGCTGCGCAGCCCTTCTGTGATGATGCGGTGGCGCGGGTAGCTCGGCGAATAAGCCCCCACGATGAGCAGGTTCATCCTCAAACTCCCCTTGCCATCAGGCGAACGAACCAACTCAAAATCATGACGTACAATGCCCCGTTCAGCCCGCTGATGACCATAGGGTCAAGTGTCAATGGGATCGACCGCGCTCCGAGAAGTACCGAGGGGAAAGCAGTCAGATACAGCGCAGCGGCTAAAAGGCTGGCGACCGCTGTATACAGCAGCGTCAGCCGATCACGGCGCAGCAGTCCGAAAGGCAGTACCCAGATCAAATACTGCACTGCCAAACCAGACAGCAGATAAACCAGCAGCAGCAGTGCCAGCGGCAGCGTCTCAATACGGCGCAGATTGCGCCATGCGCGGATACCCAGAGCGACAATCCCAACGGCCAGTCCTCCTCGGAATACGACAGACAGGCGACCGCGTGAAAAGATTTGTGACCCGAATTCGCTCTGCTGAACCCCCGGCGTGATGCCGCGAATTGGAACGCCCAAATCACTCAACAGCGTCAGGATACCGAGCTGGGTTGTGCCTACGAAACCATATTGTACAGGTCGAAGCAGGGCACCCCACTGAGCACGCAGTAAAAATGGCACAGTCACAATCCCCAAAGGGGCGCAAACCAGAATCAGCCAGGGGGCAAGCGGCGTCCGGCGCTGTTCAAGGTTGAAGCGCAGCAGAAGGGGAAGCAGAAGCAGAATCGGATAAAGTTTCAGAGTGATGGCGCAGCCCAGAGCAAGCGCCGACCGTCGCGGATGGTCTGGAAACCACACCCATGCCAGCAGCATCCCCAAAACGGGCAGGGCATCAAATTGACCATGTCCAGCGCTGACCATGATTGCAAGTGGATTGAGCGCGTAAGCAAGGCTCCACCCCAGCCGAACCCGGCGAGACTCCTTCCGAAGTGCGGTATAAATCACGAGGGCAATCACAGCATCCGCGCTGATCACGGGGAGTTTGACGATAAAGTCGAAAGCCACCCCCGTTTGTTGAGAAATCCAGACCGCCCCGGCCTCGATAAACATCCAGGGGGGCGCATAAGGGTAGGCCGTGCTGTCGAGGTCATAGGCACTCCCTCCGGCAAGGACGGCAGCACCCACTTGATGATAGCGCTGTAAATCTTCAAGCGGCGGCGCGTTGTAGGTGAACGCAGCGAGCAGCAGACGGAGAATCAGTGCCAGACTGAAAACCAGCACAAGATCATTCAGGGAATGGAACCCCCCGGTGCGATGCTGGATTGGCGTTTCATGCTGGCTCATCAAAGAAGTAAACAACCCCGCCGTATCACTTGAACAGGCCAGTGAGATGGTGCATCATCAGGTCAGCGTGCCTACTGACTCTCCACTAAGAAATAGTTTTGTTCGAGAGCATCCACACTCTCAACGATTGTAACCTCCCGGCGAACCTGACGACAACCCGGTTCACGCTGTACAAACCCCAGCCTGACTCGCTACAATCCCCGACGCTCTACCTTTCGTGGCTCAAACGATTTGATCGGATCGATGATCGCGCGCATCCGCCAACTGCTCCGCTCCAAATTCATCCGCGACACGCTCTTTCTGCAAGCGGGCAAGTTCAGCCTGATTTTGCTCAGCCTGGTCTCGTCGGTGCTGGTCTGGCGGCTGCTGGGGCCGGAACGTTCCGGTATCTTCGCGCTGGGCGAGTCGCTGCTCAACGTCTGGCAGTCGCTTGACCTGAGCGGGGTTGGCACCAGCACCAGCGTCCGGCTGGCAATCGCCATCGGCGCGCGCGACGAGACCGCCATCCTCGAACTGCTGGGCTTTTACATCAAGCTCAGCCTGCTCGTCAACGGGGCGCTGACCGTGCTGATGATTGTGCTCGGCGGCTTCATCGCCGACCATTTTTATGGCGGCAGCCGCCAGATTGTCAACATCGCCGTGCTGCTGGCGATTGGATCGCTCGCCGATGCCGTCTACGGACTGGTGGTCATCGCCCTGCGCAGCCGCCGCTCGATGCGCACCTTCGCCCTGCTGCAAAATGCCAACCAGCTTGTGCTGACCACCTGCGTGATCGTCGCCGTGCTGATTCGCCCGGAGCCGGAAAGCCTCGCCGTCGGGCGGCTGGTCTATTCCTACCTGACGCTGCTGCTGGCTTATGTCGTCTACACACGCACGCGGACGCAGGGGCAGGTCAGTTACCCCACCTTCCGCGCGATTTTTACGCGGGCCATCACGGTATCGCCGCGCCCTTATTGGCGCTTCGGCATCGCCAACGCCATCGACAAAAATATCAGCTCACTCTTTATCGCACTGCCGCTGCAACTGGTCGGATCGCTGGCAGGAGCGCGCGCCGTCGGCTATCTCGATCTCGCCCTGAGCGGCATGACCCAGGCCGGGACGCTGACCTCCGCCGTGCTCGACAACATGCAGGCCGTTGTCCCCCAGGCCGTCGGCAGGCGCGATTATGCTGGCTTGTGGCGCAATTTCCGGCGCGTACTGGTCGTGATGACCTTCGTCTCGCTGGCGCTCTACGGTCTGCTGGCGCTGGTCGCCCCCTTCGCCATCCCGCCGGTGCTAGGGTCGCGCTGGATTCCGGCGATCCCGCCGCTGGTCATCCTGACGCTCTACGGCGCGGTCACGACCGTCGGCGGCAACTTCAGCCCGCTCTATCGCTCGTTCAACCTCATGAGCCAGACGATCTTCGTCAAATTGCTGACCCTGGCGCTGATCGTGCCGCTCAGCCTGTGGGGGATGCAAATGCTCGTCAGCGCGCATCCGCAGGCGCTCGACTCCTTCTTCGGTTCTGTGCCGCTGCTAGCCAACGCGCCGAGGGGAAATTGGGGCGCGGTCGCCGGGGCGTGGATGATCAACGCGATTTACGGGCTGTCGATTGGGCTGATCGCGGCGGTCACGCTGCCGGAATTGCGCCGACGGGCGCGACCGAGCTAGAGCTTTAGACAAAGCATTATCGATAATATGTCCTAAAATACCAAAAGCAGCGCCCCTGACGCCACCCTGAAGCTCCCTTCTTGTGAAAAACGTCCAAGATTCCCACCGAACGTCTGATTAATCTGGCGGCGCTATCTGTTGTATAGTACACATGGGAGAATAGATTTTTTCGGAAAAAGTGTTCATGGCGATGGTCAAGTTTTTACCGCTGGTGATTTGAAAGGAGAAGCAGCGTGTTCTGACACGCTTTCAGCACATGAAGATTTTAGTGATTGGTGGAACTCGTAATTTAGGCCGCAGACTGGTGCAGCGGCTCGTCGGACTGGAGCATCGCGTGACGATCTTCAATCGCGGCAAGACGCCCGATGACCTGCCCGAAGTCGTCGAACGCCTGCACGGCGACCGAACCGACGCCGCCCAGTTGATGCGCGCCCTGCAAGGCCGCACCTTCGACGTGGTCGTCGATACCGCGCTCTACAAGGGGGCGGAGGTCGAACCGGTCGTGCGCTTGTTCAAGGATCGCATTGGTCAGTATATTTTCCTGAGCAGTGGGCAGGTCTATCTCGTCCGCGAAGGCATCGAGCGGCCTTTCGACGAAACCGACTACGAAGGTCGGCTGATGCCCTCGCCCAAGCCGAATACCTATGGCTATGAAGAATGGATGTACGGCATTGAAAAACGCCGCGCCGAAGATGCTCTGAAAGCGGCCTGGGAAACGCAGAATTTCCCCTACACCACGCTGCGTCTGCCGATGGTCAACAGTGAACGCGATCATTTTCACCGTCTTTATAATTACATTTTGCGCTTGAAAGATGGCGGGCCGATCCTTGCGCCCTCAACGCCGAATTATCCCCTGCGCCACGTCTATGCCGACGATGTGGTGACAGCGTTCATGAAGCTGATTGACGGCAGCGGTGTGGGCAAAGGCGAAGCCTACAACATTTCGCAGGATGAATCGGTCTCGCTGGAGGAATTTCTCACCATTCTGGGGGGAATGCTCGGCGTCGAAGCCCACATCGTGCGCGTCCGGCGCGATACCCTCGAAGCGAACGGTTTTCTGCCGGACTGCTCCCCCTTCAGCGAACGCTGGATGTCGGAACTCGACAACACGCGCAGCAAGACCGAACTGGGCATGACCTACACGCCGCTCAGCGAATACCTCGAAAAGATTGTCGCCTACTACGCGGAAAATCCGCCGCTCAAACCCGCCAGCTATCACCGCCGCCGCGCCGAGCTGCTGCTGCTCGAACACAGCGAGTCGCTGGTGTAGGTTCACTCAAACACCCGTAGGGGCGCACGGCTGTGCGCCCCTGCAAATTCCCATAAGCCCTAAAATCGACTCAGGCGGAGGGCGTCGCCGTCACGGGCGGCTGACCGGGGCGTCCGCCAGGGCCACCGCCACCAGGGGGCGCGCCACCGGGGCCACCACCGCCCGCCATATTATCGACCGCCGTCAGCGACGTATCAATCCCAATCGAGATCGAGGTGGTGTAGCCGCCGTCGCCATCGTCTGCCATCGTCAGCAGCGTCTGTTCGCCGCTCGCGGAACTGGTCGAGCCGTCGGTCGAAGCGCCGTTGAAGATGTTGTCGGTCGCGTTGGTGGTATCGCGCCCGCTGTGCTGGGTATAGGGCGCGGTCGAGGCGAAAATCTGGTCGCTCAGGTCGTCGTCGAAGAACAACTGCGAGGTGTACTCGTAGGTCACGTTGTTATCGGCGTCATAGGTGCGCACCTTCATGTGAATGTGAACGGTGCGGCCTGAATACCAGCCGGGGTAAATCGTCGTGAACTTGACCGCGCCATATTCGTCCGTCACCTGATACCCGCGCAGCCACTTCTGCCCGACCGTGTTGTTAGCGGATTCGTCGGAATACAGGCCGGTGGCGTTGCAATGCCAGATGTCCACGTGCGCGCCGGACAGCGGCGAACAGGTCGCGCCATCGACCTTGTAGACCTTGATCTCCAGTTGCAGCGGAATGCCGTCCTGCACCGAATTATCGGTCGGGTCGATGCGAATGTCGGCGCGATTGAGCATCTCGTCAACGAAGTAGGGGCCTTCCGTCATCTGCGGGCTGGCGATGCAGTTGAGCAGAATGCTGTCTGTCGCTTCCGGCGTCGCGGCCTGCGCCGAGGCTTTCAGAATCCCCAGTTGGGTGATGAAGCCCGTCCCGACCACCGCCACCGCGCCCGCGCCACCGAGCAGTGTCAGCACTTCGCGGCGGCTCAGAATACGGCCTACGGGTTTATCGTCATTATCCATGAGTTTGTTCCCTTCCATAATCGAACATGGCATCACTTTAACGAACGGTTATTCAGTTCCTCTTCACCAAATGTAATCAAAGTGTAAACTATTTTTCCGAGCGCGGCGGTTTATCAGGTAATCTCAGGGAAGTATCTTTTACGACTCTCGCCCGCTGGCTTGAAAGCCCCTCTCTTATGGAGAGGGGTTGGGGTGAGGTCAGCAATAAACACCTTACTTTCGCTGGATAACTTCAGTGAAAATACTCACGTAACATTTTGTAGCCGCGCTAGACTAATCCGTTATAATCGTTCGGATAGCATGAGTGCCGAGGAAAACCTGATGGGCATATTGGATGATGTTTTAAGCCGTCGCAAGGACGAAGAACGCATCAAGAAGGAAGGCCGCCTGCCGCCGGGGCAGTCCCTGACGCAAAAGTTCCCGGTGCTGCACTATGGCCCCACCCCCAGCTTTGACGAGGCTAAATGGGATTTGCACGTTTTCGGCGAAGTCAAGCAGGAAAAGCGCTGGAAGTGGCAGGATTTTCTGGCGCTGCCGACCGTCAAAATCACCACCGACATCCACTGCGTCACCCGCTGGAGCAAGTTCGATACCGAGTGGGAAGGCGTGCGCTTCCGCGATTTTATCGATCTGTTCGGCCTGACCGATCAGGCGCGCTTCGTCATCGCCCACTGCGAATATGGCTACACCACCAACACGCCGCTCAGCATCATGATGGACGACGACGTGATGCTGGCCTACAAGTTCAACGGGCAGTTCCTCGAAGTCGAACATGGCTATCCGCTGCGGACACTGGTTCCCAAGCGCTACCTGTGGAAAAGCGCCAAGTGGGTGCGCGGCATCGAATTCAGCCCGGTCGATAAGCCCGGCTTCTGGGAAAACGCAGGCTATCACAACGAAGGCGATCCCTTCAAGGAAGAACGTTACTCGCGCCGGGGCTTCTTTTGATTAACGTAGCTATTCGATGATGTGATGACGGTAGGGGCAGGTCTTAGACCTGCCCTTTTTATTTCCGTCTGCCTGAGTATAAATCTGCGAGTAACAGGCGATCTCACCCACGCCTTTGAAATCGCGCTAAAATCAGCACCATGAATCGCAAACTTCTGCTTCTGCTCACGCTCTCCCTCCTACTTGTGACCGTCGCGCAGGCTGCGCCCGGTGCGCCCGTGACCACACCGCTCATCGGTCCCCTGATCGCCGTCGATACCGCCCAGCAGGATCGCATCGTGCTTTACGATCTCGGCACGGGGGCGCAGCGCGACCTGACCTTCGGCACGGGCTGGCAGCGCGTCTGGGATTTCTCCCCCGATGGCTGCCGGATTGTTTTCACCAGCAGCAGCGGCAGCGAACCCGCCAGCCTCTTGACGGCGAAACTCGACGGCAGCGATGTGCAGACGCTGGTGCAGGCCGATGGCACGTCCGGCGTATGGGAGCCGCAGTGGGGCGCTGATCGCATCGCATACACCTTCACCGACGCCGATGGTAAGCAGCGCGTTGCGTGGCTCAACCCGCTCACTCACGAAAGCGGCTTCTACAGCGTGACCGGCGACGAACACACGCCGCAGTGGTCACCGGACGATCAGCAGTTGGTCTACGTTTCGTACACCGAGCGCGTTGCGGGGACGGATATGTTCTCAACCGCCGAGCCGACGCGCACCGGGCAGGTCAGCACCATGCTGCGCGAGGCCGATCTGTGGGTCGTCAGCGCCGATGGCTCGGACAAATACCAGTTGACCAATTTTCCGGTCGGCAGCGTCAGTATGCCGCGCTGGTCACCCGATGGCGACCTGATCGGCTTCGTCTATTCGCCCTCTGCCAACAACGACCAGTTCTGGATGATCGGCGTTTCGCGCACAGCGCTGCCGACTCAGTTGAGCTATCAGTATGCCCTCGCGCTCGACCTGACCTGGCTGCCCGACAGCACCGCCATGATCGCCGCCGCGCGTGACCTGCGCAATATCAGCGAAAACCGTCTCTGGCAGATTCCGCTGACGGGCAATGCTGACCAGAACGCCAGCCAGTACGCCCCGGATGTCGCGCTCAGCTATCAGGATTACCCCCGCTTCAGCCCCGACGGGCAGTTCCTGGTGCTGCGCAGCGAGTACGCGCTGGCGCTGCTCAACACCGCCGACCGCTCCTGGACGTGGCTCGACCAGATCACGCTCGGCAATACGCCGCCCGTCTGGAGTCCGGCAGCCTTCAAGGGCGAGGCGGCCTGCACGTAAATGGTTGTGGCAAGGAGGAAAAGCACATGAACGAACTTTCGAGCATGGGCGCGCAGATACTGCGCCAGTACCCGGTGCGCGATAGCTGGCTGCGCTGGGTCTACAAAGCGCCGCTGGTGCTGTGGCGTATGGGCTTAGGCTTTTTGCTGGGGCGCTACATCATGGTCATCACGACCAGCGGGCGCAAAAGCGGTCTGCCTCGCCACACGATGGCGGAGTGGCATCCCCTCAACGGCGGCAAATTCGTCCCGGTCAACTACGGCGAGCGCGCTCAGTGGTATCGCAACATTGAAGCCGACCCGCGCGTCACCATCCAGACCTCAGACGGGACGCAGAGCGCCATCGCCCGCCGCATCACCGACGACGATGAACTGATCGCCGCCTACCACGTCATCAAAACGCGCAATCCAATGATGGCACAGTGGTATCTCAACGCGCACGACCTCGCTGACAGCGAAGCCGATCTCCTCGCCAGGAAAGACCGTATCTACCTGCTGGCCTTCGACCCAACCGGCGAGCCGACCCCGCCGCCGCTCGAAGCCGATCTGACATGGGTCTGGGCGCTCGTGTTCGGCATCTGGTGGCTGCTCTTCGGCGGTCGCCGCCGCCGCTGGTGACATCTTTGTTTTATGTTCTTACTCAGCACTCAGGGCGTGTACGTGAATGTTTTCTATTAACCTTGATTCGCCTCAAGTCCTGATGTTTTATGAAGCAACCGATGCCGCCGTGCGCTTGCTTTTCTCCCTTTCTCCCCGCTTGCGTAACGCGAACTTGTTCGCGCGAAAAGGTCGGGGATAGAAGGGTGATAACAAAGCGTAATGTTCGCTTTTACTCAGCACTCAGAGCATTACCGTTTAAAACAGTATTACGCTTAATTGCTCTCCTAAATCCGAGAACAGCGCAAAGAAAAGCGCCGTTTTCTCCCCTCTCCCCGCTTGCGCTGAGGAGAGGACATCTTTGTAAAATGCCAAAAATCTTCCCGTGAACAGTTTTGTTTTTCTCCCCCTCCTTGAATTCGGGGAGGGGGTCGGGGGGTGGGGTCGAGCGAGAAATTTCCCCGAATGCACATCATCTTGTAAAACGTGTCCTCCCCTCGCCCCGCTTGCGTGGGAGAGGGGACGGGGGAGAGGGGTGTAATAAAACTTTAAACGGTAATCCTCTCAGTCCTCAGTCCTCAATCCTCAGTCCTCAGCACTTCTTCACAGATCGAGCCGCATTTCGTTCGTCTGCCTGAAATCGAGCGACTCGTAAATCGGGCGTCCCTGTAGACTGGCGTGCAGCATGACGACCGCGTAGTCTTTCTCGCGGCAGTAGGCGATAATGTCCTCGACCAGCCGTTTGGCGATTCCCTGCTGGCGAAACGGACGCTCGGTGTAGACGTTCAGGATATACGGGCGGATGGTCTGCGCGGCGAGCGGACTTGGGATCCACTGATAAAGCCACAAGCCCGCGCCAGCGATCACTTGCCCGTGTTCGTGGCAGGCGAACCACGTTTCGAAGCGTCCGGCGCGGAATTCCTGATCAATCCAGGCGCGAAAGGGCGCTTCCATGTTGGCGACGAGCGCCGGATCGATCCCCATATCGGTAAACATCGCCATCCGGTGATGTACAATCATCTCGGCGTCGGCGGCGGACGCGGTTGCTTTGCGAATGGTGATGTTCAGATGCATCGCCTCTTCCTTCAGGGTTTGCCGTGATAGCTTCATTGTACAGACGGAGCGTCGTACCATTCCAGCTTGCGACGAACCATCCGCTCGTTATAATCCTTGTGAAGCTATTTGAATATGTTGCTTTTCCCATGATCCGATCACAGTTTTTCTCCCCTCGCCCCGCTTGCGTGGGAGAGGGGTCGGGGGTGAGGGGGAATTTTCAAATGGCTCCTGTGAAATCGACCGTTTCAGGAAAAATACGCATGGCTGATGAAGCACGTCCGTCCCCCCTTTACAAACCGGTATCGCTGTTTGTGACCTGCATTGTCGATATGATTTACCCGCATACCGGCGTTTCGGTGGTGGATATTCTCGAACATCTCGGCATTGAAGTCCGTTTCCCGCTCAACCAGACCTGCTGCGGGCAGATGGCCTACAACGCGGGTTTTCAGGAAGATTCCAAAGCGGTCGCCAAACAGTTTCTGACCGCGTTCGCCGATGCGGAAGTGATCGTTTCGCCGTCGGGAAGCTGCACCTCGATGGTGCGCCATTACTACCCTGAACTGTTCAAGGATGATCCCGAATGGCGCGACCGGGCGCAGTGGGCGGCGGACATCACCTGGGAATTCAGCGAATATCTGGTCGATGGGCTGGGGATTACCGACATCGGCGCGAAGCTGCCGCCGACCAAAATTGCCTTCCATCAGGCTTGTCACGGCTACCGCCTGCTCCACCTCGACCATCAGGCGCGCCAGCTTGCTGAATCCGTCGATGGCGTGACCGTCACCGACCTGCCGCGCGCCGATCAGTGCTGCGGGTTCGGTGGCCTCTTCGCCGTCAAAATGCCGGAGATCAGCGGGGCGATGCTCAAGGATAAAGTCGCCAATATCAACGCCGCTGATGCCGATATGATCGTCACGGGCGACGCAAGCTGCCTGACACAGATGAACGGCGGTCTCAGCCGCAGCGACAGTGCCAAGCGCGTCGTCCACATCGCCGATTTTCTGGCGCGCGGACTCAAACAGCCGGAGGATCAAACCGTCGAGGGTTGAAAAGCGATGCAGACCGACAATCCGGTTGAGGTGCTGTTTCTCACAGGACAGCCGGGCGCGGGCAAAACTGCCGTTGCGAAGGAACTGAGCGACTTGCTCTGGCGTATCCATGAGCCGCACGCCGTCATCGATCTTGACGAACTCTGTCGCGGCGTTCTGCCGACGCCAACCACCAACTTCAACCGTGACCTCGCCGTTCTCAATCTCAAAGCAGTCTGGGCGAATTTCTACGCCGTCGGGGTGCGTCGCCTGATTCTGTCGCGCATCATCCAGTCGTCCGACGATCTCGACCACTTCGCGAGTGCCGTCCCCAACGCACATATGATCGTTTGTCTGCTCCAGGCACCAGCCGCAACCATCCAGCAGCGCATCATCCAGCGCGACCCGGGTAGCAATCAGGAATTCCTGCTGAGCGCGACGACGAAAATTGCTGCGCAGTTGGCGCTGCTGCACCTCCCCGGCTTTCAGATTGACAACAGTCAGCGCCCGCTCAACGAAGTCGCTCGCGAGGTTCTGGCCCAGGCCGACTGGCCTTGTCCGCTCACCTGACGCTGATCCGCCGATTCTGGCACATAATTCATCGCCTTGACTCAGGTTATGCTACACTGAGCGCATGACTCGACGCCTGTTTTTCCTTCTCCTGTTGCTTTGCCTGATGGCTGTTCCCGTCTTCGCACAGACGACGCCTCCGCCTGTCACGCCCACCGCCACCCAGATTCCGGTCTTTGCGTTGCAACCCGGCACGGTTGAGGGCAACATCAACGACAGCGCGCCGCGTGTGCGCTACAGCTTCGACGCCAACAGCGACGACAGCGTCACCATCAGCATGGACACCACCTCTGGCGATCTCGATCCCTTCCTCTCGCTGTTTGGGCCGGATGGCACGCTCGTCGAAAGCAACGACGACCGCGAAAGCGGCAACCGCAATGCCTTAATCGCCCTGACGCTGACCCAGCGCGGCACCTACACCATTGAAGCCACCCGCTTTGAGCAGGCCGACACCCGCACCAGCGGCACATTCCGCCTGACACTGGCGATTGCCGGGACGCAGGGCAGCGGCGGCACCCCCGGCGATCCGCTCAGCAGCCCGCCCAATTTCAGCGTCGATTTCTCGATCATCGACACGCAGAATGTGGTCGCAGGCGCGGTCAGCGACGCCGTGCCGCAGCGCTACTATGCCATCGGCGGCAAACAGGGCGACCTCATCCGCGTGATCATGACGCGCACCAGCGGCGATCTCGCGCCCAGCCTGCGTATCCTCAACGACCGCTCGGAAGAACTCAGCCGTGAAACGCAGACCCGCGCTGGTGAATCGATTGCCTACATCACCCTGCCCCTGACGGGCTGGTATCTGATCGAGGCGGGACGCGTCGTCGGCGATGCCGGAACGGGCAGCTTCGACCTCTACGCGACTCGTCTGGCTGCCGCTGTGCTTCAGGTCGGACAGCCCGAAACCGCGACCTTCAGCGCCGAAACCCCGGTGCTCTCTTACATCGTCAACGCGCGCATCGGCGATAGCGTCACCGTCACCATGTTCACGACCGACGCAAACAGTCCGGTGCAGCCGCAGTTGGAGTTGCTCGATCTCGGCCTGAATACGGTTGCCCGCGCGACAGGCGAACGTTTCGTCACCCTGCGCACACCCATCCCGCGCAGCGGCCCTTACATCGTCCGCGCGACCAATCTGCGCACGGGGACAGCCGGTGGGTTCAACCTGCGCCTCACCAGCACGCCCAATAAAGACCTGATCACGCAGACGGTCAGCTACAACAACCAGTACAAAGGCACCATCAGCGACGCCGCCCCGCTCGACTACTACCGCTTCAACGGCAAGGCGGGCGAACTGGTCACCATCTCGATGAAGGCTGCGACCGATGCGGCGGGCGGCAATCTCAACGCCATGCTCATCCTGATGGACAACGACCTCAACGAACTCACCTCCAACGACGACGTCAGCACCGGGCGCGACTCGCGCATCACCCAGTATCGCCTGCCCAAAGACGGGCAGTACGTCATCGCTGCCACGCGCTCTGGCCTCGCCAGCGGCACGACAACCGGCAGCTACACGCTGGCAATCACCGCAGGCGAGATTTCGCTCACGGGTGGAGCCTTCACCGCGACCTTACGCTGGTCGGGTAGTGCTGACCTCAACCTGTTCGTGCGTGACCCCAACGGGCGCACCATTTCGTGGAGCAGCCCGCAAATCCCCGACGGCGGCGATTTGCAGATCGATAGCAACACCCACTGCGAAACCCCCAGCGACGAACCCGTCGAGCATGGCTTCTGGCCTGCGCTCATCACCGGCGATTACGAGGTTTGGGCCTGGTACGACGATGGCTGCGGGCGCGCCAGCGACACCCCCTTCACCCTCGACGTGAAAGTCAACGGCACGACGATTCTCGCGGCGCAGGACACGCTCAAGCTGGGGCAGCGCTATCAGGTCGGGCTGCGCGTCAATGACAGCGCGCAGGGCTTCGTCATCGATCCGGGCGCGATTATTACGCCGTCGGCGCAGCAGCACGCCAGCGAGGGCGGCGACAGCGTCATCCGCTATGGTGAGAGCGTGACCGGGACGCTCAGCAATGAGGTTTACGCGCTTTTTTACCAGTTCAGCGGCACGGCGGGTGATCAGGTCGATTTGCAGGCGGTGCGCCTGAGCGGCGACCTCGACCCCGTGCTCGTGCTCCATGACGCCGCCGATAACCCGCTGCCCAACGGCAGCAATGACGACGCGTCAGCCGAGACGCAGGACGCGCACCTGATTTACACCCTGCCCGCCGACGGAACCTACATCGTCGCCGTCACGCGCTACGGCGTCCGCGATGGCACGACCATCGGCGATTTCAAACTGACTCTGGCGAAAACGAACGGGGGCTATTGAGGATTCCCGTCAAACGGGCGCTTTGAGAGGCCGTCAACGGCGCAGCGCTCGCGTACAGACGATTTCAGAATCGTAGCCATCACCCAATGCGCGCATCGCCGCCCGCAACACCCTGTTTTTCTCCCCTCCTTGAAATCGGCTGAGGAGAGGACATCTTTGTAAAATGCCAAAAATCTTCCCGTGAACGGTTTTGTTTTTCTCCCCCTCCTTGAAATCGGGGAGGGGAAGGCGAACCTGCGTTTGGTTCGCCAGGGGTGGGGTCATTTTATGCACGCGCTCAATGCCGAAATACCCTCGTGCCTCGCCTACACTTCCGCCGGAATCGCCTCGGCGCTCACCTTCAGCGGACGCACCTGCGGCACGCGCTTCGTCTTCGCCAGGTTGATCATGACCACCGCCGCGATGATGATCACCGTCGCGATCACCGTCCGCCCGGAGATTTGCTCACCCGCCAGTTGCCAGCCCAGCAGCACCGCGATCACCGGGTTCACGTAGGCATAGGTCGAGACCCGCGCCGGGGCGCTCACCTTCATCAGCCACACGAATGCACTGTACGCGATGATCGACGACACAATCCCCAGATAGATCATCGCGCTCCACGAAACCATTGAAACCTGTGCCGGATCGAAATGCGGCAGTTCTCCCGTCAGCAGACTCAGCAGCAGTTGAATCGCGCCGCCGCACAGCAGTTGTGCGCCCGTCGAAAACGTCGCCGATTCGGGTAAGGCGGCGCTCTTGGCATACAGCGATCCATACGCCCAGGCAAACGCGGCGACCAGCACCACAATCACGCCCACCAGATTTAAGGCCGTCCGCTCTGGGTTGATCAGCACAATGATTCCGATGAAGCCGATCACCAGTCCGGCGATCACCAGATGCCCGGGATACGTGCCGCCCGGTTTCAGCCACGTTAGCAGCACCATCCACATCGGCAGCGTCGCGATCAGCACCGCCGCCACGCCCGTCGGGATGCCGTGTCCTTCTGCCCACACAATCCCGCCGTTGTTGACCACGAACAGCAGCGCGCCGATCAGCGCCGCGTTGCGCCATTGGTGCAGCGTCGGCCAGGCCGCGCCGCGCAGCTTCGCCCAACCGATCAGCAGCGCGCCCGAAACCAGAAAACGCATCGCCGTCATCAGGAAGGGCGGCAGCGTTTGAATCGCAAAGTGGATGCCCAGGTAGCTCGATCCCCAGACGAGGTAAACAATTGCAAAAGCGCCGACGACCATCCAGCGCGCAGGTTGCTTCGCGGTCACAAATGAACTCCAGACAGAATACGTGAAAAGCGGCACAAAATCTGCCTGTTTCATTCTACTCGCATCCCGCCGCATGGAATGAGACCAAACCCGTCCAGGTCTTAATCCTTCGCCATTTGCGCACCCAGTCGCCTGCGCCTAGGCGACACCAGCCTCACCTATCTAGGCTCTGTTTTCGTAGGGACAGGGCGTGAGGTCATTTCACAATAGTATTCCTTGCCCAACCCGATTATCAGACGTCGGGCGTCTGTAGGGGCGCACCGCCGTGCGCCCTTGCTTTTCTCCCCTCGCTACGAAGTGGTTCACTGCACGACAGATGTAATAAAATGGGCATTTAGCACGCGCTTTTCTCCCCTCTCCCCGCTTGCGCTGAGGAGAGGACACCTTTGTAAAATGCCAAAAATCTTCCCGTGAACGGTTTTGTTTTTCGCCCCCTCCTTGAATTCGGGGAGGGGGTCGGGGGGTGGGGTCGAGCGAGAAATT
>DAOUCB010000124.1:0-80000 GCA_034432495.1 Anaerolineae bacterium | reverse complement strand
GAAGCAGATTTCCAGGGGTTCATTCATCATCAGAGGGGCTGCCCGACTGTTTGAGCAGAAAAGGCCATATATCACCTGGCATTTCCCATTGACTATCTTCGGGTACAACTCCTTTTTCGAGGACAAACCGGGCAACTTCCAGCGCCCGTGCTGTTTCGACAGTCTGTCGTAAAAGAAACGAATCGGCCTCGCGAGGTGAAACCACCCGAAATTGGACAACACCACTCTCCACAGAAATTTCGGGATCAATCAGCCGACCATTCACTGGCTCGCCGCTGGCATAGCCTAAATGATTCGCGATGACAACACGCCTGGTGAGGTGTCCCGCAAAAATACTGAGTCTGGCTTCCTGCCCCCACTCCGACGACCCGACATGCGCGTAAGTCAAATCACTGTCATTCAGTTGGGTGAGATAAGCCAGCACCTCAGCAGGAGACCAGCCGTCAAAGTCTTTATGTGCGCCGCCAGACCCGCTCCACACGTGCATCAGACACCCTAGCGTTTAAAGTTCGCTGCGGCCTTGCAGCGCACGCATCAGCGTGACGGTATCGGCGTACTCAATGTCGCCGCCGACGGGCAGACCACGCGCAAGGCGAGTCAGCTTGACACCTTTGGGCAGCAGTTCCTTCTGGATATACCAGGCGGTATTATCACCCTCTAGACCGGGGTTCGTCGCAATGATGACTTCGAGGATGTCACCCTTTTCGACGCGACTTTCCAGTTCATGAATGCGAATATCCTCCGGCATCACGCCATTGACAGGCGAGAGTGCGCCGTGCAGCACATGATAGACGCCTTTGTAGACACCGGTGCGTTCAATCGCCAGCACGTCGAGCGGCTCTTCGACCACCGCAATGGTGCGATGATCGCGGTTCACGTCGGCGCAAATCGGGCAGGGATCATCGACGGTGATGTTGTAGCAAATCGAGCAAAACTGGGTTTGCGACTTGAGTTCGCGCAGGGCATCCGCCAGCGTGAGCGAAAATTCATCCGGTTGGCGCAGTAAATAATAGGTCAGGCGTGAGGCCGTCTTCGGCCCCACGCCCGGTAAACGCGAGAGTGCATCAATCAGCTTGGTGACAGGTTCGGGTACTGCGTTACTCACAGAAGCCCACCGAGACCCGGAATATTGCCCAATCCACCCGTGATCGACTCCATGCGGGCAGCCGCCATTGCCTGACTCTGCTCAATCGCCTCGTTGACAGCGATCACCAGCAGGTCTTGCAAATCAGTCGCCCATTCTTCATCAGTGGTGTCGATCATCTTCGTGTCAACCGTGATCGACTGCACACGCTGATGCCCCGTAATCACAATGGTGATGCCGTTGCGCGTCACCTCGACCGTCTCAGTTTCCAGCGCCTGCTGTGCCGCGAGCATATCGGCCTGCATTTTCTGGATCATCTTCTGGGGATTCATTCCACTCGCTCCACTACCGCCACCGCCCGATAACCCACCACGATACTTTGGCATCATTCACTCCATTCCTTATCCATTAGCGTCGTAAAAACCCCTTGCTTTCGCGATGTGGGGGGATTGGGTAGCCCTGTAAAAATCCGAACCGACATCCGAGAGAAATTCCTTTTCCTGCTTGCTCCGCACACGGGTGCGGGGCTATTCGAACAGGTCAGCGACGGCGATTGAGAAACCGGGGATCACGTCGTTCAGATTTATCGTTTGGCCCTGGCTGTAAATCTGGCGCGATTCCCCTTGTGGGTACACATGAACCTCGAAATCTTCCGGCCAAACCTCCCAGAACAGAATGCCTGCTTCACGGTAGATGTTGCGTTTATCGCGGATTTTTCCGACTTCATCCGTCGGGGAAATCACTTCAACGACCCAGAGCGGCGGGACGAGATCAGGGTAGTCGCCGCTGAATTTCGTCGTCTTGTAGGCGAAATCCGGGGCAACTGTGTTCCCGCCGATGCGATAGGCTCCGGCCTCGCCAGAGGTGTAACACGGTATCTGGTGGGTTCGACAGTAAGGATAGACAGCGGCAACGATGAGATCACGCAGCCATGAGTTACTCGTGCGTCCCGGAATTTTGGGCAAAATCTCCCCGTTGATAAATTCCCACTCCTGATCGACATTTTCAGGACGATGGACGAACTCCATGAATTCCTCAAAGCTGAGTTTCGTTTTTTGCATGATTGCGGCCCTCCTTTCCCTGCAAGACCACACCAAGACAGGAGAAAAACGGGCGAGGCGTGCCTCGCCCCTACAACCTCACCCCGGCTGACCAAAAGCGGGTCAGCTTCCCCGCTCCACTTCGTAGAGAGGGGAGAAAAACGACATATTGGGGAGAAATAAACTCCGTATTCATTTGGAAAAGTGCATCAGTCATGGCGAGTGGTCACGAATTGTCAATGCGCTTGATTTCCGCACCCAACTCAATCCCCGTCGAAAGCAGCGGATCGGTCAGATCAACCGGGCCGCCCTCTACCGCAGCACCACTGTTCATGGTCTCCAGTTCTGCGCTGCTGACCATGACAATCTGCACCTTCATTTGCGTGCGAAAAACATCGCCCAATGCTTTTTCGATGACTTCGCGCTTTTCCGGGTAGGGTTGAATACGCTTATAGTAAACCTCGTTATCGGTACACAGAAAGACCATATTGCCTTCGACGCGCTGCACCTTGAAGTAGCGCATCAGGTCAGGGCTGGTTTTGCTGTAGCGATACATTGCCCGAAGCACCTTGTCCCACTTTTCGTTAATCTGTGCCGAAGGGATGGAAGGCGCTGCGTCCTGTTTGATCTGCGGGCGCTCGGCTGGAACGGACGGCGCGGCGGCCTGCTGGACGACCTGTACGACCGTTTCCACTCCCTGCTGGAAACTGTCGATCAGCGCCAGTTCAAGCGAAAGCTGCGGCTGCCAACCGCCCTTAAAATTGTTGACCGCTTCATTAAAAGCACGAATCGAGCGCACCAGCCGCGCCCGATCAAACTGACTGGCCTGTTCTTCATAGAGTGCGCGCTCATCCGGCGACGCTTCGATCATCTCCGCGCCTGCCGTCTGCGTAATCAGCACGCCGCGCAGATGTTCAACCACCTGCTGCCCAAACTGACGCGGATCGGTTCCTGAATCGACCGCGCCGTTGATGACACGCAGCCCTTCCGCCGCGTCCCCTTCGATGATGGCCTGCACGACCTCTTTGACCGCCGCGCTGCTGGCAGTTCCGAGGACACGCTCGACCAGCGCCAGCGTGATTGGCTCATCCGGGTCGGTGACAATCTGGTCGAGCAGGCTAATGCTGTCGCGCATACTGCCCGTTCCGTAACGCGCGATCATCTCCAACGCGGGACGTTCTGCTTTCAAGCCCTCGGTCTCGATGATGTGCTGCAAGCGATCCGCCGTTTCATGAACGGTGAAGCGCCGAAACTCGAATTGCAGACAGCGGCTCTTAATCGTCGCTGGCACTTTGTCGATTTCAGTCGTCGCCAGCACGAAGATGGCGTGTTCGGGCGGTTCTTCGAGCGTTTTGAGCAAGGCGTCGAAGGCGCTGCCGCTGAAGCGATGGACTTCGTCGATGATGTAGACTTTGAACTGGCCTTCTCCGGGCGAGAAAGCAATCTTGTCACGCAGATCACGCACGTCGTCCACGCCCGTATGAGTCGCCGCGTCGATCTCGATGAGGTCGAGGAAGCGGCCTTCATTCACAGCGATACAATTGGCGCACTCATTACAGGGACGCCGATCCACATCCGGATTCAGGCAGTTGATGGCTTTCGCCAGCAGGCGCGCCGACGTGGTTTTGCCCGTCCCGCGCGGCCCACTGAAAAGATAAGCATGACGAACGCGCCCCGACTTGAGCGAGTTGCGCAGTGTCCGCGTGATATGTTCCTGACCGACCATGTCGGTAAACGACATGGGTCGCCACTTCAGATATAAGGCTTGTTCCGGCAAAGTATTAACCTCCGTAGAGAGTCTAGCACTCTTGAAAGACCCTAGCAATCCAAACAGTGCTATAATGACGAACAAGATGTGACGCATTTAAAGAAAAGAGGAAAATCATGTCCTTAGGCCCCACAGAACTGATCATCATCCTGGTGATTGTCCTCCTGCTCTTTGGAGTAGGTCGCATCTCAAAAATCGGCGGCGAACTGGGTGGAGCCGTCGGCAGTTTCCGTAAGAATCTCGAAGAAAACAGCAAACCTAAAGACGAAAAAGTCGAGTAAGCATCTAGACAAGAAAAGGCATAAGTCATGGATCTGGGTCCTGCGGAACTCCTCATCATTCTGGTGATTGTTCTCCTGTTGTTCGGTGTCGGTCGCGTTTCCAAGATCGGTGGTGAGCTGGGCAGCGCCGTTGCCAACTTCCGCAGAGGTCTGGATGAAGGTGGTAAAAAAGCCGCTGCCGAAAAAGTCGAAGAACCCGCCAAGGAAGAAATTCCTCAATAAGTCACGGTTGAGGCAGTCGCGATGCGACTGCCTTTTTTATGGTGATGCATTACAATCGTCATGAAGATTGATAACCAAGATGAAGGCAGATCGGTCGATCAAGCTTAACCTTCAATGATCAAATCGGTCTGTAATGTGAGGCTTTGCTGAGGAAATACACCCCCGCGAACACGGGTGTCTTAAAATTCACTCAACCGGGCGATCTCGCAGTGAGATCGCCCGGTTTGATTCAGCGACGCTTGCTCAGTTCCAGTTCGAAATCCAGATGGCGCTTATGGGCGACGCCTTGCGGCACTTTGAGGTTGTAGCTGAGCACACGGCTGTTGTACTTCTTGGCGCTGGCGCGCAGCGCATCAACCGCCGCGAGATCAGCGCGGGCGACACGCTGAATGGCAGCCATCAGCTTGACGCGGGCGGCGTCGATTTCCTGCCCGTCCGCCATCCAGTCCGGTACGAGATCGTTGTCGCGCAGCACCTTGTGCGCCATGCGCAAATGACTCGGCACATGCGAGTCATCCTCTAGCTTGAGCGGTTTGCCCTGACCCGGCAGATCGGCAAAATGCCCCTTGCGCATTGCATCCTTGATTTGCTCATCAATCGGAGCCATTGTCTCCTCACGGAACAATATAGGTTGACTGTGTATGTCCAGCGGCGTCGGTCAGAGTGAGTGTTGCTCCCTTTGACCAGAGCGCCGTATCCAGCCCCCAGAATTTGGCGGTCGGCGTATCCGTGCCGACGCGGGTGTAGACCGTCAGCACGCTGCCTGTAAACAGACGCTGCTGCGGGAAGGTGTAGACCGTCCCCGACGATGCGCTCAGCTTCCAGCCGGTCAGATCGACCACCGCGCCATTATTGCGCACGTCTACCCCTTCAGCGTTGATGTCGCCGGGGCTAAGCACGCGCACAATTTCGACCTGCGCATTGGTCGCCGTCGGCGGCAGCGTTGCGGTGGGCGTATTTGAGGCTGTGGGTCGCACCGTCGCGGATGGCGCAGCGGTGGTCGTCGTGGGGCTTGGCCCGCTGGTACTGGTCGGCGCGGTCGTCGGTTCTTCCGTCGCCGCCGCCTGAACGACAGCAACGGCAGTCGGCAGCGAACAGCCCGGCAGCGGCACAATCAGCACCTGACCGATTTGCAGCAGCGCTGCGCTTTCCTCGTCCAGCCCGTTGACCGCCATCAGATCATTGCCGTCGATGCCGTAATCGGTCGCGATGCCAAAGGGGGTATCGCCCTCTTTAATGGTGTAGAGGATGCAGTTGGCGGGCAGCGCAGTCGCCGTTTCCTGCAAGGTGTTGTCTGAGCCAAAGATGGAAGGGTCTATCGTTGGTGCAGCGGCAACTGTGCCGTTGAGGCCATCAAAAATATCGGTGGGCAGCGACACCACGCCCGGCGTTCCCGGCAGCGGCGTCGCCGTGATGATTTTGACGGTCTCGGTCTGGTTCGGGTCTGTCGTCGCCGTGATTAAAATCGGCACGGTGATGACGATCTGGCTGCCCGGTTGTTTGTCATTCTGCGAGTTGATGATCGAGATCACGGCGAAGACCACCACTAACGTCACGATCACGTTGATGATCACCAGCGTAAGAACCGAGCTTCGCCGACCCATATGCGCCTCATTTCGTGCAGAATATCATTCTTTGCGAAGTTTAGCACAAATAGAAATCGCGGGCAAAAGCCGACCACCTCCCCGACTTCAAGGAGGTGTCCCAACAAGTTGGGGTGAGAAAAACAAGAGTGGCATGTGGGTCTATCTGCCCCTACAACCCCTCTCCCCCGACCCCTCTCCCACGCAAGCGGGAGAGGGGAGGACACGTTTTACACGATGATGTGCATTCGGGGAAATTTCTCGCTCGACCCCACCCCCCGACCCCCTCCCCGAATTCAAGGAGGGGGCGAAAACAAAACCGTTCACGGGAAGATTTTTGGCATTTTACAAAGGTGTCCTCTCCTCAGCGCAAGCGGGAGAGGGGAGAAAAGCAAAGGCAGACACGTGGGGCTGCCCCTACAATGTTGCACCGCATCGGGATCTGATTAGGCAGAGAATACCCTTGCGAAATGGCCTCGTGCCTCGCCCCTACATGCTGCCCTCACAGCGACGCGTTTACAATCTCCAATTCACGCGACTTGCGAACGCTGGCTTAGTTCTGTTTCCAGCCGTAGAGCGTGTAGCGGATGCCATCTGTCCAGACCGGCGTCATCCGCTGATCGAGCGCAGCCGGGAGCTGCTCGTCAAGATCGCGATGGGGCGAAAACGCCAGATATTCGTCATAGAGCGCGTGCGAGAGCAGCAGGTAATCGTAATCGGCATGGTAGGCATCGAATACCTGATCAGGCGACAGCCCATCGAGCAGCGGCAACTTCCAGTGATCGAACAGAACATCCGCTGTGCAGGTTACCGTTGGCGGGCAGTAGAAGCCGCGCGGCTCCCACATCATCAACACGCGCGACCCGGCGGGCAGGTTGATCATGGCATTATAGTAAGCCTGCGTGTTGGTATACATATAGGTGTTCAGGTCTTCCTGCGCCAGCAGATAGGGAACGACCTGCTCGTAGGAAGTATCCCAGAAGGCATCCAGCACGGTCAGCAGCAGGGTGAGCGCCAGCACCGCCCGCATAATAAAATTGATGGCAAGCGGCTTTTTGGGGAACTGCGCCAATCCGTGCAGCGCCACCGCGCCGCTGGCAGCAAAAGCGGGCAGCGCCATCACCATCAGGCGCGTCTGAATCCCGACCGCGTTGAGCGCCGCCATAATCGCCCAGAATATCACCAGTGGCAGCAGCAGCGTGAGCGCATCGCGGGCAAGCTGACGCGCGCGGCTTTCCAGGAACGTCCAGACCAGCGGCAGCAGCAGAAACAGAGTCAGCAGCCAGGGGCCAAGCGTGAAGCCGAAACCGTCGGCATTGTCGCGCCCGAAGATTGTCGCCGCGACGGGCAGCACCGGGAGCTGCCAGCCCTCGCCTTTGGCGATCAGGTTGTAAGCGGAAAAACTGAATTCAGTCGAGCGTTCGGCATTCCAGTTCAGGCCGTTGAAGACGAACGGATAAATCGGGTTGTGATAGAGCAGCAGCCCTTTAATCATCCAGGGCGCAAAGGCGATTAAAGCTGCGACGAGGATGATCGCCCCGTTCTGGATGGCGCGGCGCGGCTCGTGAAGCAGCACGAACAAGCCGAGCGCGATTCCGAGCGCGGCGGTCGTGTACTTGACGCCCATCGCCAGCCCGACAATCACCCCAATCAGCACCAGCCAACCGCGCGTGCGCGCCTCGCGCCAGGCGGTCGCCGCGATCAAGGCGAGCGCGCCAAACATCAGCGTACCGAGATCGACATAGGCCCAACCGAACAGCGCCCAAAGGTTGTAGGAACTCAGCAGCAGCAGCGCCGCGACCCAACCCGCCGAACGCCCCGCGTAGCGCCGCGTGACTCCCGCCGTCGCCAGCAGCGCGATGATGCCCAAGCCGAAATGAACCGGAGCCGCCGCCGTCACGCGCCCGAACAGGCCAAAGGTCAGCCCGTAGAGCATCTCGACGTTCTGCGACAGGCCGAGATAAAAGTTATCGGGCTGCGCCGTAATCGCGCCCAAGCGGATATAGCGTTCCGCCGCGATGAGATGATAGGTCAGCGAATCCCAGTGGGTCGGCGGCGCGAGCGCGATCAGCAGCGCGAGTCCCAACATGAAAACGCAGTAGAGCATGGCAGCAGCGCGTCCCGGCGATTCAACGCGAATTGAACGGAGCAGACTCAGGCAGTCGCGCAGCCATGCCAGCAGCGATTTGCGCAGTATCACCGTAACAACGATCAGCACCGCCCATAACAGCAGCGGGCGAAACAGGCCAATCAAGCCGAAAATAAGCGCGCCTAGCGCGATGATGCCAATGCCCAACCCACATTCGAGGGCGATGCGCTCGGCGCGGTTGATGGCGCTCAGGTCGTTACGCGCCAGCGCCGCCCGCCCCAGCCCACCTGCGATTCCGAACAGCGCGCCGACGGTTAGAAGATCGAGCAGTGCGCCGCCCACACTCTTGAAGACCAGCAGATCGAAGGGCTTGTGTACCCAGTAGTAGCCGATCAGCAAGGCAAAGAGGGCGACGAACAGAATCAGGGCGCGGATAAGCAAATTTGCGGGCGATTTGGCGGGCATCGAGACTCCGAGCGGTACGTATGGATGATCCCCTTTAGTGTAATGTCGGCAGTCGCAGAGAAGCGTAGAAGAATCTAATGACAGTGTGCCAACATGAACTACAATAAGTGGAGCGTGGTTACTCACCTGTGGAACGATTTCGTGCCTACGGAAGAACAATGGCTCAAATTAAAGCTTGCGAGTCAGGCGCTGGACGATTTTCGCGCAGGACAAGACGTTAGCGTCTGCTGTCCAGAGTGCGGCGAACGCCTGGTGGTGACCTGTATCGACGCTATCGGAAGTGAATGGGTACAATGTCCGACCAGTTCCAAGCATCTCGTCGTCCATTTCGTTTCCTCAAAACCACCTCAATAGCGCCGATCTACGACGCTTGAAAGCAGTACGATGGCTTACCTGATAGATGGTCACAACCTGATCGGGCAGTTGCCCGATATTTCGCTCAAAGACCCGGACGACGAAGCCAAGCTCGTCCAAAAACTGATTGGCTTCGCGGCAGGCCAGCAAAAACGGGTGGTCGTCGTCTTCGACAGTGGACTCCCCGGCGGCAAGTCGCGCCTCTCGACGGGACAGGTGGAAGTGATCTTCGCATCGGCGCGCAGCAACGCTGATAATCTCATGAAGGAGCGCATCAAACACGCCCGCGACCCCGGTCAGTGGATCGTCGTCTCGAACGATCGCGAAGTGCTGTCCGCTGCCCGCGAACGCCGCATGACCATCCTTACCAGCGCAGAATTCGCCCAGAAACTGCATCATCCGGTCGCGAAGGCCGAGAAAAAAAGACGCAAAGCGGAGGCGGACAGCGGAGAAGCAGCGGATGTTCATCTTTCGGCTGCGGAAATCGAAGCGTGGCTCAAGCTTTTCAATGCTTCGGAAGACGAATAAGCATCCGGCTCGTTCGTAATTCTCAGCTTATCGGAGTTTTCTCTTATGGCGCACCGCTACGATCATATCCGCGACAAAGCCATTCTACTGCGCACCGAGCAGCACATGACGCTCGACGAAATCACCGAGCGGCTGAGTTTGCCGAAAACAACGATTTATCACTGGATCAAAGATATTCCTATTCCGAGAACAGAAAAACAGACAGAGGCACAGCGCCGAAAGCATGAGCAGAATCGGGCCAGATATGCTGCGCTGCGCGAAAAAGCTTATCAACAGGGCTTGACTGAAGCGCCCAAGCTATTTCAGGATTTAACCTTTCGGGATTTCGTCGTGCTGTACATGGCAGAGGGGACAAAACGACAGCGAAACTCAGTTGCCTTTGTCAATTCAAATGCTAATATGGTGCGCCTGGCGCACCGCTGGATAAAACATTTCACCCGCAACAAGCTGGAATACAGTATTCAATATCATGTTGATCACGATGAATTGGAATTAAAACAATACTGGGCTGGAATTTTGGGAATACAGCCTGCTATAATAAAAACACTGCGCAAATCAAACAGCAACAAATTGAGTGGACGACAATTTCGTTCACCCTATGGGTTGCTCACGGTAAGGGTAGGCGACACTTACCTACGCGCAAAGTTGCAAGCCTGGATGGATTATATTCAGGTACAATGGTAAACATCGGGGTGTAGCGCAGGTGGTAGCGCGCGTCGTTTGGGACGACGAGGTCATCGGTTCGAGCCCGGTCACCCCGACTTGAAACACAAGTAACAATCCACTATAATGAATGCCAAGTGCGGGTATGGTGTAGTGGTAGCACACGACTCTTCCAAGGTCTTAGCACCGGTTCGAACCCGGTTACCCGCTCCTTTCACATCATCAGGGTCTGTAGCTCAAGGGCAGAGCGGCCTGCTCATAACGGGTTGGTTGTAGGTTCGAATCCTACCAGACCCAACCGTTACTCCTCGTTTTGAACCCGTGCACGACAATCGGCAACCACTTCTTTCGGAATGATGCGCAGCGCCAGCAGCACTAATCCCGGCACAATCAAAATATCATCCAACTGCCCAATCACGGGAATGAAATCCGGGATGAGGTCAAATGGCATCAGCAAATACCCGAGCGCCAATCCCAGCAGAATTTTCGCGGGAAGCGGCGTGCGTGAGTCAGCCAGCACCAGACGGTAAACAGCCAGCTCACGCTTGACGTCGCGCGCGACCTGCTTAAGCCTCGTGCTTAAGCCCAGGCTTTGATTTTCGTGATCAGGACGCGGATCTCTGTCCACAATAGCTCCATCTTCGCTCGCAGTTCCGGCGAGTCGCTACGTGCCAACTGGTCGAGATACTGGCGCGCCTGATTACGCTTTTCGTGCAAATCATCGAGCATAAGCTGCTGCTCTTTGCGCAATTGCGGATTGCCGGTGACGTGTTCCTCTGTAACCCGCCAGTCTTCCAGTTCAGCTTCCCATTGATGCAGTTCAGCCTCTAATTGCTGTGCATTGTTTGTCATCATCAACTCCCATTACGCTATCCATCTTCAGTATAGCGTAATTTGAATTGAAATTATGTTGGAATTCGCGAAGAATTTCAGTGTTGGACGCGGGCAGAGCAAGAACATCTTGCCCTGCCCGCTTGGTCGTTAGGAAGCCGGATTTGGAGAATCGGTGCCTGCCGATGCGAGTTCGGCGTCAATCGCGGCGGCAAAGGCTGCGTAAGGCTGCGCACCGAGCAGCATTTTGCCATTGATGAAGAAGGTCGGCGTCGCGCCAACACCCAGCGCAGTCGCGTCGTTATAATCCTTGCTCACTTCAGCCTGATGCGTCGCATTGTCGTAACACGACGTGAATTGATCCATATCCAGCTTCAGGTCTTGCGCATACTTGATGAAAAGTGGACGAGTCAGTTCAGTCGGGTCAGAAAACAGTCGGTCGTGGAAATTCCAGAAAGCATCCTGATCGTAGGCGCATTCGGCTGCCAGCGCCGCCTGCGTCGAATCTGGCCCCAGAATCGGATAATCGCGGAAGACGAACAGGACTTTATCGCCGTAATTCTGGAGCAGCGGCGTGATGGTTTCGTCGTGGAAACGCTTACAGTACGTACAATGGAAATCGCCGAACTCAACCAGCACGACGGGTGCATCACGCGGCCCCAGCGAAGGCCGGTTATCGATGGCAACATCTTTACGCGCATTGGGGTCAGCCTGAACGGTGGTATCCTGCGGCAGCGCTGCAATCGCCGCTGCAACTGACTTGTCGATCAAGGCCTGGGTTTCGGCCTGATGGCTCTGCGTCAGCCGATCCTGTGCCACCATGCCGACGACGATACCCACCACCAGACAAACAAGGGCAATCACAGCATAATTCAGGACGACGCGCGAAATCACGACATCCGTCGAGGACGGCTTTGGTATTTCAGCAGGTTCGGGAGTAGGAATCGGTTCTTCGTTGATAGGAGTATCCACTACGCCAGCCTCTCACATTAAACGTTTTCGCCCCAAATCATACCATATTCACGTGACACAAATCGTTCTCTCAGATGATCTCAGGTAAGATAGAGAGATACGTCCCTAATTGTTAATCGAATAGATCAGGTTCATTTCAGGAGTGACGATGTACACCGTCGATCCCAGTTTTTCCGTCTACCGGCTGATTGAGCGCATCGAGAACCATAGTATTCTGCTCAATCACCGCCGCACCATGTCAATGATCAGCTTTGAAATTGAGAACGCGACCCTGATTGACGGTGCGAAATCACGCATTTTCGCCGGATTTCAGTACATGAGCAAGTTTCTGCCTCAGGTGAAGCGCTACGAGAAGCTCGCTACCAGCGCCGAATCAGTCTACTTCTTTGGCGTCTACGATGTTCAGCCGCCTGTGCTGCCCAACATCCATTATGTTCCCCTGTCTGCAACGGATCGACTGGCAGGCGAATGGTTTGTCATTGCACATGGCACCGCCTATTCGAGCGCGCTGGCGACCGAGGAGCTGAGCCGCTTTTCCGACCCAGACGATCAGCGTCAGTTTAAGGGCATCTGGACGTTCGATATGCCTATCGTGGCGATTATGCATGACTGGCTGGCGAGTCTGGTCGATGCGCATCCACTGGCTGAAGCCGAAAAAGCGCACGATTTCGCGCGGCAGCGCGCGCTGATAGGCCAAAGCTATACGCGCCTCAATCAAAAAGTTGGAAGGCTGCTCCAAAGCGCGACCACCCGACGCGAAATCACGACAGCAATCCAGAGCAGCACACCACGATAATTACTTTTTTGTGTAAAATAGAAATGAAGGATAAATGTTGGTGGAGGAGCTTTGCAAGGATTCGTTGTCAAAGAGCAGAGTGGGTTCTTCTGGGTAGAGGCAGAAGACAGTAAGATTTACATGTGTCGGCTGCGCGGGCGTTTGCTCGAAGAAGCGCAGTCTTCCGACGTAGCCGCGATTGGCGACCGCGTCACTTTTCTTGAGTTCGAAGATCAAACCGGAACGATTGAAGCCATTGAACCGCGCACCAGCGTCATTTCACGAGCCGCACGCACCGAGGGCAATCGTGGTGCCGGCGCTGCCGAGCGCGAACAGGTCATCATCGCCAACGCGGAACAGGCGATCTTTGTATTCGCCGCTGCCGCACCCGAACCCAATTTCCGCCTGCTTGACCGTTTCCTGGTGATGGGCGAAAAATCCGACATCGACAAAATCGTCGTTGTAGTCAATAAGACCGATCTCACAGACCGAAGCATCAGCGAAGCAAAGTTTTCGGCTTACGTTCAAATGGGCTACACCGTGCTTTACACCAGCGCACTCCTCGGCATCGGCATTGAGGAACTGCGCGCCACGCTAAAAGATCGCATTTCCGTATTCACCGGGCCGTCGGGCGTCGGCAAAACCAGCCTGCTCAACTTTATTCAACCAGGCTTAGGCCGCGCCGTTCGGGGAATCAGCCAGAGTCGTCAGGAAGGCACCCATACCACGCGCGACAGTGAACTCGTCAAGCTGGACGGCGGCGGCTACCTCGCCGATACGCCAGGGATTCGCCAGCTTACGGTGTGGGATGTTGAGCCGGAAGAACTCGATGGTTATTATCGGGATATTGAGCCGTTTGTGCAGCGCTGTCGCTTTCGCGACTGCACCCATCGGAACGAACCGGGCTGCGGGGTACGCAGCGCTGTCGAACAGGGTGAAATCAGCCGGGCGCGCTATCAAAGTTACCTGATATTGCGCGAAGAACTCGAACAAGCCTACGCACTCGACTAAATGACCACACTGAACACATAGAGGAACTTGGCTGTGTCAGCCTCGCTGGTTGGGCAAAAACTCGGCAAATACGAAATCACCGCACTCCTGGGGCAAGGAGGTATGGCGACCGTCTACAAGGGCTATCAACGCGATGTTGATCGCTCGGTTGCGATCAAGGTACTCCCGCCTCATCCGGGGCAGAACAGCCAGTTTATCGAGCGGTTCCGCCTTGAAGCGCGCACGATTGCGCGCTTGCAGCACCCCCATATTCTGCCGCTGTACGACTATGGCGACGAAAACGATGTCCTGTATCTGGTGATGGCCTACGCTGAGGGCGGTTCCGTCAGCGACCGAATCCGGCGCGGGCCAATGGCGCTGAGCGAAATTCAGAACATCTTTCAGCAGGTCGCTGAAGCACTCGATTACGCGCACCGCCAGAACGTCATCCACCGCGACATCAAGCCGGACAACATCCTGCTCGACCGTGAAGGCCACGTTCTGCTCAGCGATTTTGGCATCGTCAAAATTATTGAGGAAAGCGAAAAAACGCTCAGCCTGACGGCGACGGGCGGGCTGGTCGGCACGCCCTCGTATATGTCACCGGAGCAGGCGCAGGGGCTGCCCGTCACTGATCGCACCGATATTTACTCGCTGGGCATTGTCGTCTACGAGATGCTGGCGGGCAAACAACCCTTCTCCGCCGAAACACCGATGCAGGTCGTCCTCAAGCACATCACCGCGCCTGTACCGCCACTTCACGAATTCAACGGGAAACTCCCGCCGCAGCTCGACGGCGTTTTGCAGCGCGCGCTGGAAAAAGAGCCAACCCAGCGTTATGCGAGTGCGCAGACGTTTTACGAGGATTTCAAGCGCGTTATTGAGGGAGAAGCGCCGCTTACACCGTCCAAAGTCAATCTGCCCGCGCTAACGTCGGCTGCTAACACGGCGCTCTCACCGAACATAGCAAGCTCACAGCCAACCATGATAGCGCAGCCCGCCTGGAATCCGCTGGTGCTGCTGGGCGGCTTTGCCATTATCGCGCTGCTGATCGTCGCGGTGGTGGCACTCATGCTCAACTTCAACCGCCAGCCCGCCGCCGCACCCACCGCCGTTCCGGTGGTACTTGAAGCAACCGTGCCTGCCGCCTCTCTGCCGACCCCTAACAGCAGCGTTCCGAATTTTGGTACGGTGACTTACAGCACCCGTCAAACCCCCGGCGATACCGTCAACATTCAGGTCAAGGGACTGACCGCGCCTGCTTCTGGCAGCAGCTATCGCGTCTGGCTGTACAACACGGGAACAGAGGAGTCGCTCAAGGTTGGCGACTTGAATCTGGACGCGCTTGGCAATGGTCAGTTGAGCGTGACCAGCAGCGGAATGCTGCCCGTGCTCTATAACGCGATCCTGATCACGCCTGAAAGCGGGGACAGCGCCACACCCAGCGGCAAGACCGCCTACAGCGGTCTTGTCCCCAACCAGATGATGAGCGCGCTGCGCGAAATCCTGATCACATCGCCCGACGGCCTCGCTGCACCGGATAGCGCCACGACAGCGGATGCCAGTCAGCCGGAAGCGACGGCTGATCCGGCGGCAACTTCAAGTCTGCTGGCAGGCGCACTCGACGAAGCCACGATTGCCGAGAAACATGCCGGTCTGGCGGCGCAGGCGGTATCCGTCGGCAGCCTGCACAGCCACAATGAACACACGATCAACATTCTGCGCGGCACATACGTTGATTACAACGGCGATGGACAGGGGCAAAACCCCGGACATGGCGATGGCATCGCTTATTTCACGGATCGTATTCAGGCTAAACTGAACGCGATTGTCGCCGCCAGCAGTTCCGACCATCTGGTACAAAGCCAGGTTGATCTGATCGGCGTCTGTCTCGTCAACGTGACCACCTGGGTCAATCAGGTCGTCGCGCTGGAAACGCAGATGCTCAGCGCCAACAGCCTCGACGCCGTTCACCAGCAGCAAAGCGATTCGACCGCCCTGACCGCCGCCATCATCAACGGCGTTGACCTGAACAAGAATGGACAGGTCGAGCCGTTCGAGGGTGAGTGCGGTCTGGAACAGATTGACGACTTCGGCATCTCAGTCGCCAACATGGTCATTGTCTCCGGCTCGCTTCCCCAAGGAGAATAGATTGCGTCGTTTGCTCGCCATGCAGTTCACGCTGGTCGTGTTCCTTGCGCTTCTGGCGGCCTGCACACCGTCGGGTGTCGATACCAGAGGGCGTAATAATGCGCCAACCGTCACTGCTCCCGATCAATTCGTTGAAGCGCAGCAGGCCGTGACGATTAACAACGTCGCCAACCTCAAATATCTGGGGCGACTCGACCAACCCGGAACCAGCAGTTCGATTTTCAGCCAAACCGTCTCGCCAGATGCCACCCGTCTGGTCGCGCTCAACAATGATCAGGTGCTGGCCTGGAACTTAATTACGGGCAGCCTGATTTTTCAGACGGCACGCGCCGATGCAACCCGAGTCTTTTATTCTTCGGATAAGACGGAAGTTTATGCCATCAATTCGCAGGGAATCGTCACCGTCCTGGATGCGAATACCGGCGCAGTCAAAACCAGCTTTCCCGGCAGCGCCACCTACAGCAACGTGCTGGCCTATTCGCCCGACTCTGGCTGGCTGGCGCTCGGCGGCACGGACGGCAGCGTCAAGGTCTGGGATACTTACGCCCGCAAGTCACTCGTCACCATCGACGCTCATACGGACAGCGTAACCGCACTGGCGTTTTCCGGCAATGGCGATCAGTTGGTAACGGGTGGCAGCGACGCCCGTGTGCGGGTCTGGCATTGGAACGACCGCAAACTGCTTCAGGAAACAACGCTCACCAAGCCGGTTTCGATTCTGGCAGTCGCATTAGCGCCAGACAGCAGCTATGTCGCCATCAGCACCGAACGCGATGCGCGCCTGTGGTCGCAGAGCAAAACTGATCAGATTTTCGTCCTTGATACCGGGCGTGGTGGTGCGAGTGTCGTGCTGCGCTTTTCGCCGGACGGGCGCTACCTGCTGGCGGGGAATCCGAGCGCGGGGCTGAGCCTGTGGAACATAACCAACGGGACGCTGACGGCGCGCCTGCCCGATACTCAGGGCGATACGCTGGCGGCAGCCTTCTCGCCCGATGGCAATCTGCTGCTGACGACCGTTCTCAACGGCAAACTATCGCTCTGGAATTTAGTCCAAATTAGCGGGCAGACGATCAATCAGGCGACGTTACCGCTGGGCACGCAGCAGATTCTCGATGTCAACTGGACGAGTGACAGCCGTCTGCTGATGTTCTTCGACGCCAGCGGCCCGGTTTACCTGTGGGGCGTCGGCGCTTAACTACTCTGGCGCGACGCCGCTTTCCTGTTCTTCGGGCTTAATCTTCCAGACATCGGTTGCGATGTCGATGAATAACACGCCGTCAAGGTGATCGATTTCGTGCTGGAAGACGCGCGCCAGCCAGTCTTTCGCCTTGATACGCATCGGCTTGCCCTGCCGATCCTGCCCTGTCACGACGACGCTCTCGTAGCGATCTACCTGCCCCTGATAACCGGGAATCGACAGGCAGGCTTCGATGCCTTCGACCACCCCCCGGCTGTGCTTGATGATTTCAGGGTTGGCGACGGCGTACAGAACGCCCGCCTGATCGCCGTATTCCTCCTGGCTTTCCTCGTCATCCGGCAGGCGCACCACAATCAAGCGCTGGCTGATCGCCACCTGTGGCGCAGCCAAGCCGACACCGGGCGCGTCGAGCATTGTTTCGACCATGTCATCGACCAGCGTCTGAAACTTGCTGTCAAAGCTGGTGACGCGCAGGGCTTTTTTACGCAAAACCGGATTGTCCGGCTGGATAATCTCACGAATTGCCATAATCCACGAACTTAGCCTTGTCCCTCAGAGTACATTCAATTATAGCGCAGACTCCGCTCAAACGTTAGTCCGGGCGCGCACGCGGTACACGCGGCGGGCGAATCCCATCGCGCGGCGGCAGCGGCTCACTGTCCGGCGGGCTGTTTGGCTGGGTCGGCTGCGGATAAATCGCCTGCGTCGGCTGAGCAGGCTGCGCCGAAGGGAGCGGCTGCGCTGGAGGCAGCGGTGGCACGGCCTGTTGAGGGGAAACAGGCTGCTGGGGAGGAACGCGCTGCGCTTCCTGCGTCTTCTGAATCTCGTGATAGGTTTGCAGATATTCCTTGATGACCTGACGCTGCTGATCCACGTCGGTTTGCTGCCGCTCGGCTTTGATCGCCGCGTGACGGCGCGAAATTTCGGCCTGAACCTCCTGCGGGTCGTAGATCATGTCCATGACTTTCGCGTCTTTCAGGTCGGAACCAATCAGCGAAATTCGGACGTTCCCCCGGTTGAGCAGATTGTTAGTCAGGCCGTAAACTTCAGATTTGACGTTATCGATCTGGCTGATGCGGATGCGTTCGACGACATTCTGAAGCCAGAGTGGGCGCTGCCGAATCAGGGTAATCGTTTCGCTGCCAATGATGAACAGGTCGTTGCGCCAGTCCCAGTCGGCGGCGTAAAACCAGATCGCGCCGAGGATCAGCAAAAGCATCCCCGCACCGAGGCCAATCCCGCCGCTCAGCGGAAAATTCGGGAGAATCAGACTGAGCACCATCAACGCGAGCGCGCCGAGAATCACGACTCCCGGCAGAAAGACCTGCTGCAACCAGATGCTCGAATGTTTACGATAGACCAGATCGCCATTGGAAGCGACATATTTAGTGCGCAGGAAGGGCAGACCGATGTTTTCCTCGCGTGTTGCAGGATGCGTCGTCGGCTGCGACTGCACAACTTCGGCGATGCCCAGCGCCTGCTGCACGTCATTGCGGACGTTTTCACGCTGGCGCTGTTCGTTGCGTTCCTTGAAGCGGTCGCGCTGGGTAAAAATCATTGACTGGACGCTCATCGGATGCGGCATCAGGTCAAGCGCCATGTTAACGCCCTGTCCCGCCGTCTTCACCGTGATTGTCCCGTACTGGAAGATGCGCGCGAAAACATCACCGGGTGGGATCATTGTGTTGACTTCGAGGATTTGGTCGAGCGGCATTTCATTAATCGTCGTCTCGAAGGCCAGCAGGCGATGCCAGATGCGAACGAGGCGCTGATCGGTCAGCACCACACTGTCATCCTGCCAGTCGTAATACAGGTAGGCGACAATGATGCCGGGGATGACGATGGCGAGTCCGGCAGCACCCAGCGCCAGCACCGGTGCATTTTCAGCCAGCAGCAGCGCAATCACGAACAGCAGCACGAGTGCCAGCAGCGCCATCCAGCTATGCTGCGCGACTGCCCACCAGTGTCGCCGCCAGACTTGCAGCACCGTTTCGTCGGTGCGCTGCCCCTTGAAGAGCTTGACAGCGGTTTCGCGCGGGGCTTCCGCCGTGCCCCTCTGTACGCGCACGTTGGCACGAATTTCCGGGTAGGTGCTGATCAACTGGACAAACGGCGCGCGCGGAATCAGCAGGACAATCGCGCTTTCGACCACGCGCAGCGAGGCGGTTTCGACACCTGTACTGTAGAGGGCAATTTCATCGACATACTGCCCGCTTTCGACCGAGCCGATACTTTCTTCCATGCCATTCGGCGCGCGCCGGGTCAGGATGCCGCGTCCGCTCACGAACAGGAGCAGTCCCTGGGTAGCGACCCCTTCCTGTACCACCAACTGCCCTGGCTCGAAGCGCAGCACCTGCACAATGTTCGCCAGCACGCCAATCTGCGGCGGCGAAAGCTGCTGGAACAGCGGTAGATTTCGAATGTGGGCCTGAACAAAACGCTCTGCCATTATCGTTTACTCAGTTGAACGACAATCAGAGTCTATTGTAACAGGGAATTGCGAGGCTTATAGCAGAACCGAGGGGCAGAGCGTTTGTAAGCTCGTGGGTCATGTAGGGGCGCACGGCCGTGCGCCCCTACAACCGACTCGCGCGGTTGACCAATCCCCAGGGGCAGGACGGTGCGTCTGCCCCTGAAATGAGCGACAAGGGGGCTAGCGCATACTCAGCTTTTCGACCCACGACTCGATGTCGGTGTCGCGTCCGAGCGAACCCAGCGGCAGATAATCTTCCTCTGGGATGCCCAGCGTCTGGTTGACATGCGGAATGGTCTCGACAATCCGATTGTAGAACGTTCCATCCGTCCGCTGATCGAGCACATTGACGAAGTTGTTGATGATCACCTGACGGTTGCCGTCCAGATAAACCATCCCGGTCGGGCTTTCGAATTCCAACCGTGCCAGCGCCGCTTTGAAATTCGCCTGATCTTCGCCAAACTCCCCGTCAATCTGCGCCAGCGCGAGCAGCGCCGCTTTTGTGTTCAGATAATAGCCATAGGTGGGAATCGAGGGTGACGAAGCGCCGTTCGGGAATTTCGCCTGATAAGCGCTGACAAATTCTTTCCACAGTGGCGACGGATTATCTTCAGAAACCGGGCTGGCACTTGGCGTCCCTATCAGCGACTCCGCCAGCGACGGGCTGGCATTCAGCGTCACCGGGTCGAAGGTATTCGCCCCGCCAACCAGCGGAATATTCAAGCCAGCTTCGGTGTACTGGCGGAAAAACTCAATCGCGTCTTTTCCGGTCAGGCTGACAAAAACCGCATCAATATCCTGCGGAACGGCTCTGAAAAAGTCGCTGTAGTCGCGTTTTCCGAGCGCCACCCAGAAGCGCTGTACGATCCTGCCTCCAGCGCGGCAAAACTCAATATTGAAGCCGCCAACCATGCTGTGCGGGTACGAATAATCCTCCGCCAGTGTGACCATACGCCGATAGCCAAGCTGCTCGTAAACGAACGTGCCCAGCCCAGCCATATTCTGGACAGCGTCAGGGAAGAAATTGAAGAAATTAGGAGCCGGGTTCCGCAGCGTAATATCCTGCGCACCCGCGCAGCCGTTCAAAAAAGCGCGGTCGGGGCGCGTCATGGCATAATCGCGCACGGCGAGTCCTTCGTTGCCGGAAAGCGGGCCAATCACAAAATCGACCCCGTCCACGTCCAACAGATTCAGCACAGCGTCAACAGCCGAGTCGGGAATCGCGTTCGAGCCGCGAATCGCCACCTCAATCGGTTTGCCTGCGACCTGACCGCCGAATTCATCGACTGCCAGAGCGGCACCCGCAAGCCCTTCATTGCCTAATGCTTCAAACGGCCCGATTAAAGTTGCCACGACTCCAATTTTGATTGTGTTGTGAGCTGCCATGATAATTATCCCAATATTGAATTCATCAAAATTAAATTATAGTGGCAGATGAGCTATTCAGATGCAAACGTTATCCGAATTTTTCATCAATGGGGAAAGTCGCCGTGATCAAGGTGACGTAGCGGCGCAAATCGTTCAGGATTGATGCGCGCTCCTCATCACCAATCAGGCTCATCACCACACGAAGCTGCTGCATCAGGTCCGTCTGCACCGCGACAAACCGATCCATCCCCGCCTGGGTCAGCACCACGTTGACGGAACGGCGATCCTCGCGGCTCGTCTGGCGCACGACCAGCGGCGGGTCGAAGGCTTCCAGCCGCTTGACCAGTCCGGTCATGGTGGCGTTGGTCAAGCCATGCAGGCGCGCAATCTGACCAATCGCGCAGTGTCCGTTTTGTTCAGACAGCGTTTTGAGGACGTAAAACTGCGGCGTGGTCAGGTCATGTTCGGCTAGCTGCGCCGTGACCAGCTTTTCGCCGTCCAGCACAAGCCGAAAGACCAGCGCCCATAATTCATTGACATCACGTTCGAGTTGATTATCCAAAGTTTTTTCCGATGAATACTGTAGCAGGATTGTAGGGGAGAACCCATGTGCGCGCCCGATTTTGATTGACGGGTCTCCCCCTACAACACGCTCATAATTTTGTGCTTACTCTCCGAGCGCGTCCCACACGTCGAGCTTACCACGCACGCGCCGGATCACTTCATTGGTGTAATCGGTCGTGGTCGCCTGCCCACCGAGATCGGTCGTGCGGATGCCGTCGTTGACCGCTTCCATGACCGACTCGTAGATGGCGCGGCTGGCACGCGCCGCCACATCGCTGTGCATGTAGCGCAGCAGCGCCGCCCCCGCCAGAATCATCGCCATCGGGTTGGCGATGTTCTTGCCCTGCAAACTCGGCGCTGTGCCGTGCGGCGCTTCCGTGATCACCGTCTTGACTTCGAAATTCTCATCCATCGAGAGGATCACCGATTCTGCCCCGGCGATGCTGCCGAACATCTTCAGCACCAGATCGCTCAGGCTGTCACCGTCACGGTTGAGCGCCGGGATCACCAGCGATTCGCCGGTTGTTTCGAGCAGCAGCGCATAGGTCGCGTCGATCAACTGCGGATCGTAGCGCACGTCCGGGTAACGATCCGCCGCCGCGTCGAGTTCTTCCTTGAAAATCCCCTCGTAGACCGCGCTGACCGTGTACTTCGGCCCCCCGAAAACTTTCGCGCCATTCTTTCGCGCATAGCGAAACGTGAATTCGGCGACGGCGCGGCAGGTACGGCGCGTCAGCTTGCGCGTGCTGTAGGCGATTTCGTCCAGACCGCTGCCTTCGCGCCATTCCTTCGCGCCATAGGCATCTTCAACCGCCATCCGCACCACCGAAATCGGCGCATAGACGCCTGCCAGCGGTCGCACCGCCGGAATACGCCGTCCGGTGCGCAAAATCACCTGTCCATTGATTTCCTCGCGCAGCAGCGCATTCGGACTGCCCACATCATCCGCATTCTCAGGAGTGATGGTCGCGGCCTTGATGCCAAATCCAGTCTGCCGGATGCACTCGGCAGCATCATGCACCACCTGATTTTTAGTGGCGCGGCGATTTTGCAGCGACAAATCGAAGCTTTTGAAGTCCACTTCAAAGCGGGTCACGACCGGATCAAGCACGCGCAGTGCCTCATCGAGAAGCTCTTGTCCGGTCTGGTCTCCCTGCAAAACGGCAATAATCGGTTTACTCACACTGATTCTTCCTTACCTCTGCCAGTACGGAACGCCCAGTCACGGCAGAAACATTGGCTGCGCATCGGGATTAGGTTATTATAGCGGAGCAAGGTCTGCTTGAACAAAGGAACGTTTCCGTGAAAAAATTAGCTCTGGCAACCCTGCTGCTTGCAGCGCTCGTAATTGGCGCAGGAAGCAGTGCCGCACAAACGACAAATACAACGCCGACTCCGGCGGCAACAACGGCTGGCCCTTCGAATGACTCGCAGGGAACCCTTTATGTCTGCTCGGATCAGGCTGTTCTAACATTTAGTGGAACTTCGCTGGTCGGCTGGGATATTTTCTATCAGATTTTCTCCGGCGGTTCCGGCTCAGGAACGGCGATCACAGGTGTTCGTCAGGTTCCGGTCGCGGGAATCTACACGGGCGTGACCGATAAGGTCTCCTATAACAGTGGGGTGACTGTCGCAGCGGGCGGAACCGCCAGCGCAAAGGTAGACATCGCACGTGAAAGCGACCCCACCAAGATTGACTTTTCCTATGTCCTGACCGACGTACAGGACGGCTGCAACATCTCGAACGTCAACGCTCCCAGCGGCGTTGACACAGGCAGCAGCGGCTCAACCACGACTTCGACCAGCAGCGTCAATTTCGGCGTCAGCACCAGCATCTTCGCGCCTAATGGCGGCACGCTCAACCCGAATCTTCAGCAGGAACCCGCCGTCGTCATCGGCCCACGCCTTAGCGACCGTTTCCGCTCGGACACGCCCGGTCTGATCTTCGCCGAGTGTGATGCCTATCCACTGGCGGAACCGGGCATCATCTACGACAACGATACCATCACGATTTTCTGGTCATGGTACACCAAGACGCAAAAGCAAATGGATGATGAACTCACCAACGCCATCTATACCGTCAAGCTCAACACGGCGGACTTGCCCATGACCACGCGCACCGATCCCGTTTTGCGCAGCGGCAATTATTGGGTCTTCTACACGGCGACCGTCGGCAACCTGACGCCGGGGCATTACGAAGTTGGCTTCCTGCATACCTGGGCCAATCCTGTCAACGATGGTTATAACGACTACGGCCCCGGTTCGTCGCGCACCCGCGAAAGCGGCATCTGCAATTTCGACGTGACTCCGAATCCCGACGGCGTAAGCGTCGTTCATAATGGTATGTATTTCCCGACTACTTATCCAACCCACAACATCAAACCCCTGGATCAATGACCACGCTGACCGAAGAAGCGGCGGCAGTGCTCGGCCTGAGCCTGTCGCCGGAGCAGGAAGCACAGTTTGATCAATACGCCCGTGAACTGGCGGTCTGGAATGAACATACCAACCTGACCGCCATCAGCGATCCTGAAGGCGTGCGGCTGCGCCACTTCCTCGACTCGCTCACGGTGATCAAGGCTGTGCCGCTGTCGCCCGGTCTCAGCGTGATTGACGTAGGAACAGGCGCGGGGTTTCCCGGCCTGCCCCTGAAAATGGTCTGTCCGGGCATTCAGTTGACTCTTCTGGAGGCGACCGGCAAAAAGGTCGCTTTTTTGCAGCATCTGACCGAGTTGTTGAAGCTGGAGAACGTGACCAACGTCAACGCCCGCGCCGAAGACGCAGCGCATGACAGCACGCATCGCGCCGCCTATGACGTGGTGGTCGCACGCGCCGTTGCCCGCCTGCCTGCCCTGCTCGAATACCTGCTGCCTTTCGCCAAAATCGGGGGGCTGTGCATCGCCATGAAGGGGCGTACTGCTCAGGATGAAGCGGCGGATTCGACCAACGCGCTGGCAACGCTCGGTGGGCGCATCCGAAGCATCGAAACCTTTCACCTCCCCGGCGTCGAAGAACCGCATCACCTCGTGCTGATCGAGAAGACCGCGCCAACCCCGCGCGATTACCCGCGTAAGCCGGGCATTCCCACGCGCAAGCCGCTCTAAAAAGTACTGAGTGCTGAGTGCTGAGTAAAAGCAAAAGATAAAACAAAAGGATAACGGGATGAAGTTTGTTATGGTAGGCAGCGGCGCAGTCGGAAGCTATTTCGGCGCGATGCTCCAATTATCCGGGCAGGACGTGACCTTTGTCGCGCGCGGTCGCCAGTTTCAGGCTCTGCACGAATGTGGTCTCACTGTGCGCACGCCGCAGGGCGAAATCGGTCTGCCAACGTTGCAGATAGCTGCTGATCTGGCACATATTGGACAGGCCGATTACGTCCTGATCAGCGTCAAAACCTGGCAGCTCGATCCGATTTTGCCGCAGCTCACCGCGCTTCGGGGCAGCGCTACACGCTTTCTGACGCTGCAAAACGGCATCGAAGCGCACGATCATGTAGCGAAGGTTGTCGGCGTCGAGCAAACCCTCGCGGGACTGGTGCGCGGCTTCTTCGAGCTTGACGCGCCCGGAATCGTTCGCCACGTCGGCGCAATTCCCGCTATCGTCTACGGACAAATCGACGGCAAATCGACCACCGAAGCCGAAACCTTGCAGCGGCTTCTGATTGAGTCCGGCGTCCGCGCCGAAATTCCCGCTGACCTTGATGTGGCGCTCTGGGAGAAATTCGTCTTCGTCAGCGCGCTGGGCGGCGTCACCACCGCTGCCCGCTCGACGGTCGGCGAAATCCGCGCCTACCCGCCAACCTGGAAGATGCTTCAGGATGTCATGCGCGAGATCATCGCCGTCGGGAAGGCGCGTGGCGTGAATTTAGACGGCGACGACATGCTCAAGCGCTGGATTACCTTCGCGCAGACGTTCCCAAACGAGGCGACCACTTCGATGTACCGCGATATTGTCGCGGGTCTGCCTTCAGAACTCGATGCGCAGACCGGCGCGGTGGTTCGTCTTGGGCGCGAAGCCTCGGTTGCCACACCGATCAATCAATTAATCTACAACAGCCTGATTTTGCAGGAACAGCGGGCGCGTGCCGCCTATGGCCTGTGATGCGTTTCTATCCCAATCCACCTTACGATTTCGCGCACACCGTCGAAGCCTCACGCACTCTGTTTGTGATGAGCCGCGTTGTCAACGGCGCATTGCGCCGCGTCATTCGCATCGGTGAGGCGCTGGCGCTCATCGAAGTTATCAGCCTCGGCACAATCGATCAGCCAGCGTTGGAAGCGCGTCTGCTTCAGTCAAACGCTCCGGTCGATGACGCAGCGCTCTCGGCGAAAGTCGCGCGTATTCTGAATCTTCAGGCAGATTTGCGCCCCTTTTACGCACGGGCGCAGGGCGATTCAGTGTTGGCGCAGACCGTCCGGCTGCTCTACGGCTTGCACAGCCTGCAAGCCGACTCGCTGTTCGAGGCGCTGGCCTTGACGATGATTGAGCAGCAAATCGCGCTTAAGATGGCTCAGGTCGCCGAGCGCTGGCTGCTGGACTGGGGCGGCGAGTTGTTGATCTATGAGGGCGAAACCTATTACGCTTTCCCGCGACCGGAGAAAATTGCAGCAGCGTCTGTCGATGATTTGACGCCGCTCAAGATCACCTTTGGGCGGATGGAGCGGATGATCGCCCTCGCGCAGATGGCGGAATCGCTCGAAGCCCTGCGTGATCTGTCTGCTGACGTCGCCTACGATAAACTGATCAGCTTCAAGGGTGTCGGCCCCTGGACGGCGACCTGGACGCTGCTTCGGGCGCAGGGACACGCAAGTTACGTCGGCGCAGCGGATGTGGCGCTGCGAGCGGCGGTCAATTATTACTACTTCGGCCTCGCAGGACGCGCTGATGTGTCGGTTGTCGTGGAAACCTTCGCCCAGTACGGTGCGTTCAGCGGCATTGCCGCCTACTACACCTTAATGCGCTGGGCAGCCGAGAAATACACCCTCTAACGCGGTTCAGGCGTGACTCAGTCCTCAGGTCTGTCTTTTCCCCTACTGTACGGGCTGATCGGAAATCTGGAACTGAACCAGCACTGTTCCCGTGAAGCCATTGAGCGAATGTCCGACAACCAGCGCATAATTGCCGTCCGCCGCGACCTGATAATTCAGAATCAGTGCGTTGCTGTTGCCACCGCCGTTATCATCGCCCGCCAGCGCGTGACTTTGAGCATCAATCAGCACCAGCAGCGGATCGACATTGCCGCTGCGCGCAACCGCCAGCGCGCTGACGTACTGATGCGCCTTCACTGCGAACGGCAGCAGCTCAACCACGCCCTGATCAATCTGGAGCGTGACCACATCACCCGACTGGATCGCCGCGTGAATCGTCGGATTCGGCTGAATGACATTGAAGAAATTCAAATAGTCGGTCGCCGCCGCCGTCAGGTTTTTTAGCCCAGTCTGAGCCGCCCCTCGATAGACATAGAGCGCTGGACTATCCGCTTTGAGCGCTATTGCGCTGTCCAGATCGGTCAATGCTGACTGATAATCAGGCTTATTGAGATAAATGAGCGCGCGATTTGCCAGCGCCGAAACCGTCGGCTTGAGCGCAATCGACTGAGAAAAGTCACTGAGCGCGTCCGCAGCCTGTTGCTGAAGGGTGTCAATTTCGCCGCGCGTCTCGAAAAGCACCGAACCATAATCCGCTGAGACATTGGTTGGCGCAGTCGCAATCGCCTGATCAATATCCTTGAGCGCGTTTTCGAGATCATTCAGGCTCATATACGCCTGCGAGCGCAGATAATAGCCGACTGTATAGGTCGGGTTGACCAGAATGAACAGGCTCAAATCCAGCACCGCCTGATCATATTTCTGCGCCGAAAGCAGGGTGCGTGCCTTATCGAATAAGTCTGATGCCATCACAGCGGGCGCGGTCGTACTGCTGGCAGGCTGCTGATCCTGTGCGTAAGCCGGGAGAGTACAGAGCAAAATGGACAGGAGAAGGAGCGCGATTTTCTTCATGAGCAACTCTGCTTTCACGATTAAGCTAGGTCCGAAGTCGGCTTACGTTTACTTTGCGTCATATTCGCGATACCACGATCCCAACGCCGCCCGCGCCCGTTCGCGCGGGACGAGAAACGTTCCGGTCATATAACCTTGATTGGGAATTTCGCGGAAGGCGAAGGCGTGCGGGTCGCGTGCCAGTTCGCTCTCCAGCCAGGTGACGAGACGCTTGCGGTTCATGATGACCAGCAGGCCATCGGTGTAAATATGGGCGTAAAAATCGGCGTCGGTTGACCAGGGGCCGCCGGGAGAATGTCGTTCGATGCTGGAATACCGTTCAATCGCTAAATTGGGGGTCGTGCTGCGGGTGTAGGAGCTTTCGCATTTCACTTCGACAAACTGGACACCGCCGTCACTGCGCGCGATCAACAGGTCGCCTTTGTAGAAAAAGAACGAATCATCCTGCACATCACGCACCTCGCTCACATCGGCACGCTGCTCGAACCAATGGATCACCCACTCCACGAAATCATAGGACTGATCGCGCTTCTGTGAGAATTGATACGGCTGCATCGGTTACATTCCTCGAATGGCTAACACCTCTTTCGCCGGAGTGCGATTCCCGTTGCAGCTTATTCTGCGCGGGGCATCCAAAAACGTTAAGTTGAAGTTCAGCTTTCGATATAATTCTATCACTCTATCGGTCGCCTGGTTCGAAAGCACAACCGGGCCTTTATGATCTGCTAACCAATGTGCCAACCGCACCTGATCATCCCAGCTAAAGCCATGCTTGGAATAATTGACAAACTGTACGTCGTAGGGCGGGTCTGCATAGACGAAATCATCCGGCTGTAACTGTATGTCCTGAAAGTCGCTGGCAGTGAACGTCCAGCGGTTGAGCGTATCCTGATAAGCGTAGAAATCCTGCCTGTTCAGGTAATGGATTGTCTTATAGCTGCCAAAGGGAACGTTGAATTCGCCTTTGCGGTTGAAGCGGCACAGACCGTTATAGCAGGTTCGGTTGAGATAATAAAACCGTGCGGCAGCCTGCTGGCTGTCATGAGCGCCATCACGCACCTGCTGGTTGAAGCCATCGCGATGCTGATAATACAGGTCGCGCTCGTTGCGCATCTCGATGCGCGGATGCAGCCCATCCTGCACCTGCTGGTAAAAGTTGATCAGGTGCGGGTTGGTGTCGTTCAGGAGCGCGTGGCGAGGCATAAACGCCAGCGGCAGCGCCAGCCCGCCGCAGAACGGCTCGACATAACGCCGCTCCTGAAACGATTCCCATAACGGGCGCAGGTGCGGGACAAGCCAGCGTTTACCACCAGCCCACTTCAGAGGCGGCTTTAAAGGTTGTGTCGATGAAAATGGAGATGCGGGTGCGGCTGCGGGTGCAGCTTCAGCTTGGATCACGCGGCTTCTCTCGCGGATTTAACAGGCGCATAACCACCAATTAAACCACGAGTTTCGCGCAGGGCAACTATCGATCCTGAAATTTTGTGCTAATTGATCCGTCCTGATCCATCCACGCACATAGATAGTGATCGCGACGGCTGTAAACTTTGCCGCCCCGAACGCTGAACGAGTCGTTCTGTCGAGGAATCAACCGTAAACGCAGACGTTCCTGTTTCGGTTTGCCGTCGCGTTCCCAGGCCGTCAGCACCTCCTGCACCGCCAGCAGCGCATCTGCACTGCCAAAACTGCGCGCTGTCCCGCGCGCGCTGGTCGAAACGAAGCAGGCGCTTCCCTGGCTGACTAATGCAAAGCCGCTTCCGGTCACGCCAAAAGCAGGCGCATCCTTGTTGACAAAATAGCGCGCCAGATAGAAGGTCTCCGGCACGTTCAGGACGAAGTAGGGGAGAAATCCCTGCCAGTATTCGCTTGCATCCGGGGACGCCCCCAGATAACTATCCTCAGCATCGTCTGAGAGCAGCACTTGAATGGCGGCACTGTCCATGTGTCCGCCCGAACTGAGATACAGTCCGCTCGTGCCAATGCGCACGGTAACATCCGGCCCGGCGGCCTGCCCACGCAGTGGAATAAAGCCACACAGGCGATTGTCAACGCTGTACAGCGAGCCGTCCGCCTGAAGCGTCAGGGTGGCGCTGACCTCGAAGCCATCCCAGCGCAGCGGCGCGACAATCATGCCGCCTGCTTTTAACTGGCGCACCCACGCCAACGGCACGTCCCAGATTCCGGCAGTTGCGATGATGCGGTCATAATTGGCGCGCGGCGCATAACCGTTCGCGCCGTCGCCTTCGACCACCTGAACCTTGCCCATCGCCACCCGCTGTAAATTCGCGCGCGCCATTTCTGCCAGCGGCGCATCGATTTCGACCGACGTCACCCGGCCTTCGTCGCCAACCAGATGCTGAATCAGCGCAGCGTTGTAGCCCGTCCCTGTGCCGATTTCAAGGATGTTCTGCCCCGGCTGCACATCAAGCTGACGCAGCATAATCGCCATCATCGTCGGCTGGCTGGAGGAACTTAAAACCGAGCCGTCCTCGTCAAGTTTGACGGGCAGCGCTTCATCCTGATACGCTTTTTCGGGGGGTAAACTGGGCAGAAAAGCCGCGCGCGGAACAGCGCGAAAAGCTGCTTCCTGCGGCGCGTCGAGCAGGCCCGCCGCTTTGAGCGTCGCAATCAGTGACTCCGCATTGGCGGGCGTGGCATCAGGCATACCAGGCACGCCGTTTGCGCAGCGAGACACCGGCTTCGGCATCGCTGCGACGGGTAGTGCGCACGCGGCCTTTCGCGTCGATGCTCACCTGTCCGGCTTTCTGCAAGCGCGCGAATTCCTCTGGCGTGATCACCGGGGCGGGTTCGCCGCCGAGCCGTTCCAGCCGCTCATCATAGGCGTTGTGCAGGTCGTCCATTCCGGTGTTCGCTTCCGGTTGATTCACGGCGTCCCCGACAGATTCTCCGGTGTTCGCTTCCGGCTGATCCGGCAGCATGTTTTGATCATCGGTCACGATTGTTCTTCCTCGTTCTCTTCCAGTACGATGCCCGTCATTTCTGCCAGATCATCCAGCGAGGCTGCTTCCTGCAAGGCCGGATGACCACAGACCAGACAATGCGGGTCGCGCTCGACCGTCGCCCAGACGGCGGAGTACGGCGGGCTGATCTCGCCGGAAACAATTTCCAACGCCGTGTTCGCCAGAATGACGGTGTTGCCGGGCATCGAGCGATAAATCTCTGTGCCGCTCAGCAGTTCGTTCAAGGCCATGTCCGCCTGCACTGAGGCAATCCGAACGACGTGCAGCCACAATCCCGGTTCCGCTTCGAGCGTCCCTTCTGGCCCGATCATACCATAATCAAGTTCGCCCGCAGGTTCCGATTTCACCAGTTCGTCGCGCAATTCCGCTGCCCAGCAGGCGTAACACGGCCCTTCATACGGGTGAATGATCGCCACGTCGCCGCCTTCGCCACGTTCATAAACCCCGGCATAGACCGCCGTCAGGCTGCGATCCAGACAGGCCTGATTGATGATGTACTTGGCGTTCTCGCCATCGACACCGACCACCAGCAGATCGAGGCCGTCGAGCGCGTCGAGGTGGTCTTCAATCCGCCCGACAAGCTGCGTGATTTCGACCTGTGGATTGCGCTGACGGATCAGGTCGGCGACGGCTTCCGGCTTGGGCAGACCGACAGCGCGCAGGTCAGCGACATGGCGCACAACGTTCACGGCTTCGAGCGTGTCGTCGTCGATCAGCACAAACTTGCCGACGCCGCTCATGGCAAGGCTGAGCGCGACGAAACCGCCGCCCGAACCCAGCCCGACGACGCCGACGCGCTTCTGTGCCAAAAGGTCGAGGTTGCGCGAGCCGAGCAGGCGCTCCACGCGATCAAAGGTCATGATAGCAGCCCCTCACCCCGGCTGACCGTGCGAACAAAAGAAGTTCGCAACAGGTCAGCTTCCCCTCTCCCACGCAAGGCGGGCGTCCCAACAAGTTGGGGAGAGGGGAGAAGAACAAGAGCAGACCTCACCCCCAACCCCTCTCTATAGGGTTTACGGGACGACAGTTTTAACAAACAAACAATTTCGCTGTGGAAAACGGGCGAGGCACGCCTCGCCCCTACAACCCCTCTCCCTCGTTCCCTCTCCCACGCAAGCGGGGAGAGGGAGGAAAAAGAGTTCCCGGTCGACAATTCATTAAAAGTGTCGTCCGGTAAACTATAGGGAGAGGGGAGAAGAACGATTTCTAACCTCTGGCAAATCACGAGCTTTCCTCGGTGGACTCGGTTGATTCAGGCTTGCTCATGCCCAGATGCGCTTCGAGCGCATGAACGTAGCTGAGTAATGACGAGTCATACGTCCATTCAGGCTGATAGGTTACGCTTTCCGATTCTGCCCAGGCGTTGGCGAACACCTTGTACATATCGTCGTCGGGATTCATCTCCACAAACGGCGCAATACGCGCGCTCGGCGCAGAGGTCGGAAAATCAGCCCGCGTGATCAGAATCAGCAGCTTATCCGCCCCCACCCGCGCCGTCAGGAAGCAAACTTCCAGCGGCGGCTGGTTGTCGGCATCCCACAGCACCAGCGTGATCAGCAGGCCATCGGCTTCGAGCGCGCGCATTTCGCTGGAAAATCGCGCTTCGTTGACCAGATGCCAGGGGTATTCAACCAGACCCGGAAGCTGGGTGTTCGGGTAGAGCGTCGGCGTGATCGGCACAAACATGCGCGTCACGTTGTCGATATACCAGAAATCGACCCGCAGCGCCGTCCCATCTGGCTGCGGAACCATCAGAAAATTCGCTGTGCTTGATGCGCTGACCGCGTGGGAATGTCCCAGCGTTACAATCGGCGCAAGCAGAAAATCCATCTTGTTATCCGGGTCATTCAGCCAGTCGAGCGCTGTCATCAGGTCGCCGCCGCTCGGCGCGATCATATCACCCGGCTGTTTATGCCAGTCGCCCAGGTAACGCAGCGGCACATCCCATTTCTTGTTTTCATGGCTCAGACGGCTCTGCTGCCAGTTTTCCTGCAACCACCAGATCAGTTCGTCCTGGCGGTCGTCGCCCTGCTGAAAGGTGTGAAACTGGCGAATCGCGCTGTCATCCGGCGAAATCGTGTCGAGGACGTAGAGGGTTGGAATGCCATTGGTATGCGTTCCCGGTACGAGCAGGCCGACCATCGCCTCGCCCGTTTCATCCTCGATATGCGACCCCGCCGCCGCCGTCATCTTATCGAGCACGCGGCGCGCGATCACCAGGTTCGGCACGCTGCGTCCATTCGCGTTCAAACGATTGAACATCTTGTCTATCTCCAACGCCGGGGCGGCAGCGGCGTATTCGGATCAACCCGTTCTTCAATTCCCGGCCATTCGCTGGTCGCGCGCCAGGTATAGTAGGCATACAGCCATTGAATCGCCCAGCCTGCCACCGTGACCGCCGTTGAACGGCTGGGATTCCAGCCGTAGCTCTCGCCGTCCTTCGGGTTGAACAGGCACAACTGCCCGTCCTCGTACTGATGCTTCTGGCTGTAGATGCGTGGCTTCAGGACGTAAGCTTCGGCAGGACGATGTGGATAATCATTCGGGTAGACGATCTTGAGCGTGTGCTCAGGCGAGCGCAAACTCGCCAGATTCAACTCGACCGTTCCTTCCCAGTAGACCGGATCAAACTGGGGCACGGTCAGCTTGAACGTCGTATCAAAGGCTGCCCGCATCGCTTCGACCTCTAGACGCAAACGCGGTGACACGTCTTTCCGCGTTCCCCACCATGCAGACATGGCACTCCTCAACAAACATCCACGTTACACTGCTCATAATTGTACCATGCTGCCCAGCCGCAAACGCCTCAAAATTAGGTGTTTAATTTGTATACGCAAACGAGGGCTATAATGTTGCGCAGTTGAACGCAGGGAGAAACAGATCATCATGGAAATTCGTGACGCGACCGCTGCCGATCACCCCAGTATCATGCTGCTGGAAGCAGAAATTCAGGCGCAGCATTCGCAGGGCGCACCGTCGATCTTCCCGCCCACGGGTGTGATCCCGCACGAGGAGTATCTGGCGCTGCTGGCGCGCCCCAATGAAAAGGTCATCATTGCCTTTGAGTCGGGCGAGGCAGTCGGCTACCTGAATTACGAACTGATCGACCGCCCGGCGAACTATTATAAGTACCCGCAAAAGCTGCTGCATGTCCATGCCCTGTCCGTGAAGGCGACGCATCGCAGCCGGGGTTATGGCGAAGCGCTCATGCAGTGTGCCATCGAGCGCGGGCGCGCCTTTGGGGCCACCCGTATCACACTCGAAGTCTATTCGTTTAACACAGGCGCGATCCGCTTTTACGAGCGCATCGGTTTCGCGCCGATGACTCAACTTATGTCGATGTCGCTGGAATAAAGGAGCAGTGAGAATGAGCTGGCAGAATCTTGTCGATGGAAATCCCGAACTTGCAGCTTACGGAGTGTCGCGCTTTACGAATCGCGTGGCTTATCTGGCGACGGTACGCAAGGATGGCACGCCGCAGGTGCATCCCGTCTCGCCCATTCTGCGCGATAACCGCCTCTTCGTCTTTATGTATCCGACGTCGCCCAAAGCCCACGATTTGCAGCGCGGCAGCATGTATGCCCTCCACTGCGGTGTCGAGGACAATTCCGGCGGCGGCGGCGAGTTTTATGTGCGCGGCACGGCTCAGCAAAGCCATAACCCCGCCGACTGGGAACTGGCGCGACCAGGGCACGCCGACGAATTCGAAGTGAAGTATATTCTGTTCGAACTTGCCATCGTGCAGGCGTTTTCAATGACCTACGCTGGCGACGACACCGTTCAAAGCCGCTGGAAGCAGACAGTGAGCTGACATTTTTGAACAAGTTGACGTCCGCCAACGTAGATATAAAATAGAGTTTAGCATTAAAAATAATTCAAAAGGTGGCACGATGACGACATATCGCTTTGCGCAATTCGCGGCAACCCGTATTTATACCGGGGCGATTGGCTATTCGCCGGACGGCAGGCAAATCGCGCACGTCAACAACGCGACCGGGCAGTTCAACCTGTGGACGATTCCCTCCGGCGGCGGAATGCCACGCCAGTTGACCAGCTACACCGACAACACGGTGCGCTCGATTGCCTGGCGACCGGACGGCAGGGAAATTCTCTTCATCACCGACCAGAACGGCGACGAGTTTCATCAGGTTTACACCATTGGCGCGCAGGGTGGCTGGCCGGAAGCGCTCACGCACAAAATGGATGCGCAGCACATGATTGGCGGCGAGCCGTATTCGCCGGACATGAAAACTATCACCTACGCAGGCAACGACATCTCCCCTACCGATATGGAAGTCATCGTGCGCGACGTTGCCAGCGGCGAAACGACGCGCCCTTTTCCTGCGGGCGGCGCGCTCTATGTGCCAGTGTCATGGTCGCACGATGGGCGCTACCTGCTGGCTGTCAAGCAAGTCTCCAACACCGACGCCGACATCATGCTGCTGGATCGCCAGACGAATGCCGTCACCAACGCGACCGAACATGAAGGCGAAACGATTTTCTTTCCCGCAGCCTGGAAGCATGACGACAGCGGCTTTTACATTGTCACCAACGCGGGGCGGGAATATACCGGGCTGGCCTTTTACACTCTCGCCACAGGCCAATGGGACTGGGTCGAAACTCCCGACTACGACATCGAGAACGTGGTGCTTGCCAAAGACGGACGCCTGCTGCTCTGGGTCGTCAACGAGAACGGTGCGTCGAAGCTCTACGGGCGCGACCTGACCACTGGCGCGGCGCTGACCATGCCTGATCTGCCCACAGGCGTGGTCGATGCGATTGACATCAACCCGAACGGCACGCGTGCCGCGCTAATCTACACCAGTTCCGCCGAGGCCGCCAACCTTTACGAGATCGACCTGAAAACGGGCGAGATGACCGCACTTGGTCAGAGCATGATTGGCGGCATCGACCTGAGCGAAATGATCACCCCGGAAGCGATTGCGTATCCTACCCATGACGGGCGTATGATTCCGGCGTGGCTCTATCGCCCGAAAGGCGATGGCCCCTTCCCGGTTGTCCTCTCGATTCACGGCGGGCCGGAAGCGCAGGAACGCCCACGCTACAGCTACAACGGACTCTATCAATACCTGCTCAATCACGGCTTCGGCATCCTCGCGCCGAACATTCGCGGCTCAACCGGCTACGGTATCACCTATCAGCGCCTGATTCACCGTGATTGGGGTGGCGCAGAACTGAAGGACATCGAACACGCTGCCAAATATCTGCAATCGCTCGCTTGGGTTGACGCCAACCGCATCGCCGTTTTTGGCGGCAGCTTCGGCGGCTTCGCCACCCTAAGCGCGGTCACGCGCCTGCCCGATTACTGGGCGCTTGGCATCGACGTCGTCGGCCCCTCAAACCTGATCACCTTCGTCAACTCCGTCCCGCCGCACTGGCGCAGTATGCTCAAGCAGTGGGTCGGCGACGCCGAAGAAGACCGCGACGAACTGATAGCGCGTTCGCCCATCACCTACGTCGATCAGGTGCGCGTGCCGCTGCTGGTCATTCAGGGCGCGAAAGACCCGCGTGTCAACAAGGCCGAAAGCGACCAGATGGTCGAACGGATGCGCAAGAACGGCGGCGATGTGCGCTACTATGTGGACGAGAACGAAGGTCACGGCGCAACCCGCCGCGAGAATTCGATCAAGTGGATGAGCATGATCGCCGAGTACATCGAAGAATATCTGCTCGACGAACCCGTCGCCGAAGCGTCGCAAGCAAAATAATCCCTCACGCAAATTAACCCGGCTTACAGGGACATGGCGCGCCATGTCCCTGCGCCGAACACCTCAACGGGTTGCAATCTCCGCCGCGCTGATACGCTGGTATTCAGCATCGCTCAGCCGCCAGTGGAGCGCATTCGCATTATCCTGCGCCTGACGGCGGTTCTTAGCTCCGGGAATCGGAATCACGTGCGGGTCAACCATCAGCAGCCAGTTGAGCGCCACCTGCGCCAGCGTTTTCTCATGCACCCGCGCGATTTCACTCATCGCCTCGAACAACGGCTCCAGTTTGTCACGCTGTAACCAGCGGGGCGTCGCCAGTAAACGCTTCAGGGGCGGTTCGACGCCTTTCACTTCACCGTAGGGATCAAGGCGAGTCAACTGCGCGACGAACCAGCGCGCTCGCGACATTGCGAGTCCACCGGGACGAAACTTGCCCGTCAGCACGCCTTCTGCCAGTGGCCCGAAGGCGATCAGTGCAACGTCGAGTTCGCGGCAGGCGTCAAGCATCCCGTTCGCTTCCGGGTAGCGAAATAACAGATTGTAATGGATTTGGTTGGAAGCCAGGGGAATCCCGTGCGAGGCCAGCCGGGCGTGCGCGTGACGCAGCAGCGCGGTGTTGAAATTGCTCACGCCCACCGCGCGCACTTTGCCATTTTTCACGGCTTTGGCTAAGGCGTCGAGCAGTTCATCCAGCTTGCGACGCGGCGGCGGCATGTGAATCTGGTAGAGATCGATCTGCTCGACGCCGAGTCGTTGCAGGCTGGCATCGAGCGCCGTGCGTAGATCGTCCGCCGAAGAGCGCAGCGGGTTTGGGCCGAATTTACTGGCAATCAGGATCGGTCGTCTTGCTTTGCGACTGATTTCGCCCAGCAGCCGTTCGCTTTCGCCACCGCCATAGCCTTCCGCTGTGTCGAAAAAGTTCAATCCATTGTCGAGACAAGCTTGAAATGCCTGCTCAATATCGTCGCGGCTGTGAGTCTTGCCGTAGCCCAGAATGCCAAATCCCCAGCTCATGACCCCAACGCCCAACGCGGGAACAAGTAGTCCTGAACCGCCCAGTTTACGCTGCTCGGCGTGTGTGGTTGTATTCGTGCTGTTGTCCATGATGTACTCAACCTTTCCACTCAATATAGGAATGAACGTTCATTCTGCATGAAGCAAAAAAAGGGGCGATCTCGCTCAGCGGCGGATCGCGTCCCAGATCGCATCCAATCCGGCTTCAAGCGTGCCATCTTCGACGCTTAACTGTCCCTGCAAGTACAGCTTTGCCAGCCCGATCACCGCGCCGGACATCAGCCCGCCCAGCATCGCAATCGGCAGGTCTTTTAGCAATCCTTCTTCGCTGGCACGCACGAACAGTTGCTCGATGGGCGCAGCCAGTCTGTCCCCTTCCTCGCGCGTATGGGCTGTAATCTGCGGCGAATTCTCGTACTGCTCCACGAACAGGAAAGCCGCCGGGTTTTGCAGATAGTAAAAAATCACGTTGCGCAGCAGGCGCTTGATGCCCTCAGCAGCCGGTACATCCTCGGCATAGTCTCGAAGGCAGAAGCGCGCGATCTCGGCTTTCAGGTCAATATACAAGGCATTGATCAGATCTTCCTTGTTCGAAAAATAGCGATAGATCGTCCCGACACCAATATTCGCCCGCTCGGCAACCTGCGACATTGGCGTCGCTTCCAGCCCCTGTTCAGCGATCAGCGCCAGCGTGGCACGCAGCGCTGCCGTTCGTTTTTCCGGTACAGGTTCCTGGCTCTGGGTTTTCAGCTTCAAATAGTTCCTCCTCAATAGGAATGAACGTTCATTCCGAATTAATCCTAGCACGCTGCCGCAAATTGTCAATCCGCACCGTTTACGCTTTCCTGCCCTGCTGCGGATTTCCGAGAATTTCTAATCTGATTCCGATGTGGCGCGATGCAACCATTCACAGGGATGGCGCGTATAATGGGATAGAACAACCGTGAGGAGTTGAGACGATGAGTGATTATCAGACGAATGACCAGCAGCCGAATGAAACTCAGGCTGCGGGTAAGAAAAGCCCGATGGGCGAGTTTTTGAAGCATCAGCAGCGCGCTTTTGAGGAGACGGGCAAGGCGGTTGATGCCTTGTTCCCGCCCGGCTTCAAGGAGCATGGCGAGCAGGCAGGCCGCGAGTTCATCAGCGGGATTAAAGTGCTGGCCGACGCCGTCATCGACGGTTTGCAGCAGGCGAGCAAGGATTTCGACAAGAACCTGAAGCGTGAACGCCCGACCGGCAGCGATTCAGGCGATCACCCGTCCTCGACCGGGACGACCAAAGTCAAGGTTCAGGTGGATTAAGCAGATCAAACGGGACACATAATCATGTGTCCCGTTTTCATATCCGATCCATAAAAAACTGGCAAATACGTGACCAATATAGCCCAGTTGAGGGAACGATTTGCCCGAAAAAAGCTTCGCTCCACGCGAGCGTTTTGTGCCAGATCGACAGCTATCAGGTCACTAAACGACCCGTCGTTTCGTTTGTTTTCTCTAACCTGCTACTTTTTCGTACAGATCATCAGGCCGGATGCCCAATTCAGTTTGACCGTTTGCAAATCGCTGCGGGCTTCGAGTTCGTCAATCAGCCGATCCACATTGGCCTGATGCCCCTCTTCCCACGTCGTCTGCGGCAGCAAATCATCGATGATGTACAGCCCACCGGAATTAAGTAAGCTCAGCGTTTCCTCCAGCAAATAAAATTTGCCGGGGAAGGTATCGGCGAAGATGAAGTCGAAGCCGACATCGTGAATCTGCGTCAGGAAGGGTTCGGCGTCTGCGTTGATGAAGGTCACACGCGGGTCGCCGCCGAGGTATTTGCGCGCGACGGCGCTGACGCGAACATCCCGTTCAAGCGTCACCAGCGACGAGCGCGTATCCATGCCATCGAGAATACAACAGGTGCCAATGCCTACGCCCGTTCCAATTTCGAGGAAGCGCGCGCCGGGTTTGGCGGCGGCTAAGGTACGCAGCAGCCGTCCGGTCAACTGTTCCGAGGACAGTAGAAAGCCCAACTGTTCGGCTTCGCGCTCAATGGCGAGATAGGCAGCAGGCAGCGCTTTGTTGGTCATCCGATCTCCTCTGCGTGCGACGCGAGATAGGCCTCACGAGTGAGGTGATAAAAGGCAAGTTCGAGGCCGTAATACTCGCGCGTGATGCCCTGCGACTCCATGCCGATTTTGCGCATGACGTTCTGGGAAGCCGTGTTCTCCAGAAAAGCCAGCCCGTAAATCTCAGCGAGATTGATGGCTTCAAAGCCATAACTAAGCGAGGCTGCCGCCGCCTCGGTCGCGTAGCCGCGCCCCCAGTAAGCTTTGGCGAACGTGTAGGCGATTTCGACCTGCGGCGCGCTGGGGATGTATTCCAGCCCGGTGTGACCGATGAGCAGGCCACTGGCCTTCTCCTCGACCGCCCAGATGCCAAACCCGTGCAGTTCGGCGTGGCGTATAAAGTAGTTGATGACCCACTCGCTGTCGCTGCGCTGGCGCGGCTGGCTGCCGGGGAGATAGCGCATCACTTCGGCGTCGCTGCTGATGCCAGCGTAATAAGCGTCCACATCGTCCAGCGAAAATGGACGCAGACGCAGACGCTCGGTCTCCAGCGTATCCATCAGGACGAGCGACCGCAGAGCGGCGGCAGCGCCGCATCATCCGCCGGACGGACTTCGAGCGTCAGCGGCAGATCGAAGCTCTCTGTGCCGCGAATCACCAGCATCTTGACGGTATCGCCCGGTTTGGTGTTGGCGACGAGATAGGCGACCAGATCGTCCATCGTGTTGACGTAAATATCGTTGACGGCGACGATGATGTCACCACCCGCGCAAATGTCACGCCCGCGCACCGTCACCGAATGATCGCCGCCATGCAAGCCCGCCTTCGCCGCCGGAGAGTCGCTGCTGACGCCTTCAACCAGCACGCCTGCCGTCACCGGGAGCTTGAGGTCTTGTGCCAGCCCAGCGACGCTCATGCCGTTTTCGGACGGGACGGTCGAAATGCCGAGCCACGAGTATTCAACCTTGCCCTTCTCGATCAGCTCCGGCACGACGCGCTGAACGGTGTGCGCCGGAACGGCAAAGCCGACGCCCTGAAAGACGCCGGTGTCGGTGCGAATGGCGGTGTTGACGCCGATGAGCAAGCCATGTGAATCGAGCAACGGGCCGCCGCTGTTGCCGGGGTTAATGTCGGTATCCACCTGAATGATCGATGGGTTGTTGAAGCCGCCGACCGAATTATTGACCAGTTCAGCCGAGGGAAGCTGGCGTCCCAGTCCGCTGATGATGCCGACGGTCATCGAACTCGCCAACCCGAAGGGATTGCCGATGGCAATTGCACGCTCACCAACATGAAGCGTATCGGAGTTGCCAAAAACGACGGGCAGCAGGCGCGCGCGATCCGTATCATCGACCTTGATGACGGCGAGGTCGCTGTAAGCATCCAGCCCGACCAGTGTCGCGGGCGTGATCGTGCCGTCGTGAAAGGTGACAAGCATATCGGTCGCACCGTTGACGACGTGCGCGTTGGTAACGATGTGTCCCTGATCGTCATAAATGAAGCCGGAGCCGCTGGCCTGATCGGTAATCCCGGCCTGCGTCGGCTTGAGGGTCACGTCGATGTTGACGACCGAAGGCGAGACGCGGTCGTAGATGTTTTCGAGGAGCAGATATTCCGCATCAGCGGCATCGATCAACGACTGCGGAACCGGTGTGGGCGTCTCGCGCCCTTGCGCCTGAAACGAGGCCAGCGCATCGACCGGGGTGCTAGGGTTGGCGCTGGGCGGGGGCGCGCTCTGCGGTCGGCAGGCGGCGATCAGTAACATTAGCAGCCCGACAGCAATAATTTGTTTCCGCATGTTTTCAATAAACCTCATGTTGACCCCACCCCTGCTGGCCAAAAGCAGGTCAGCTTCCCCTTCCCGACTTCAGGGAGGGGAGCAAACATCGCTATGCTCAGGCAGGTGTGGGATAAATCCGAAACTTTCGAGACAGACAAAACAAAACAGGAGCGGCGGGCAAAAATTGCACCATCACGCTCCTGTTGATTGTACACGGATCGGGGTTAAAAGGTGGCTTTGAGTTGTTCGACCAGTTCGCGCTGCTCATCCGTCAGGCTCTCTGGCACCGTAATCACGATGCGCGCATACAGGTCGCCATGCTTGTCGGCCTGATTGAGCACGGGCATCCCTTTGCCACCGAGACGAAACTTGCGTCCGGCCTGCGTGCCTGCCGGAATTTTCAGGTTAATCGGGCGACCAAGTGTGGGCACTTCGACCGTGCCGCCGAGCAGCACCGTGAACATATCGACCTTAACTTCGACCGTGAGATCATCCCCATCACGCTCGAACGTGCTGTCCGGCTCGACGTCGATGATCAGGTAGAGGTCACCCGCTGCCCCACTGCCAAAACCGGCGTCGCCTTCACCCGCAAGGCGGACTTTCGTGCCCGTTTTCGCTCCGGCGGGGATATTGACGCGCACGGTACGCTCGCCTTTGGTGATGAGGCGAGTCGCGCCCAGGTAGGCTTCCTGCAAGGTGATGCCGACCTTCTGCTCAATATCCTGACCGCGCTGAGGCCGGGCATTGGCACCACTAAAAGGGCTGCCCACATTCGCAGTGCGCGCATCGCCCCCACGCTGACGACCAAACAGCGAGCCAAAAATATCGCCGAGGTCGCCGAAATCGACATTCGTGCTCGTGTAGGTGTAGCCCCCATTCCCGCCGGACGGATTCGCGCCCGCGCCCCAAGGAACCTGCTGCGGGTTGACCGTGCCAAAGCGGTCGTACATCTCGCGCTTCTCTTTGTCGCTGAGCACCTCGTAAGCTTCGTTGATTTCCTTGAACTTGGCTTCAGCGTTGGGGTTATCAGGGTTCGCATCCGGGTGATATTTCTTCGCGAGTTTGCGATACGCCTGTTTGAGTTCTTTCTCGGTTGCGCTGCGGCTCACGCCGAGCGTTTTATAGTAGTCTTTCGCCATAAGCGTTGCATTATCCAGGCTGTGAATCTCAGAATTTCGTCTCACTATAGCATAAGCCGTGCGAGATCATGAGTCAACAGCGCGGGGGCATTTCTTACGAAGATTTTATTGTCGCGGACGCGTCAGATTATTCGGCTGGCGAGCAGCCTTTACAGGTTCAACAAAAGTGAATGGGCGCAGGCGCGCCCTTTAAAAGCGTATCGGTGAGAAAGAGAGGCTGACGAAAAGAAAGTTCAGACAAGAAATTTCTTACAAATCCGGCGTAACTTCAACCGCGACGAGAATATTTTCGGCGACGTGATGCCCGACCACGCGACGCTTGCCATCGACCAGCGCGGTGATCGGCCCATTGAACGGATCGCGCTCAAGCACTTCGATGCGGGCGTTCAGACGGAAACCCCGGTCAAGCATGTGCTGAATCATCTCCGAGTCGTTGGTCTTGAGGCGCGCAATCGTTACTTTGACCCCCGGTGCAAGTTCGGTCAGCGGTTGTAAGGGCTGCTCGTTAATCACACCGTCCGGGGAGGGAATGGGGTCGCCGTGCGGATCAATATGGGGATTGCCCAGTTTGCGCGCAATCGCTGCGACGAAATGATCCGAAACGGCGTGTTCGAGACGTTCGGCTTCGTCATGCACCTCACGCAGTTCGTAACCCAGTTCGCGCACCAGGTAGAGTTCGATCAGGCGATGGCGACGAATCACGCGCAGGGCAATCTCGCGTCCGGCTTCGGTGAGAACAACGCCACGATACTTCTGATAATCGACCAGCCCGGCAGTCACAAGCCGCTGCGCCATATCCGTGACCGACGGTGCTTTAATATTCAGCGCATCCACCAGGGTGTTGGTCGAAACACGCTCTTCCTGCTGCTGTAGGGTGAAAACGGCCTTGAGAAAGTCTTCGACCGATTTCGACTGCGTGCTGTGTTCGGTCATGATCCCCCTTTGTACAAACGTTCAATATCTTCAAATTCTAGCACAAAGCGCCGAGCAAACATATAATGTTCGCCGCAATATATGATCTAGGGGATAGGGGAACGGTCAATGAGTCGTCTTCAAGAGGTCGAACGCAAACATGAGCGCCTGCGCGAGCTGCTCAAACAGCACCAGGCCGGGTCGCTCTGGCTGCAACGGGCGCGCAATCTGTCGTGGATGACCGCCGGGGCAGACGTTGCCATCGACACGTCGAGCGAACTCGCACCTTACAGCATCCTGATCACACCTGAAAAGCGCTCGATTATCGTCAGCAACATCGAACTGCCGCGTTTGCGCAAAGAAGACCATTTTGAAGACCTGGGGTTCGAATACGCCGTCTCGAACTGGTACGCCCACGAACTGCCGCCGATGCCGGACATGATCAGCGACCGTGACGACACCATCGCCGGGGAAATTCAGCGAATGACGTGGGCGCTGAGTGATGAAGAACAAATCCGCTACCGGGCGCTTGGCTCTGACACAGCGGCGGCGCTCGAAGCAGCGATTCGCGCGGCGCAGCCGGGTGAAAGCGAATGGCAAATCGCGGCGCGGCTCGATGCAGCCTGTCGCCAGCGCGGCGGCCTCGCCATCGTCAATCTGGTGGCGACGGATGACCGAATCGCGCAGTTTCGCCATCCCTACATCACCGACAAGCCGCTCGATAAGCTGGTGATGATGGTTGTGTGTATGCGGCGCGGCGGACTAATCTGCGCAGGGACGCGCTTCGCGTATTTTGGCGCACTGCCCGCTCCCCTGCGTGACAAACAGGACAAGGTCGCCGCCATCGACGCGGCGGGGATGAGCGCTACCCGTCTGGGTCGTACACTCGGCGACGTTTTCGCGGCGCTGCAAGCTGCCTACACATCGCAAGGGGAAACGGATCAGTGGAAGCTGCATCATCAGGGCGGAATGATCGGCTATGCGTCACGAGAACACATTGCCACTCCCGGTGACCCCACCGTGATCGAGGTCGGGCAGGCTTACGCCTGGAATCCGTCGATTGTCGGCTGCAAGTCGGAAGATACGATCCTGATTGGCGCGGACGGCTTTGACATTGTCACGCAGGCGTCAAATGACTGGCCTTCGATTGAAGTGGGGCTGGGCGGACAGACGATCCGCCGCCCAGCGATTCTGGAACTGTAGCGTGTTTAAACAACCCCTCTATCCCCGACCCTTTCTCCCACGCAAAGCGTGCGCCCGAACAAGTTCGGGGAGAAAGGGAGAAAAACAACGTCGTTCGCCGGGAGAATTCTGCCCTTTTACCCAAGTATCCTCTCCACAACCCACACAAAGCGTGTGACCGAACAAGTTCGGGGAGCGGGGGGAAAAATGAGACTAGCAATCAGGGCACTACGTCCCGGCGATCTGCGTCAGCACGCCTTGAGCAGAGCGATGAACTGATCGAACTCAGCGCGCTGGTCGGCAGGGACGAAGCCGCGCACCATCTGCATCTGCTGGAGCATCATGGCAGACGACACACCCTCCTGAGCGAAGGCATCGTTCATATACTTGCAGAACGTCGCCACATCCATTCCATCCAAGCCGGACGTGTCCACACCGGGGATGCTCAGGTTGCTAAAATCCATGCCGCCTGAAGATGCGTCTGGCTCGGCAGTGGCGGGCGGCGCAATCGTGATGGCTTCCGGCAGCACCTGAACAGGCAGCGGCGCGACCAGCGACTCATCATAAGGCTGGGCGGGGCTGGGGTCGCCGGTGGGCTTCAGGTCGGCGTCAACGGGAATTGTGACCTGCGTTCCGGCGGGAACAGCAACCGTCGTGCCGTTGGCAGTGACATGGCCTTCACCCTCGACAACGCTGACAGTCATATTGTCGTCGGGCTGCGCCTGCAAATACGCGGTGGAGCCAAGCTGAATATCGACGTCGTTGGCGCGAATGTTGATCTGGCCTGCGCCCTTTGGCGTCTGAATCAGAATGCCATCCTGCGGCGCTTCGGCGCAGCTTGTCTGCGTAATCCCGGTCTTAAAATAGAAGGCCTGCATCGGCTTGAAGGGAATTTCAGCATTGGTCGAATCGACGACGCTGAGGGCGCTCACGTCGCTGGCAGGAGTCACAAGGTTGGCAAAGACCCAGCCGAGCGAATCGCTATCGGGAATCTGGATGCGCAGCCAGGTGCTGTCCGCGTTACGCCCGTTGGCGGTGATCGCCTCACCTTTGGAAACCGATCCGGCAATTTGACCATTGGTTGACGGAGCCGTGCGAATGTTGGCGTTGCTGTTCGCCGAAAGCTGCACAGTCGCGGGCACAACCGTTCCCGGCGCGACGGCATTGGTGATTTCGACGTCGCCAAAGAGCAGGAAGGTCACGTTCTGGCCGGGGAGTGTATCGGGCAGATTGGCCTGCAATTTCATGAGGGCGATACCCCAGGTATCTTTGGCGGTATCGAGCGCGCTCAAACGGAGCGTGTTGATGTCGCCGACGCTGGCAAGATCGCCCGCTTTGGCAAAAGTGAAATTCTGGACACCCTCGCGGGGCGTGGCAGCGAGCGAGACGTAACCGTAGCACGCCTGATTACGTCCAGTTGGGGCGCAATCCTGCTGGACATCGGCGAGCGCCTGCTGAACGATAGCGCTACAGGTCGCATCCTGCGCGAGCGCGGTGGTGAAGCAAAACAAAATCAACAAACAGGCAAATTTGCGGTAAAGCTTCATCTAGTTTCTCCAGAGCCTCAGCCCAAATGAAAATCTACGTAAATCAACCCTTCAATACGGAATACAACGACACAGGTTACGATTTTGCTTCAAATCGATCCTGTCACGAGCCAGCGCGCAGCACATCGACGGTCAACTGGCTGCTGGCCTGATTACCCACGCCGTCAAAAGCAATCGCCGTAAAGGTTTGCTGACCGAGACCCGTGATACGCCAGTCGAGGCGGAACGGCCAGTCGAGATCTGAGCCGAGCAGTTCGTTATTGTGATAGAACTCCACGCGCTTGACGGTTAGATTGTCTTCGGCATCCGCTTGCAGCGAAACGGCGTTGTCCCCCGGCCAGCGATAGACTTTGCCCGGTTCAACCGAATTGAGCGTGACGGTCGGCGGCACGTTATCGACCGTGACCTGGACAGCATCGCTTTCGCGGGTGTTGTCGTCGAGGACAACGGCGAGGCGCAGGCTGTAGAGACCATCGAGGCCGCTGGTGTCCCAGGTGGCGACGGGGCTACCGGATGTATACTCCGTCTGCTGGCCGCCGAGCGTAAACCACTGCGTCGGATTGAGACCCTGCCCGTATTCCAACTGGAAGAACTTCATGTGGCGGGTGTCGAGATCGGCATAGACATCGACCTTGCCGCCGACATAGTCGAACAGCGCAGGGCGAGTCAGGTGGACGGTCTGGAAGACCTGCGGGCGGCTGATATTATCGTATTCGGTCGGCGGCAGCGGCTGGTGATTGGCGACCCACCAGTCGGTGGCGTTACCCGCCGGCGGCACAAAGAAGCGCGCATCGCTGCGCAGTTCGGTTGGCGTGTTGACGGTCGCCAACTGCCCGCTCTGGCTGTTGATCTGCACCTGTTTCCAGTAGGTATCGGTCTGGCGTGGCTGCGTGCCATCGAGGAAGATTTCGGTGTGAACGGGGCAGACATTGTTTGGCAGCAGGCCGGAGGTATCGCAAACCAGGCCATCGACGACCGAATCGGGGCGATCCCAATCGGTTGGCGGCAGGGCATCACGCGCATGGATGTATTCGGTCAGCGCGCGCCAGACCGGGGCCGCGCCGTTCATGCCAAAGGCGTCCAGTGACATGGGTGCGCCGTCCTTGCGGCTGAGCGCGACGCCAACAACGTATTCAGGGGTATAGCCGACCGTCCAGTCATCGGTGTGATCGCTGGTGACGCCGTTGACAACCGCACCGGGGCGATTCAGATCGAGCGCGCTGCCCTGCCCTAATTCCGGCCAACGGGTCGTCTGGTCAGCGAGAATGTCGTTAATCACATAGGCCAGATTTTCCTGAAGCAGCAGCGTACAGACATCAAACGTGCCGCAGCGGGCAGCATTGGCCTGATCATATTTCCAGAGCACCGCGCCGCTGGCATCCTGAATCTCAAAGACGGCTACCGGGTCACGTCCGCGAAAGCCGCGTGCGACTGGCTGCGTCGGCACGCCGCGCATACTGCCAAGCGTCGCAAAGACTGAGTAGGAGTAGGCCACATCAAGCAGCGCGACCTGCCCGCCGCGTTCGAGCAGCATCAAGTCGTAGCTGTTTTCGTCGAGGCTGTTCAGCCCCAACTGATGCGCCGTTTGCAGGATAGTGTTCATGCCCTGCTTGTAGGCGATGTCGGCGGCAGGTGGCAGCAAACCCGCGCCCATCGCGTTACGCAGATTCATGGGGCCGCGAAATTTGCCGTCGGGATTGCTGATACTGTAGATTAATCCTTCTTCCGAGCCGGGATACTGGTTGGGAATATCGAAAACCATCGTCGCGGGGGTGTAGCCTGCGCTGGTGAACGCGCTCAGATAGACGTAGGGCTGAAGGGTCGGCCCCGGCTGATACTGCTGATCCGTCGCCGCGCCGACCATACTCTTGATCGCGCCAGTGGTCGTGTCGAGGATGACCAGTGAGCCGTTATCGGGTGGGGCTGCGCCGGGATCGCTCGTCAGGGGCGGCAAATAGGCCGCGCTCGGACAATTGTCGGGCGTGGCGCTTTTGTCGAGGCGGGCGAACTGGGTTTGCAGCGCACACACCGTCTGGTTATAGAGGTCGAGATCAAGGGTCGTCGTGATTTTGAGACTGCCGCGCGCGATCAGGTGCGCGCCATCGTAGCCCAGCGAATCGAGGATATTTTCGGCCTGCTGGCGGGCATAGACCGTGAATTCCGGCGCAACGGGCGGCAGATAATTGCCCCGGTTGATGGGCGTCCCGGTCGCGGTGGCGTTGTCGTAATCGGTTTTGTTGACCAGCCCGCTGTTGAGCATGGTGCGCAGCAGATCGGCCTGCCTGCCGCGCGCAGCCGTCTCGCTGGTGAAGGGATTGTACTGCGGAGCGGTCGGGATGGCCGCGAGCAGCGCCGCCTCATCAAGCGTGAGATCAACAGCGCGCTTGTTCAGGTAAATCTGGGCGGCGGCTTCGATGCCGTAGGCTTCATTGCCATAATAGTCGGTATTGAGGTGCCATTCGAGAATCTGGCGCGGCGTGTAGCGGCGATTGATTTCGGCGATCAGGGCGATCTCGTGGGCGCGGGCGTCGTTTTCCGTGCCTTCGAGGTCGTCCAGCGGTGCGATGACATTGCGCACCAGCCGCCCGGTAATCGATGAATCGGGCGGGAGCGTGCCGATCAGCGTATTACGCCAAAGATCGGTCAGCGTTTGCAGTGGATTAAAGCCCACACGGGTGAGAAAGCCGGGGTCTTCGGCGGCGAGTGTCGCCGAGATCACGTAGGGAGGCAGCGTATCGAGCGGCACCCACGCGCCTCCAGCACTGAGCGGATTTTGCAGCTTGTAGACCAGCTTCGTGCCGCTGCTGTCGTAGAACTCGGTCACATCTGCGCCGGTTGGCGCGGGTTGATTGGGCGCGGGCAAATTCTGAATTGCCTGCAAATAGATCGCCCCAGCGCCGCCGACGGCTGCGCCGCCCGGCAGCACGACCAGCACCAGAAAAGCGAAGCCCAGAACAACCGTCAGTGCGCGCCGCCGCGTTTCGTTGGCCTGCCGCCGTGCCTGCCGCCGATGCCGCCGCCGGATAACCTCGCCTACACTCGCCAAATTATCTCATCCGCAATATACCGTTTGACTCTACTATACCGCATCTGGCGATGACGGCAGCCACCTTATGCCCTGCGGGTTAGCGTAAGAACCGGAATGACGCGCGTGGTTTTGGACTTATATTCGACGAAGCTCTGGCGCGTGGACGCCATGATTTCGTACAAGCGCGTGCGCTCCGGTTCTGAAGTCACTGCCGCTGTTACAGGGAACTTTTCCGTCCCGACTTCGACTGTCGCTTCCGGGTGTGCGAGCAGATTGTAATACCAATCGGGGTTTGTCGGCGCGCCACCCTTCGAGGCGATAATCACGTAGCGGTCGCCATCCTTGAAGTACATCACCGGGCTAACGCGTTCCAGACCGCTTTTTGCACCCGTCGTATGGAGCAACAGCAGCGTCGCGCCTTCAAAATACCCGCCCACCTTGCCCGCGTTCGCTCGAAACTCCGTAATTATTCCGTGATTCCAGTCGCTCATTCGATCCTCTTCCGAGTTGATTTAAGACTTGTGTACGCTGATATGATGCTGCGAACACCCGCATCTCTTACTCGACGCGCAGCACGCCAGAACCGACGGACTGCGTGTACCCACCAATGCTCGCACCCGTGATTTGCGCCGCTGTTCCCTGAACAGAGATGTGGATGATGCTGGGGCGTTTCATTTCGAAGCCCTGTTCGCAGACAATATGCTGGGCGGCAGCAGCATCAACCAAACCGTAATGGAGCAGATATGCGCCGAGCGGCCCCGCCGCTGAACCCGTCGCCGGGTCTTCCGTAATGCCCATCTGCGGCGCATACATGCGCGCATGAACCGTCGTCCCCGGCAGTTCACCACCCGGCGCGAAGAGGAACAGGCCGCGCGCTCCGATGGCTGCAATTACCTGCTCGTAAACGTCGATCCGCGCCCGACTACGGGCCACTGCGTCGAGCGATTTGAGCGGCACGAACAGGAACGGATTGCCCGACGAAACAATCTGCACGGGATAATCAGGCAGCAGATCGTCGAGTGACAGGGAGAGCGCCGCGCTGACCTGCGCGCGATCTGCGTAAATCGCGCCGAACTGCGGGATGGGCTGCTGCATGGTGACGAGCAGCTTGCCGCCCACTTCGTGGGTGAGTGTGACTTCGATCAGGCCGACGCCTTCTTCGAGGCGCAGCACATTACCCGGAGGAACCATACCTGCCTGATGGAGCACAAAGCCCGTGCCAATCGTCGGATGCCCCGCAAACGGTAGTTCCGAACCGGGTGTGAAAATGCGCAGGCGGTAATGATTGGCAGCATCGGCAGGCGGGAGGACAAAAACGGTTTCCGAGAGTTTGAGTTCACGGGCAATCGACTGCATCGTCGCGCCGGGAAGATCGACGGGCGGCTCGGTAAAGACCGCCAGTTGATTGCCACCAAAAATGGTGTCGGTAAACACATCGACCAGATAATAAGCCAGTTCGCGCATGATTCGCCCGCTCCTGATGAATGAGGGTATATAGCCTCATTGTCGCTAGCGAAGGACGCTTGCATAGCACCATCTAGGAACAGATACCCGATCCATTGGCTTTTGCAGACAATTCTTCAAGCTCGTGAAGGGCCACTGTGCGAACGGAAAGATCGCTGTCCAGATGAGCGATTGTCGTGATTGCAGCCAGCACACCCACGTCAAGCGCAAGCGGCTGGCGCAGGGGTTTGCAAATTTCGCAGGTGATGGCGTGGAGTGCATGGCGGCGATTCTTCGGCGTGGGGTCGGTCTGCGCGGCATCGAGCAGCGGCAGCACATAGCTCTCGTCAGCGATGTGATCCATCAATTGAATACACCACCAGCGCACTTTGCTATTGGGGTGTTTCAGGCCATCGATCAGCGCCTGCTTAGCTTCGGCACTGACTTTAACACGACGCAGTTCAGTCGCGGTGATTCCGCCCACCAGCGCGATAATCACGGCATTACGCTGCTGTTTGTCAGCGAGCAGATCGACGAGTTGGTTCGGTGGCACGTCGTGGTAGTTCATCACACCCAGTCCTGCGTAAGAACTTTTGTGAACCATTATAACCCACAGGGCCACGACTATAGCCAATTTAGCAGGTTGATCAGGGAATTGAGCGAAGAATCCTCAATTATTACAGACGAAATAGGGCTAGATTTATTGTTACATTCGCTGTATATTCATTACAATACTAACTTCAATTTTCGTTAGATTTGGAGCGCAAGAGATGGGTAAAACGAAAATTCTGCTGGTTGAAGACGATAAAAACATCAATAAACTCATCACTGACTACATGACAACGCATGGCTTCGAAGTCACCTCGTTTGAGGATGGCCCGGAAGCGCTTGATCACGTGCAAATGCGTGGCCTGCCTCATATTGCTTTGATTGACCTCACCCTTCCAACCATGCACGGTTTCGAACTCAGCAATCGCCTGAAATCAATGGCTGACGTTCCGCTCATTTTCATTACTGCGACCAGCGATACCGAAACGGTCGTGCAGGGCTTGAAAAAATACGCTGAAGATTTCATTGTCAAGCCGTTTGAACTGCGCGAACTGGAAGCCCGTGTGCAGGTCGTGCTGGCGCGGATGCCCAGCCTCGACTATGCCAGCGAGCCGATCATCCGGATTGACGACAACCTCAGCATCGACTTTGCCCACAACCGAATCGTCGTCAACAGCAAGGGCTACGGCCTGACGCCGACCGAATCGATTTTGCTGCATGTGCTGCTGCGCAATGCCAGCCGCGTCGTTGAAAACCGGATGCTGATCGCCCGCGTCTGGCCTTCTGAAGAAGTCTATGAAGATACGCTGCGCGTCCATATGCACCGCCTGCGGCGCAAACTGGAAGCCGATTCACATCATCCCCATTACATTCGTACCGAGCGCGGCATCGGCTATATGTTCACCGTGCGCCCGCCAGAAGGCATCGCGCTTGAGGGCGAGGAAATCGTCGCCGAAGAATAACCTGGTATTGTTCGTATGAGATGAAAAACCCTGGGTCTAAAGCTCAGGGTTTTTTATTTTTACGGGCAGCGCTGCCACATCGACACTGCACAGGCACGGTCGGCTTTGATTTTACCCCTCACTTTGATATAATCTCTGAAATGTCGGCAGCAATCGCCCCCACTTCGATGAACCATTCCCATCAGAAACAGAGATGAATATCAGCATAGAAAGTATTTTCCCCTCGTACAAACCGAAAGAAATGCCGACTGAGGAACTCCGTTTCCTGCTTGAAACGATCACGTCCCAAATTCCAGTGGATGTCGCCTGTATCTACGAATACCACGATGTCTCGAAGCAGGTCGAGTCGATTGTCTCGGAACGCTTCGGATCCATTTCCGCCGCCGAGCAGGAAAAAATCTGTGATCTGCTCTCTCAGCGAGTCGTTGAAGTACTCCCAGGCAATGTGCCACAGATTATCGCCTTCCAGGCGCTGAAGCCGACCAAGTCCGCTGCCGAACAATCTGCGCTCATCTACCCATTCATCATCACCGACACGATCAGCGGTGTACTGACGCTGTGCTCGACCGAACCATCCGCCTATAACGAGTCGCATCTCGCATCCTGCGAAACGCTGGTCAAGCTGATACGGGCGGTGCTGGAAAATCACCACCTTTACAACGTTCTGGCAGAAAATCTGACGACGGCGCAGTCGATTCTTCAGACGGCGCAAGCGATTGCCGAAAATCCGTCGCCTCAGCACGTCGTCAACATCCTGCACGAAACGCTGTTCGAGGCGCATATCTCAAGCTGCGCCATGCTCCTGTACGGGCCGGTGCGCGAAGACAGCCCGAATGGGCCATTCGAATATCTGGAAATTCGCGGTTCGTGGTCAAAACGCTACGGCAGCGGGATTGGTATCGGCGTGCGCCTTTACCTGAAAGATTACCCCGATTTGCTCGAAGAACTTGAGACGACGGAGATCGCCACCTTCGGCAGCGTCAACAAAATCAAGCATCACTTCGACCCGCTGATTCGCGGTTTCCTGAAAGCCGAGCATCTGCGCTCGCTGACGCTGATTGCGCTGCAATCGTCGCGGGTCAAGCTGGGAATTCTGGCAATCGGAACTGATCAACGCCATCGTTTCAACGAGCGCGAACTGCAAGGCTACCGAACCGTGAGCGAGTTTCTGGCGATCAGCGCGATGGCGCAGCTTTTGCAGCAGCAGCGCTCTGGCATGGAGCAAAACCGCGCTGCTCTGCTCGACGCGGTGACGGATGGCGTGGTGATGGTCATGCCCTACGGTCAGGGCGGACACGTGCTCACGGTCAACAAGCGTTTCACGCGTATGTTCGAAGTCCCGGAACTGCACGCCGAAGGCGACACCCTGATTCACCTACTCGGTCAGATGCAGGTTCCCGAAGGCGTGCGTGCCGAACTCCGCACTTCGTGGTTGAGCACCCCCGTGCGCGATCCAGCAGTACGGCGCGGCGAATTCCGCATGGTCAACAGCGAAGGCCAGTCGCTCGATATGGAATGGTACAGCGCGCCCGTTTATCAGGATGCGCACGTCCTGGGGCGTATCTACACCTTCCACGACCTGACCCCGGAACGGGCGGCTCAACGCCTGCGCGCCGCGTTCCTGTCGCGGATTTCGCACGAACTGCGCACGCCGCTGACCTCGATTCGCGGCTTTGCCGAGTTCATTCTGGAAGCAACGGGCGACCAACTGCCGGATCTCGCTCGCGAGTACACCGAGATCATCCTCAAGAGCGCCAAGCACCTGAACACCGTTTTTACCGACATGATCGAGATCACACGCGCCGATGCGGGTGAACTCAAGCTGACGAAGATGGAAGCGCACCTGCCCGACATCATCATCGAGGTGGTGGCGCGCATGGAATTGCAGTACAAGGCGCGCAAGCAGGAAGTCATCATGGATTTGGACGACGACCTGCCGCCCGTGAATGTGGACGTTGACCGCATCACCCAGGTGCTCACCAACCTGATGACGAACGCCATCAAGTATTCGCCGGAAGGCGGCAAAATCCGCATCGAGACGAGGCTGCTCGACACCAAAGAGGCGCTACCCCCCTCTGCGCCCGCAGACATCGTTCTGCCTGCCGTGCTGGTTACGGTCACGGACGATGGCAAGGGGTTGGACGCGGACGAAGCCGAAAAGGTCTTTATGCCCTTCTTCCGCACCGAAGACGCCAAAGTCAGGCGGATCGAAGGGGTCGGCCTCGGTTTGGCGGTCACGCGCAGCATCGTTGAGGTGCATCGCGGGAAAATCTGGGCAGTGCCAAAGAGCGCGCGCATCAAGGGCGGCTGCTTCATGTTCACGCTGCCGACGGTGCGTGGGTAAGATTTCCCCTTCCGGTTTTGAGCAGATGCGCCGGAAGATTTTGAAGCATAAGGATAAGAGCGGGCAGCCGTATACCCCCCTCTCCCCCGACCCCTCTCCCACGCAAGCGGGGCGAGGGGAGAAAAGCAAAGGCGCACACGTGGGTGCACCCCTACATACGCCTGCCGTGTGATAATCAGATTGGGTAAGGAATACAATTGTGAAATGGCCTCGTGCCTCGCTCCTACGAGTGCCGCGAGTCGGAAACGCGGGCGAGGCGTGTCTCACCCCTACACAAGCACCCCTGTCATGAGCAAATTCGGCAGGGAACAGGGCGCACACATGGGTGCGCCCCTACAGGTTTCTCGTATTATGAGCAAATTCGGCAGGGAACAGGGCACAGCGTGCTGTGCCCCTACGACCCACTTCACGCACACTGCATTAACGACAGTCCAACTCTAAATTAACCCGCTGCAACTCAAAATTACGCCCGAAGAAATGGCAATCTGCGGGCTGTGAAATTTTTCATTTGACTGCCCTTGTGGACGCCGCGCCGCCCCATCCCGTATCATGACGGTACTCTTTCGCGATTGATACAGGAAGCCTTTTTGAAGATGAAGCGAACGTTCCTCCTCGTCATGCTCGTGACTCTGCTCCTGCCTTTGGGAGTGACTTTTGCGCAGGATACGCCCCCTGAAGCGCCAGCGACAGTGACCGACACGGTGGGCGTGAATGCCACCAAAGCCTATCTGGTGACGGGCGGCGCAGAAATGCTGACGCACGTCACGCAGATTCAGGCGGATGCTCAGGCGTATTTCGACATCATGAAGGCGGCTGATTTTGATTACCAGAAAGCGTGGGACGCCAGCACCGACGAAATCAAGGCGCTGGTGAGTGACGCCCGCAGCGAGTTCATCCTCGCCCACAACAATTACGAGCATATCGAAGGCATCGTCGCGGGCGTGCCGACGCTGGCAGACTTCGACGTGTGGATCGACGCCGGGCCAACGGGCGCGGATGATCCCGAAAACGCCCGCGACTGGACGCTAACACTGGATGATGGGCGCAGCTTCGAGAAGCCGGGCAATATTTTCCACTGGCTGCTGGAAACAACGCTGTGGGGAACGCAGGCAGATCACACCGGGCTGCGCGTCGATTTCGACGGCAACGGGACGGATGAACGCGGCGATGCCCTGCCGGACGCGCACTTCTGGCTGGCGATTGCCAACGCGTTTGTCGAGGCGACGACCGATTTGAACACGGCGATTGCCGCCTGGGAGCCATCGCTGGAAGACAGCTTTACGGCGCTGGTGACGATGATCCCGACGATGGGCGATTATTTTCAGGAATGGAAGAACTCCGCTTTCGTCGCAGGACAAGACCCGCGCTTCGTGGCGCAGTCGCGGCTGGTAGACGTCAAAGGGATTGCGTCGAGCCTGAGCGTGATCTACAGCAACGTCGATGGTGATGTGACAGGCGAAGATGCCACGCTCAACGACCAGATCGACAGCGGTTTCAGTGACCTGCTGCGTTTTCTGGACGAGACGTATGCTCAGGAGCAGGATGGCAAGCATTTCTCGGCAGAGCAGGCCGACGCTCTGGGCGAGCAGGCGCAGACCAAAGCCGACACGCTGGCGGCACTGGTCGGTCAGGCAGCGAGTCTGCTGAATCTGACGCTGCCTTTACAGTAAGCATGAACCTCATCCCTCAGTCCCCTCTCCATAAGAGAGGGGATGCAAAACAGGGTGATAAGGGTGTGAAGCGGTAGGGGCGACCTGGCAGGTCGCCCCTACGGATGGGTCGGTAAACATCGGGCGCACAGCCGTGCGCCCCTACCCCCCTCACCCCAACCCCTCTCGCGCGAACAAGTTCGCGTTACGCAAGCGGGGAGAGGGGAGAAAGACAAGGAAGGGCGCAGTGCCAACAAGTTTGCCTAAGTGCGCCCGACAGAGGTCAAGGGTCAAACAATCATAAGGGCGGGTCTCAGACCCGCCCCTACGATAACAAGGGCAAACCCATAGGTTCGCTTTTACAGATATTCGGTGTAATCGATTTTGAAGCGATAACCCATGATGCGGGTTATTCAAGAGAACAGAACTACTCTTCTGGATGGGATGGACGTATGCGAGTTTATCGGCTGTGCTGGATCGTTCTGACTTTACTGGTCTGTGCTTGTATGGCGCTCGGCGTGAGCGCGCAGGACAAGCAGGACAATGCCACACCGCCGATCTGGCAGGCGGGAAACAGCATTCACGACGCGCTGTTCGATGCGCAGCAGGCGATGCTGAATGCCGACGGCGCGCCCGATGCAGCAGCATATTATCAGCAGGCTGCTGACAGCATCCAGACAGCGACAGAGCTTTACCAGCAGGCGATCCAGCCTGTTTTGCGTTCCAGCACCGCTGACGCTGATCAGGCGATCACGCAGGCTTTCAGCGATGCGCACAACGCCGCCAGCGCGGGGGCATCACCCGCGCTGGCCTATGCAACGGGGCTGGTATGGACGAACCTGCTGCGCGGCAGCTACGACAGCACCCTCATGGCACTTCAGGCGGGTGACAGCGCGGCGGCGTCCGACTGGCTCCGCCTGCGCGAGTATCGGCAGGCGACCAAGTTCAGTCTGGTCGATGATCCGGCGGCACAGGCGATTGCCCGTTTGCAGTCCGGCAGCGGCAATCTCGATGAAGTCCAGACGACGGTCTCGAACGACCTGCGCGACGCCTATACCTTCCGCCTGCGTGACGCGCTAACCAAGCTCAAGGACGCGACGGCGCAGAACTTCACGACCCGTTCCGCCGACTGGTCGGCACGGATTAACGGCTACTTTGGCATTTTGCAGAGCGATTTCGCCAGCAAACGCGGCGAAAGCGAAACCAGCGCGCTGCAAAGCCAGTTGAGCGCGCTGCAAAGCGCCGCGCTCAAGGGCGATCTGGCAGCCGTCAGCACGCTCGACGACCAGATCAAGGAAGCGCTGGCGAATTACGAACCTGTGGCGCTGACTGCCGACGACATCGCCAAACGCGCGCAGCTTCTGTACCTGTTCATCGATCTGACACAAGTCGAATACGGGCGCGGCGTCCAGAACGGGCAGGTGACGATCCCGATAGAGATGCAGGAGGCGACCACCTTCCGCAATCAGGCAGCGGCGCTGGTGGAAGAACTGCGCCCGATCATGAGCGCGAACGACGACGCGGCAGCGAAAACCGTCACGGACAAGCTGGCGCAGATGAAAGCGGTCATGAACGCGGTTGGCACGCACGACGAGATGCAGACGTTGAGCAGCGAAGCCCTGACCGCTGCCAAGCAAGCGCTCAAAATCGAGGCCGACCTGACCGACGTGACCGCCTCGTACACGATCATCGACAGCATGTTGAAAGATATGAAAGCGGCGGTTTCGGCGGGCGATTACGACGCGGCAGAGCGCAAGCGGCTGGAAGCGTATGCGATCCTCGACAGCGGCATCGAGCAGCGGCTGCGCGGTTTCGCGCCGGATATGGCGGCGCAGGTTGAAAGCCTGTTCTGGCAGGGGACAGGCGATCAGGCGGGGTTGTCGGTGCTGCTGGCGAACCGCGCCTCGCTGAATGATGTCAACACGGGACTCGCCCAGCTCAACCAAGCGCTGGCAGACAGCCAGAACGCGCTCAACGTGGGCAAAACCGCCCCCGGCGCAGTCATCAGCAACGCCGCCGTGATCGTCTTCCGCGAAGGGCTGGAGGCGGTGCTGATTCTGTCATCGCTGCTGGCGGGGATGCGCACAGTTGAGGCGCGCAAATATCGTCGCTCGCTGGTGTGGGGCGCGGGACTGGCGGGAATCGGCGCGGTGATTACGTGGGTGGTCTTTAGCTCGATTCTGGCAGCGCTGATCAGCCTCGGTGAGCGGTTGGAAGCGGTCGTTTCGGTGATCGCGATTGCGGTGCTGCTGCTGATCACCAACTGGTTTTTCCACAAGACTTACTGGGTCGGCTGGATGGCAAACTTTCACACGCAGAAAGGCAAAATCCTCGGCGGCGCGGCGGTGGTTGGGCCATCGGTCGGCCTGATTGTCCTGGGCTTCACCAGTGTCTACCGCGAAGTCTTCGAAACGGTGCTGTTCCTGCAATCGCTGGTGCTGGATGCGGGCAACGTGGTTGTGCTGGAAGGCGTGGGCATCGGCCTGCTGGCGACGGCGGTCGTCGGCGTGCTGACCTTCAGATTGCAGATGCGCCTGCCCTATAAACGGATGCTGGTGCTGACGGGTGTGCTGATCGCCGCCGTGCTGGTGACGATGGTCGGCAACACCGTCCATGTATTTCAGGTGGTGGGCTGGCTGCCGATCACGCCGATTGCGGGTGTGTATCTGCCGTACTCGCTGGGGCGCTGGCTCGGTATTTTCGCAACGTGGCAGGGAATCATTCTGCAAATCGCGGCGGCGGTGTTTGTGATTGGCAGCTATTTTCTGGCGGAACGACTCAACGAAAAGAAGCGCGAGGACGCGGTGGTTCGGCGGACGGCGCAAATGGAAAAGGTCGCCATCAAGACGAAGTAGCAAGCGACCCCACCCCTGCTGTCCAAAAGCAGGACAGCTTCCCCTCCCCGAATTCAAGGAGGGGAGAAAAACGGGCGAGGCGTGGTGCGAACAGGTTCGTCTCGCCTCTACAACGGAATCGGGTGCTATGCGTTTAATTAAACGCCCCTACGTTTTTGGCTGAACTCCCAAGCGCTGCATCTCCTGGGGCAGATACTCGCGGAAACCATCTTCGAGCGAACGGGGATGATAGCCGAGGTCACGTTTGGCTTTCGCATTCGAGCCAAGATAGGTTGACCCGGCGATCACCCGCAGGCTTTCGCCCGCGAACGCTTCCGGCAGCGGCACGATTTTGCCGACGACATCCATCATGCCCGCCATTGTCCGCATGATGCCGGGTGATGGCTGTAAGCGGGGCGCGGGGATGCCTGTGATTTTCTCGGCGATGTTGAGCGCGTCGATGAAGGGATGCACTTCTCCGGCGATGATGTAGGTTTCGCCGGAGGCACCCTTTTCCATCGCGAGAATATGGCCTTCGACAATATCATCGACGTGCGCCCAGGCGAAGGCCGTTTGCTGAGGGACGAGCGGCAGTTTGCGCTGAAGATACTGATCGAGCGCGACGCCCATCGAACTGGTATCGCCGGGGCCGTAGACGACTCCCGGCATGACGATCACCAGCGGCAAGCCGGACTGCATCTCTGGCAGTGCGACTTCGTAATGCGCTTCCCATTTGGTGCGATCATATTCACTGAGGTGATGCCCCAGAAAAGAGAAATCTTCATCGACGACCTGCCCATGCGTGTCTGAGAAGACCGCGAGCGTGCTGGTGTAGACGCCTTTGGGGATATGCTGTTCCTGCATCATCTGCAAGACATTGCACGTGCCACCGACGTTGATTTTGTGCGCCATGCTGTGATCTTTCGCGCCGACCTTGTACCAGGCGGCAACGTGAAAGACGCCATCGACGCCCGTCATCGGCAGGCGCAAACTCTCTTTTTCGGTGATGTCGCCCTGATAGAGGGTGACGCCGAGCGCCGCCAAATCCTGCGCTTTGTTGGGCGAACGCACGACCGCCGCCACCTGATGCCCGCGCGCGAGCAGCGCCCGCGCCAGATGCCCACCGATAAAGCCGGTCGCGCCGGTGACCAGATATTTCATGACGATCTCTTTCAGGCGCAGCACGCTGCGCCCCTACAAAACCCATCGAATTCGGGTTAGTCGCCTATTGAGGACGACGTTTGCGCCACCAATTCCAGACCAGATAGAGCGCCACCAGCAGCAGCGCAATCGGAATCCAGTTGATGCGCAGCACGCCAACCAGATAAAAACGCAGGCCGATGCCGCCCAGCGCCAGAATCAGGCCGAGAATCCATGTCACGAGGCTGACGTGCCACCCCCTGCTTGTCTGATAAGCGCCGGAGCCAAGCAGGATCACGCCGCCGAGGAGCATGGCGATGCCCTCATTGAAAATACGCAGCATAAACAGCACAAAAATCACAGCCAGCAGCGCCGCTGTGATCAGTTCAATCGTGGTTTCGCGGTTGTTGGTCATGGTTTCCGTCCAAGCGGGATGACGTCATGGGTGATCCAGGGCAGCGGCTCGTGTTCGACGCCGACGACCAGATGCAGGCGGCGCATCCGAAAGGTGATGGGCGCGTAAGCGGGAAAGAGCGCCCGCTCGCGTTCGGCTTCGGTGGCGAATTCACCCACCGTCATGTGCGGCGTGATGTCGTCGTCGCCGAATGCGCCGCGATAAGGCGGATAATCCGGGAAGGCGGCATAAATGCGGCGAAACAGGGCTTTGATTGGGGATGGATTGGCAGGCCGCAGGTAAGTCGTGCGCGGGAAATAACCGTAGCCGTCGAGCATAATGTCGAACGGCTGGGTATCGGCGAACAGGTCGCGCAGTTTCGCGGCGGCGGCATCGAGATCAACCAGCGGCACGAAGGGAAAGAGCACTGTGATATGCGCCGGGATACGCAGCGTACTCTCATACGAGTATTGACGACGCAGCGGCATGGCGAACGCCTGAACCTGATGCGGCGCAAGGATCACAACGGCTGATGTGTAGGTCGTGTTCATGCCTTCCTCCCGCTTGCTATTGTAACATCAAGCGCAAGAGTAGATAAAACAGGAAGTTAAAAGTTAAAAGTGAGTGTGGCATAATGGCGCGGGTGGATGCAGTCGAAAGCGTGGTGTATGAAAACGATTCTAGGGGTGTTCCTGTTGGGAGTTTTGCTCGCTGGTCGTCTACAGGCACAAGAAGCAACACCGGAAGCCACAGCGACAGCCGACAAAAGTCTGTTTTTCGACGACTTCAACTACACGGGAACCGACTCGACCGACTTCAGCGATCACGGCTGGATTGTGCGGACAGTCGCTGGCTGGCCGGGGATCCCCGGCGCAATCTGGTCGCAGGCGAGCATCAGCATCGTCGATGATCCTGATCAGGCGGGCAATCGGATGATCGAGATGCACGCGTCCAGCGATGGCACGACCGTACATCAGGCGCAGATGTGCCAGCAGCGTAAATTCTTCGAGGGAACCTACGCCTCGCGCGTCCATTTCAGCGACGCGCCTGTCAGTGGGCCGGACGGCGACAATATCGTCGAAACTTTTTACCAGATCAGCCCGCTGGCGTTCGATCTCGACCCGAATTACAGCGAACTCGACTTCGAGTACCTGCCCAACGGCGGCTGGGGCACGGCGGGAAATTTTCTGGCAGTCACCAGTTGGGAAACCTTCCGCCTGACGCCCTGGCTGGCGGATAACAAATCGTCGTCACGGCAGCGCAGCTATGACGGCTGGCACACGCTGGTAATGCAGGTCGCGGACGAGAAGATCAAGTATTTTGTCGATAGTCGCCTGCTCGATACCCATGCGGGAAAAGTCTATCCTGAAGTGCCGATGTCGCTGAATTACAATCTATGGTTCATCGACGGCGGGCAGATCGCCTCGACCGAACTGCGCCAGTACGTCGAGCAGATTGACTGGTCGTTCTACGCTGCCAACACCGTTTTGTCGCCCGATGAGGTCAGCGTACAGGTCGCACAGATGCGCGCTGATCATGTGCGCTACGTCAATGACGTGCCTGCCCAAAATCCGCCGCTGGAATCGCCGTGTAATTTCTGAAGCCTCTCAGCCAATATCCGGCACACTGACTTCAAACGACGCACGCAGCAAATCCTGAAACGATGCGCCACAAGTCGCGCCCAAACCGAGCAAAACAGGCCAACCCGCCGCCAGCGCATCGCCAAAAGCGGCGATCCGAGCGAGCGCGGGGTCTGTGCAGCCGCCGGATTTGTTTACATACGCTTAACTTGACCCTTCAATAAAGCAGGCTATAATTCAAATCATATTGCATCAAATTCAATTGAATTAATTTCAGGGTGAACCATGATCAAGCAAAACGTGCTCTTTCTCTGCACGGGCAATTCAGCACGCTCGCAAATCGGCGAAGCGCTGCTGCGCCACTACGGCGGCGACCAGTTTGACGTCTACAGCGCAGGGTTGCAGCCCAAAGGCATCAACCCCTACACCGTGCGTGTGCTGAACGAAATCGGCCTCGACATCAGCAGCCAGTGGTCGAAGGGTGTCCAGGAATATATGGGACGGATGTTTTTCGCCTACGTGATTACGGTCTGCGGCGACGCGGACAAATCCTGCCCGCAGGCGCTGTGGGCGCACGGCGGACAAAAACTGCACTGGCCGTTCGACGACCCGGCAGCGGTCACAGGCAGCGACGAGGAGAAGCTGGCGGCCTTCCGCGCCACCCGCGATCTGATGAGCGCCCGAATTCAGACCTGGCTGCAAGAACTCGCGGCGCAAAAAGCGAATGCCTAGTCACGCGCAGACCGCTCCCCAGCCGCCGGAAGTCCTCAAGCTGCTGGCACATGATTTGCGCTGGAACATGCTTAAAGCCCTGACCACGAGCGACCAGCGTGTTCAGGAACTGGCGGCGCTCACCCAGGAGCCGATGAACCTGGTGTCTTATCATCTCAAAAAGCTGCGCGGCGCGGGGATCGTCAGCACGCGTCACAGCGAAGCCGATGGGCGCGATATTTACTACAGCCTCGACCTTCCCCGCCTGCGCGATCTGTATCAGGCGGCGGGTACGGCGCTGCATCCGGCGCTGCATCCGGCGCTGCATCCGGCGCTGCACGAGGAAACCCCTCATGCCGCCTTAGCCGCGATTCCGGCGCGAAAGGTGTTGTTCGTCTGCACCCACAACAGCGCCCGTTCGCAGATGGCGGAAGGTCTGCTGCGGCATTTGGGCGGCGCGCAATTTGAGGTCGCCAGCGCGGGCAGTCATCCGACAGCGATTTCGCCGGATGCGCTGCGGACGATGGACGCTCTGGGAATCGACATTCGCGGGCAGCACGTCAAACATCTGAAATCATTCGAAGGACAAGCCTTCGACTACGTCATCACGGTCTGCGACCGCGCCCGCGAAGTCTGCCCGACCTTCCCCGGCGGTGGACAGCAACTCCACTGGGGCTTTGCCGACCCCACCACGATTGAAGACGCGCTGGAACGCCGTCATGTCTTCGAGCAGATTGCGCACCAGCTTGCGACACGTATCGAATTTTTCCTCACGGGACTCGCGGAAACTGCCTAGCCTATGACCCGGATCAAGCCGAATAAAAGTCTCATACGCCGCGCCAGCGCCGAATTCGTCGGCACCTATGCGCTGGTGACGGCGGGCTGCGGCGCAATCATGGTCAACCAGCAGACGCAGGCGCTCGGTCATCTCGGCGTCGCGCTGACCTTCGGCCTGATCATTCTGGCGATGATCGCCGCCGTTGGGCATATCAGCGGCGCGCATTTCAACCCGGCGGTGACGATTGCCTTTGCACTCACGCGCCATTTCCCCTGGCGCGACGTGCTGTTTTACATCGGCGGACAGATTACGGGGGCGGTGCTGGCAGCGCTCACGCTGCGCCTGCTGCTTGGCGACAGCGCGCAGCTTGGCGCAACCATCCCGTCCGGGTCGCTGATGCAGTCGTTTGGGCTGGAAATTCTGCTCTCAGCGGTGCTGATGTTCGTCATAATCTCGGTGGCGACGGATACGCGGGCGGTCGGCGCGCCTGCCGCCGTCGCGATTGGCTTCACGGTCGCGCTGGATGCGTTGTGGGGCGGGCCGATCAGCGGCGCGTCGATGAACCCGGCGCGATCCTTCGGGCCAGCCTTGATTGCGGGGATTTGGGACAACCAGTGGCTTTACTGGATCGCACCCGTGATTGGCGCTGCTATCGGGGCATTCCTCTATCAATTTCTGCGCGGCGAGACCGAAGACTGACTCACTCGCTGCGCAGTGACCGCGCCGTCCCCAAGCGCGCCAGCCGTCCGGCGGGATAAATCCCTGCCGCCAGCGCCGCGATCACCGCCACGCCGAAGGCCAGCACCAGTTCACCGGGGAGCAGTGTGAGCTGCATCGTCCAGCCGAACGAGCGCACATTGATGACGTAGATCAGGATCAGCGCCAGCGCCACACCGACGGGCAGCGCCAATGCTCCCGCTGTTAAGCCCATCAGCCCGGTCTGGATCAGGGTGTAATTCCACAACTGGCGCGGCGTCAGACCAATCGCCCGCAGCACGCCGTACTGGCGCGTCTGCTCTAGCTGCAAGGACATCAAGGCGCTGAGGATGCCGATGAAAGCCACGATCACTGCCAAAAGCCGCAGCGCCGCCGTGATGGCGAAGGTGCGGTCGAAGACCTCGAACACGCTGTCGCGGAGGGCGCGGTTACTGCGCGCGACCAGTTCCGTTCCAGCAAGCGCCTGCGTGCGAATCGCTTCGAGCACCTGCGCGCCATCGGCTCCCGGCTTGAGAAACGCCGCGACCGTCGAAATGTAGGGGTCGTCGTAGTATTGGCGATAAATGTTGTCGGTCATGAAAACCGACCCCTGATCGGTCGAGTAGTCGTAATACACGCCGACGACCTCGAAGGTTTCGATGCCGCGATCCGTCGTCAGGCGGATGGTGTTGTTCTGCTGGGTGATGCCGCGCTTGAAGGCGAACGGCTCGCTGACCATGACTTTGCCCGTGCGCAGCACCGACAGATAATCCGTGCCCGCCGTGTTCCAGACGAAGCGGCGTGCCCCGCTGACCAGTTCACCCGTCGCCACGTTTAGGTTGACTGGCGGCAGATTGGGATAGTCGGGCGCGACCACATCGACGGCGCGACCCGTCACCACATGATCGACGCCATCCACCGCCGCCACCTTCTGCCCGAATGACGGATCGATGTCGCCCTGCGCCCGTGTCCCGGTCAGCGACGGCGGCGAGATGTAGATGTCCGCGCCCAACGTGGTATCGAGCCAGTCGCCAATCGTCGAGCGGAACGAGTCGATCATGATGCTCACGCCGACGATCACACTCACGGCGACCGTCAGCGCAGCAACAGCGACCGCCGTTCGGCTCAGCGCTCGGCTGACGGCACGCGGAGCCATCCGCCCCAGCACGCCGAACAGCCGCGACGTGAGCGGCGTCAGCAAGCGCATGGCAGCAACCAGCACAATCGGCGTCAGCAGTGCGCCACCAACCACCACGCAGAACAGGGCGCTAAAACTGATTGCAAGGCTGTTCGAGGGGATGCTCAGCAGCAATACGCCGATCACGTTCAGCAGCAGCGCGCCAATCGTCACGGGCTTGAGCAGCCTGAGCGCCTGTTCTTCCATTGAGGAACGGCGCATCGAACCCGCTGGCGGCGTTCGTGTCGCGTCAAACGACGGGATCAGCGCTGCCAGCAGACTCGCGCCCAGGCCAATCCCCACGCCCTTGATCAGCGTAAACGGATCAACCGTCACGCGCTGGACGCTGACGGCGAAATACAGGTCGCTGATGGTCTGCGAGACCAGACCAACCGTCGCGCGTCCGGCGATCATGCCGAGGCCGAGGCCGAGCAGTGTCCCAATCAAACCGAGCACCAGCGCTTCGCCCAATACCAGCGCGAAAATCTGGCGGCGCGTTGCCCCAATCGAGCGCAGAATGCCGATCACGGCGCGGCGCTGTACCACGCTGAAGGAAACCGTGTTGTAAATCAGAAAGACGCCCACCACCAGCGCCAGCAGACTTAAGGCTTGCAGATTGAGTTCGAAGGCCGCCGTCATCTGACCGAGCGCCCCGTTTTGCTGACTCGGCGTCGTCAGGGTCGCCCCCTGCGGAAGCAGTGCCTCGATCTTCGTCAGGTCGTAGCCCGGCGGCAGAATCAAATCGATGCGCGTGATTGTTCCCGGCTTGCCGACCAGTTCCTGCGCGGTGGCGATGTCGGTCAGCAGCAGGTTATCGAGCGCCTGCGCGCTGGCATCGTCACTGGTTTGCAGCAGCCCGACAATCTTCACGCTGACACGACCGCTCGGCGGCTGTAACGTGATCGAATCGCCGGGTTTCAAGCCGTAGCGCTCAGCAGTCGATTGGCTGATGAGGACAGTATCCGGTTCGGCGATGAACGCATTCAAGGCATCAAACGCATTCGACTGCTGACCATCCACACTGACTGTCGTCAGGTACGAGCGAAACGGCGGCTCGGAAAAAGCATCGACGCCCAGAATATGCAGAGGCGTATTGCCCACATCGATGGCACGCACGTAATCCTCGATCACCGGGGCAGCTTCCTGCAAGCCGAGGTCAAGCCGCAGTTTGGTGTACAGGTCAGTCGGCAGCCCGGTTGGCCCGCCGATGATCTGGTGGGTCGCGCTGCCCGTGATGCTGGCGCTGCTCAGCGAAAACGCGCGGCTGGCAGAGCCGTTGGCGAGGTCAATGGCGATCACCACCGCGACGCCCAGCGCCACGCCGAGGACGAACAGGACACTTTGCAGCAGGCGGCGTTGAATATACCGCCCGGCGAGACGCAGGATGATCGGTGTATGCATCGGATTTCTCTCTCGTATCAATAAAGGTAGGTTTTCACTTTTCCGCCCCAATCCAGAATTATCCCCAATTACTATTTACGATAAATATATGATATTATGTTTAATAACGTTAATCGAAAGTATAGGAGGCATACATCGGTCAATATTTCTAATGTTACAGGAGCCATGGTGTCTTTCAATCGTAGCTTTTTCTTCTGCTTTTGTAGACAACGCAAAGAGGGAAATTCATATAATGAATCCTACAGGGCCGAAACAACCCGTTCCCGTTCCCGTTCCCGTAAAAGACAGAAGCTGCGACTCGGAGGAATGTGTCGCGGCGCTCGGTGAAGTGGTCAGAACCAGGAATGTTGTCGTGTTCAAATGTGGTCAAGTCGCCTCTGCAAGAGCGCGGACGAATGTGATGGCTGCTGTCGCCGCAGCGCTCCTGACGGCTTCGATTGCCGCTTTTGCTGCTGCTGCTGCCGCGAACGGAGTCGTCATCTTTGGGTTTGTGCTCTCCGCTATTCTATTAGTGCTCGCAGTATCATTGCTCGCAACAGCAATCCTGTTCTTTGTATTTGCAGCCATCGGTTTCGCGCAGATAGCGGTTCTTGAAAGCGAGCTTAACAAAGCAAGAGTCGACTTTACTGCGGCGACAGAAATGGTCAAAAATGTTTGCCCGACAGGCTGTTGGGGAGACGTGACGCCGCCATCCTGTGTAGGGTAGATAATCCGCCCATCAGATGAACTACACCTCTGTGACATTTCGCAGCCGCAGCGCTGCACATCATCGCTGACTGTAATATTCACCCGTTCTGCTTGCAGCAGGCGGCGTTGAATATACCGTCCGGCGAGACGCAGGATGATAGGCATCGAGGAATGATCCTGAAAATAGTGGGCGGGTTCGTGACTGCCCTCTGACATGGGGCGCAGTTTCGGAGAGGCACAGTGCGCTGTGCCCCTACAAGTCAGCGTGCTGTGCGAGCCGATTAGCCTTCTGGCTCGGCTTCTTTATAGCCGAGTTTTTCCAGCGCCGCCTGTGCAGCTTCGCGCATCTTGTCGTTATGCGACTCCATCGCGCGCACCAGCGGTTCTATCGCGCGCGGATCGCCGAGTTTGCCAAGCGACTGCGCAGCGTAGAGCGGCGTCTGAAAGCCCGGCGCATCCAGCGCACGGATCAGCGGCTCGACCGCACGCGCATCACCAATTTTCCCCAGCATCAAAGCAGCGCGACCACGAACAATTAAGTCCTCATGATTGTTGGTCACAATCATCATCAGCGTGCGAACGGCTTCGTCGCCGCCCAGCATACCGAGTTTCATCACCGCTGTGCGACGTTTTTCCTTGCTCACATCGCGCAGCTCTGACAACGCCTGCTTCACGACATTGGGGTCAGGGTCGGTCATGACATAAGCTCCTTCACCGACTCACGGAGAGTGACAATGACTTTATGATCGTGTATCTGACAGACCGTATCTGCCAGCGGGACAATTTCCGGGTTGTGCGTCGCCATAACCAGCGTGCGCCCCGCGTCCCGCGTCAATTCTAGCAGAAGTGCTAGAACCTGCTTACCCGTCTCTTCGTCTAGGTTACCGGTGGGTTCGTCCGCCAAGACCAGCGACGGTTCGTTGACCAGCGCGCGCGCAATTGCCACGCGCTGCTGCTCACCACCGCTCAGCTTGTCGGGGAAGTCATGCGCGCGACTGCCCAGCCCAACAGCGTCGAGCAGGGAACGAGCGCGCTTCTCCCCACCTGTCTGCCCGCTTAATTCGAGCGGCAGGGTAACATTTTCTAAAACGGTCAGCGTCGGAATAAGATTAAAAAACTGAAAGATAATACCCAGGTGCTGGCGGCGAAACAGGGTCAGGCGGCGTTCGTCAAGATGCGAGATGTCGGTGTTATCGATTACAACGGAACCACTGTCGGCCTGGTCGATGCCGCTGAGCAGGTTGAGCAGTGTGCTTTTCCCGCTGCCACTTTTGCCCAGAAGTACGAGGAACTCGCCTTCGCGAATGTCAAGATCAACCGCTTCCAGAACCGCGCGCGTCCGCTCTCCCTCAGCATAAAACTTGCTGAGGCCGCGAATCTGTACAATTTGCGCGCCGTTGGCTGACATTCTCTTTCGTTTCAGGTGACGATTGTGCTCATTTTCACATTATAGCACAATTCGTGAACCAACTCTACCTCTACGAATAATAATCGCATGAAAGACCCGTTTTGGGTCTTAAATTACGATAATTTTCGTATTCTTCTCATCTTTAACAAATTTAACCTCGTTGCGCTAGAGGCAATCTATCCGTCCGCGTCTCGAAACGCCATTAGGCAGTTTAACCAGTCAAACCTGCACCTTGCGCGCACGCAGCCCGACGAACAGCGGAATTTCGCCATTGGCGCGCTGCTCCACTTTGGAGGTTCGGGTCTCAAACGTGGTAATTTCCTGCAATTCGTCTACCAACAGCCCGCACGCAGCCAAACCATTGATGTAATGACTCAGGGGTCTGTGAAAACTGATGCTGACTCCGCTCCGTTTCTTACCATACGCTTTGATCGGCACTGCCAGCGGCGTCAGGTAGCGATCCACCCGCCGGAAGCGCAGATCGCGGTCACTGTCATAGGCCCAACCGCTCTGGCGCGGCACGCGAAAACAGGGATGGGTCATCAGAATCACCAGCCGCCCTCCTCCCCGCAGCGCCCATGCTGCCGAGTCCAGCACCGAGTCTAGCGGATTCATGTCCTGAATGCTGAGCAGAAAGACTGCCGCGTCAAACTGCTCCGCCGCGAGTGTCGCAACGTCACGCAAACGACGGGCGTCGCCATGCAGGAAACGCCCCTGCGCACGATGCCGTTTTTGCGCCAGCGTCAGCAAACGCGGGCTGATTTCGATTCCAGTGTAGCGTGCGCCGGTTGGCGTGATATAAGGCGCAAGCACGCCTTGTCCTGCCCCCACATCGAGCAGAGACTCCTGCGGCTGAAGCTCAAGCAAATCCAGCACCGCCGGAATCGCCAGCCTGCGGTGATATTCGCCGCCTTCTTCGCCCATCCAGCCGTCGTACCACTGGGCGAGGGCATCCCATCCGCCGGGATTACGCCGACGGTTATGGTTTTGATTTTGTTGTTTCGACATGCTGATCTCCTCATCGTAAACAAATCAGGAGTTCAGCGCACACGCATCGATCTTGTCGAAGCGGGTGCTTCGCAAGAGGACACTCAGACGCGCAGGATTTGTTTGATGACGAGAATTGGAGAGGGTAGAAAAAAGCCGTGCGCGTCCTAGTGAGGAAGGCGCAGGCGCTGAATAATTCCCATAGCGAAAAGTTTCCTTGAACCAACGTTGACCAAGAGCTTGCACCTATCTTAGCGCAGGCGCAGGCAGTCGTCAATATATCGGGAGGGGTCACACCGGTTGACTAAAGCATAAACGACGCGATCTCAACCCACCGGCATCGCCTGACGCGCCCGTTAGGAAGATGGCATCCACCACACCGGCTTGTCTTCGTCGGTGTCCGGCAGCGCGATTAACCTGCTGGCCTGCTGTCCGTCCCACACATACAGATCGAAGTCGTTGTCCCGGTCGGAAACAAACGCCAGCCGACCATCAGCGCTCCACGCGGGACTTTCATCGTATGCCCCCAAATCCTTCGCGACGGAAATCACGTTCGTGCCGTCAAAGACGAACACACCGTAATCGCCGTCAATTTCGGTCGAGAACGACAGCCGACCGTCCCGGCTCCAGGTAACACCGTTGACAAATCCCGCCCCTTCCAGCACCGAACTCCAGGGGGCAGAGGGTTCGCTCAGCGCGTTGAACTTCACGTCCAGGTTGATCATGCCTGCACCATACGGCGACGACAGTGTCGCCAGATTTCCATCCACGCTCCAGAAAGCCGCTCCTGGGGGCGCTGAGGTCAGAGGCGTCAAGGTGTCGCCATCCCAGGCGGTTAGCGTGCTTTGTTCGCCGTCGCTCAGCGTGAACAACAACCGTCCATCATCCAGCCAGCGCGGAGCGCGCGCGCTGCTGCCGGTCGCCAGTGGATCGACCACCGTGATCGTTTTGCCCGCGTCCCAAACGACGATGCCGGAGGGTTGAGCTGGTGGGGAATCACAGTCACCGCAGGGGAAGTTATACACCGCACCGTCCGGTGATGTATAAGCCAGTCGACCGTCGCCGCTCCATGCAGGCTGTGAGCATTTGCTCGATGGGGAGCAGATCGGGTTGAGGGCTGTACCGTCCCACAACAGTACGTTGCTGCCATCAGCGCGCCAGCCCACGAAAGCCAGACGTCCATCGGCGCTCCAGGTCAGGTCGCTGTAGTTCGCAGCTCCTTCGGCGACGGTCGTCAGTTCCCCGTTCCATATCTGCACGCTAAAGTCATTGTAATTTCGCCTGCCTACGAACGCCAGGCGTCCATCGGCGCTCCAGGTCAGCTCATCTACGCTATCGTACTGCGTGTCGCTGACATTGATGACGCTCCCCGAAGCGAAGTCATAGACCTGCACGGTCGCGAGCGGGTTGTTCCCGGAACGCGTAAGCGACACAAAGGCCAGGCGTTCCCCCGCCGTCTGCGCCGAAACAGACATGCCAGCCAGCAGCGTGCCGAGAACGATAATGATCAATCGACGGATCGCCATATCTTTCTCCTTCTGAAATCGCCATGCAGCGCTAGGCTTATCATAAGCCATTTGATGCGCGATGAAATGGGCGTGGGAGAAAAGGCGGAAGCGCGGAGGGATAGCATACATAATGAAAACGCCGGAGGCGGCTAGGCGCGTCCGGCGTTTTCAGGGGGTAGATATGGTGTGCGGGTTAGATCGCGTGGGCGCGGCGCACATCGCGAGTTTCCTGCGGCTGGCTCTGAACGTGATTGCCACGATGCATCAGTTGTTTCATCTGGTGCAGCAGACCACCCTGGCGTTCGTCAGGAGTCTGTTCGCTTGCGTCACGGATCAAATCCAGTTTGGCCTGGCGCTTTGCAGCGTCCCGCAGTCGGTCTTCGTGCAAGAGTTGCACAGTGTTGTAGTCTGGCATGTACATGATTTATCGTTTCCTTGTGTTCTTATTCATGAGCATCATTAAACCACATAGCTCAGAACGGCTCAATAGACGGAGGTGCGGTCTTTTATCTGTCCTGATGGTTAGGGATTTACCTGGTCAGGTGGACAGGTATCAGGGGGAACAAAAACGCCGGAAGCGCATCACGCTTCCGGCGTTTGGTGGGGTAATCTCGACGTTAGAGAGCGTGCGCATGGCGCGAATCGCTGACTTCGGCCTGAGGCTGCTGTGCCTTGATGTGGAACCGCTGCATGAGCTGGTTCAGGAAGCTGACCTGCCCGTGCTTGCGCCGGTAGGCTTCTGCGGATTTGACAAGGCCGTTGTAGATGCGGCGGTTTTCAGCGTCACGCAGACGCTCCTGATAGAGAAAACCCGTTTCGGAAAAATCGCTTGGGAACATGTTAGGTGACCTCGCTTGATCATCGATACATTCAATCTGAGAACGAAGGCGCTGAGCATCGACGGCGTGAAAATTTACGACACTGGCTGCGAAGAAAACTCAACGCGCATAACAATAAAGATTCATGTTCAAAACGAGGTTTTTTTGTAGGAACACAAGGCACTCATTCATCGCCCTGTGCCCCTACCGAGCGGTTACCCGCCCAAACTTCTGCTAACTACTGCTAAACGGAAACGCCGAAAGCCGCGCCTTCAGTGTTTCCAACGACGTGTGCGCGAATGCGCTTAGATGGCGTGGGCGTGCCGGGCATCGCTGGTCGCGCGAACTTCACGAACGCGCAGCAGATGGCTGATCCGGTTGAACAGGCTGACTGCCGGTTTGTCGCTGATGACGCGGCGGCGTGCTGTCTGCTGCCCGTCCCGAATGCGATCTTCATGCAGAGATTGCACGATGTATGGTGAGATGTACATGATTCCAATTCCAAACTTAAACGTTTAACATTGTATATTTAAGCACAAACTTTTGGAATGTCAATCTCAATTATTGACCAGACTTTGGTTCGTACTAGTGGGTAGTTTTTCACCTGTACTTCCGTACAGGCGATCACGGGCCAGCGTAGCGGTAGACAGTGGTTTCGGCGCTCTGGAAATCGGGGCGGTAGTCGTCGTTGATGATGCGCAGCATCTCCGGCGTCCAGCGCTCGAAGCGAAGCTGTGGGTTGCGCGCGGGTTGATACAGCAGAATGATCGGGTAATCGCCGCGTGCCAGCGCATCAAGGAACGGCTGCTGATTCCAGAGGCCAGCTTGCGCAAGCTGGCTCATCTCGAACGGCTGGAACAGGATCGGCCTGCCGTTGAGCGCCAGCAGCCCCATCTGCTCGTCGGCGATGATCGGCGCGTCGCTGCCGCGAATCAGTTCGACCAGCTTATCCATTTGCGTCGCCTGCTTGGCATTCTGGCGCAGAATCGGCTGGTACTGGCTGAGCGTCAGACTGGTCGCCATCGTCACGGCAGCAGCCAGCAGCAACAGCGTCCCCGCCCGCAGCGGAAACCAGCGCCGTGTCAGCGCGATCACGCCGCCAGCGGAAAAACACAGCGCCGCCGAGAGTTCAAACAGGTAGTTCACGTCCGAGCCAACCTTGCTGATCGTTAGCGCGACAATCACCGCGCCAAGCATATACGGCACAATCATCCAGTAAGCCGGACGCCCGAAAATCGCTCCGCCGACCAGATAGATTCCCCCCGCTGCCAGCAGAATCGGGAAGTTGACCAGCAGTTCGTTGACGTAATGCATAATCAGGTCAGGATTGAGCGCGTTGACGTTCGCCGTGATGATGTGAAAGAAGATGCCGCCCTGCGTCGCCACCAGCACGAGTGCGAAGATCGCCAGCACGACGCAGCCGAGCAGCAGCGCGAACGCCACCGCCTTGAAACGTTCGCCGCGCACCCACACATAGACAAACCCCGCCAGCGGCGCAGCCAGCAGATAGGTTTGCCGGGTAAATGCCGCCGCCGTCAGCAGCAGCACCGCCAAAATTAAGCCCCAGCGCCGCCGGTAGCCGCGCACAATCACGAACAGTCCCGCCATGCTCAGCGCCAGCGCCAGCGAATCGATCCGCGCCAGCGCTGACCAGTAATAAACGTAGGGAATTGCGGGCAGCGTCAGTCCAGCAGCCAGCCCCGCGACCCAATCTTGCGTGACCGCCTGTACGGTCAGCGCCAGCAGCAGCGCCGCCACAAGGACGCTGATCAGCGAGATCAGCCGCCCGTACCAGAAAGCAGGGCCAAACTGGTGCACGAACGGCACCTGCGCCAGCACGTACAGCGGCGGATAATTGGTGATGGTATACGGCGGCACTGACAGATCCGCCTGGTAAATATTCTCGCCGCGCGCCAGCCGCACCGCCTGATCGAGCAGCGGGCCTTCGCCGTAGTTGAGCGTGTACGGGTCGTTGAGCGTCAGCGGAATGTGCTGCGCGAACAGCACCAGCGCCCGCCCCTGCGTAATCAGCAGGACGATCAGCGCCACGCCGATCATCAGGCGCGCCAGCCATTTCAAAGCAGAGGATCGGCGTTTGGGCGCAGCTTGCGCTTCGGGAACGGAATAGATTTCAGCCATAGGCGATAGTTTATCAAAAGCAGGCTAAAATAGCGTCCCTACACTTTGAAAGGTGCGCTTCATGCTCCAGAACAGCTACCATTTTCAAATCGGCGCGATCCCTGCTATCGTTTTCGCCAGCGCCCGCGAACCGCTGAGCGAAACGCTCGTCGGCAGTATCTTCGTCAGCGACGCCGAGCGCATGGTCACAGCATTACGCGCCCAGACTGAGTCGCAGGACTTTTGCCAGAATATTCTCTATCTCGAAACCAACGGTAAGCGCGTGCTGATCGACACGGGCGAAGGCGAGAATGTCCCCGACAAGCCGGGGCAGCTCTGGAGCCTGCTTTACGCCGAAGGCATCGATCCCGCCTCGATTGACACGATTATCCTGACCCACTTCCACATCGATCACCTTGGCGGTTTGCTCGACTCCGCAGGTCACGTCATGTTCCCGAATGCCCGCGTCGTCACGCGCCGCGAGGAATACGACTACTATATGCGCGAGGATGTGCTTGCGTCCCTGAAACCGCCGCGCCCGCGCATCCTGCGCCAAACCTTCGCCGCCTATCCGCCCGCATTCGCGGAAGCAGGCGATCAGGTCGAGCCGGGGATCACGCTGATCGCCGCGCCGGGGCATACGCCCGGTCACGTGGGCGTGCTGGTTGAATCGCAGGGCCAGCGTCTGCTCCACATCGTCGATGCCGCCCACATGATCCTTCAGCTTACGGTGCCGGATGCCGTCCCGCGCTTCGATATTCTGCCCGACGTCGCCGCAGTCACGCGCGCAGCTCTGTTCGAGCGTGCTGAGCGCGAAAATCTGCTCACACTAGCCTATCATTTCCCCTTTCCGGGCTTGGGCTACATTCAGCGGAATGCGAACGGTCAGCGTGTTTGGACAGCCCATAGCAATTAGCTTTTGGCTAACGCTAACTGCTAATCGCTAATCGCCAACGGCTTGATTTCCCCGCTTGACTCTCACGTTACGTCATAGCGTATGCTAATGCTGTCATGAGGAAACGGAGTGATTTTGCTATGTATGCCGTCAAACAGTTGGGCGATCTCGCCGGGGTGAGTGTGCGCACACTTCACTACTACGATGAGATTGGCCTGCTTGAACCGTCTGTGGTCAGCGACAACGGCTACCGCCATTACGACGAGGCCGCCGTGCTAAAGCTCCAGCAGATTTTGTTTTACCGTGAACTCGGTCTGGGGCTGCTGCAAATCAAAGACCTGCTCGACGCACCCGATTTCGATCTGGTGGCGGCGCTGCAATCGCACCGCGCCGAACTGCAAACCCGCATCGAACGGCTGCAAGCCCTCATGACGACCGTAGACAGCACCATTCTGCATTTAGTCGGAGAAATTGATATGAGCAAGAAACAGTTATTCGCGGGCTTCAGCGAGGAAAAACAAAAACAGTACGAAGCCGAAATCGCCAACGACCCGCGCTACGATCAGCGCAAGGTGAAAGAGTCGCAGCGAAACTGGAGCAGTTATTCGGCGCAGAAGAAGGAACAAATCAAGGCCGAGGGCAGCGCCATTTACACCGATCTCGCTGCCGTGATGGATAAAGGCGCGGACAGCCCTGAAGTGCAGGCGATCATGGCGCGCTGGCATCAGCACCTGCGCTACTTCTACGATCCAACGCCGGAAATTCTGCGCGGTTTGGGGCAGATGTACAACCAGCACCCTGATTTCATCGCCAACTTCCAGCAGATTCACCCCGACCTGCCTGCCTTTCTCGAACAGGCGGTCACCCACTACTGCGACGTGCTTGAGCCAACAGCATAAGCAATCAAGCGAGTTTCGGAAGGAACGCAAAAAGCGGTGGCAGTCGATCAAGTAACTGCCGCCGCTCATTTCGATTCTTGTCGAGGCTGCAAAAATGCCCGATAATCAATTGAGATAGGGTGAGGGTCTAGGCATGTCCGAGAAAATTTTCAGCGCCAACGAGCGCTCCGTGATCGAGGCACTGGCACAGCGGCGCGGTTTCAAAACCCTGCGTGACTATATGCGCGCCCTCGTGGAGCAGGATGCCGAACAACATGGCGAGGCCGTATCGCTGAGCGAAGAATCGTCCCCTGAGGATCTTCGAGCGGGCATCAAACAGGGGCTGCGCGAAGCCCTGCGCGGCGAACACGTCTCCCTCGAAACCTTATGGGCCGATGATGAGGAATGAACACCCCGTCACCGTCGTAGCGACTCCTCACTTTAATCGTCAATTCAAGCGGCTGCGTAAAAAATATCGCCGTATTGAAACCGATCTGAAAACGCTGATTGAGCAGTTAGAAAGCGGCGAAACGCCCGGCGATCAAATCCAGCGAGTAAAACATACGGTTTACAAAGTCCGGGTCGCCAGCAGCGACGCGCAGCGCGGAAAAAAGCGGCGGCTATCGTGTGATCTACTACCTGAAAACAACCACTTATCTCTTTTTGATCGATATTTACCCCAAGAGCGAACGCCAAGACATCAGCACCGACGAATTACGTCAGCTTATTAGCGATGTTGAAGCAGAACTCGACGAGTAACGAAGGCGAGGCGTTTGGGCGAGCACATATCTTTAGCGGAAGCTGTCGCGCGGCGGATTGCTATGCACGCCACGCACAAAAAGCTCGTCTTCACCAACGGGCATTTCGACCTGCTGCACGTCGGTCATCTCGACTATCTGGAGAAAGCCCGCGCCCTCGGCGACGCCCTCTATGTCGGCATCAACGGCGACCCAAGCAGCGAACGTCTCAAGGGTGATGGACGCCCGATTGTTCCGGCGCTGGAACGAGCGCGCCTCGTCGCCGCGCTTGTCCCAGTGAACGCTGTTATCATCTTCGAGGACGATACGGCGAACGCCATTCTCACGGCCTTGCAGCCGGATATTTACGTCAAAGGGGGTGATTACCGCGCCAAGCCGCTGCCGGAACGCGAGACGGTCCAGGCATATGGCGGCAAAGTTGTCCTGATCGACTATCTGCCGGGGCACAGCACCTCGGCGCTGATCGCCCGCATCAAAGCGCTGCCCTAGCCTGCCGCGACACCCCGCGCCAGAATTCCCCCGTAAACGACGATACTCGCAATCACGCCGAGCACCACCGCCAGCAAACCAATACCCACGCCTGCCAACAGCGAGCGCACCACCACCCGATTCTTTTTGGGTTTTTGGGTGCGCAGTTTCGTGACTGTCGCAGCCTGCGCCGTCTCTCGCATCCGGCGCTCCCGCCGCAGCCCACGAAGTTGGCGGCGCGCATCGGGATTCATCGGATCGGTGGCGATGATATTCTGTAAACACACCTCGCGGTCGTCTTCACGGGTCAGCACAGCCAGCAGCGCCAGCCAAACCCGCGGTTCATAAGGGTTGATCACCGCCGCTGCACGATAGAGTTCGTGTGCCAGACGACGATCCCCACCTGCAAGCGCCTGCTTGCCCGCTTCGAGCAAATCATCCAGGGAGGCGTTCCGCCGAATTTGTTCTCCGTTCATCAGCCGCGCTAGCCCCCTCCAGCGAATCGACAGCGCCAGATCGACTACGGCTGCCACCAATCGCCAGGGAATTCATCTTCGGGAGTGTTGGTCAACTGCGAAAGTTTCGCCCCATCGACTTCGTAGACGAAAATATCATACGCCCCGCTCGAATTGTTCGCAAAAGCGAGATATTTTCCGTCAGGACTGAGTACCGGGTCAATATCATTGCCAGCCCCGCGATAGAAGGGCAGCGCCGAACCCCCGCCGTTCGAACTCTTGATAAAAATATCGCTGTTCGCCAGATCGTTGGAAGGTGCGGCAGCGTACAGCACCTGGCTGCCGTCTTTCGTGAAGAACGGCCCGGATTCGGTAAACGATGCGCCGTCATTGGTCACCGGGATCTTGCCACCCGTCGCCACGTCAATGCTCACCAGATCGATAATCTGGTTGGCGGCATTCAGGTCAGAACGCACTGCAATCACCTTGCCACCATCCGGCGAGAGTGCCGGGTCGCTGTAGGTCGAATCGTCCGCCGTCAACTGCTTGACCGGATTCGCACCCTGGGGAGCGTTCAGGTTCAGCAGGAAAACCTGGTCGGTATTCTGCTTATCGGTGTGAGCGACAAACACGACGAACTGGCGGAACGGCCCGCCCAAACGCGGCGAATGCGGCTCTAAAATCGTCTGGCCTTTATACAGTTCCGGCAGCGATTGTTTCTGCGTGCCGTTCAGGTTGATCGCTTCCATCGACGAGCTAAACAGAAGTTGATCGTAATTGGTATAGGCCACACGCTGACCATCCGCCGAAAACGAAATGTTTTTGCCGAGCGAAGTTCCAATCACGGTGAACAGCGACCCCATGTCGAAGTCAAAGTAGCCCAGCGGCAGATAACCAACCGCCAGCATGTCCTGCCCGCCCCACATCGCCAGGCGACCAGTCAAGCCTTCCGGCATGGGCAGCGCCGCCTGCGTGGCAACCAGGGTCGCCTGGGGCGTGGGTGTCCAGGTAGGCGGCAGTGTGGCAATGGCTGCGGTTGGCGGCACGAGTGTCACCTGGGCAGCCGCAGTTGCCGCAACAGACGTGCCTGTCGCCTCTACCGCTGCCGCTGCTGCTGTCGCCGCCGAAGCGGTGTTGGTCGCCACCTGAGCAATCGCCGTCTGAGTCGCATTTTCGGCGGCCTGCCGATTATTGTTCCCGATAATCACCACCAGCGCGATCAACAGAATCAGCACCACCGCGCCCGCGCCTACGCCAATAATCAGCGTAAGCTGACGGCGCGTGACGCCTGCCAGCACTTCCTCTTGATCGACCGGCGGTGCAGGTTTGGCACTTTTTGCCTGAGCCTGGAGCGTATCGAGCGCCCGCTTCGCGCGTTCGTTATTGGGGTTGATGTGGAGGACGTTGCCCAGGCAAATCCGCCGCTCTTCATCCGACTCGACCACCGAGGCCAGCCAGAACCAACCCTTCTCGCTCTTCTCGTCAAGCTCGACCACCTGCTCGAATAACCCGCGCGCGACTTCGCGTTTACCTTCGCGCGCGGCTTCAATACCTTTACGCAGCAGTTCAGCAATATCGTTTGGTGTGCTCAAAACTCAAACCTCAATGTCAATGAGTAACGAAAGCCAGGGATTGTGGACTGCGCCCGCTCACTGTGACGGGCTGGCTGTTGCCTTGCATATCGATGGCGTACCAGCGGAACTGATCGCCGCTGTCCCGATTCGTAGCGAAAAGAATCCAGCGACCATCCGGCGACCAGGCGGGGTTGTGATCTTCCGCGCCGTTGTCGTCAATCGTAAGCAGGGTTGGGCGCTGACCATCTGCATCCATCACGTAAATATCGCCATCACCCTGCTGATCGTTAATATAGGCGATCTTGGTCTGGTCGGGTGAATAGACAGGCGAATAGCTGTTGGGCACATCGGTCAACTGCGTGAGTTCACCGCCGAAGTTCGTCATCGTATAAATTTCACTGAAGCCGGGGCTGTTCACATCTGAGGAGAAAATGATCAGCTTGCCATCCGGCGAGTACGACGGGTCGATGTTGCGCGCACCGTTGTTGGTCAATGACTGGAAGCCGGAACCGTCGGGGTTAATCTGGGCGATTTCCAGCGCGCCGCTGTCATTGGTGCTAAAGACCAGCTTCTGTCCATCCGGTGACCAGCTTGGATGCAGCAGGGTTGTACCCACAAGCTTGGTAATCTGCTGAGCATCGGTCAGCGAAGACATCGACGCGACAAAAAGCTGCGGCAGTGGATTGCCGTTATCGTCATTCACCATGCGAACGAAAGCCAGACGATCCCCGGTCGGGTCGTAAGCGATTTCCAGAAAACCGCCAGCATCTCCGGATTCCAGCTTGATTTCACCCGTCCCATCGGCGTTCCCGCGATACAGACTTGGCTGTGATGCGCCCTGTTCCGTGTCACTGTAGATAATGGTGAAGGTATTCAGAGGCGGCGGGGTCGGGGTCGGCGAACCAGTTGGCACAGGCGTCAGCGTCACGGTCGGCGTGAATGTTGGCGGCAGCGGGGTCAGCAGGGAGGCGTCAAGCGTGACCACAATCCCCGGCAGCACTGTCACCGTCGGTGTACTCTGCTGCACA
>DAOUCB010000123.1:0-89339 GCA_034432495.1 Anaerolineae bacterium | reverse complement strand
GCTCTAGCAGCGGTCATTGTCGTCACGATACTCAAGAAGGTGGTCATCAACCTGCTGGTCGGGGATCAGCAGTGGTTCTTACTGTATGTTGCCGCTATCTGTCTGAGTTCGTGGTATGGGGGCTTTGGCCCCGGTATCGTGACCGCGACGCTGAGCGCCCTGTGCGCCGCTGCTTTTTTTGCGTCACCGAACATCAACCTGGCGACGCCGAGCAACCTGCTCCAGTTGATGATGTTCCTGCTCGAAGGGCTGCTGGTGGTCGGGCTGACCGGGAATCTACGGGGAACGCGAATCGCCGCCGAGAAAAACGAACGCACAAAAGATGAAGCGCTGGCGCTGCTGGACACGTTTCAGGTGTACGCGCCGGTTGGACTGGCCTTCTTTGACACCGACCTGCGCTACATTCGCATCAACTATGCAATGGCAGAACTGGACGGGTTGACGCCAGCAGCACATATTGGACGAACGCTGCAAGAAGTTCAGCCGAACCTGAAAGCAGCGTTGATTGCCGGGATTCGGCAAGTCCTGGAAACAGGCAAACCACTGCTGGATCAGGAATTTACGATCACCAAGCCGACGATGCTCGGCGTGAAAAAGCAGTACCTGGTCACGAGCTATTATCGAATTCGCGGGCTGGACGGTCAGCCGCTCGGCATCGGTGCCGTCATGGTGGACATGACGCAATACCGGCAGTCTGAGGAAGCGGTTCGAGAAAGCGAGGCACGCTTCCGCATCATGGCGGATACCGCTCCGGTGATGATCTGGCTGGCTGAGACCAACAAACTGCGAACCTATTTCAATCAGGTGTGGTTCGATTTCACAGGACGCACGCCCGAACAAGACTACGGCAACGGCTGGACAGAAAATCTGCATCCTGACGACGTAGGGCCGTACCTGGAGGTTTACAACAGTGCTTTCACGACCCGGACGGAATTCAATACGGAGTATCGCTTACGACGCAAAGATGGCGAATATCGCTGGCTGATCAGTCACGGTGTGCCCCGTTTCACAGCCGACGGAGAATTCGCGGGTTACATTGGTATCAGTGTTGACATCAGCGAACGAAAACAGCAGGAGATGGCTCAGGAGTTCGTCCTGAAAACAGGTGCGATTTTGTCAGCGTCGCTCGATTACGAGACGACTCTGGAAAATGTCGCCCGTCTTGCTGTGCCAACCATGGCCGACTGGTGCGCCGTTGACATTCTTTCAGCCGATGGAAAGCGGCTGGAGCGGGCTGCTGTGGCACACGTTGATCCTGATAAGGTTAAGTGGGCTTACGAGCTTCAGAAACGCTACCCGGTCGATTTAGATGCAGAAAGCGGCGTTGCAGGGGTCATCCGCAATGGTGTGACATCGTTCACGCCTGTCGTCACGGAGGCAATGATTGAAGCCGCAGCGACCGACGCTGATATGTATCAGATTCTGGTCGATATTGGGTTTACGTCGGTGATCACCTGCCCACTCGTGGCGCGAGGCCGAACGATTGGCGTACTGACCCTGGTGAGTGCTGAATCGAAACGACATTATACAGAGGCGGACGTCAAGACAGCCGAACAGCTTGCGGTGCGCATGGCACTCGCCGTTGATAATGCGCACCTGTTCCATGAGGCGCAGGCGGAACGCGAACGTTTCCGCACCACGCTTGCCAGCATCGGCGACGCGGTGATTGCCACCAACCCTCAGGGCCAGGTCACTTTCATCAACCCGGTTGCGACCCATTTGACAGGCTGGTCGGTGAACGACGCGCTGGGCACGCCACTCAGTCAAATTTTCAGAATTGTCAACGAACAGACGCATGAGACCGTCGAAAGCCCGGTTGACAAGGTACTACGCGAAGGTCGCGTCGTTGGTCTGGCAAACCATACAGCGCTGATCTCCAAGTCTGGTCAGGAAATCCCCATCGACGACAGCGGCGCACCTATTCCCGGCGAAAATGGTGTGACTGACGGGGTGGTACTGGTCTTCAGAGATGTAAGCGAGCGCAAACAGAATGAACGTCGGCAGCAGTTTCTGGCAGATGCAGGAAGCCTGCTCGTCTCATCGCTCGACTATGATACGATCCTGACCAATCTCGTGAATTTTGCGGTTCCGGCGATGGCGGATTTCTCCACCATCGATCTCGTGGCTGCTGACGGCAAAATCGAGCGCTTAGCCGTCGCACACATTCATTCGGACATGACCCAGTATGCTTACGAGATCAGTAAGCTCAATGCGCGAACGATGGCGACCGATGGCACGCTACAGCGCGTTATTCGCAGCGGGAAAACGTATTTTGTGCCCGCTCTTTCGGAGGAATTAATTCAAGAACTGGCGTTGTCGCCAGAAGGTTACGCGCTGCTCAAGCGCCTGAGTATGCGCTCATTTATGCTGGTTCCAATGACTGCTGGTGGTCGCACCATCGGCGTGTTTTCCCTGATTTATACGGAGCCAGGACGAGTCTACAGCGAAAGCGACGTGGCGGTGGTCGAGCAACTGGCGAACCGAGCGGCGCTGGCTGTCGTCAATGCCCGCCTGTTCCGCGAAGCCGAAGCCGAGCGTGAGCGTTACCGTGTTACCCTCGCCAGCATCGGCGATGCGGTGATCGCAACCGATCCGCAAGGCCAGGTGACGTTCGTGAACCAAGTCGCATCAGATTTGACGGGATGGTCGCAAGAAGAAGCGCTGGGCACGCCGCTTGGCGAGATCTTCAACCTCGTCAACGAACAAACTGGTGAACTGGTCGAAAATCCGGTCGTCAGAGTTCTGGAAGAACGGACAATTGTCGGACTGGCGAACCACACTGTCCTCATTTCCAAAACGGGTGAAGAAGTTCCGATTGATGACAGTGGTGCGTCGATTCCCGGTGAAAATGGGACGGTTGAAGGGGTCGTGCTGGTCTTCCGCGACGTGAGTGAGCGCAAGCGGTCGGAGCGACGCCAGACATTCCTGGCGGAGGCCAGCAAAGTCCTGATTTCATCACTCGATTATGAAGCAACGCTGCAACACGTCACCCAGCTTGCCGTGCCGAAGATCGCCGATTGGTGCGCCGTTTATCTCACGCAGGCGGATGGCAGCATTGAGCAGGTCGCGTTCACTCATGTTGATCCAGAAAGCGTCAAAACGCGTGAAGAACTGATGCGACGCTATCCAATGCCGCAAAGTCAGGACTATGGCTATCCGAAAGTTATCCGCACCGGAGAGTCAGAACTCCTGGAAAATGTCAGCGATGAAATCCTACAAGCAGCCGCCAGCAGCGCTGAGCATTTAGACCTGCTGCGCAAGTCAAGCTATCAGTCGAGCATCTGCGTTCCGCTCAAGACCCTGGATAAAACTTTCGGCGCGCTGACCTTTAATACTTTGCGGGGAGGGCACACCTTCAATGGCGATGACCTGACCATCGCTGAAGAACTGGCACGAGTAGCAAGCCTCGCCATTGAAAATGCCCGACTGTATCGTCAAGCGCGCGACCAGTGAGGAATTAGCGCGCGACCAAGACGGCAACTGAACGCGATTTCAGAACGAGTTTCTTCTGGTCGCTCAGGCGTGGTTCGCTGCCCAGTTCAGCTATATCATCCGGGGCGTCCGCACCTGTGTTGGCAAAGACATACCAGGCTTTCTTTTTCGGCAGCTTCGGCAGCTTGAACTGCTGATCTTCCCAGTGCATATTCAGCGCCACGAAAACATCGTCATCCTTGACGAGGCCGCCTTTCGCGTAGGCACCGCAGAGCATGAAGGCCAGTGTCAGGCGTTCATCCTTAGCATCTCCGGCAAGCGCTTCCGTGCTGTACCAGGTCAGATCGACACAGCCAACATTGCGATAGTCTTCGTAGGCAAAATAGTGACCATTGCGAAGGACAGGATGACCATTGCGAAAGGCAATCATCTGCTGGAAATAACGCAGGATTTCGGCGTTCGTTTCGGTCAATGACCAGTCAAACCAGGAAATCTCATTGTCCTGACGGTAGCCATTGTTATTGCCGCCCTGGGTACGAGCCACTTCGTCGCCCATGAGGAACATAGGGACGCCCTGACTGGTGAGGAGCATGGTCATGGCATTTTTCATCTGGCGACGGCGCAGCGCATTGATCGCTGGGTCATCGGTTGGCCCTTCGACGCCGCAGTTCCAGCTTTCGTTTTCGTTGTGACCGTCCTTGTTGTCTTCCAGATTGGCTTCGTTGTGCTTCTCGTTATAACTGACGAGATCATTCAGCGTGAAACCATCATGAGCGGTAAAAAAGTTGACGGATGCAATTGGCCCACGACCCGGATACAGATCAGGCGACCCCTGGATGCGCTGAATCACCTCCTCGACCAGACCGGCCTCCCCTTTTAAATACTTCCGCATGGCATCGCGGTATTTACCGTTCCACTCTGCCCAGCGACCATAGGCGGGGAAAGAACCAACATTGTAGAGACCATCCGCATCCCAGGGTTCAGCGATCAGTTTCACATTCGCCAGAATGGGATCGTGGGCAATCATCTTCAGCAGCGGAGGATCCGCCAGCGGCATCCCATTTTCAGCACGAGTCAGCGCGGAAGCGAGATCGAAGCGAAAGCCGTCAATGTGATAGTCGATTGTCCAGAAACGGAGGCAGTTGATGATAAAATCGATCACAGCGGGATGATTACTGTTGAGGGTATTGCCCGTCCCGGTGAAATTGTAGTAATAGCCTTCGGGCGTCAGAATATAGAAAGTCTGATTGTCGATTCCCCGAAACGAGATGGTGGGGCCTTTCTCATTTCCTTCGGCGGTATGATTGAAAACCACGTCGAGGATGACCTCGATGCCATTTTCGTGCAGAGTCTTGACCAAATGCTTCAGTTCGTTGATCTCCCCCCCTTCGCGGTTCGAGGCTGCAAACCCAGCCTTCGGCGCAAAAAAGCCTACCGTGCTGTAGCCCCAATGGTTCACCAGCAGTTCCCCGGTTTCATCGTTCGTTCGCGAATTCTCGAATTCATCGAAGTCGAAAATCGGCATTAACTCAACCGCGTTGATGCCAAGCTGCTTGAGATGATCCATTTTCTCGATTATGCCGGTATAGGTGCCGGGGTGATCAACACCTGAGGAGGGATGCGCCGTATAATCACGCACGTGCATTTCGTAAATCACCAAATCTTCAACCGGAGTTTTGAGCCGCTGATCGTTGCCCCAGTCAAAATCGGTGACATAGACGCGCCCTCGATAGGGAAAATCTCCCCCTTCTTCCGTGTGCTGTTTCCACGTTCCGCGTCCCGTGATTGCTTTCGCATACGGATCGAGCAGGATTTTTTCCGCATTGAAACGATGACCGGCTTCCGGTTGATTCGGCCCACTCATGCGATAGCCGTATTCGAGATTCGCCGGGTCAAGACCTTTCACCAGCATAGAAAAGACGGCACCTGTTTTGTACTCGTCGGGAAACAAAATTTCAGCGTAAGGTTCGCTCTCACCCTGCTTAAAGAGGACGAGAGCGCAGGCGGTGGCGTGGAACGAAAACACGGCAAAATTCACACCTTCTGACGTCAAATTTGCGCCCAGTAAAAGCGGGTTTCCCGGTGCAATGGGCAAATGCGTGGTGTAATTCTCCACGTTAAGTGTCGTAGCTACGGTCATACAAAGGATTCCTTCTGCAATGCTCGCAATGATAGAACTTTAATGAACATCGGTTTTTAATTTTATGCGTAATTATATGAATTGAAAAGGTGCGTTTGATGAGAGGGGTATCAAAACAGCATGACTGAACCATGCCAGCATAATGGCACTAGACAGGCAGACTTCAATTGGGACAATTGAACTAGCTACCCTGTGCAAAAGGCTCAGTATGACACAAGAAATCACTCCCCGACAGCGACTTGCCGCGCTGCGTTATCGCGACTTTCGGCTGATATGGTTTGGCGAAATGGTTTCTACCCTCGGCTCACAGATGCAAATCGTTGCGGTGGACTGGCACATCTTCCAACTTGCGCGTGGTCAAGTGGTGACTCTGACTCCCTTTGGCATGACGGTGACCCTCGATGGGGGCGCACTGGCTCTGGGAACGCTCGGCCTGGTACGCGTGCTACCAATCCTGGTATTTGCCCTGCTGGGTGGAATCCTGGCAGACACACGGGATCGGCGGACGCTGATGCTCTGGACACGCGCAACCGCCGCCATATTCGCTGGACTGCTTGCCTATTTGACGCTCACCGGACAGGCAACACCGCTTGTGATTTATTTGCTGACCGCAGCAGGCGCATCCGCGACGGCATTCGATAATCCAGCACGACAAGCACTCGTCCCTAATTTGGTGGAACGCAAGGATCTTGCCAATGCGGTCAGCCTCAACACGTTGATGTTTCAGATTGCCACGATTGGCGGCCCAGCCCTCGCAGGGGTACTGATTGGCGTGGTCAGCGGGAATGCGAGCGGCGGTGTCGAGAGTCCACAAGCGAACGCAAACATCGGAATTATCTACCTGATCAATGCCCTGTCGTTTGTCTTCGCAATTGGCGCAATTCTACTGATGAAATATCGCGGCAAAGCGGCTGCCCTGCAAACGAAGGTTGGCTGGAGTTCAGTAATTGAAGGACTGCGCTTCACCTATCGCTCGCGCATCATCTGGGGAACGATGCTGCTGGATTTTATGGCAACTTTTTTCGCTTCGGCGCGCACCATGCTCCCCATCATCGCGACGAGTATTTTGCACGTTGGGCCAGAAGGCTATGGTCTGCTACTGACCGCCCAACCACTCGGCGCAATGATCGCCGGGGTGATTGTCTCGCTGCGCAAGGAAATTTATCATCAAGGGAAAGTTCTGCTCATCAGCGTAGCCGTTTATGGTGCGGCAACGCTTCTATTTGGAATATCAACTTTATTCAGCGTGTCTTATTTTCTGTTTGCACTCACAGGCGCAGGCGATACCGTTTCGACCGTCATTCGCGGGACGGTTCGTCAGGTCATGACCCCGGATTCTTTGCGCGGGCGGATGACCAGTGTCAACATGATATTTTTCATGGGTGGACCTCAGCTTGGTGAGTTGGAAGCAGGCGTTGTTGCGGCGGCTTTTGGAGCGCCCTTCGCCATTGTCACCGGTGGGATTGCTACCATGCTCATCACTGCGCTCATCGCGTGGAGAAATCCCAAATTGCGAAATTACACCGCCGATGAAAGTGCCCCATCGTAGCAGCACATTTTGAGCGAATTACCGCGAAGTTTAGATGTTGCGAAAGTTCAATCTTGACACAGCACACGGGGAAACGTATACTTCCATCCAATTCAGGGGACGTGGTGTAGCGGTTAACATATTGCCCTGTCAAGGCAAAGATCGCGGGTTCGAACCCCGTCGTCCCCGCACGTGTATACGGGTGAGTCAACCGAAACTTGGGTTGGCTCATTCGCTTTATTCCCCAAAACTACGTGGTAATCCGCCTTCAAGGTCATCGCCACAACTTCCTCATCCTGAACGTACACCCGCTCGACAATCAGCTTGATTAAGCGGTGCTGCTCTTCAAAGTCATCGCCGCAGGCTTCCCAGTAGTGCCGAAAGTTAGTGAGAATGTCTGCTGCCCGTTCCAAGTCATCGTCGGGGATCGGGGATAGCTGCTCAAGCTCTTGCTGCAACTTGATGCGCTTTTCCAAATAGTCGGCTTTGTCGGTGATAAAACCCTGATCCCATCGGAAGTCCATCCGCTCAATGGCGGCACGAATTTCGGTCAACCGCTGCTCAAGGTTTCGCTCTCCGAGAATGTCGCTCATCGCCTGCGTAATCTGGTCGCGCCAGTGAGCAGGCGGCTTAAGCTGCATCAGTGTGTTGATCACCTGCTCATCAATCGTGTCGCACGAAACACCCTTCTGTTCGCATTCGCGGTTAAAGTCCTTCGCGTGGCAGCGATAGTATCGGTGCGGCTGCTCATGCCCTTCTTTGGTCTGGGCTTGCGCACGCATTTTGCCAAAGGCCGGAAATGGGTTGTCGGTCGGGGCACTATTGCAGCAGCGATAGCAGTAGACCAAGTTTCGCAGGAGATACGGGTTGTAGCGTGGCGTCGCCTGATGGTGTGAGGCACGGTGTTCGCGTGCTTTCTGGCACTGGTCAAACAGGTCTTGTGGGATCAAGGCTTCATGCTGGCCGTCAAACCACTCAATCGGTGCTGACCGGGAACGGCTGCGGTCGGCGTTACGTTTGTACTCCTGATAGCGCACCTTGCCCAAATACGTCTGGTTTTGCAGCATGTCGCGTACCGTGTCTTTGGAGAATGGCCGTCCCAACTTGGTGCGGTAGCCTTGATCGTTTAAGAGCTTCGCCACTTCTGCATCGCTGAAGTTTCCGGTGGCATAGGTGTTAAACGCCATGAGTAGCCCGGCGAACTCATGGGCGTTGCGAATCAAAATCTTCTGCTTGTCTTTATCAAAGCCAAACGGCGCTTGGTTGTTATGGAAACCCTGAAGACTGCGCTCTTTTTTGCCCTTCTTGACTTCGTTGGCAAGGTTGCGGCTATACCAATCCGCCACACATTCCATGATGCCTTCGATGAGTGCGCCGATCACGCCGTCACTGTCCTCGGACGGCTCGGTGCAGGAGAAGACTTTGATTTTGTAGTCGTAGCGAAACAAGGATTTGATCGCTAAGGCGTCGTAGCGGTTACGGGCAAAACGGTCAAACTTGTGGACGATGATTGCGTCAAACTTTCCTTTTCGGGCGTCAATCCGCATCTGCTGAAACATGGTGCGATCAGCCGTGACTGCTGACTCGCCTTCGTCGGCGTACACTTTGACGACTGTGCCGCCTTTGCTTTGCACCCACTCACGGATAATCCGCTGCTGTGCATCAAGCGAGTACCCGTTGACCTGCTCCTCGTCACTGACGCGAATATACGCTGCATACCGCATGATCGGAACTCCTGACTCTTGGTGTTGTACTCGGTCACTCTTGAGCAAAAATCCTTTGTAGCTTACTTCGTCTTCAGCTTTACTGAGCGTTGGCACGGTATAAAACCGCGCCCCGACAACAGGCGGAACTATGCGTACTCGATTGAGAATTCGTCCATCCATAGACTCCTTTCCCGGCACGTGGCCGTAAAACAAAAAGCCGTCAACGCTGGAATCGCATTGACGGCTTGAAACGCAAAAGTGATAATTGCGCCTAGCCTTCCCTGCTGCTAATACCAGCATGGTTGGTCAGCGCTCGGCGGGTGTTACCAGCACCTTCCGGGCGCGTTTTTATGTCCGAATTGATTTAACTATAAGCCAATACCTACCCCTGTCAAGAAACTGCGGTTGTAGTGGCTAGCTGCGCCCGGTCGAAAATATCGAGGTCTAGGGAAGAAAATCGTGTTGAACAAGTGAACCATATAAGCAAATGTCGCTGCGTGGTGGTGATGTAGGGAGTAGCGATAAATCCGCATTTCCTCATCCTGAAGCCGGAAGCGGTAGAGGCGGAGGGGCTGCTGATAGCCTTTGACGCTTGCCCAATGAATAAGCCTATGTAGCTCTCGGCGGCGATTGTATGTAGCTAGTGCGCCCCAGAAGGCGGAACGAGAAAGACGAAGGGGAGAAAAATAGTGACTCATAGTAGTTTGAATCTAGCGAGTCGGAAGGCGAGAGTCAAGCACGAGCAAGAGGCTTTGCGCACGCACAGAGTAAGTGGTTTTTCTCCCCCAGAAGAGCAACTATTCCCAGATTCTCAAGCAGCTTCTTGCCTAACGTAGATTTGGTAAGGGTATGGTTGGACAGCTATGGCATCTGATTCATGAGGGCAGTCTGGTAGTTCTGCTTTCCAGTGACGACGAGAGGTTTGCAGAATCTAGCAGCCTATAGCAATATATTGCGTCTTGCTGGTACGAGGTGGCACAAAGTTGCTCGCCTCACTCTTTAGACTTCTGAGGTTGCGTGGAATGAATCGGCAGCCACGTCCCAACTATCCCGGAATGACCGTCGTCCAAAGCCCACATCTAATCAATACAATAACAACACGCTATAGCCCGCAAAATCTCGCATGGCCGATAATTTGGTATGATGCTGCCAACTTGCTACCTCTCTGGTTGACTCTGGAAGTGAACGCAAAGAACCGCACAAACGAAGCGGCTCACAAGCCATTTTTTAACAATCCGGCGCTACCTGAATACTATCTGGACTATCTACAAGAAAATCGGTCGATAACGGCTTTAACAGGCCAGTCGTGGCAACCTGGCTCGATTGTAATTAGTAAGGAATTTCACTCTAGCTATGATTTTATTGTTAGTCAACAAAACCAACGCTATAACACAATTGATATTGATTACGTTTGGGAACACTCTGAAGGCTACAGAGGACTTGAACTCACTACTTTCTATGAGCCAATGAATGATCTTGCACGTGCAAGGTACTTGGTTGGAGAGTTCATAAAGAAAAGACCAGGCCGTCCAGGGGCACATCAATTCACTATTTTAGCACGTGTAGCGGAACAACTAGGGATAGCGTTTAGGCTTGTGTTTGTAAATGTAAAGGGAAAGAATAGCACAGAGATTGAAACAGCAGGGAATGTGTTTGTTATCGAAATTGATAGCGATATGGCGCGTACTCTTCATGGAGGTAAGTTTCCGCCCCAAGAAAAAACGCGCTTTCAAAGCTGGACATCTTGGCTGGCAACGTTATAGGTTGCTATGGAACTATTGAAATGCCCCTGATCATAAACCAGCGTCGCTTATCGACCTGAAATTTGTCGTCGTTTAAGCCCAAGTAGTGAAAAGTCACATCAATTTTCGTCGGCTTGATTTACGGTATGGTCAGTTCTCTGCCAGCACAACATCGAGACCGGACGTAACGAAAGTATTTTTTCCATCACGAAGCGCTTGGAAAAACATATCGTAGTCCGAAGGTGCAAGAAAGTGAAAGTGATAGACAGTTTCACTTTGAAGCTCGTTTAATGTCTTGAAGTGGAGTTTTGCTGCTCTATACTTGCCCTTGTTTTCAGGCGATGGATCGTTAATTTCGTCATCTTCTTTGATTTCTATAACCCAGATATGTGTACCTTGTTTGATGAAAAAATCGGGATTAAAGAAGCCTCGACGCGCATGTTCACCCTTACGCCACGAATACTCAATTTCATAAAAATCTTGGTCTGTAGACTTCATCCATGCATCGATAACGGTAGCGTTCTCCGGCCTAGTCAGACTTCTCAAAAATATACGTTCTGGTTTATGATTCGCAAATGCCATGTTTAGGGAAGTTTTGAAGTGAAACGAGTTCGTAACCTCATGAAATGCCGATCTCGGTAACGTCTCATCATCAAGCGCTCGCTGAAATGCAACCTGAGTTTCATCGTCACTTAAGGCACGCGAATATTCATCGTAGACGATTGTTGCTTCAGATCGTCGCAGCGCACCGAGAGCAATACTATTGCGCGGACGGACGGCTGTGGTTAAGACGACAAGAGCGTTTGGCTTCATTTGCCGACGCACAACCTGAGCGGCTTCCCGATGAACGACACCGAACGCTTTTTGAAGCCTCTGGCGGTTTTCCTCACTGACTTGATCTTCACTCTCTCCTATACGGTTTAATGAGTTGCGAATCAGGTTTCGCAGCCACTCTACGCCGTATCTTTCGGCATAGTTCGTTTTCTTTTCAGTGTCAATCGCTCTGAACTTTGAATGAATATGCTCGGCTACATTGTCAATCGAGTGCATCTGGTAACGAACGAGCGTCTTCTTTTCACGCTGAGTTCCAGTGGTAGCGCGCATGTATATCGTCTCACGCTCAAGTTCTTTTTTCTGAGGCATGAGCGATACATATCCCTTTGTGTATTCGTACTCCCCTTGCTGTTCAAAACTTGCCACTTCCTCAACGGGATCATAGTCAATATGATGCAGAGTAAAGTTATAGTTGGTCTGTTTTCCCACCGGATAGCTGTAGAGTCGCTTCTCTATCTCCATTACTTCATCGACCAAGTATTTGATACGGCTTGACCAGGTATCATGGTTGAATACTGTAACGGCGATTCGTTCTCCTCGATAAGCATCAGGAATACGTAGACCACGACCCAAAACTTGAGCGATCAACAACTTACTGTTGAACGCTCGTTCCTCATGTGGCACGATTTGAAATACATTCTGTACATCCCATCCTTCCGTGAGCATACTGACAGAAGTGATCCACTCGACCGGGTTTTCTTGCCGATCCACTTCTTTTAATACCCTCACATTCGCCTGGTGTTTTTTGTCTGAGGTGACAATCAATACCTTCTTTGCCGCCACCTCGATAGGGACGTTTTCTTGCCTTGCAAGAAACGCAGTCAAGTCTTCAGTTAGCCGTTTGCAGTCGGCAATATCGCGGGTTACAAGAATAGTCAACGGTTTTACTTTGCGATAGTAATAATTCTTATTATTTAGGTGATTGTCGTAAATCTTCTGGAACTTTTCCTCCTGTGAGGTTGAGGTATCTTCGGCTACATAATCAATCGTTTTCGCATATCCTTGTTCAATCGCCTGTCGAAGTGAATAACGCGCGACTACATCAGCGAAATATTCATCACTTAGGTAGCACGTACCGGAAAATCCTGCAATATAGGTGAACCCAAATTCTGGGTCAAGCAAAAACTCTTTCCATCGCTTAAGCTCTTTGCCAGTTGGATTGTAAACATGATGCACTTCATCATTGAGAACTAGGGTTCGTGCTCCTTTATCCCTCAGACTGTCGCGGATAGACGATTTAACATTCACGAGAGTCGCATGGAAATTTTCCACACAGATTGTTCCATCAACGAGGGTTTCGGTTGCGTTGATAATATGAGGATTACGAACGCGAGAGTTTTCAGGAAGTAGTGACCTAAGCTCCGTTTCAGCCGAGAGGAAACGAAACTTTTCAGTCAAACTACTCTCAATTGTGCGCGATGGACAAAGTACAAGTACTCGGTCAACAGCGCCATGCGCCAGCATAATTCGAGCGACACCGTAAATTACATAGCTTTTTCCGGTAGCTGTCGCTAAATCAACTGAACATGAGAGCTTATCGGGAATTTGTAAGTGACGCTCCATTTCATGAAACGTCCCATAGCGGTCTTGAAGATAGTTGTTCGCATTGAAATTCTCTTCAGCTAAGTGACGTAAGGACGTATAGCGCCCACCAAGAAAATAGCGCAGAACTGTCCGTATGGCGTCTTTTTGATATTCACGAGTACCGCAGAGTCGGTCTATGAACGGTTCATATTGATTAATGTCAAACCGTGCAGGGTCAACACTCTTGCTCACACTCAACAATAGGTCTTCATTTTGGAATTGCTGGAGATCGGGCATTTAGTCACTCCCCTTAAAGTCCGTAGGGGCTTTGATTTCAGTGTACTCGTTGCCGTAAATATCTAAATAAACGATCATTAGGTAGTCGCCTAGTTGCCGCAAAGGGATTTGAACCTCCCAGTTTTGCGTGCGGAGGTCATTTGCGTAGTAAACAGCATCCAGTTCAAACGGCGGCAATGGTTCGTCGCCAGTGCGCTTCGGGTTGTAGGGATAATCATAATCAACTAGCACCATTGAGAGTGTTTCTAAATTACCTTTTAGGCTTGCCCCCTTCGCCATTGCCGTACTTCTAAACGCATTAATATGGATTATGGCGTCTTCAAACATTTGCCCCTCGTGTATGCAACGTAAATAGGTGCATTCAACGTCGGGTTGCCGAATGAAGTCAAATCCTATTGCCTCAACCGTTGTGTTGATCTCTGCTTCATCTACGGGTTGCGTAATTGCCTCAAAATCACGACTGTGAAGTTCGTTAATGATTGAATAAGGTATGCGCAAAACGTAGTAGCGTGTACTGCCGAGGTCTACATAGTCCTCAAGAAAAGCAACGCTCGCTGCTGGCGCGATGATAAAGAAACGGTTTCCAAGACGAGACCCAATATCGGCGTGCAGGTTTTCAATAAACCCATAGTCGAGCATAACACCGCCAGCCAGAGTATGATTAAAAACTAGCACGTCATCTGCATCTCTATAACCATCTAGCACAATGCCTTTGATCTTATGCGGGGAATCTTGGCACTGAAATAAGCCTAGCGCATAAGAACGCCAGCCATCCCAGGGCAAGTCACGCAGACGTGAAAAGTCGTACAGACCAGCATTACAGAGCGTAAACGGTGCGGGTTTTAGGGTTTTACCCGTATTACCAATTTTAGCCTTCAGATTTAGCATTCTCTTCTGAATGGTGTAGATTGAGAGTTTGCTACTATCGATTCCAACCCATCTGTGCTTCAATTTCTCGGCTACTGCACACGTTGTCCCAGAACCAGCAAATGCATCCATAACAATATCCCCTTCATTTGAAGAGGAACGGATCACACGTTCGAGTAATTCCTCTGGATTCTCTGTTGGGTATCGTGAACTTAGTACGTAGCCTCTCAAATCAGTCCAATTACTATCGACAGGTGTATCCTCTGTTTGGAGAAATTCCGGTACTCCTCGTGTACGGTTGCCCTCCATGTCAACATAGCTGATAGTTTCATCGATGCGAATTCGCCCTTGTTGTTCCATCTCATCGATTCGCAGTTGCGTATATTTCCAGTGTTGACCACGAGGAGGATACATTCTTCGACCCAAGATCACTCTATCTGGTGGGTTTCGTAACCCTGATGACAGCATGTGATGCCATTCAGGAGCTTTTTCCTGCCCACAGAAAGAACAAATGCGAGACCGCAACTGTTCATTGAAAACGGGATCACTTGATTTTGAGTACAAAAACAAAGTGTCTGTTGCTACATTAAACTGATTAAGTCCTCTCAATTGACGTTTGAAGCGATTAATAACGATCTCATTTCGGAAGAACTGTGCGCCAAATACCTCGTCCGCTATCACCTTAATGTAATGTCCAAAATGATAATCAATACGGATGTATATACTTCCGTTGTCTGCTAAAAGCTCACGTAGCAAAATGAGCCGTTTTCTCAGAAACTCAATGAATTTGCTGCCTTGTAATTTTGCGGAGTAAGCTCGCAAATCATCGGTTATTGAGTACTCGTCTCCTGTACCAAAAGGAGGATCAATGTAAACTAGTTTTACTCCGGGACTGCCATCAGCGTTGACTAAAATGCCCTGCTCCTTCCACTTGAGGAGCGTTTTCATAGCCTGCAAATTGTCCCCAAAGATGAGCAGATTTCGCCAGTCTTCACCACCTGAGCCGAAAGATCGGATAGACTGAAGAGGAACGGCCATTGTATCTGCAAGTATGTCCTCTTCACGCTCTTTGCCTGCGTACACCAACTCGTACTCTTGGCGTTCAGGTGGAAACAACAGATTCTTGTATTCCTGTGGAATATCTTCCCCTGCCTCAAGTAGCTCGATGAGGTACTGTCGCTCGGTTTCATTTATGCTGGACACAGTTTGCAGAACTCCTATATTTGTAGGGAATACGTTAAAACGACACCGAGAGAAGGTTAAGTATACCTTGCAACAAAACATCTTCCAAAAGAAAGGGAACAAATGAGCTATTCAATCTTTGGGTATTTACGCGACGAAGTTAAAGCACTACGTTGTGCTCGAAATTGAGTACAATAGTTCTAAATCAGCGGGATAAGAGCTACAGGGTTATTCACCTTGCAAATCTTCATTTCCTACCGTCGCGCCGATACCGAAGTGCCTGTTGGACGCATCTTTGATCGAATGGTAGCAAAATTCGGTGTACAAAACGTTTTCAAGGATGTGAATAGTATCCTAGCTGGAAGCGATTTTCGGCAGGCCGTCTTTCAGAAAATTGCCACTTGCGATGTCGTTCTTGTGATGATCGGTGACACTTGGCTCAATGTAGCGGACGAGAATGGCAAAAGACGGCTAGATAATCCCCACGACCTACTGCGTCTGGAAATCGAATCTGCGCTAAAGCGTGATGATTTATTGGTAATTCCAGTTCTCGTCAACGGCGCGAAGATGCCAACGCCTAATATGTTGCCTGAAAATATACGGCAACTGTGTGATCGAAACGCTATTCCCATGCGTAACGATCCCGATTTCACCGCTGACATGGAGCGGCTGTTGACTCGCCTTGCAGATCACGAACGGCTGCTGGTGGCAATACAGGAAGTCATCGATCAAATAGAAGCTGCAAAAGACGAGCTTTCATGGGAAGCGATTGTGAGTCGTCTGAGTGTAAGGGCATACCAAACAAGTGAACCACTGTATAACAGGAAGCTAGAACACATACGGCAAAAGTTTCAGGAAGAACGCGAGCAACTGGTGCAATCATTACTCGACAGCGCTCGTGTAAACGCTGAAACAAGTCTCGCTGGCGCTGTTACTGCAAAGAAACTACTTGACAAAGCGCGACATTTGGCCGTCGATCAACTTAAGTTCGCAGAGCAATCGCAAGTAGTTATCAACTGTATTCACCAAAGGGAACAAGAAGCAGCGCAGCATAGACTATCAGAGTTTCTGGGAAATGAGTTTGGCTTTTCTGCCGAAGAGCTTGCGCTCAACCGCATGGGTAAAGCAAGCGAGCGCCAGCGACGCCATATTGACCTCTATCCTCTTCGCTTAAGTATAGGTCTTAGTGGAATGAGTATCATGTCACTCCTAATTGGTTCTCTCATTTGGATAGCGCCTACGCCCAGAATTCAACTGGTTTCATCGACCACATTACAGCCATTCTATATAGCATTTCTCGGTCTTGGGATTGTTGGATTGATTTCTATGGTATTGCTCGTGCTGCGCTACAGGTGGTTACAGAAATTCGCTCCCGCTGACTTTCGTATTGAGCAGATTACTGGCAGACTGAAACTTGTTCGACACCCCCAATCTGAAGGCGAGGCATATAAGGTACGAATAAATGATTTTTCATTTCCAATTTCAAATGAATTATGGCTTACCTTAAAAAATCTCTACTCCGACAGAGAATTTCGTGCCTATGTTGCAAAATCAAGATGGGTGAGAAAACCTTTGAGTATTGAGTTGTGGGACGACTAAACTAGTCAATACTGTAATCTCAAATGCAGCAGCGTGCAGGAAACTAAGCCGAGACTTCACTACTAAGTCAACCAATCAATCTTGCTTACAGTTGAACGGTAAGAAAAATTGGGGGGCTACCCGGCGAAAATTACCCTGAAAACGTTCGTATATTTGATGTCTTTTCTTGACTGAAATGGTCTGGTATTCTGACAACAGACGTTATATTCCACTGCCTTTTGAGTTAATTTATGTGGCAACACCGCGCTTCTGCTGATCTATGCTAATTGCCAGACACCTCGCTCGGTAGACCGAAACCCGCCTTCCTGAAGCTCACGCCGGACAATCGCCTGCCAGTCGATCTTGTTTTCCTGTGCTTGTTTCACTCGTGCATGGGGCGCGATGACTTCATAAATCTTGGCAAGCGGCGCTTCACCGCCGCAAGATTCGAGTGCCGACAACACAATACTACGCCACGTCTGCCGCGCCGAGTTACGCTGATCAAACTCCTTGACGGGATTAGCGACTCGGATTGGCACAATCCAAGCCTTCGGCTTTTCCATCACCATCACCCACTCTGTGACCAGCAGAGCAATGTTCTTGGCAGGATGCGGTGTACGTGCGCCTGTCGTGTTGAATTGCACCTTGATCCCATCCAAGTCGAGATCACCGTAGAGGTTGATCATCCGATGGAGCGGGTACAGCACTCCTTTACGGCGGATAGAGCCAATCAGGATAGCAACGTGCCCACCCTGCTTGACGTGGCTATAGGCATTGTATTGGGCTTCGTTGACCATGCGAACGAAGTCATCGAAGGTCGATGCTGCTGAGAGGTCGGCGGGATGGGGTTTTTCTCCCCATACACGCCCACTGTACGCAATCATGTCAAAGTAGGGCGGATGAAACATGATGAGATCGGGCGACGATCCATCGGAGGTGGTAGGTATAGCGTCTTCCAGTATGTTGAACCCGTCCCTGAGATCGCCCGTCCAATACGGAATGCCGAATTCTCTGCACACATCCTCGGTAGTTCCGCCGCCCCGGAACGGGTCAGCTACGGAGCGAGCTTTGTAGAGGTCAATCAGGTCAAGGACGAATTTTCCACTGAAGTTGCCAGGATAACGCGGATCACCCCAGTGACCACGCTCAGGGTAAGCGAATAAGTTGGTGTGTCTGCCTTGAAATTCAGGAACAATTGGCGTGGAATACGGCGGCTGACTTTCGGCAGACATGAAGGCAGAGTAGCATATTCGCCGAAGCAAATTCCAGTCACATAGCCCAGAGACAGCGCACAAGCGCCGTTGCGCGAAGTTGTGCTCACTGAGCATCAAATATAAACCAAGTACACAACATCAACTTTCGCAAGTGCATAAGTATGCACAGGCGCATGAATTGGGAATGACTTGAGCAACAGAATTGATTGATCTGGGGCTGAATTTTTGAAAGATTCGGTTAGTTCCGCGACGCTGGATACTTTCTGTTACGCCGCCATTCTTGGAACTTGTGCCGATTGGAGGCAATGGTGGGTTGAATGCGGTAGCTGAAGAAAAAAACAATAATCGCAACAGACAAAACTGAGTCAAAGAGTTTGTTTGGCACAGGGTACGATAACTCTTTTGCTTCCCAAATGACGAATACGCCTGCTGCGAACATGATACTAAGCGGAAAAAGAATGCCATAGGCAATCCATGCCACATTGAGCAGCATTGGATACTCTCTCAAATAAACCTCTCCTTCGCGGCGATAAATATCGCCGCCCCCAAGTTCTGGCGATATAACAGCCTCAAGCGAATGGAGATAGGGATACTGACGATTAGCCTGTATCGTCGCTTGGCAGTATCGCAAGCTCATTGCAGCCGTCAATAACCACGAGGCATTTAGCAGTGCTGGAAGTGGCAATGCTTGGAGATTCAGTTCTTGACCTGCGACGGAAACACTTCCGAGTGTCCCCCCTATTGCACTTGGATAACCAATCTCTACGCTGAGGAGAGCAAAAAGCCCAATAACCCAGAGGAATAGTCGATCACGATTTGACTCGATTTGCTGAAGACGGGCAAAGGTTTCCTTATAGTGATCGTGCAGAATTTCAAGTTTCTTATCTGTCAGGTCGTTTCCGTCAGCCACGTCAAGTTCTATGCCTCATTTATTGCTTTACGAATAGCATCCCGCGTGAATGACATTGCCCATTTCGCACTCGAATTATAAAGCGGATCAGGTGTCGAGTTTTCAGCCTTGAGCTTGACTGCAATAAGTCCATTCCCTTCGGCTTTGCTTTGTTCAATTTCCCACCACACCCAGTTGCGTGTGCCGATCTTCGTCTGGTCGGCATGGGGCGTGTTAGCATATGCGCCCACAAGTACAAGTGTATGGGTGGCAACCCGAATTCGCGTTGTTAACACCGCTTTCACTCTGCCAACATCATCGGTGTCAATGGCGCTGGGAGTCAGGTCTTCAAAATCGATGGGAAAATCAGGATTAGCGATCCAAGCGCTCAGCATATGGCGATAGTCACGATCATTATGCCAATCAAAACTAATGCAGATTCTCTTGTTCACGCTGTGTCTCCTCCTCACTTGTTCGCGTGCATTCGATGAGCGACCTTGTGGATTGCCTCCACATATAGTTGATCTTTCTTTTGGGCATGTAACGAAAGCTCTTTATATGGAAGAAGGTTTCGACTGTGGGCTTCATGCTCACTTGCCCAAGCTGCCCAGGCGTTATGAACGTCCTCTGCTGTAACGCACTCGCCTTTCGCAAGGAGAAGGACGGCATACAGGCGGTACAAGGGCAAATCTTCATCAGGCGGGAGTGCATCTGCATCGGCAGTCCGTTGAATTTCAGCAGCGATTAAGTCTAAGAAATTCATGCCATTCTTCTTTTGTGCGGGGACACAAGAGCCTAGTGACAAATTTAGCCAGAGAAAACGAACAACCGTTTCAATGTTAGCCCAAAAATAAACAGCGTCAAGTTACCTCAATCAATTCAGTTTTTGCTCAACTTATGAAGATACATTAAGAGCCGGATTACTACTCACAGGAACGCCGCTTGTCGGGAACTATTTTGTACGTCACACAACCCATCCTCCGAGGTATGCTTGGCTGATGCACCTCACTTTGTATCGACCAGGCAATAACAAGTATTGTCTCTTAGTAGCGAAACGTTAGCTTATCAATTTTAGGGACGAGAAGTATTCCAGCAAATACCTGTGGATAAACAAATACCCGCCGCCGACTTTTCTTAACATGCCAATATTCGCGGCGAAATCTAGAAAATCAGCATAGTTAAAAGGAATATTATCGCTATGATACAAAATCCAACGGAGAACAAAATGCTTAATGCAAGCGAAACCGCCAGACCCAAGCGCAACAAATACAAAAGCTGCGAATCCGACGATCAGCGAACCTAGAGGTTCACTCACAGGCTTGGGCAATTCAAACTGCAAATATTTCCAATTGAAGTTGCTGATTATGCCATTTGCACCGAAGGAAACAATCATTGCGAAAACACCAAAAATGAGTCCATTCCTTAAAGAGTTCACAAGTGAACGTCGTATTCCCTGATTTGGGATCACCTTTTGTTCAATCATTGGGGATGTGTTCTTCTGAAGGTTCGGAGATACCATAATTAGACCGCTGAAAACGGTGGTCATGATGGCGAGTAGCGATCCTGCCGGTTCTTCAACAGGATAGATGAGGGTTGGTATTTCTTGTTTTGTCTGCTCACTTTTGCGTGCTCCAATAATAAAGATTAGGAATGCAGCCAAGCCTATTGAAACCCCGATGATGCAGCCCAAAATAAACTTCGGAAAATACCAATCCAACGAACCATAAGGAAAGACACCTAGTATCGAAAGGTTACTGAGAAAAAGTCCAACTCCCCTCCCTAGAGCGACTCCCGTAGCAAACGGTCTAACGGGCTTGAAAACGTATCTTTGCGCCCAGAGACCGTTTACCAGTAGGGCGGCTGCCAAAGATACGGTGATTCCGACGACTGTTTCGGGTGCGAGGTTGACGCTGAGACCATATAGAACTACAACTAAACCAAACGCGATTGCGCTGAGAAATCCAGAAATCGCACCAACCAAATACAGGTATATGGGTCTCGCTCTCTCGAACAGCCAGGTGGGTTGCATGTTTTCAAGGTAAAATACATATTGGCTGTTCGCCTCCAACTTTTGAGCTAACCAGGTTAGGTATCGTTGTGTTTGCGTGAGTGTATAAGCACTTTGCAGTTTGTCAAAGCGTTTCCGAAAATAACCTCTAAATAGGTGATTGGTTCTATCCACTTTCGATGTTAGCCCGGCGATGGCGCTATACGTATCATCTCGGTAGGTAAAAGCCATAGCATTAAGTAAAAGTGGAGTGCGTGCCATCTCCTGTACGATTGGATCAGAAGCAAGAAGTTGGCGCAGTGCCGACAATCTATCCCCCTCCACGTAAGCCGCTACCTGAGTCTCATTCAGATCGAGAAGCACAATCGCGCCACTCAAGGAAAGACGACTTGTGAGTAATTCGTAGTCGTGGATTCTACTGCAAACCACTATGTCGATACCCGAATATTGCTGACGAAAAGCGTTTATTTCCAGAACACATCCATCTCTAAAATGTGTATCTACTTCGTCCAATCCATCTAGTAACCATTGGTGCTAGTTTAACTGGTGCAGGAAAGTCTACGATGGCTCAGCTGATTTGGTTTTAGCCTTTCTCGGTGAAACGCGGCACATTGCGACTCAAGTGCCTGAACAATATTCACTGTGAATGTCGCTGCGCCGAATCTTGCAAAGAGAAGGGTGCAATTCGCTTTCATCATAACTAGCACCAATGGTTAGTAGAACGATAATCTCTTCGTTGTCTAGCCAGAGAGTACCAACCTTGCCCGGTACTTGATACTCAAACCATAGTCTTTCGACTAGCCAATCCTTTAGTGAGTGTCTCTTAACAGCCCAAGATGCTAGATTAAGCACTATCGGAATTGGTTCTTGGGCATCAAGTTTAGCCGCTTCCAACAAGTTTTCTGTCAAACTAAGCATCAGCGTGGTTTTTCCTGCACCCGGAGCACCTAAGATCAATAGTTCTCGATGCAAGTCATTGAACACTTGTTGGATTTGTGTACTCGGAGGTAGAGGGTAATCACCATAATCAACATGTCTCAGCACAGCGTCGGGTTTTGCTTCAAGACCTAAACCGATAAGCGGATTCTCATTCAAAACATTCTTGAGCACACCGTCAATCCAGTATTCAGCCACTTTGCGTAACATTCGGTGGCGATTTGTGTTTTCCTGCTGGGAATGTTGTTTCGTTTCGGGTGCAAGTGGAGGTAACACGGACTTACCGTTGAATCTGAGATCAACCAACGCTTGATTAAGATGATCAAGAGTCTCACGGCGCTCAAGAGTTTCCAGTTCATCAAACCCGATGAAATTGAGATATTGTATGCCTTCCAAATGATACGGAAGACGGCTTTCACGATAAAGGAGTGGAATAAAGCGGCGGTAGTTTAATGCGAAATCCCACTCGGTCAAGACTTCTCGTGAGCTGGTTGCGTCTGGCGTAATGACACCAATCACTACGTCAGATGTCTCCAAACCATTTTGAATCGCGTCGCGGAAATAAGTACCAGGCGGTATATTGTCAATATCTATCCAAGTTGAGTAATGCCAAGCTTGTAGCTGGTCACGAAGAGCTACGGCAAATACCCGCTCTTGACTTTTGTAGCTGATGAATACTTGAGCCATATGTCGCGCAACTCACGATAGCTATGGAGCATATATGACTACAAATGTGGCAAATCCAAGTAACGTGTCTACACTTTAGATCAGCGGCTTGACGTTCTGTATGCCCATTCATATCCCATTTTAGTACTCTTCATTCAACTGCACATTATTATCTATTCTGCCCTTGAATGGCTGAGAGACAAAGCTAATGATGGCACGACGCACAACAAATGATCTGCGCTGTCTGTTTGAGGCTGGCTCAAATGGTCGGCGGGTTATAACTCAGAATTCGAGGTGAGGCAAAAGCCAGACGCAGCCTTATAGTTCACAAAAGAGGCTTGGCTATTTCCCCGCGACTTGTACCGTAAATGTCGGCAATTCATTGTAGTTGTCCCCGGTGTCTTTGACCGACACCGTTACATCGTAGGAGTTGCCCGGCCTGAACGCTTTCGGAATGGTATACCGAAACGAGGAATCAGGCTTGACGGTTGTCTGATACGTTTGCGTGCAGTACAGGTCAGGGGGTACGGCAAGACACGCTGACGAGGTTGCCAGTGCATCATCGGTAATCGCAAAGGTGACGGTACTTCCGGCAAAGGCATGTCCGGCAAAGGTCGGCGCAAACCTCAGATTATCAGTCGTCATGGTCAACGTCTTCGGCGTGTCATCAGGATGGTTGGTCGAAATGTCCATGTATCCCGGAATGCCGCTGATAGCATATATCGACAGGAGAAAATACGGACGGGAGGTCACGACCTGGCGTGTCCCAATGCGTAACGTCTGCGGATCGGTATCCTCGAATTGTCCCTCGTGGTCTTCCGCCTGCACCTTCCACTGATACGTTGCATTGTTGAGTAACTGTCCTCCATTTCCCCAGTATTTGTCACTTGTGTTTCCTTGATTATCGACTGCTTTGGCTTGCACGGTGATTACGCTGTTGTCCTGGTCATAGGAGACAATCTTGAATTTGTCCTCGTATGTGCCATTCATCGTGTCAACTTGATTAGGTCGTAGATTATCCGGTGCGAGCCGAACCGAGTTGTAGTCAATAGGAATGTTGTCAATGTAGGGTTGCCAGTCTGAACCATCGGTTTTGACCATCACGCGGAAGTGATCAAGATTTTCTTTCAAATCAGCAAACCGTTGTTTTTGGATGGTGAAGGTAAATGAGGGAAGTCGATTTAATGTGAAGGAGTTATTGGTCGGAGCATTCGTAAGGAACGGCTGAAAGTAGAGCGCAGCTTTCGAGGTGTCGATGTCGTTGTCATGGGTCGAGCGAATCTTAATCGTGTAGCCTTGTTGATCGGCCATTTCATTGATGGTTGGATCAAAGTCAAAGTAGTAGTCTTCCTGAGCACTATCGAACTTTCCGTCAGTCGGGAAAGCGCCAGTCCAGGTGCTTCCATTGACCGAATATTCAACACGAACAACGTGTTGATTAGGAACACTGGTGGAAACTGTGCCGGAGAAACGCAGAAGGCCGTCGGGTTGGCCTGTGATCGTGCGGGAAAGGGAAATATTGGCAAGTTCATCGGAAAATATAAGGACACGGTTATTGCTCGTATCTGCCACAATCATTTGATGACCGTAGAAAAAAATATCCCGCACAGCATTTAATGTGTTTGCGGCAGGTAGTTGTAATTGGTTTGTATCTCCATGAAAAAAATCAGGCTGACCCACGACTATATCAGCCGTTTGGTTATTTGTTTTAGGGATTGTCTTGAATATGAGAATACGGTTATTGCTTATATCAGAGATATAAATTCGGTGAGTATCATCGACCATGACACTGTTCGGATTATTTAGGGTTGCGGATGTGGTAGCTCCCCCTTGATTTGCACTGGTTTGAGTAAAATTCGGTTGTCCAATAACAACATCTGCTCTTTGGTTGTTTGCTGTGGGTATTGAATTCCAAATAAGGACACGGTTATTCAGGGCGTCAGCAACGAAGAGTTTTCCGTCGATAAATCGCGCACCCCTGGGGCTGTTAACTGTGTTTGCATTAGCGACTCCCCCTTGATTGGCTGTTCTGTGAGAAAAGTCAGCCTGGCCGACAACAACATCCGCAGACGCTCCGTTTGTTGTCGGTACGTGATTAAAGATTATTATTCGGCTTCCAAATTCATTTATAGCAAGTTTTCCAGTTTGTTGGTCATAGTCAACGCCAACAGGAGTAGCGAGTTTACTTGCGGTTGTTCCAGCCGTAGTGGTGATCATATCTGGCTGTCCAATAACGACATCCGCTGGTGCGTTGTTTGAAGCAGGGAGAGTATTAAATATAAGCACACGCTGATTCGTAGCATCGGTAACAAACAACCGAGTCCCATCTGTTGCCATACCGCGAGGGTTATTTAGCGTATTTGCTCTGGCTGTCCCTCCTTGATTGGCGGCAGTGTGTGAAAAGTCGGGTTGACCTATAACTACATCGGCAGAAGCGTTATTTGTTGTAGGTATCTTATTAAAGATGAGAATTCGGTTATTTAAACCGTCAGACACAACGAGCTTCGCTTGAATTACGATTGCATGAGCGGGAAATCGGAGTGTGGCAGAACTCGTACTGCCGAAACCAGAGCCAGCAAAATCTGTCTGTCCTACTACGATGCTGGCAGGTATATTCGTATAGTAGGCATTGACGTGCGGGGCGAGGAATACAAGGGCTGCAATAACCGCGATGTAGACTGTGATTCGCCGGAAGATGTGCAATTCGACAGGCATAAGCGAAAATGACGGGCAACAGCACATCGACAGCAAGGTACTACGTGAAAAATGCTACGTCAACGCTTTCACAGACCTCGCATCTCCCTATTGCACTGGCGCAGTTCGCCTGCGTACCCTTGCTTGAAAGTAGCGCTGCCGTTGGCGAAACCCCATAATCGGTGACGGTATGTCTCTTGCTTTCGTCATTCGTTGGAATAAAACGACTTCGTTCGTTGGCTCTGGCTCTGAGTCGTTCTCATCAAACATCGGTTTGGTCATTGCCTGTGCTGCTCGATCACGATCTTGCTCAATCTCTTCCGGCGTTCGTGGGTCTTCACTGATCAGGACGAGTTTGGTGTGCTCCGATAACGACATCTGGGGGTGTGCTCGAACACCAAACTGGGCAATCTCGTGTTGCGCAAACATCTCTATTTGCTGTGGCTTGTCGCGCTCGCGGTCACGCGCTTTCTGAGCGGCAGTTCGCGTGTCAACGAGTTCACCGGAAAACATATCTGCTTGGAGAGGAACTTCGGGTATCATTGTCCTTTCACCATAGCACATTAGGGGGAAAGAGAAAACGTGAATGTCGGCTTGCAAAGTCAAGGAACGATGGCCTGTTTAAGCTCCGCTTGCTGCACAGGGTTTGCTGGCACAACGCAAAGCTCGTTTCCTCGCCCCTTGCGCCGGACAAACACGTACAGCTTGTCGCCCACCTTTAGGTGATTTTCCCGTACCCAACCTCTCGGTAGGGTGAACTGCGCTTTTGAGGAGAGCTTGGCAAGACGGGGGTACATAGCAACACCCTACTATGCCAACACCGTCTCTGTCTACTGGGCTACTCCCCTCCTCGCTATTCCCCTAACAGGCCGTCGAGCATATCGCCCATATCATCCATTTCTGTTGCTGCTGCGTCTTCGTCGGTCACGTCGGCCAGATGTTCGTAGAATTCCCCTTTGGCCGACTGATGATGGGTCTTTGCCACTGCTTCGAGTTCTTGCCTCCGTTCGGCAATTTGTTCCATGAGTGCTGTCTTGTTGATCTGCTCGTCTTCCTTCACCGGAAGCGACGAGACGTACCAGTGCCATTCATCCAGGAGGTAGCGGTCTCGGCGGTCGTGGTAGCCTAATCCCCAAAAACCGACCACTTCCCGCTGGTCGTCTTTCGGGCGACTGGCGGTGACAAAGAGGAACTCACCGTAGTTGTTACTCGAAATTTCCGCTTGATGTACGATGGTTTGCTCGTCCTGCATAAGTTCCAGAAAGTGCGAGTGGCCGACCAAATCAAACAGGTTCTCGTGGTAGGTGAAGCCAAAGGCGGTATGGCGCTCGCCGACTGAACCGACAGGTGGCCGCGTCTGCTGCTCATGATGTTTGGCTTGCTCGTTAGCCGGATACGAGAGACCAATTGCATCTTTCAGCCAATCACCCCACTCCTCTTGCATCACGTCGGCAATTAAGGTCAAGACCATCGTCGCCTGATGCTCTGGCGGCAACTGTTCCCAACGAGCGCGCAGTTCCCCTTTGAGGGTTATTAAATCGTGCGGTGATGGTTTTTCCTGTTCCTGCATACCGTCACGGGTGATCGATGTCGTTGTGATAAGTTCGCAAGGCGTCAACCGTTTGTGGTTCAAAATACAAATCACGCTCAATCGGCAGATTCAATCGTCCTCGCACGCTTTCGAGTTCTGACAGGCTGAAATAGCCAATCTCAAGCTCATTGCCACTGACCAAGCCAAAAAACAGATCATCGCCGTCAAACTCAGTGGGATACCACGTCCAGTGAGCGTCTGGGGTAAAAAACTTGATCGGCGCAATCGCGTTTCCGCCCAATTTCTCCTGACTGTAGAGCGGCGGCAGCAGGGCACGTAATTCACCCGGCAAAAGCTCCATTGCATACTCCGGCAGAGGTGTAAGGTTGGCGAGTTCCCCGGTCTCCTGGTCAAAGCTCAGGCGATAGCCTCGGCGCGACTGCGGATTGGTGACGACAAACTCGCTTCCCTCAAAACTGTGGACACGCAGAGGCGTTTGATGGGTTTGCCTGGAAAGCACGGTGACTGCATCAACACGGGTAATGCCAGAAGGCAGCGTTACGTCGCCAAACAAGACGATATTCGCCGTCTTTTCCCCTTGCGTGAGTTCACGAGTTGTGCCGGAAAGATAGGCAACCAGTGGATATTTCTTGCCGCGTACCCACTCCTGCTGATACTGCCGGGCAACCACGTCGCCGTGCAGGAAAGCCAGACCGTTGATCGGTTGATTTTCAAAGGGCGCTTGTTGCTGTCGTTCGAGCCAGGGCATAGGGAATGTTCAGCGTACTACACTGAAGCCTGTTTCTGCAAGCTGAAGGATTACTCGTATAGTGGAGCGTAAACACGCCCTAATCAGACCAACACCGTGCAAAGCTGTCCTCAACGGGCGGCAACACACCTGCTCGCTGCCGTGTCTCCCATTGCCCTCGATTAGCAGGTTTGGAGAGGAAACCACGCATCTCGTGCCTAACAGATGGCGGTCAAGACGGAAAAACCCCGCACGGTGGTTGCTTCAGCATAACAAATCGAGAATCGGGCTGACTACGACGGAAACAGCGCCGTTGGACGGTCATCGCCGCCGCGCCACCAGATCGGCGTCGTCAAGAGGGTTGTAGGAGAAACCTCAGCCAGGGTCGTGAAGTAGAAGAATTTGGCGTCATTGCCCGCCGCCACCTCCGCCTGCCGCTTCATGTTCCGCAGCCGTCGCTCGCTGGTGGTGATGACCAGCCAACGCCCGGAGGCAAAGCCAAAGCGCCGCTTGTAGGCGTCACTGCGAAGGTAAGCAATGCCGGGAATGACCTTCTCGCGGGCAAACCGGGGGTTATCTTCGGTCGCTCGGTCAAGCTCAAAGAGCAACCGAGCGGTGTAGTCCCCTTGCTGAAGCACGCAGTAGCCGTCAGGTCGGATGCAGCGCACGCCTGCCTTGCCATTGGGAAGTGTGAAGCGCACTTTGTCCGGCTGCGACCAGAATTCCCCTTGCGGTATCCATTCTTGGAGGGAAAAGCCCGGTATCCCGCGACAGGCTTCCATCACGCTGATGCGCAGGTCGTTGACGGCGAGATCATGCTCAAGCTGCACCCACTTCGGCTCGCGGCGATAGCTGAATTCGTCGAGGGGAATACCGGATAAGCCAGCGACGTAGGCTGCACCCCGCTCATCGAGCCAGTAGACCATCGCGGGTAAACTTGCCCGCTTTCTCCGGCCAGGCCGCGATACGTAGCCGTGCTGGTACAGTAGGCGCATCCGTAGCTGCATCTGCGTTGTGCCGCTAAAAAACAGGCGCTTAATCTGTTGGTCAGAGAGAACCCCGTCAAAGGTGTGGATCGCTTCCAGAATGTGGCTGTCGCGCGGTGTAAGGCGCATAGAAGGCCGTTTCGTCTCGTCAGCCCGTAGATATTGCGGCAAATGAAAACGCGGCGGTTTCGGCGAGTCTCCGGGATAGAGGGTCGTCGGCGAGATAGTGGGCTGGTCGAGCATAAATTCACCATAACAGGTTGACCGGACGCCCGCAAGCCCTTCCGTCTCGGCTATTCCTCGCCAATGATGGGCTGTAACCCGTCACTCCCCAAGCGCTGCCAGATTGCCCCGGTCAGTATGCTTTCAACCGTCGCTCGCTCGAAGGTGGTGAACCAATACTTCCGGTCGCCGCCCATCGTTTCGGTGACACGGACGAGGGATCGCATCCGTCGATCACTGGTCGTGACCACAAGGATGCGTAAGCTCTTGGCCTGAAAACGTTCCTGGTACTGCCCACTGGTTACGTAGGCTTCGTAGACGCCAATCTGCGGCGCGAATTTCGACAAAAGCTCTGTTCCCCGGTCAACTTCGAGGAAAAAGCGGGCTTTGCCGCGTGGGGTGTGCAGGACAAAGTAGCCATCGGGAAAGACGGGCTTTTTCCGCGTTCTGCCGCCTTTATCTCGGACGCTCACGTAATCCGGTTTCGCCCGAAAGCTGGTCTCGTCCAACCAGGTTTCGAGGGTGCAGTGCTGCTGTTGGGCTGCGAGTGTCATCATCACCCGCAGATCGTTGACCTTGAGCAGATGCTCGACCAGATGCCAGCCGAGTGTTCCGCGCTTGGGCAGACGGATTTGGCTGCGCTCATAGCCAAAATGCTCCACCAAGACGGCCACGCCTCGCTTCCCCAACGTATAAATCGCCGGACTGCTCCCCGGAGCACCGGACACTACCGACAGGAAGTTCCGATCAAGGAATTCGTGCTGAAACAGGCGCGAGAGCCGATACTGTGCCGTTGACCGTGAGCCGAAAAAGAGGGCTTCAAGCTGATCGGTCGTGACCGCTCGGTAGTCGTTGACGGTGCGAATGAGTTCGCAGTCGCGCTCGGTTAAAGCCATGTTCGGGCGCTCGTCTTCGGCAACGCGCTTGTGGCGGGGCAAGCGCTTCCGGGGCGTGTCCTCGCTCATTCGAAATCCGTCACGTCCGACTCATCACCTGGCTTGTTCGTCTCGTCGTCGGGATTTTTCTTGGGGCTGCGGCGCGTGCGAATCCAGGCACGCACGTCTTTTCCGTTCATGCGATCAGGCACAGTGTCCGCGCGGACGTAGGGGGTTTTGCTTTCCTTCGGCTTGGGACGAGTGGCAACGACCAGCGCTGGAAGCGTCCGCCCCTCGGCACGAGTTTTGACCGCCATGCGGTAGACGCCTAAATGGAGCAACTCCTCCCAGGCCATCTCCGGCTCAACCAGCGGGCGGAAGGTCTGGGCGTCGTTTAGACCCAACTCGAACAGAAATTGCGTGCCGACGGTTCCGGTGATGGCCTGTAAGGTGGCTTTGGAGAGTTGGTCAAGGTATTGGTTGGCAATCGTCAGCGACAGCCCCATTTTCCGTGCCTGCGAGAAGAGATCGCCCAACGGTGTCGTCATGAACCGTTCCACTTCGTCAATGGCAAGCACGTAGCGCGGCGGCTGGCCGTCGGCCACGTAGCCTAAGGCTTCGCTCGCAAGGTAAAAACCGGACACGAAGAGCGCCCCTAAACTCCCGACTTCGTTGACGATTTCGTCACCGGAGAGGTTGATGAGGACAATCTTTTTGTCTCGAATGAAGGCTTGGAAGTTCAAACTCTTCGGATGGCAGGTCATCAGTTCCAGTGTCCGCCTGCCGACAAAGGCGCTGGTGCGATTGAGGATTGGCCGTGCCATCTCCCGGATACCGCCTTCCGAGCGCTCGTCAAAATCCTGCCAGAAATCGACGGTATCAAACGATACGTCGTCGTTGTCTTCCATCATTTCAACCAGCTTGGCACGGTAGGCGTCGTCGGCAAACAGCCGCCGGATGTCGAGCGGGGTGGCCTCCGGGTCGCAGAGCAGCGCCTCGATGACGTGGCGCATGACCCTATCGGTCTGACCTTCCTGCCAGATGCTCTCGTAGATTTTACGCATCGCCCAGTAGACGTAGTTGAAGGCCGAGGCAAAGCTCACGCCTTCCGGGATACGGAAGGGATTGAGGGGCACGGGAAAGTCACTGCGGCCACAATCAAGCAGCACCACATCCTTTGCCCGTTTCGGCGGAACGCTGGTCGTGAGAATGTCGTCGATCAGCTTCCCGTGTGGGTCGATCACAGCCACGCCGCGACCTGCCGCAATGTCCTGGTGAATGAGGTTCAAAAGCAGCGTGCTTTTGCCCACTCCGGTTTTGCCGACAATGGTCTGGTGGTACACGCGGTCGGCAAGCGGCAAGGCTATCGGGGTCGTCTTGCCCGTCGTGATGACATCGCCGATCAGGAGTTGCTGGGTCGGCTTGAAATCGGTGGCAATCAGTTCCTTCGGAATGGCTGAACTTGCCCAGACAATCTTTTCACCCGTGTAGGTCTCGTCGGGCAGATGCCAAAGGGTCGCCATTTCCGGCGGGGACAAGACCGATAAGATGCGCCGCCATTCGGGTTGATAGGACTTGACCATCGCCGTCAAAAGCGTCTCAAACCAGGCAATCGTGGCAAATTCCTCGCTGTCCACCGGGTGCTTGAGGCTGGGCGAGCCGACCAGCGTCATGCCGTTGTAGCGGGGCAGGTGAACGCGCATCACGTCGTGGGCAACCTGCGCAATTTCGTCCAGCCGCTTCTCGTCGCGGCTTTCGACCGTCACCGCCACAAAGGTGTGATAGAGCGGATTGGCGAGCTTGGCGTTCAGTAGTTCCAGGTCAAACCCGGACAGGGGGTCGGACTTGTCTTCGATGATACCGGAGGTCGGCCTGACCGTCCCGCGTAAGAGCCGCTTTCCGGCGCGGTTGCCTGCTTCCTCGGAGAAGGTGAATGAAAAGAGTTGATACTGGACTCGTTCCTCCTGAACCGGGTCAAGAAAATCCATCCGGCGCGTGAGGGTGGCAAGCGAGTCGCTCCCCTTGACCTCACCCCAAAACGGCAAGGGGGCAGCGTATTCATTGGTCAAGCCAAAGACGAGAAGCTGGCGGAAAAAGGGATACTGACGCGCCGGGAGCACCGTCGGGTCAACCTGTTCGACCACCGCGCCCGCATGGTGCGTGCGAATATGGTCGGTAATCATCTGGGAGGGATAGCGCCCCTCGTAATCGACAATCTGCCAGACCGTTTCCTTGCCATCGCCGACAATCTCAAACGTCAAACGCGGCGTCGCGGCCATGAGGTCACGCATGAGGTCAACGCTTGCCTGGGGATTGGCCTCGGCCATGACCGGGGTAATCCGGTAGGCACGCGGCTCGCCGACCACCTGCGGAAAGAAAAACGGGTGAGCAACTTCCGGGCGGGGAATAAGCTGCGGTCGGTCTCCGGGCGACCAGGAAACTTGCACCGATTTAAGGTCATCGCTCAAGTTCTGCGCCGCTGCCTTCAAGTCTTTAAGGCTGCGCACGCCTTTGAAGCGCTTCAAGCTCCCCGCGTCCACTTTGGGTAGCCCCGCTTGTGACCAGTCAATTTTCGGCACATGCTCCAACAAGCCGGAAACTTGGCGGGGTTCATCGGGCGAATACGGGGTGTATGCGCCGGGACGGGTCAACCACTTGACGACCTCCATCAAGCCCTTGCCCGTCAAAATCATTGACCAGGCCACAAACTCAGCAATCGCGGCATCATCGTCTCGATAGTAGCGGCGGCGCATGAGGTTACTCCCCATTCTTCCCTGTTCTGCTTTCCTCCATCAAACACCCATCTTAACGGATGTGCAAGTGACAATCATCAGGATCGCTATTGGGGGCATTCCTACTGGCCGTTCTGATTGCCAAAATTGTATCAAAACGCTTGCTGAAATCTGAAAACAGATTCCGCAAAACCGCTCATTTGTTCGCGCCCTTTGACGGTCAAGATTGGCAAAACCGTGCCAAACGGACGGCACTTTGGCACGATTTAGATACGGTTTCGAGGTACGGTTGCCGTAACCGGAACGTAAGCGGGAACGCCGTGTATGATTGACTGAGGGGAATTCGTCGCTTGGACGGGATGTGATTTTTGAGGGTGTCGCCACGCACGTGGCGACACGCAATTGGCGGGATTTTTCGCGCCGGGTTTGAGGACAACGGCACGACGCAACATTCGCCAGCGGCACACAGCGCGCAGCAAATTCGCCGCCGCGCGGAGGGCGAAGCCCGACCCCATAAAAATTAGCACCCGTTCTTGTTCTTGGGTGCGCCGCTGAGGACATGGTTTTTCGTCCGAAGGGATCGCCATGTGAACGCCCCCAGTCATCAACCGATGACGCTGGCTGCCTCGCAGCCAGAGGGAGGCAGTGAACACGGCGACGGAATTTTTATGGGGTCGGGCTTTTGGATGGCGTGCTTTTTGCCAGACAAAGCCCGACGCGCGGGTGACACGACGAACGGGAGGGGATGCCGCAAGGTGCGAGGAAGCCCGTCTTTCTGGGCTAAACCGAGTGCCGAGCCAGTCCCCTCTCTGAGGAGGGACACATCGAGTGGGGCGCTTTCCCCCACTCGCTTCCCCCTGGCAAGGAAACGGGGTGGTGAGCGGAGTTACCGACGGGAAACAAACTGCAAACAAGTTGTGTTCGATCACTTCTTCTATTCAATCCATAGGTCATCGACTGTGGATAAAATATGAGGTCACGACTTAAACTGGGTCACAGTATATCTCCCCATAACACACCCCTCCTTGAATTACTTTCAATTTTGCCTCCGGCAAAATTGCGTAGATTTACATCTTCTTGTATTTATGGGAAGATATAAACGCTTGGTTCGTAATTCTTAAACGACGCCTTGAAGGTTTCGAGGCGTCGTTTTCTATGCCTCTCCCCTTCCTGCCGTTCATGTTGCTCCGGCGGCAATCGACCAATAAGCGTTGGTGTTCGAGGCAATTTCGTAACCCCTGGGTCGTGGCAGCTTGGGTGCGCTACGCTCGCCCTTCCCCTTTTCCGGGTGCAATGGGCAAGGATTTCTCCGACGACAGTCCCCTACTAACTTACTGGATTTCTTAAGTACCTGAAGATCATCATGGACATAAGGCGTTTGGATCGTCAAGAAGCGCAATGCCAGCATTCTGGCATTCGGTCTTTCTGGTTTTCTGGCATTCGGTCTTTCTGGTTTTCTGGCATTCTGGCTTGCCAGATTTCTGGCTTTCAGGTTAAGGTCACAAGTAGACTTTGCTCTCCCCGCTCGGCATAGTCCCAGAGCAGGTAGGCTAAGGCAAACACCACAATCGTGTTCATGTGGATTTTCTTGTCTTTGCTCCTGCGTAGTTCATATTCGGCATCCGCAAGTTTGTTGAGGAGTTCTTGGGGATAGCGATATGAGGTCTTTGCCAGGGTTTTCACAGTCAACATTGAGGTAAGAAACTCGTTCAAATCGGTTTTCTGGTTTTCTGGTTTTCTGGCATTCTGGCTTGCCAGATTTCTGTCTTTCTTGTTTTCTAGTTTTCTGGCATTCTGGTATTCTGGCTTTTGAGCGTGTGGCACTTTAGTTTGAGGGAGGGGAATAACCTCAGAGGCAACGGTTGGTTCGGAGTCTGACGGGGCGGGGTGATCAAGCCCCACGTCTCCCATAGGCGAGAGGGGAATGGGCTTCTTGGGCGATAATTTCAGTAAATCGGTGTACGTACCCATTATAGTTGACCAACGGCAAGTTCGGCTGCTCCGGCGATCACCTCGGCACGGTCTACGGTGTGCTTTCCGGCGACGACGGCCTTAATCAGCGACTCGTTAGCAAGTTTGACAATCGAGCGGGGGACACCCTGGGTGATGTGGTAGATTTCGCGCATGGCGTCATCGCCGAACGGAAATACTTTCCCGCCCGCTACTGTCCAGCGAAACCGTATCATGGCTTGAGTTTGCTCGGCGCTCAACGGCTTGAGCTTGGCAAGGTTGAGCCGACTTTTAAGCGAGGTTAGGCGGTCAAGTTTTGGCTGAAGCTCCGGCTGCGCGAACAGCACCATCTGGATGAGAAACTCCGTGTTCGTGCTGAAGTTGAACAAGTGCTGAATCAAGAGGAGCATGTCGCGCGTCATGTTCTGTGCCTCGTCCACCAGCAGCACGGGCGAAATTCCTTTGGTGTACCGGTCTTTGAGAAATTCCTCAAAGTTTTTGAGCGAGCGGCTGTAGGAACGGTCAGTCTTAACGCCGAATTCGTCCATCACAAAGCGCAGAAAGGCATTGGTCGTGGGTAATTTCGGCGCAAAAACAAAGACGACGCGCTTGGATTTATCGGCTTCAAGCTCGTGGACGATGCGCCGGGCAAGGGTGGTTTTGCCTGTGCCGATCTCCGCCAAGAGGTAGATGGGACCCGCGCTTTGGGTGATATGGTAGAGGATTTTGTTTTTGGCTTCTTGATGTTGCTCCGAGTACCACAGAAAGCGGGGGTCGGGCGTAATCATGAAGGGCATTTCCGCTAACTGGAAGTATTCGGTATACATAAGGTCACTATGGCAGATCGCTCAACTCGTGTCAACGAGTTGTCATAAGTCAGGGTCGAGACTTCCACGAACCCGATCAAACCAATAGGCATGAGCATAAACTAACCCCTATCGAGACATACTGCGTTTGACTGGTGTCATACGAAATGATATAGTGCTTTCTGGTATGACTATTCAAACTTTCAACACCAGCGATGCACAGAGACAACTTGCTCATTTGATTGCCAACGTTTCCCAAGAGAATGGACAGGTGCGGATTACGGCAGGGAACGAGGCACAAGCTCGCCTCGTGAGCGAGCGGTTTATGCTGGCACTTGATGACCTTCTTGAAGAAGATAGTGCGCTCTCGGACACGCTGGCACTTATGATGAACGAAGAAATTCAATCAATCCTTGAAACCGGACGAGAGGAAATTGCCAAAGGAAACAAAATTCCGCTCGATGACTAACCATGAACTACCGTCTTTACGCTTCTCCTGCGGGGGAGCGGTCACTGAAGAAGCTCTCTCCGCCGATCCAAAAACAACTTCGAGAAGAAATCCAAAGCCTCAAAACCGATCCTAAGCGTGGGGAGCTACTGAGAGATAAGTTCCGGTTCTTTCGCTCGCTGCACGTGAGCTATCATGGAACGCAATATCGGGTGATCTATGAAGTCGATGAAACGAACGAGGAAATCCATCTTCTCTATGTGGGTAGCCGTGAAAACCTCTATCGAGATTTAGCCCACCTAAAGCTGAAATCGGTACTACGCCGTGCAGGATAGTTCTCTAAACAATGGCACTTGATCGATGCCCCTTTTAGGACTCTAAAACGCCGTTTTTTAGGCTTGAACCACAAACGTGGGGATTGTGTGTAATCAGGCGAATGACGCCTTGAAAACCGACTACAGTGGCTAAAAACGGTCAATCTAAAAGCTGGTTGGCAAGGTCGGTAACGGTGGCGGTGAAACTACCATCGTCACCTTGCTTTTCCCGCCATTTCATCCAAAAGTCGATGATTGATCCGCCGCCACAGCCTGCAAAGCAGTGCCAGTAATTCCCGTCCTGGCTGACCGCAAAGCTCTTATGCTCGTCCGGGTGAAACGGACAAAACCCGCGTCCCTGGCTATCGAGTTCGACGTAACGGCTAACGAATTCCAAGACACCCACAGCGGCTTTGATCCGCTCGGACGGCTGCTCCCGCGTGGAAATCTGGCGCTTCTTCGATGGTTTTCGCTCCTGAAATGGGGGAGTAGGGGAGACCTGCTTGGCTTCCGGCGCACGGGAAAGCACGTCGTCAATAAAGGGTTGCGGGATATGCTGTGGGCGGGCAAGGATGGCAAGTTGCTCCCGGACAGTGGGGGCAAGCGGCTCGCCTGTGCGGGTGATAAAGTGATACCGCCGTCCGGTCAAGCGATGCTTTCCAAGTGGTAGCCTGACGAATGAGCCTGTCCCTGTTGTGAGTTCGTTTTGCTTCGGATAGAGTTCTAGGGGTTCAATCTCGTGATCGGCAAGAAGTTGCTTTCCGAATCGTCGCGTGTCGCTGCCGGAGAGCGGCGAAAAGAACAACCATAAATGTCCGCCTCGGCGCGACAGTTCCAGATATGAGGGAACGTCACGCTCGGCAAGTGAATCTGAAAGTTGATTTAGCTTATGCCAGAGGTCTTCATCGTCAGCATCAAAACAAAGCCACTTCGCCTTGTTTTCTGTGTTGAGCGCATACGCGCCGATGGTGATAAAGCCTTTGAGGTGAGCAACGACTAAATCAGGGTATAGGGTGCGTTTGATCGAAATGTAGCGACCATCTTCGAGTTGTAGCGGGTAAACGTCTGTGCGAGGAATAAAGATCGCGCTATAGGCGGCAATCAGGTTAGGATCAAGCTCGTGGTAGGGTTCTCGCTCCTGGGGCATACAATACCCACAGAGTACGTCACGCGGGAAACAAACACAATATTCGCCCTGTAGAACCTGCCCTGCCCGACCGTGCTACAATCGGTGACATTGACCAAACCATTCAGTAGATCGGCGCATGATGAAATCTAATCGGGAAAAGCCTCTCCCCAAAGTGAACGTTGAATTTGCCGTCAGCGGCGACCTCGGCAAGATGACCGGAGCGAAAGTGAGATCGCTCTTCTGCAACCCTATCTATGTGGGAATCGACGGATTTCCTGCCCTCATTGACGATGAGACCTGGGTACGTGCCGCATCTCGCATGATCCGGGAGGAAGGCGCAGAGCAATTTCTGGTGAACATGCTCTATGTGTTACGCCAATCGCTTCCATCAGAGGCAGCAAGCGCTGACGAGGAAAACGGGACAGAGCCTCAATAACCATTCAGGAAATAAAAACGAGCGGAACTAGGCCGCTCGTTTGGTTACAACTTCAAATGGGAATTCTAGCAGTGCAGGAAATTCCCGGTGAATTGAGCGTGCCACAAGAAAACGCGATTGTCTTGGGTGAGCCGTTTGACCAATGAGGTGAAAATCGGATGGTCTTTGGTAGTATACGGGGGAATTAAGAGGAGTATACGCGAGGTCGGACGAGACCCGTCGTCCCCGAAACAGCCATCTTAATACTTCCACCCGGCGTCAAGCTCTCAGAGTTTGGCGCTTTTTCGTTTCCCACTCCCTCTGATTCTGCTGCGTCTGCGAACTACATACACGACGACACCTCAGCGGGTTGCGACCCCCGATGAGGTGCCTAACCTGCGCGCTGACAGGTCCAGCGCAAGGCTAGGGTGATTCTATCACACCTTCCTTGCCGCCGTCTCGACCGCGCTAAGGAGGGTGTGCTGCTTTCTGGGGCATGAGCTGCCGCTACTGCGACGAGATCAGAAACAGGAGTAGGAAATGACGATCACCCAAATTCGACCCTTGACTCAAGAAGAGCGCCAGCTTGCCCGCAGCGCGGCGGAAGCTGCTGTCATGCGCGACATTGGCGAACGACCGCAGCGCGACCACTACAACCAGCACACCGCGCACCGCTATCCGCCGATGGTCACGAGGCTGATCTCTGGATTGTGCATCGCGCTGCTGCTGGCCGCCTTCACACCCTCAGCGATTCGACTCTACGTCATTGGCTCGACTACCTTTGGTGCGGCTATCCCCTACGAACTGGGGATGGTCGCAGTTGGCATTGCTACAGTTTTGACTGCCGAAGTCGGACAGGTCGTGTTCTCGCTGGCACTGGCAACACTCGGCACCTCGAAAAGTTCCCGCCGACTGCTCTACACCAGCATGGGGATTGCCACTGCTATCGCGCTGGTGGGCAACATCCAAATCGCACTTCCCGGTCACGAAATCAGCCCATTCGCATGGTTGGAAGCCATCGCTCCTCCCCTGTTGGTTTTGTCTACCGCTTACGTTCTCAAAGAGCAGATGTTGGAAGCCATCGAACTGCGCCATGCCAACGAACGCGCCTATCAGGAAGCTGTGAACGACTGGCAGCAAGCGACGGTCAATCCAGAAGTCCATCCCCACTGGATGCAGTTCTACGCTAATGCGCTCCGGGACGCGGTGAGGAAAACCAACAGCCGTAAACGCGAGGCGCTGGAAGCGTTGACCACCGGGGATTGGCGGGCACTGGTCTATCGCGAATTACAAGCCGATGACTGGTACTCAGCTCCAGAAACGCTTGTCACTCCGATGCTGGTCGAAAACGAGAACACTGGGGGTGTAGAGCTGGTGCGCCCTTTGGCCCTCAGCACGAACGGGAACGGCGTACATTCCCACTCAGAAAACGAGTGAAGCAGCGCTTTTGCCTGGTTTGTGGTGAGCCACTGCCGCCTCCATCTGAATTGGGAGGACGCCCACGCATGTACTGCGGCAATCGCTGCAAACAAGCGCACAAGTGGGCACTGCGGAAGGCCAATGACCGAGGTTTAGTGTCAAACATGAGGTCGGAAAAGGCTTCGAGGAGTCATGAGTAAACCAACCATCATCCCGAACTGGAAGTATCAAAAGCCGTCGAAAGGCGGCTATCGCGAGCTGAAGAGACTGCTCAAGTACGTGTCGCACCGAGAGAGTCCTGATCACCGCCCGGTTGAGATTGATGAGCGCTGGACAGACTGCGGACTGGGCAAAGGCTGGCGTGCCGTCTATGAAAACGCGGGCAAGCTGGCGGGAGCGTATGTGCTGACGCATCACCTTGTGATTGCGCCCGCGCCCGACCTGATGGCACTCGTCCCGGATGAGATGAAGCATGACCTCGTGCGCGAAGTCACAGAGCGGACGATTGAGGCGTGGCATGAGACACGCGGGTTGAATACGCCGGAGTTTTCATACGTCCTCCACGACCGAGATACCGATGACGACTACGGAATGCAAATGCTGCATACACACGTATTTGTCGCCGGGACGATTGTGAACAGCATTGGCGAACGTGAATCGCACCGCGTGGATCGGCAGCAAGTCTGTACTGATCGGGGCGGATTGAACCGGGAAGACAATCTGCACCACATTGCGCGACAGGAGTTTGAGAGGCTGCTGGATCGGACGATTGGGCGGGAGTGGCGGCTGCTGCGCGAACCGGAACGGGCGCAGCAGGACATCTTACTGGACATCGAGAACGGCAGCGGGCGCAGTCTGGAGATTGATCTATGAGTCTGTCTTTTGCATCGCATTCATGCCGAACTGCACAAAAGCATACGAGCGGCTTCGCGCCGCTCGTGGGTGTCCCGGCGATGAAATCGCCCGCCCTGCATCAGCTTCGCTGCGCCGGGACACCCTACCCAGTCCAGCGGACGGGTAGCGAGTTTAATGAACTCGCTCCTCACATGCCGGAGGGGCTTCGTGCGCCACGCTTCGCAGCGGCACACCAGCATCGGTGGTCGCGCAGCCCACCGATGCTGAAAGGCATGGCGCGTCACGGTTACCCATGCTGTGCGCCACTAAAACTGAACCATAGCCGCGTTTTTCGTCCGAAATGCAGTGCAAGTGAGGGTACATGAAACCAAATCGTCTCGAATACCCACGCCGTCTGTCGGTGCAGATCACCGACGCGATGGATAACCGGCTAGAGCAGATTGCGCGCGGGCGCGACGAAGCCAAGTCTGAGATCGTGCGCGCCGCTCTACGCGCCTTCCTCGATGAACAGGAAGACCTGATCGGCAGCCGCAAGCACTTCACCAAAGCCTTTGGGCGGCGGATCGACCATCTGGAACGCATCCTGTCGGTGCTGCTGGCGGTCAATCTGAACACGCTGCACCTGCTGTCGGAGCGGCTGCAAAAGCAGCCCATCCAGATTGAAGACCTGTTGACCGACGCGGTGGACGAAGGCGTGCGCTCCCATGAGGTGCTGGGCGAGCTGATTGAAATGACCGCTGCTCAACAGAAAACCAAACCGCCAGCGTGAGTCGTCTTCGACTTAGGCTGGCGGCGTGGGTGAACCTGAAGTTACTTCTTGTCTGGTCAACTTGAGGATACATCAGGTTCATTCGGTTGTCTATCAACCTGTTTTACATCCGGGAAAAGCGAGGAAACATGATGGCATCCTTGAACCTGCCGCCTATCGTTCGGGCGGCGCAGCAAGACACCACATGCTCAGCGGCGCTGGCGTATGCCGCGCTTGGTTTGAGCGTTGTTCCGCTCGACGGCAAGCGTCCGGCGCTGAAAAGCTGGACACAGTTTCAGTATGAGAGAGCGGACGAGCAGACGATCCACTCGTGGTCATTTGATAACGTCGGCATTATCTGCGGGACAGTATCAGATAATCTGGTCGTCCTCGATCTCGATGGCGCAGCCGGGTATCCCGCCTTTGTCGCGACCTTTCCGGCACTGGCAGAGACCTATACCGTCGCCAGCGGCGGAGGCATTGGTCGGCACGTCTATTTCTACGTCGATCACCTGCCGCCAAGCGTTAAGGCGATGGGGACGCCGATTGGCAATCTCGAACTGTGCGGGGACGGACGGCAGGTGGTCGCGCCACCGAGCGTTCATCCGACCACCGGACAGCCGTATCGCATTGAGCAGGCACGCGACATCCTGCGCGTCACCGATCTAGCGAAGTTGACGGCATGGATTGAAGCGTTCAAGCCCCGCCAAAAAGTTCGGACATGGCAGCCGCCGAAGATCAGCGCGCCGAGCGGGGATGCGCCCCTCAATCGGCGGGTGATCGAGGAGATCAGCCATGTGCTGATCGGGCAGGGCTTCAAGCCGCATGGCGACTGGCTACACGGACGCTGCATCTATCCGGAGCGTCACAAGCACGGTGACCGCAGCCCTTCATTCGGATTCAACACCGTCAGCGGCTACGGGTACTGCTACGTGTGCGGGACAATGCTGGCGAAGGAGGTCTGCGCCCGGCTCAACATCGATCCGGCGCAGTTGGGCGGACTCATCGAAAAGCTCGAACTGCCCAAGACCACGCGCCGCCGTGAACCGCCCGCCGACCCGCCGCACGATGAGCCGTCCGCGCCACCGTTGAAGCTGCCCGATTGGCTGGAACGGTACATGGCATGGGCAGGCGCGACGGGCAATCAGACCCCGCTGATCTTCCATCAAGCTGCCGGACTGTGGCTGCTGGCGACCGCTGTCGGACGACGGCTGTATGGCGAAGCGCCGTGGGGCGTGCGGATTTACCCAAATCTGTATCTGATGCTGGTCGCCGGGACGACGTTCTACCGCAAATCGACGGCGTACAAATTGGCGGAGAGTGTCGCTCGTGCCGCCATCCCGTATATGCTGATGCCCGCGCCGGGATCGCCGGAGCGGTTTCAAGAGGCGCTGGCGGGGCGGATGCCGACCAACTTCGACAAGCTGCCCAAGGCGCAGCAGGAACGGCTCACACGAGGACAGCCGTTCGCGGCGCAGCGTGGGCTGCTCAAGGACGAGGTATCGGGCTTGTTCGGCGCGATCAACAAACGCGATTATATGGTTGGCATGAAAGACCTGCTGATGGAACTCTACGACTGCCCGGATTACTTTGACAAGGACACGCAGACCGGGCTGAATGTGGTCGAGAATGCCGCGTTGTCGATCCTTGGTGTGACCACGCCCGCCAGCCTAGGCAGTGCCATCAGCGCAGGGGATTGGGACAACGGCTTGCTTGTCCGTTTTGCGCTGCTCATGCCGGAACCGGACTACGCCGAACGTCCCGCCGCGCCGGTGTATCAACCCGCGCCCGTCGACCTGATCGACGATCTGCGCCAGCTCCACGAGCAGTTGCCCACGCCGAAAATGACCGAGATGGGACTGAGCGCACCGGGAGCTTTACGTCTGAATGTCGAGTGTTGGGCAGAATGCCAGCGCTATGGGGATGAACTGCGCCGCTTATGCGATCCGCGCCGGGAAGTCGAACTCGATGAGCGTCTGAAGGGCGTGTATGGACGGATGCACGTGCAGGCGTTCAAGCTGGCGGCACTATTCGCCGCGCTCGATTGGCTCAAGACAAACGACGCTGCGCCTACGGTCACGGCAGAGCATTGGCACGCTGCGCAGGCAATCTGCGATGGTTGGCGCAAGAGTGCACATCGGCTACTCGAACAGCTCGACAAGAGCGGGGAAGCGGTCATTGAGCGACGCTTGCAGGATCGAGTCCTGACGGTCATTCAGGAGACTGGTGCGGGCGGGATAGCAATGCGCGACCTATATCGCAAGTTGAATCTGTCCGCAAAACAGGCGCGGCAGTTGACCCAAGATTTAATCCGTGCCGGACTGATCGAGGAACGTCGTATCGACCGGGCAGAAGCCTACATTGCCGTAGAGCAGGTGACCGGGTGATCGACATGACAATACTGACAGAACTGACACATGACAAACTGACAAAGTGTCGTCAGTGTCAGTCTGTCATGTCTACTGACACTTTCTTAACGTTCGAGAGGAGAAGGCAAATGAACCACACACAGCGAGTCGCTCACGTCGCTCGGCAGCGGCACAGGCTGACGAAAGCGGTTGTCCGGGAGGCAGTCGAGCGGTATCTGGAGGCGCTGGCGGAGGAGATCTCCAGCGGAAAATGGGTGGATATTCCGTATATCGGTAAGGTGCAGGTGATCCGCGAAGAAGGCAAGGGATATGTGACGGCCATCACCCCAAGTGGTCAGCGTGTCCGCCGTGCCGTCAATATGCGCTTACGGACGAAAGTGCGGCTGTACGAGAAGTTCAAGCATCGATGCAGAACTTAAAGGGGAATATACGTGATGTGGTTGGCGAGTTCATCCGGTTGAGTGGCAAACAGGGCGGTCAGGACTTCCTCGATAGCCTGTCCAATCGGCAGGTCATCGCGGACTTCAATCACGCCGGGCATGGGCAGCCCCGCTCGAATACGGTCATAGGCGTGTTTCGTCATCGTTTCAACATCGTGCGTTAGCAGGATGCGATCCTCTTGTGCTGCCCAGTCCAGGATCACCGGATCCGCTGCCTGATAGAGGTGGGTGTTCTGAACCCGCAGAATGTCCAGTTTGGGTTCGACACGCAGCAACCCCCGCAGAATGTCCCCATGAAAGTTCTCATCCGCAAATAGGCGCGGCACGGCTACGCCTGCTTGCGCTGTTCTGCTAAGCGTGCCAGCAGCCGCTCGCGCAGGGGATCGTTGGGATGGTCCGCCAAATACGCCTGCCGCGCCTCATCCGCAAGCTGTCGCTGCCGCCGCACGTAGGCATCGACCTCCACTCGATTTTGCAGGTAATAGCCGACGACGAGGTAGACGTCGGACAGGTTCAAAGCCGAATAGTGATGGGTGATTTCCTCCGGTGATGCGCCGCGATGGAAATCCGCAATCACCGCTTGCAGCGTCACGCGGGTGTTTCCAATGCGGATCACGTCTCCTTCATCGATCCGCAGGGGAACATCCACTGCTGTTGGCATCACAATCATGTCAAAGTCCTTCTGTTCATCCCCTCTAGTGTAGCACATCCATTTCCCTGAACACGAATGAATTCACACGCCCGCCGCGCGGCGAGGGTACGACGCGAGGGAACCCACCGTCCAACACCAGCAGGGGGCACGATCGCCGCTGCGCGGGAGGTGCGTTACGAGTTCGCGCACGTGTTCCTTGAGGAGCACGGCTACACGCTGTCCGAACCGGTGCCAACCATACGAACAAAAGCAGCCGCACCGGACGCTTCACCTCGCCATATCGAGAGTGGCGGGAAGCGTACCGGCAGGGCAGTACCGCACCTGCCGAGGCGCTGCTCGACCAGTACGTCCACACGCCTTGCCCAAGTCTTGCGCCGCAAGCGCAGCTTGACGGCAGGACGTATCAGCAGGCAGCGGAGCGCTACGGACGCAAGGTAACAGCTTAAAGAAGCATAAGAAGCGGGCAGCAAAGCTGGTCAAGGAGACGTATGCCGCGTGAACGGCTCAACGTCTTGGCTGGGGATGTTAACTCCAGCCACACGTAGATTGTGGAATAACTGCCTTATGAAGGCGGTGCGCAAGGCCGAGTTGTAGAGCAAATCGGGCGGCCGAAGATGGAGCTGAAATGGGTGAACAAAGCTGTCAGCGCCGAGTGAGGTCAAAGGACTATCAGATGTCTGGAAGAACTTTATGGCAAGGTCTGAGTAAATTCGCCAGCTTTGACCATCAACCTCAATCTTCGACTTTCAGGCGATAGCCAACGCCAGCTTCAGTGATCAAGTAGCGGGGGCGCGCGGGATCGTCTTCGAGCTTATGGCGAAGCTGCGCCATGTAGACGCGAAGATAGTGCGATTCGGAGACGTAGCTCGGTCCCCACACCTCGTGCAGCAGTTGGTGGCGTGTGACGACTTTGCCCGCGTGCTGGATCAGCATCAGCAGCAGCTTGTATTCAAGTGGCGTAAGGTGGACTTCTTCGTCCTTGACGAAAACCTGTCGGTGTGCCAAATCGACCCGCAGGTCTCCGGTCGTAAAAATCGGATCATCACTTCCCTGCAGCGACAAAATCGCGTGCCGCAGCCCCACGCGCATCCGGGCGAGCAGCTCGCCCGTCCCGAAAGGCTTGGTCAGGTAGTCGTCCGCGCCGGCATCCAGCGCGACGATCTTATCATCCTCCCGGTCTCGCGCGGACAGTACCACAATCGGCGTATTCGTCCATTCCCGGAGTTGCCGGGTAACCTCCAGCCCATCTATATCGGGCAGTCCTAGATCGAGGATGATCAGATCGGGATGGCGCAGCCCAACCTGTTTTAATCCCTCTTGCGCTGTACCCGCTTCGAGCACATCGTAACCGTTGCTCGTGAGCGTGGCACGCAGGAAGCGCCGCATCTGGGGATCATCCTCGATCACGAGGATCAGAGGCGAGTTTGACTTTTCGTCTGAAACCCTGTTACTCATCTTCTATGCTCACCTGGGGCGGCTCGCCTTCCAGCGGCAGAGAGAAATAGAACACCGCGCCACCAGCGGGACGATTGTCCGCCCAAATTCGTCCGCCGTGCGCCTCGACGATTGCTTTGCAAATCGTTAAGCCTAGCCCGACACCCCCGGTGGTAGCCGGTCTGGTGCGGTAGAACTTTTCAAAGATCCGTTCCTCTTCACCTGCGGGAATCCCTGCACCGTGATCAGCGACTTCAACGACGATCTGATCCCGCTCGGCGCGGGCGGACAGATCAATCGATGCGCCCGCTGGTGTGTATTTTACGGCATTTTCGAGGAGGTTGACCAAGACCAACTCGATCAGAATACTGTCGATTGGGACAAGCGGTAAATCATCCGGCAGGTTCGTCTTGAGAGGATGGTCGTCCAGCGCCGCATCCATCCGTGACAGCGCTGAACCAATCACCTCTTCGAGCGGCTGCCATTCTTTCTCGACGTGGACACCGCCGGATTCGAGACGGGTCATTTCCAGTAGATTGCCCAGCAGCCGATTCAGGCGTTCAGCTTCCTCGTAGGCGATTTGGGCGAGTTCGCGCTGCGCGGGTTCGAGACTCGCCGTGTTCTGGATCAAGCCGCTCGCCGCGCCGGTAATCGCTGCCAGCGGGGTGCGTAAGTCGTGTGAAACGGAACTGAGCAGTGAACTACGCATCCGCTCAGTTTCGACCTGCACTTGGGCACGCTCAGTTTCCTGACTCAGCCGTGCACGCTCAATAGCCACTGCGGACTGGTTGGCATAGGTCTCTAGGAGGTGCATCTGATCCGGCGAAAGCAGATAATCGGATTGAAGGAAATAGACGCCGAGCACGCCAATCTGCCGCTGCGAGGTCGTGAGAGGCAGATACAAACCTTGTGAGCCGGGAAGCGTCTGCGTGCCGCGCCCGGCAACCTGACGATGATCGTAGACCCAGCGCGCGACATTGCGTTCGTGCTCGGTCAGGCACGCTTCGACCTGCTCCGAACCGTAGGACTCAGGCTGTCCATCTGTATCATAGAGAAGCAAAGCCACGCGGCTGTGGAAAGCGTCCTCGATGTGCTTGACAGCCGTTTGCGTGAGCGCTTCGATGCTGTTGGTGCTGGCGAATTCCCGGCTCATCTCGTAGAGGCTGGACGTGCGGCGCTCGCGCTCACGGGATGTTTCCGCCTGCTCCTTGATGCGGACGGTCATGCTGCTGATGGTAAGTCCGACAAGCAGCAGCACCGCGAAAGTGACCACGTACTGGGTATCGCTGACGGCGAAGGTCAGATGCGGCGGCACGAAGAACAGATCGAAGGCGATCACACTGATGATCGAGACGAGAATCGATGGTCCGCGCCCGTAGCGCGTTGCCACGATGACGATGCCAACGAGAAAGACCATGACCACATTGGCGGGCGCGAAGTAGGGGAACATCAGGAATGCGAGCAGCGCGCAGCTCGCGACAATCAGCATTGACCAGAGATAAGGGCGGAGTTGGCGCGGCTGTCGCCAAAGGCGCTGTACTTGCGGGCGAGTCGTTGCGCCCTCGCCACTGATGACATAGACGTCAATGTCGCCGCTGCGCCGGACAAGGCTGTTGAGCACGGAACCGTAAACAATGTCCCGCCACGTGGGGTGGATCGGTTTGCCGACGATCACTTTGGTGACGTTGCGCCGCCGCGCAAAGGACAGGATTTCCTCAGCGACATCATGTCCGCTGAGAGTCGCCGTCTCCGCACCCAACTGCTCGGCAAGCTGAAGCGTCTGGCTCACGCGGCTGCGAGCGTCATCGTTTAGTTTGGCGGTACGGGGTGTCTCGACATAGACGGTGATCCATTCGGCGTGCAGCCCCACCGCCATGCGCTTGGCGGCACGCACCAGCCGCGCTGCCATCGGGCTAGGGCTGATGCAGACAAGGATGCGCTCGCCAGCCGGCCACACCGGTTCTACCGCTTTGTCCTCGCGATAGACCCGCATCTCACTGTCAACACGCTCGGCGGTGCGTCTTAGTGCCAGTTCGCGCAGCGCCATCAGGTTACCGCGCCGGAAGAAACTCTTCATCGCCTGCTGCGCCTGATCCAGCGCATAGACCTTGCCTTCGCGCAGGCGCTGGAGCAGGTCATCGGGCGAAAGGTCGATCAATTCGATTTCGTCAGCACCTTCAAGGACAGCGTCGGGCAGCGTTTCACGAACAATCGTCCCGGTGATCTGAGCGATGACGTCGTTGAGGCTTTCGAGGTGCTGCACGTTGACGGTCGTGTAAACGTTGATTCCCGCTTCAATCAACTCGAGGACGTCCTGCCAGCGCTTGGCGTGGCGCAGCCCCTCGGCATTGGTGTGCGCCAGTTCGTCGACGAGGATCAGAGTTGGACGGCGCTGAAGCGCCGCATCGAGATCGAAGTCCCGAAGCTGCGTGCCGCGATAATCCATCATCAGCGGCGGTATGACTTCGAGACCCTTGAGCAGGGCGGCGGTTTCGGGTCGGCTGTGCGGCTCGATATAGCCAACGACCACGTCGATGCCTTCGGCGAGGCGATCATGCGCCGCTTGCAGCATACTGTAGGTCTTACCAACCCCTGCCGCCGCGCCGAGAAAAATCTTCAGTCGCCCGCGTTGGCGGCGCGATTCCTCATGTTGGACACGCGCGAGCAGTTCATCGGGGTCAGGGCGTTTGTCGTCCATCAGGTCATTCATTCTGTTCATCCACTCTATTATGGCAGCAAAAGACTGATAGAAGCGCAGTCACTTCCACCAGTCTTGCAAAGAGTAAAGACTTGCTTCGTCAGCGATCCGCTGGCAGTGGGAATGCCTGATCCAGCGCGAGATTCAGCTCCAGCACGTTGACGCGCGGTTCGCCCAACAAGCCGAGCAAGCGCCCTTCGGTGTACTGATCGACCAGCGCCTGAATCTCCGCTCCGGTTGCGCCGCGCAGCGCGGCGATGCGGGCGACCTGATACTGTGCCGCCGCAGGGCTGATCTGCGGATCAAGCCCGCTGGCGGACGCCGTGACCAGATCGACAGGGATCGGCTGCGCGTTGGTGATGCCGGCTGCTTCGGCGGCGGCATTGAGGTCGTCAATGCGCGCTTGCACCGTGCCGCCCGCGCCAATCAGCGCCGGATTCATGGGACCCAAATTGGAGCCAGACGACGACGCAGCGTTATACGGTTCAGGACTCGTCGCCGAGAGCCGTCCCCAGAAGTATGCCGGATCGCTGAACTGCTGACCAATCAACTCCGAGCCGATCACCGTGCCATCCGCGTCGGTGATCAGGCTGCCGTTGGCTTGATGCGGGAAGATGACCTGCGCGATGCCCGTGATCACCGCTGGGTACGCCAGCCCCAACACGAGCGTGAAGATCACTAGCGAGACAACCGCCGGACGGATCACCTGCCCCCATTCAATGTTCGTGCGTGTATTCATGTCGATAGTCGCTTTCTGTCGCTCAGGTAAGGTGCAAAGCGACAAGAATCAGATCAATGATCTTGATGCCGATGAACGGTGTGATCAGCCCGCCTACGCCGTAGATGAGCAGGTTGTTGCGCAGCAGTGTCGATGCGCCAACCGGTCGATAGGGCACGCCGCGCAGCGCCAGCGGGATCAGGAAAATGATGATGATCGCGTTGAAGATCACCGCCGACAGGATGGCGCTGGTGGGTGTCGCCAAGCCCATGATGTTGAGCGCGCCCAACTGCGGATACGTCCCTGCGAACGCCGCCGGAATGATGGCGAAATACTTCGAGACGTCGTTGGCGATGCTGAAGGTTGTCAACGAGCCGCGGGTCATCAACAATTGCTTACCGATCTCGACTATCTCGATCAGCTTGGTCGGGTTGGAGTCGAGGTCAACCATATTGCCCGCCTCTTTTGCCGCCTGCGTGCCCGTGTTCATGGCGACGGCGACGTCCGCTTGGGCGAGGGCGGGGGCGTCATTGGTGCCATCGCCCGTCATGGCGACCAGCCGCCCGCCTTCCTGATGTTCGCGGATCAGCTTGAGCTTCGCTTCGGGCGTCGCTTCCGCGAGGAAGTCGTCAACACCCGCTTCGGCAGCAATCGCGGCAGCGGTCAGCGGATTGTCGCCTGTGATCATGACGGTCTTGATGCCCATCTGCCGCAGCTCGGCAAAGCGCTCCTTGATGCCGCCCTTGACGATGTCCTTCAACTGGATCACACCCAAGACACGGCTGCCTTCGACCACGACCAGCGGCGTCGCGCCCGCGCGGGCAACTTGATTGACAATTTGCTGCACCTCTGGCGGGAACTGCCCGCCTTGTTCCTCGACGTAATTCTTCACCGCATCGGCAGCGCCCTTACGGATGCAGCGCCCGTCCAGATCGACGCCGCTCATGCGCGTCTGCGCCGTGAAGGGGATGAAGGTCGCGTCCTGTAGTTCGCGCCCGCGCAGGGCGTATTTGTCCTTCGCCAGCACGACAATGCTGCGACCTTCCGGCGTCTCGTCCGGGAGCGACGAAATCTGCGCGGCGTCGGCAAGCTGCTCGATGGGTACGTTGGGCGCAGGGATGAAGTCGGTCGCTTGACGGTTGCCGAGCGTGATCGTGCCGGTCTTGTCGAGCAGCAGCACATCCACGTCGCCCGCCGCTTCGACCGCGCGACCGGAGACGGCGATCACGTTCGCCTGAATCATGCGATCCATGCCCGCAATGCCGATTGCCGAAAGCAAGCCGCCGATGGTGGTCGGGATCAGGCAGACGAGCAGCGCGACTAGCACCGTCACGGTAATGACGTCGCCTTGTCCCGTCGCGCTGACGGCGTAAATCGAGTAGGGCAGCAGCGTGACTGTCGCCAGCAGGAAGACAATCGTCAGCGCCGCCAGCAGGATGTTAAGCGCGATTTCATTTGGCGTTTTCTGGCGTTTCGCGCCTTCGACCATGCCGATCATGCGGTCGAGGAAGGCTTCGCCGGGGTTGGTGCTGATCCGCACGATCAGCCAGTCGGAGAGGACGCGCGTCCCGCCCGTGACCGAGCTGCGGTCGCCGCCGCTCTCGCGAATCAGCGGGGCGCTTTCGCCCGTGATTGCGCTCTCGTCCACTGAAGCGACACCCTCGATTACTTCGCCGTCGCTAGGGATGGTATCCCCGGCTTCGACCAGCACCATGTCATCTTTGCGCAGCGTCGTCGCCGAGACTTCGGTCATCAATGCGCTGCGTTCGGGGCTACTGAGCTTCTTGGCGCTCACGTCGCGGCGCGCCTTACGCAGCGCGTCCGCCTGCGCTTTGCCGCGTCCTTCCGCCATCGCTTCGGCGAAGTTGGCGAAGATCACCGTGAACCACAGCCATACGGCGATGGCGAGGATAAAGCCCGCCCGCTCCGGCGGGAACTCGCCGGTATCGGTCAGAGCAGCTTGTAGATAGAGCAGCGTCGTGAATGCCGCGCCGACCTCGACAATGAACATTACTGGGTTACGAAGCTGGTTGCGCGGGTCGAGCTTACGGAGCGCATCCACCGCCGCGCGCCCCATGATTGCGCGGTCGAACAGCGGACGCGCCGCCAATTTCGTTTCAAGAGTCATGATTTTCCATTCTGGCGCAGATCAAGCGCCGACCATCAGCAAATGCTCGACAATTGGACCCAGCGCCAGCGCCGGGAAGAACGTCAGCGCGCCGACGACGATCACGATGCCAATCAGCAGCACGACGAACAACGGTGTATGCGTGGGCAGCGTGCCTTCGCCGACAGGGACGAGCTTCTTGCGCGCCAGCGATCCGGCGATTGCCAGCACTGGCAGCGCCACCCAGTAGCGCGCGAACAGCATGGCGATCCCCAACGCCGTGTTGTAGAAGGGCGTGTTCGCGCCAAAACCGGCGAAGGCGCTGCCGTTGTTGTTTCCCGCCGACGAGAAGGCGTAGAGCACTTCGCTGAAGCCGTGCGCGGCGGGCTGCGTGTTGAAAATCGATTCGACGCCCGTCTGTGTCGCAACGGCGACTGCCGTCCCGACCAGTACCATGACCGGCGGGACAAGAATCGCAATCGACGCCATTTTCATCTCATATGCTTCGATCTTCTTGCCGAGGTACTCCGGCGTACGCCCGACCATCAACCCAGCAACAAAGACCGCGACGACGGCGAACATCAACATGCCGTATAAGCCGGAGCCGACACCGCCGTAGATCACCTCGCCAAGCTGCATCAGCCACATCGGAACTAAGCCGCCCAGCGGTGTGTACGAATCGTGCATCGAGTTGACCGAGCCGTTTGATGCGGCAGTCGTTGCCGTCGCCCAGTGCGCCGAATTGACGATGCCGAAGCGCGTCTCTTTGCCCTCCATGTTGCCGCCGGACTGCACGTCGCTGGCAGTTTGATCGATGGCTGCCGGGAAATTCGGATTACCTCCCTGTTCGGCGTAGACCGTCACGCCGAGCAGCGCGACGAAGATGATCGTCATCACCGCCAGCACTGCCCAGCCCTGCCGCGTATCGCCGACCATTTTGCCGAAGGTGTAGGTCAGTGCTGCCGGAATCAACAGGAGCGCCAGCATCTCGACGAAGTTCGACAGCGGCGTCGGGTTTTCGAGCGGGTGCGACGAGTTGACATTGAAGAAGCCGCCGCCGTTCGTGCCCAACTGCTTAATGATGATCTGCGATGCCGCCGGACCGACGGCGATCACCTGCTCGTTGACGGCATTCCCATCGGCGTCCTGCGCCGGCTCGACCAACTGCGCCGTCTGATACGAGTCGAAGGTCTGGACGACGCCCTGCGAGACGAGCAGCAGCGCGCCGATGATCGACAGCGGCAGCAGGATGTACAGAACCGAGCGCGTCAGGTCGACCCAGAAGTTGCCGATCACCTGCGTCGTGCGCCGCGCCAGCCCGCGAATCAGGGCGATCAGGATCGCCATACCCGTCGCCGCCGAGACGAAGTTCTGCACGGCAAGCCCCGCCATCTGCGTGAGGTAGCTCATCGTCGTCTCGCCGCCGTAGCCCTGCCAGTTGGTGTTGCTGGCGAAGCTGATAGCGGTGTTGAACGCCGAATCCGGCGAGACCGCGCCAAGACTCATTGGATTGAGCGGCAGCGATCCCTGAATGCGCTGGAGCAGATAGACGATCAGCAGCCCGAAGGCGTTGAACGCCAACATCGCCAGCGCGTAGGTTTTCCAGTTCATCTCGACTTCTGCGCGCGTGCCGATCAAACGGTAGAACAGCCGCTCAACGGGCGCGAAAACGCGGACGACGACTGAACGCCCCTCGTAGACAGCCGCCATGTACGACCCGACTGGCTTCGCCAGCAGGATCAGCACGACCATGTAAAAGACGAGCTGCAAAATTCCGTTACCGGTGGGAATCATGAGAACAGCTCCGGTTTGAGCAGCGCCACCACCAGATAGATCAACAGCAGCAGCGCGAGTATGCCTGCGACCACGTAAAGCCAGTTCATGTCAGCCTCCCGACAGTCGATCTGCGAGTTCAATCAGTCCCCACGAGAGGGCGAAAAACAGGATCACGAGCACGATGAACAGGATGTCCATCTGCAACCTCCTTAAGTAACGCGACGTAATGCGACCTGACAGTTGTAGCAGGCGCACCCGTAAAAAGTCTGCAAGTTTGGGGGTCGAAACCGTCAAAAATCCGTTAAGATGCGCGTGAACAGTGCATCAGTAGGGGCTAATCGTGACTAATTTCGTGCGCGGGTTCGTCGTAATTAGGGATGGCAAGATTCGCTGCCGACTCGACAAGCTGGCGCTGCTGTTTCGAGAAGCGGCGTTTGAGCAGCCAAATTTGTAGGCGACGCCACGCCGGAATCAGTATGGGCGGAAGTTTGGCGAAGATGACGACCGCATCAAGCTGTTCGGCGGCGTCCGCTAATCCGCCCACGAAATCGAGGTACTGCCCCTGAACCGTGCGGCAGTCCAAGCCGTAGTCGAGCACCGTCGCTTGGTAATCTTCGAGATCATCCTTCGCCGCGTCGCTGAAGTCCATGCTGCCCCATTCCGTCCCCAGCCAGCCGGGATGCTGCACCGGAACCATGCTGATCAGCGCGATCACCGCCGGGGAACGCCGCCCCATCCGGCAGGCGCAGTGAACCGCGTCCAGTGTCCATGCGCGGTCGGCGATTTGAACCATAATCGTGGGTTTTCCAGCCATGTCGTTATTCCAGTCTTCACTTGAGTACTGCTGCGGATTCCAAATCAGCAAAACGGTAGCCGATGCCCGGCTCGTTGAAAATGAAGCGCGGCTTGCGCGTCGTCGAAGGATCGTCTTCCAGTTTTTTGCGCAGGGTGTTGATGTGGACACGAACATTATGATCCGATTTGGTATTCGCACGCTGCCCCCACACTTCATTGAGCAGCAGCCCGAATGTCAGCACTTTGCCGGGATTGGTGATCAAGAGCCGCAGCAGGTCGTATTCCTTCGGCGTGAGGTGAACCTCATCGCCATGCAGCATCACCCGCCGGTTGACCAGATCGACCGTCAAGTCGTGGAGATGGACTTCCCCGTTGGGAGCAGCCGCCTCCGCTGCGGCGCTGCGGCGCAAAACGGCGCGCATCCGCGCTTCGAGTTCTTCCATGTCGAATGGTTTGGTGATGTAGTCGTCCGCGCCCGCATTCAGCGCCGCGAGTCGGATTGGCTTCTCATCGCGCACCGTCAGCATAATGATCGGTGTCTTGCTCCACTCGCGGAGCTTTTGACAGATCTCCAACCCATGCGGCGCGGCACCGAGGTTCACGTCGAGGAGGACGATGTCCGGCGGGGATTGCGCGGCACTGGTCAAAGCCTCTTGCCCATTCGTCGCGACCTCGACGCGGTAGCCGTACCCTGTCAATCCGCGCTCCAGCAGCTTGCGAATCGCAGGTTCGTCGTCCACGACCAGTACTTTCACTTTGATCATGATGCGGTTCGGATGACCTTTACCATCTACACGTTTCCGATTTGCACGAAAAGTGTAATCCTGCCACCCGTCAAAATGGGGTCATGATGATCGCTAGAGCGGTCAAAAAACTGTAAAGACGCTGCGTTGCGCGGGGTTTGATCGACAAGTATGAGAATCCAACGTCAAGTTTGTTTCAAACTTCTGGCTGGATATTAGGCGGGTTTTGGTGCAATCTCGCGTGCTCACGTTTTGTGTGACTCAAATCTTGATGTTTTTTTGACGCCCTTGTGCCCAATACTGACCTAATTTTGACCGCTTTTCCTGAAGCCCAGTCCTAGAATAAGTGCGTACCGGTTCAGGAGAAAATCTAGACCATGACAGTACGTGATGTCCGCGAACGTTTTGAAAGAACTCTGCTCGGTGAGCGTTTGCGCTCCGCCGATATAACTCATCAGACCGCCCCGAATTTCATCGCGCTTGCCGTGCTCGCCAGTGATGCGCTCTCTTCATGTGCCTACGCGACCGAAGAGCTGCTGCTCATCCTCAACACAGCGGCGATTGGCAGCTTCACGCTGTTTGGCTTTCGGGGCGAAGCGATCTCCATTCCGATTGCCATCGCCATCTCAATCCTGATCGCCATCGTGACGATCTCCTACCGGCAGACGATTTTCTCCAATCCCGCAGGTGGTGGCGGCTATCGCGTCGCCAAAGAGAATCTAGGGGAAGAACTAGCACAGGTCACCGGCGCGGCGCTGCTGACGGATTACATCCTGACGGTTGCCGTGAGTATCGCGGCAGGCGTGGCGAACGTCATCAGCGTATTCCCCGGCTTAGCACCTTTGCGCGTCGAAATCACCGTCGGCGTGATCGCCTTTATGACGCTGATTAATCTGCGTGGTGTCAAGGAAAGCGCCCGTATCTTCTCGATCCCGACCTATTTTTTTCTGATTACGATGGGCGGGACGCTGATTATTGGCTTCATCAAACTGCTAACCGGCAGTTTGGAGCCGGTCACAGGCGTGGTGGCAATTCAGAACGACGTCCTCGCGCCGGTCACGCTGCTGCTGATCTTGAGAGCCTTCTCGTCGGGTTGCGCGGCGGTCACGGGCGTGGAAGCCATTTCCAACGACACCCAATTGTTTCGTCAGCCGCGAGCAAACAATGCCGCGAAAACGCTGGTGGTCATGAGCGTGCTGTTGATCACCTTCTTCATGAGCATTACACTGCTGGCGAACGCGATTCAAGCCGTCCCTTCGGAAAGCGAAACCGTCATTAGCCAAATGGCACGCACGATCTACGGCAGTCAAGGCATTGGCTATATTGCCTATGTACTGACCATCGCAGGCGCATTCGCCGTCTTGTTTATGGCGGCGAACACGCCGTTTAACGACTTCCCTCAGCTTGCTTCACTCCACAGCGGAGATGGTTTCCTGCCGCGCCAGTTGACCTATCGCGGTCGTCGCTTAGTGTTTACTTGGGGGGTTTTGACGCTTTCAATCAGCTCGATTGTGCTCGTCATCATCACAGGTGCGCTCGTGACCAACCTGATCCCGCTGTACGCGATTGGCGTCTTCATGGCGTTCACCATCAGCCAAGCGGGAATGACCCGGCGGTTCTGGCGGGCAGGCAAGCTCAAGCCGGGCGAATTCACCTATGGACTGGAAACCAAAATTACCTACGATCCGCGCTGGCAAATCAAATTTGCGGTGTCGGCATTCGGCGCATCGGTGACGTTTATGGTCATGGTCGTGTTCATCATCACCAAGTTTGCTAACGGCGCATGGTTCATTGTCCTGCTCATTCCAACCCTAGTGTGGCTGTTCTTCCAGATTCATAAGCACTACAAGGAAACTGCGGCTCGCCTCCACTTGGATGAAACGCCTACCTTCGAGGAAAAACCTGTCGTGTTTGACCCGAAGATTCACAAGGAACTAGCGATTTACTTCTGCGATACGTGGTCGGAATTGGCAGTCAGCGTTGTCAGCACGATTCTCAAGCGCGGTTGGCCCATGAAGATCATCCACGTCGATGTGAACGAAAAGCGCGCCAAAGCGTTTAAGCGCCACAGCAAAGAGATTGCCGAACTGAACGGCTGGGATGAAGGAGTTATCGAAGTCTTTCACGATGAGTATCGCGACCTCTATAACAGCGTCGCCACGATTATGCGCGATTACCGCGTCAACTACCCCGACGTTCACCTTGAGGTCTACATCGGTGCGCTGCGAACCCACTTCCCGTACAACCTGCTGCACATGCAGACTGACCGTTTCCTGCGCGACGCTCTGATGGAAGCACCTGATGTGGCGCTTAGCATCAAGCAGGTCGATTTGGACAGCCTGCCGCTGCCTCCCGGCTTCAAGGTCACCTTTGAGCACGCCACTGATCATGAGATCGAGGAACAGGCAGAGACACATGAACCGCAACATGTCGCGCCTAGGTAAATGCACTCGTTTCGCTGCATCTTAGGGAAAAGCATACGCGGGGTGGTCACCAGACAGCTAAATTTGAACCGTGCTGACGGTGATCATGCTGCCGCTGCCGGACGTTTCAATGTCGTAGCGCACGGCAGCGCCTTCATAATTGGGACTTTGCAGCCGTCCATCGCTGCTCATCCCGTTTATCGCTTGATCGTCGAAGATAACGCCAGAACCCCAGCCTTTCAGTCGGATTCGCGCAGCAGCGCCCGCCGGACGCCGGACGGCAAATTCGGAGCCGCTGCCGCCAAGCCGGATAGGCACTGCGCGCGTGGGCGCGGGAAGTTCGACATGGAACGTGCTTCCTGCCCCGTTCGCTTCCAGGTCAAGCAGATCCAGCCCCCCCAGTTCGGCGCTTATCATCGCGCCGCTGCCTTTGAGCGCAATCTGCCACGGAATGGCGGTGCTGAGGATAACTTCTGCGGTGCGCTTCTCTGCGCTCGGAACCCACAGACGCCGCTTTGGATAGCGGAGCGTAACCAGACCAGCTTTGACCTTCACGTCTGGCACCAGTCCCTCAAAGCGCGCCTGATAGAGTGCGCCTTTGAGATCGCCCACACGCACGTTGAGCTGGATACCGCCCGAATGGCAGACCAGCCGGGCGCTTTCCAACGCGCCTAGCCGTGCTGAGAAAACTTCCTCATCGCCCGCTGGCTCGTCGCGCAGCAGCGCAATTTCCTCCGTGGCGAGGGCGTTGCTGCGCTGAAAAAACTCCAACAGCAGTGCCTTCTGCTCCTCATCATATTCGGCTGCCAGTTCCTCCCATGCTTTCCCGAGCGAAGCAAACAGAGGATTCATCGCCTGTCCACCGCCTGCGCCGTTTGCGAGCGTCACGATTACCCGACGACCATCGTTGGGGTCGCGTTCCCGGCGTACGAGTCCTGACTTCTCTAAACGGTTGAGAATAGCCGTGAAGGTTCCGGTAGAGAGTCCCATGATGTTAGCAATCTGACCAGCGGTAGCGTCACCCCTAGTCTCCAGAATATCGATGACCTGCATATCCGTATCGGTCATTCCGTTGCGCGCCGCCGCCGCCCGGAAGAAGGACGAAGCGAGTCCATAACCCCGGCGAAGCTCACGCGCCAAATCTCCCGAGCTATCCGTCCGTTTATCCTGTGAACCTATTGACAAGACTGATTTCTCCGCTTAATATTAGCTTGAAAATCAAGTAAATTTACTATAGTTTAACTAGAATATCCAGTAAAAATCTCATAAGTTTACTGGATATTCAAGGTGAGCCTATTGTAGCACAGGGCCGCGCACGCGGTAAGGAATGAAGAGCATGGAAAACCCCGCAGTTCAAGTGAAAGGGCTGCAAAAGTCCTACAAACAGCTTCAGGTTCTGAAGGGCGTGGATTTTGAGGTGAACAAGGGCACGATTTTCGCCCTACTTGGTTCTAATGGAGCGGGCAAGACGACGGTGATCAGAATCCTCACCACGCTGCTTAAGCAGGACGGTGGAACCGCTGCCGTCAATGGCTTTGACGTTACAGCAAAGCCCGAGCACGTGCGGCAGTCGATCAGCCTGACGGGGCAGTTTGCCGCCGTAGACGAGATTCTGACCGGACGGGAAAATCTGATCATGATTGCTAGGCTGCGCCATCTGAAAAATCCGCGTCAGGTGGCAGACGATCTCCTGAACCGCTTCGGACTGATGGACGCCTCCGACCGCAGAGTCTCCACCTACTCAGGCGGGATGCGCCGCCGACTCGACATCGCCATGAGCTTGATCGGGTATCCGCAGGTCGTTTTCCTCGACGAGCCGACCACCGGGCTTGACCCTGAAGCACGCATCGAGGTCTGGAATACGGTCAAAGCGCTGGCTGCCAGTGGCACGACGGTTTTTCTGACGACGCAGTATCTAGACGAAGCGGAACAACTCGCCGACCGTATTGCCATTCTGCATGAAGGCAGGATTATCGCTAACGGCACGCTCGCGGAACTGAAAAAGCGGTTCCCGCCCGCCCAAGTCGAGTACGTGGAAAAGCAGCCGACTCTAGAGGAAATCTTCCTCGCCATCATCGGCAAAAAGGAGGCAAAGTAACGTGGAAACAGTCCAGAACCACTTTTTCAGCGATATGAGCGTGATGCTCGGGCGCTCTATGCGTCATATTTTCCGCAGCATGGACACGATTATCACCGTCACGATTACGCCAATTGCGATGCTGCTGCTGTTCGTCTACGTGTTCGGCGGCGCAATTCAAACCGGCATGGACAACTACGTGAATTACCTGCTGCCCGGCATTCTGCTGATCGCGATTGCCAGCGGCATTGCCTACACGTCTTACCGTCTGTTTATGGATATGCAAAGCGGTATCTTCGAGCGGTTCCACTCCATGCCGATTGCGCGCTCGGCTCCGCTGTGGGGGCACGTGCTGACTTCGCTGGTCTCCAATGCGATTTCGGTCGTTGTGATCATACTGGTGGCGCTGGTGATGGGCTTTCGCTCGTCGGCAGATGTACTGTCGTGGCTTGCCGTCGCCGGCATACTCGCGCTGTTCACGCTGGCGTTGACGTGGATCGCGGTGATCGCCGGGCTATCCGCGACTTCGGTGGACGGTGCCGGTGCTTTTTCCTACCCGCTGATCTTTCTGCCTTTTATCAGTTCGGCGTTCGTACCCACCGACTCAATGCCGCCGCTCGTCCGGGCTTTTGCCGAAAATCAGCCGGTTACTTCGATAGTGAACGCCATCCGCGCGCTGCTGTCGGAGCAGCCAGTGGGCAACGAAATCTGGGTTGCGCTCGCGTGGTGCTTAGGAATAACCATCGTCGCCTATGTGTTTGCGATGCGCGCCTACAAACGGAAAGCAGCTTAACGTTTGCAGGCATGAATGGGGATAGCCAACGGGCACGCCATGATCCGTTTATTATTCGTGGTACAGCGTTTCGCGTCACCGCGCTTCGGGGCGATTATCAGTGCCCTGAAGCGTTTTCAGTGCTGCCTCGGCCATTACCAATACATACCGAACATAAGCGAACAACAAGCCATACAGTACCAAAATCACCGCAGTGAGGATGGCAATCAATGCCGCCGCCTGACTGCTCTCCTGAAACAGGGCACCAGGCAGCAATCCGAGAATGATCAGGCCAACGAAAAAGCCCGTCCAGGTCAACTGGCGCAGATAGAGCTTTGCGAGTTCCATCCGGGCTTTGAATTCTTCCAGATAGCCGAGCGCCTGGTGTTGATGAACGGCGGGAACATGTTCCGCGTACCATTCCAGCGTCGCCCGATAGCCCGTTGCCAGCGGATCGAGCGCTGCTGGCATCAGCAGGCGCGGTGACGACAGTGCTATGCTTCCTGCGTGTACATCCAGAAACGCCCGAATCACCGTCCGCTTAAGCTCCTCGCTCACCTGATCCGCCCATTTTCGCACCGTGCGCTCCACTCCGGCGCTGTGCTGCACATACAACGCGATGTTCGCTTCGTCAGTAAATTCCTCGGCCACTGGCGCATTCAGACCCAACCGCAGCGTTTCTGTGACTTGCTCTGGAGTCCCATACAGCATCAGGCGAATCAAGTTGGGGCGTGTCTGCATCGTTACCAGCACGCGATCTCCAGTAACCGGACGCCGCTCATCCGCGCACAGAGGAAACAGATAACGTAACGCAAAGGCGATCCATCGCGCGGCAGCTTCTTTAGCCGCATCTTCGCTCGTCGATACATCCGGTCGTAGGTCGGAAAGGACGAGGTGGATCACCCAGACTTTGAGCGCTGCCCAGATCACCGACTGCTCACGGTCAGGTCGGCGCAGCACCTCGCTGATTTCACTGGCAAGCTGATCTTGCGACCAGTCCTGAAAGTGTTCATAAATGACTGACGGAATTAGCACTGCCTTCACGTTCCCTTCGCGGAACAGATTCGGAATCAAATTGGAACATACTGGCGAATGCTCGATTCCGCAACCATTCCGCACACCGACCACACGCTCAGCTCTTGGCGCGCTATGCTGCCCAGAGTGATGTCAATGAGCGTGAGGAAGCGTGTGAGCGGTACCATCATCCGAGACTCAGACCCGTCGGTGGAGCGCGAAGATATGTTGATCGAAGCCCAGCCTTTTCTGAAGGCGCTGGCAGCCATCATCGCCCGCTTGAACAGCAGTAACCCGACGGATAAAACTGCCGCAACCGAAGATGAAACGCAGTCAGAAACCTGATCATGCTGATTCTCGGTTCCAGATCAGATGAATTTTTGCACGGAGAACAGCTTGGTCATCATAATGGCGGTGACTCGCTGATCGAGTCTTTGTTCGCTTCTATTCAGGAGGAATGCGATGCGAATCGCCATTTATGTCCGGGTATCCAGCGATGAGCAGGTCGAGGGCTGGAGTCTCGACGCTCAGCGCGACCAGTGTCTGGCGCTGACCGCCGCTCGCGGTTGGACCGTCCATGAGCAGCATATTTACACCGAACCGGGGCGGTCGGCAAAAACTGACATCCGCCCGGCGTTTCAACGCATGATGCGCCATGCCGAACTGCATCACTTCGATCTCATCGTCGTCCACAAGCTCGACCGCTTCAGCCGCAGCCTGGCCGATGTGGTCAAGAATGTCGCTCTGCTCAAGCAGTCCCACGTCGGTCTGGTCTCCGTGTCCGAACCCTGGCTGGATACGGCGACGCCGCAGGGCGAGTTTATGCTCCATTTGTTTGCCCTGCTGGCGCAATGGGATAACCAGAACCGCGCCCGCGAAACGGCAAAGGGCAAACAGGCGCGAGCACTAGCCGGTTTCTGGAATGGAACGCTCAATTTCGGCTACACCACCCTTAAGCAATTAAAGAGCGGTTTGTGGACACTCAGCCAGCAATTTGAACAGGCTGAAATTGAGGAAGAGGCTTACGCCGCCCAATCGGAAATCCTCGAGAACTACATGGAACATTTTCCGCATAAGACCGAAGGTGATGCCATTCCCCACCCCAAGAACCGCAGCGGCGTCCTGCTCGCTTTTGAAGGCTATGCCCAAGGCACAATGTCCGACTACGACGTCGGACATCTCCTCAATCAGGAAGGCTACCGCACTTCGGGTCAATTCGGCGAGCAGCCTTTCGAAGCCGATACAGTACGTCCGATGCTGCAAAGCCGCTTCTATCTCGGTGAAGTCGCCTACAAAGGCACCTGGCATCCGGGTCGCCACGAACCCCTGATTTCCCAACGATTGTTCGATCTGTGTCAGGAAGTGCGGGCGCGCCGCCGTAGTCGCACCGCGCGCCGGAAATCGCAGGATCGGGTCTATCCGCTGGCGCGTTTAGCCTTGTGTGCCCGCTGTGAGCGTCCCCTGCGCGGTCAGGCGAATCTCTACGAAACTCGCTACTACCGCGAGCCACGTAAGTCGTCAAGCATCTGCCCTCGCAAACTGATCCCGGCAGAAGGTGCCGAGCGCACCGTATTGAGCTATCTATCCAGCATTCAACTTCCGCCCGATTGGCGCCAGCGCATCCTGGAACTCAGTCGGGTGCATCAAGCAGACGCGGAAAACGCGGAGACCAAGCGCAAACGGCTCGAAGGCCAGGTGGAGCGCCTCAAAACGCTGTATCGTCTGGGCGATATTGAAGAAGCGGAATATGTGCGCGAGCGCGCCGACCTGCGCGGGCAGATTGAAGCCTTGCAGCCGGTGCTCCAGCCGGAGTTGGAGCAAGCCGCAGTTGCGTTGGAAAACATCGGGGAATTATTGCAGCAGGCAACGCTGGAGGAAATGGAGCAGTTGTTTCATAGTCTGTTGACGACGGTCTATTTGGATCACTCAGTTAAGGGATACGTGGTAGGGATCGAGCCCAAGCCATTTCTCAAGGAGCTGATGGATATTTCTACGCTGCCCATCTGGAAGCGTCCCACTGGAGATGACGACGATGCTGACGGAACCGGAAGCAGTTTGAGTAAGGCTGAAGAGCAGGGAGTCGATGAAGCGGTTGCTGAGGACGGAAAAGTCGATATAATGAGGAAAGACGCAGGGAATGAGAAGCAGGTGGCTGAAGCGCAATGGACGCCCGTCGTCCCCGACCTGGAAGCACGCGGAAACATCACCGTGTGCTTCTTTTTTTATCCCATTTGCAATCTTCTGGACGACCTCCTGTGGGGCATATTTGGCTGCATCCAGGATGATGCTGAAATTGCCAAATAATGCGATAGCGATGACCCTGTGATCGTAGACAAACACCCGATCCACAATTTTCGCAAGTAACTGCTGACGCGCTTCTTCCGGTTTTTCCACTTTGGCACACTTCTCCCAATAGACACTAAAATGCTCAATCAGGTCGGCGGCTTCCAGCAATTCATCGTAATCGACTGGACGTGCAGACTCCATCTCACGCTGAAGCTGGCTGATCTTCTCGGTGTATTCTTCTGGTGACAAAAAGCCGTGTTCCCAACTGAAGTTGATCCGCTCGACAATCGCCTTCAACTCATCCATGTGGGCGAACGCTGCCGCGTGCTCAACTTTGCTCTGGACTGCCTTTTCAACGCGCTCCCGATACCCCTCTGGGATTTCCAGACGGCTCAACTCCGCGACAACCTGCTCATTGATCGAGTTTTCTACGACAGATGGCTGACCGCAGTCGTTATAGCCGCGAGCACGGCATAAGCAGTGATATTTGGCAACGTGGTCACGTTCGTACCAATTGGGGCGCATCTTGCCGTAACGGTCATCTTTCAGGTCAGCGGGCTTGATAGCAACGCAGCGCGCGCAGTAAACCCGATCGTGCAGGATATACGTGCGCATTTGTTTGTTGGTTTTGAAGGTGTGCGCCAGTCCAGCCCGAACTGCCTGGCAAGCATCAAAAAGGTCATACGTGATAAAGCCGATATGGTTTCCTTCAAACCACTCGCTACGGTGGCGTTTGCTCGTTCGACGCTCGCCCAGCGTACCCCCATAGAATGTTTCTGTATAGCGGACACGCCCCGTATAAATACGGTTTTGCAGCAGATCGCGGATCATCTCTTTATCAATCGGCTTTTGACCGGCGCGGAGCTTCTGAATGACTGGGCGCTGGTTCATCCAGTCGGCGATTTGCTTGTCGCTGTAAGAGCCAGTTGCATAAAGGCGGAAGGCACGCCGCACAGTCGCTGCCTGTCGGCAATTCAGGTAGAGTCCAGCGGGGCGTTCATCTGTAGCCTGCTCGATTGTCACCAAATCGTAGCCGAGCGGCGGCTTACTGCCATTGAACTGTCCCTTAATGGCGCGCTGGCGCTTGCCGCGCTTGGTTTCGCTGCTCAGATTCTTCGAGTAGAAGGCTGAAAAAACTGCAAGCATCTGCTCCATCAACGCCGAATATGGTGAATTGTCTTCATCCTCGCTGAAACCTTCAACACAATAGAGCTTCAGCCCGTACTCATGGCGCAGCAGCATCTTGATCATAACAGTGTGGTCGTGGTCGCGCGCCAAACGGTCAAACTTCCAGAACATGATCGCATCGAAACGTCCATGTTCGGCGGCGGTGCGCATTTCGATAAAGCCGTCCCGTTCAAGGCTCCAGCCCGTCTTGGCACTATCCTTAAAGACCGAGACGACTACGCCACCGCGCTGTGTGATTGCGTCGCGGCAGCGGGCTTCCTGCGCCTCCAAACTCAACTCATTCTGCATTTCGGATGAATACCGGGCATAGATGGCGTAGCGCGTGCGTTTCTCAGTTTTCTCTTTGCTGCTCAACATCCTCTTTCTCCTTCTCTTCAGGTGCGGACGGTTCAGACGATTGAGCATTGGATTTGGTTATAAAGAGCAGCACGAATGTATCGCCGATCTGCTTCTTCCGTTTGAGGAGCGGCTGATAAACCCCTTCCTCAACCCAAACCTTGCCCTGTGAGAAGATGTACTTTGGCATCAGCACATCTCCCGCATCGTCTGGAAACGAAAACGACCCAAACCGATACTGAGATCAGTTGGGCCGCACGCTCCGTACAAGACGGATGACAGGAGAGAAGATATAATGCTGAACAGCCCGCGCACTGGATGGTTCAGTGTCGGGTCAGAACCATGTGGAGCGTTGGCGCGCTCTGCATGGTTCGTTTCTAATGTCGCTTTCCTATTGCACACATTACTGTAGACTGATCGCTTTGTCAAGCTGTCAATCGGTACATATGTTCTCCTTATAGCCCACTTTTGTTGGCTGTACTCTGCGTAAATTGTCTTGGTCATTGCTGATCCTGGTTAAACTCCATTCAACCTATAGATCAGCATATCAAAGTCGTTCCATCAGACTCTGTACAGATTACAGTTTTGAATGGTAAATTTACGGGTTACGGGAGGAAAGTTGCAGTAGATAAATTCAAGGGCAAAAGTATATTGCGGGCAAATGCTCAAAACATAGTATTTTTCGACCGAAAACTCCTCAGTTATAACCGTATAGCTGACTAAATTCAGCTATAATGATGTTTTAGAAAGTCCGTTCCATATAAAGGGCTTTAGATAACTAGATGACACTCAATGCGCCGCAACCACTTCACAACGAGATGCCTGCCGCATATGCGAGTCGGGTTGGGCAGTGGTATTGGTCCTGGAACAAATCAGACAAATCGCTTGGACAGTTTTTCACTCCGCTCGTAGTAGCCCGCTTTATGGCACACCTGATACCATCCCCCAATAAGGCAGTACATGTGCTAGACCCAGGCGCAGGAGTGGGTATCCTTTGCTGTGCGCTATGTGAGATACTCGAAGTTGATATTGAGTTAGAAGCCTATGAGATTGATGCTCAGCTAGCGGATTATCTCGATATCTGCCTTTCATATGCCCAAACATGGATGAGCGCGAGAAACCGTTGTTTGCGTTATAAAATCATCCGTGAGGATTTCGTTTTGGCATACGCAGATGCACTTGATTTGCCGGTCAAAAACCCGTTTGATGTGATCATTTCGAATCCGCCATACTTCAAGCTCTCTAAAATGGACCTGCGTGCGCGCAGGACAGAACAAGTAGTTCACGGTCAACCCAACATTTACGCGCTGTTCATGGCAGTAAGTGCTGCACTGTTGCGTTCGGGCGGATACGCTGTCTTCATCACACCACGCAGTTACGCAGCCGGACACTATTTTTCACGGTTTCGAGAATACTTCTTTAGCCTGATGCGTCCGCGAGCATTTCACCTGTTTGAATCTCGAAGCGAGGTATTTGAGGAGGTACTTCAGGAAAGTCTCGTACTACTAGCAGAACGCTCAACAGAAGACACAGATGTTATCCTATCGTCAACCAGAAGCACTACCGATTTCAGTCACCCGGTTACGCGCAAGAAATCAACAATGGAGATCCTTAGCAAAGACCTCGTGCTCCACCTCCCTTTGTCTGAGCAGGACGATTCAGTTGCGCAACTAGTACACTCATGGAGGGGGAACTTCCATGACTATGGCATTGAAATCTCCACCGGCCCTGTAGTGCCATTTCGGGCAACGGACCTAGTCAGCGCCGTCGGCGAAGTACCAGCGACTCATGCCCCTCTGTTTTGGATGCAGAACGTCCAACCAATGCGCTGCATATGGCCTCAACGTCGTCAGGGCCAATATCTTCGCCTAGATGGAGCAGATAAACTGTTGCTGCCAAATCAAAATTATGTTCTGTTACGACGCTTCAGCGCAAAGGAAGAACGGCAACGGCTCACAGCTGCTCCTTATTTGGCCGAACTCAAAACGCCCGTCATAGGTATAGAGAATCATCTCAACTACATCTATCGACCTAATGGAAAGCTGTCAGACGATGAGACACGTGGGCTGGCAGTAATGTTGAACAGTAGTTTGATGGATTCATACTTTCGCATTTTCAGTGGCAATACTCAAGTGAGTGCAACCGAACTTCGCAAATTACCGCTGCCTCCTCTTGAAGCGATCAGGGAACTTGGACAACTCGCCTCTTATTCTGATGCGAATGTCGATGTGTTATTCACTGAGGTTCTGGGACTTTATGCCTGAAATCACCGATGCACAGAAAATCCTCGCTGACTTGGGGATGCCTCTCGCTCAGCAAAATGAGATGGCGGCACTTACGTTACTCGCTTTATGCGAACTAAAGCCAGATGATAGATGGTCAACCGCACAACGCCGTAGCATGACTGTATCTAAGGGTATTATGGCGTTTATTCGTGATCACTATGGGAAAACTTACGCCCCGAACACACGCGAGACTTTTCGCCGTCAGGTACTTCACCAATTCGTTCAAGGGCGGATTGCTGACTACAACCCAGATAATCCGACACTTCCAACCAACAGTCCAAGAGCGCACTACGCCGTAACGGAGGCGGCGCTTAGGACAATACAAACCTTTGGAACCGACAATTGGACAAACACTATCGAGGAGTTCAGAAGTGTCTATGGAAACTTGACAGCCGTATACCAAGCATCGCGGCAAATGGTAGGAATTGCGGTAACACTCCCTGACGGAACTATACTCACCCTATCTCCCGGTGAACATAATCGGCTTCAAACCCAAGTCATTGAGCAATTTGCACCGCGTTTTGCCTCTGGCGCAGTAGTGCTTTATCTAGGTGACACAGCAGACAAAAATTTGTACGTGGAGACTGAGCAACTTGCACGTCTGGGTATTCCGATAACCGAACACAGCAAATTGCCTGATATTGTTCTGTATTTACCGTCACGCGAATGGCTTTTCCTGATTGAAGTGGTAACCTCTCACGGACCAATGACGCCGAAGCGGATTTTCGAATTGAACGAGATGCTTGGTAACTCCTCAGGTGGAAAAATCTTTGTGACTGCGTTTCCATCCTTTGCTGAATTTCGAAAACAAATGCGAAACATCGCTTGGGATACTGAGGTATGGATCGCTGAGGCTCCAGAACATCTCATCCACTTCAATGGAGATAGATTTCTCGGACCTCGATAGATTTTGGTAATCCAACCAAACTGGTCAAACGCTAGCGCAGATCACAGAGCGTTACAATACTGTATGTAGTTAAGCTCCTGAAACCAAACAAACTAATATAATAATATGTGAATTATATTATTGATTGATGCATTATCTTGCCTGCTTCACAGAAGCGCAGTACGAAACACAACCGGAAGAAGGATTTATGAAAATTGAAGGTCGACGTATACACATTGCGGGAAGCGCTAGTGCGGCCTGCGATCTCGCTAAATTAAACTATGCACATACGCTCGTTGCCGCGCTATCCAGAGCTTTTCTTCAACGCAATGCTGCTGTTTGTGCCCAGGTAGGAAAAGAACCATTACACAAACTGGACGCCAAGACATCAATCATTTTCGATTGGACGGTTATTCAAACTGTTTCTGAATTTGTCCAAAATTCCAGCTTCGATCATGGTGCAAAATTGCTTCCCCTCACAACAGTTATTACTGAAAAAACGGATGGACATATCCCCGAAGCTAGAAAGGTGATTTGGGAAAGTCTGTTACGCGGGCCATACGTTCGCATCCTAGATCATCCTATACAATGGACAGCAGGCGCTGTGAGGCGAGATAGAATAGCTGCTGTCGGTGACATTTTAATCTTAATTAGCGGTGGTGAAGGAGTTGAACATCTCGCACAACTCTATATCGGACAGCGAAAACCCGTTCTCGCGCTTGACCTTGATTTGGGCGCAAGTACTGAACAGGGCAATGGGCGCGCGGTAGCAATTAATAAAGAAATCTCGTCAAATCCGACTGTTTATTTTTCCCCAAAGGAACCCGAGGCGATTGGTGCTCTCTGGAATAATCTATCGACAAGAGGCGGAACTCGTCCTATGGATGAAGTTGTAACGAGTATTTTGGCACTACTGGGCGCACTTGAGCCGCCTGTTGCTTTCTGTGTGCGTCTGCTGGATCCAACTTCAGCCAAATTCCGCGACGTTGATAATTTCTTTACCCGTATTGTTACTCCAGCCATACAAAGCCTGGACTACAAGGTACTTGTATCCCCACAATCTCCAAGCGATTCGCATTGGATGAATGTCGACATTTTTACAGGTATTCACGATAGCGCATTAGTCATAGTCGATTTGACCGATGAAAGACCGAATTGTTTCATTGAACTGGGATATGCACTTGGTAGAAATCGTCGTGTCTTGATCAGCGCGATAGAGGGCACAAAATTGCCATTCGATGTGGACAAAATCGAGAGCTTCTTCTGGTCGTCATCCGACGATAAAGTTGAAACAGCGCATAGATTTGGAGATTATGTGGAGCGTAACCTGACCCAAGCTCCCCTCGTCCCGACGCTCACGCTATTTTAGAGTTATTCAAGAAGCCGATTCCAATCATCGGCAGAGTTTGCCGAGTTTGCCGCAGTAATTTTTTGCTCGACCTCTCGAAATTTGGATGCCAGTGCTCTCCGTTCTTGCGGAGTAATATCACCTGCAACGTCATTACTTTGTCCGCAGGGATCGGACATCGGCTGGAGACATTGGCTTTTCGCTTGATTGAAAACATGTTGAAGTATCTCATGCTGATCCAGCTTTCCAGCATATGTCGCCAAGCTCTCAACCACCATATTCTCCAGATGGTAGGAATTGACTGGGACGTTGTACTTGCTACAAAGATATTTTGCCACTTTGATCACAGGAACGACAATACCGCCATGCTGCTGATTAGCGTTAGTCAATTTTCTTGCAAAAGCGGCGGGATGAGTCTCGACCCAACCGTCGCTATTTGGATCAGGGATACGATAGCTATCCGAGCCAACTTTGTAAGCGGGAAGCACCTGCACTTCAATACCATCAGAGAATTTAATGGTAACAGCCATCCTCCCCGTTTCAATTTTGGAGGTCGGATATCGATCACGAAGTACACTTGCTAAATCCTCTATAGCTTGCGTAGATGATGGAGGAGTATCGGACGCTTGTCCCATCGGTACAAGAATATCAATATCGCTGACACCATTTACGTCAGTATCGCGCGAATGCGATCCACCGTAGCGAACCACTTCTACATCTTCATAGCTTTCGCATAGCTTATTCTCGATTTCAGTACGGTGACGATCAATCGCTTCATAATCATGATCGTTAATGTCGCGAAGTTTATCGTCAATAGCCTGTTCAATATCTGTACTTGCTGCTTTCTCCTGGGTATCTATCTCTGATTGGCTAACCAAATCATCGATTTGGCGGGATGTTTTAGGTGTATAAGGATAGCTGTGACCGCCGCTGCCGCCCATATCTTCCTCTCAACTATTAGCCAATATATCTTGCAGAATTCGTTTCTCCTCGCTGAACAAAGTATTGTCAGCTACAACAGATTGATAGATTAGGTCTGAACGTAACTCTTCCATTTCCCTGATGTTATGATGCGTTATAGCAGTATCAATATCCAAAGAAGGTGAGATTCCCTGAAAATCACCTATAAACTCGTATTCACGTCGGTACAATGTAGTACGTTCGTGGAAGAAATATCGTAACCAACTTAACCCATCAAATATACTCACTCCGGCGAGAGCAAAATAGATCACCGATTTTGGATCAAGACACCCAAAGAGATGGATATGCGGAGGGCTTTGGCCGAGACGCTCAAAAGCTTGATCGAGCGAATGTGCAAACCTTACTCCTTGTTTCCAAGTTGGGGCAATCTCTTTTTCAGTAAGCCCGATAATTTCAAATTTGGAAAGATAAGGCAATAACTTCCTCGCAAGCTCATTGACGTCATAATCTGTCGAAATATGCAACAAAAGGTCACGTATATAATTGCCGTCGATCTGCTCATAACATGAGAAAGCGATGTCTAGTTGTTCTTCTACTGAAGTCTGCTCTGTATTGTCAAAGCTGACTAGAATATCCTTGCCATTCCAAGGAATATGTCTGGCAGCCTCAATATAGCGCTGAGTATCCCACTCCGATGAGCCTGGAACAGCAGAAATCGCAGCAGAGACATCGTCAGAAAATCTTGTCTCATACCCCCCACTATCCCAAATACGTACCCGATCATCAGACACACTCAGTACACCGCGCAGTTCGTCCAAATACCATACGTCATATAGAGACAACAAGTAAGCAGATTTTAACAAGGGAAGAAGCTGGCTTACTCGCTGTGTCATATCTGGAAAGCCTCGGCTAGAGAACGAGTATGCAATTAAGGGTGTAGCATTTTCTAGGATGGCTTCTAGTTCCATTATCTCTTATCCAAAATCGACTGAAGTCCTTGACGGTCGAGGCAAGATTCGCATTTGCCACATGGTGGCTCAGTCCCTTCTAAACAACTGTAAGTAAGTTTCACCGGAACGTCATACTGAACACAGTATTGCGCAATATCCTGCTTAAGCCATTTGCCAAAGGGGAAATCGGCTGCAACTATCCCATGAAAAAGTAGGTTTATCATGTCAGCGATATCATTCCGAAATGATTCCGAGCAGTCCACATAATCGGTTCCTGCGTGTATACCCATTGACACTAGACCATTATTAGGAGATAACGATGCTGCGCCCGTTAATGCTAAGATAGCATTCCGTCCTGGATACTCTGTCTCGTGCCCTATAGCAGAATTCCACGCTAAGCCTTTTAGTGAAACCTGCTGCAATGGTACTGCATAGAACTTCGCAATTCTGTGTACCGCTAAACGTTCCACACGTGATGCTTTTTGACCATAGTTCACCCACAAAAGCTCTACGCTTAAGTCGTGACGAAGATAGTAGTCAACGCACGCAGTTGAATCTAGTCCTCCAGAGGCGAGTACAATTACCTTCGTTTTTGGCGACTGATTTCTCGTCGTCATTTCAATTTGCCTCCCCTTGAGAAAGATACTAGTACTACTGATTCCTAGCCTGAGTTTCTACTCAAGCAGGTTCATATTCCTCCGCCATTGCCAAGAAATCGCTGTATGCTACTCCCGCTAGCCATTCGTCAATCTCGGCGAGTTGGAGCAGAACGCTCGCAGCGACTTCCGGATCGCATCCGTTTAGCATTAAGCTGATATTTGCTGCGTAGTTTTGTCCCGCCGTTAGAATTTCAGTGAATGTCATCTCATCAATGTCGATGTTGCACACCTCTGACTCCCCAGAACTACATTGCTTGTCGAGAGTTATTCCGGGAAGCCGAGGCAAATTCGACAGCATACAGGGAATCATCACTTCCGATGGCTCCCTGCCCGTTATCAGTCGGTCATCCTCAATTTGCAAGGGGTCGGATCGATGGTAACCAGGAGGGGGCGTGTGAACCCCTCGACAGAAACGATTGCTTGCCCCTGGGACAAGCTGGTCATACGCTTCCACTGACCATCATCGATTTTGCCGACGGAACGTTTTAAATTATTGATCACATTTCCATCGCTAATCTTATGGAAGATGAAATTATTGATTAAGCCCAAAAGCTCGTCTGGCAGATGTTGAGGCGACTGAGTTACGAATACAAGGCTTAACCAGCGCTTGCGTCCGCGTCTCGCAATACGACTCACCTGTTGAAACAACACGGGCATCTGCTGAATTCGCTCACGCGACAGAAATTCATGCGCTTCCTCGATAATCACCATAACTCGCCTTAGCTCGGCATGATCCGCCTGACTGTTTTTGTAATTCTCGTCCTGCTGAGCTTGCAACCCGCGAAGTAGCTCAGCCAATGCAAGATTACGAATCTGGGGAGACTCCGTGTCGCTTAAATCAACAATCGTGACTCTGCCCGGCTCGGTGATCTGCTTATAATCTGGGGATGTTCCTTTGTGATTGTCGAAGATTCCTAGTCTCAGAAGACGGCTTAGTTTCCCTTGAAGCGCACGCCAACTTGTTACATTAGAAGGTAATTCACGACCTCGAATGACCTCCATGAAATGCTCTCCTTCCCTACGGAAGGTGGGATCGCCAATATAAGGTAAATCCTTATTCTTCCCCATATGATGAGCGCAAGCCCTTACAACATCATACATCTGCTGTAAGGTCAATCGAGGAAAACCTGACTCCATTTCGTCCAGTTCAAGCATTTGCTTTTCTTCTGCCTCGTTCGTCGGGAAAACGCTAAACTCCCGAAGCAAAAACTTTGCGATATCGTATGCCGCCAAGTACCGGGCTTGTTGGGCTTCACTCAATTCCAGAATTTCCATCAGCATGTACGGTGACAAACGGTCAAATGCTAATGTAAATTCCACTTGTGGTGCATAATCTGGGTTCGTGCCATCTCTACCCACGAGCCGAAGAAGCTGCACCGCTTCTACGCCGCCAGGTGCCAATCCCCGCTCCTGCAAAATAGAGAGCATAGTCTCGTCATCGGTTGCCTCGGCGAGAAAGGTATATTCTCCTTCTGTATCGAAAACGATAATTGAAATGCCCGCCTTCTGACCTTCGGAAACAAGGCGTGCAACCGTTGTGGATTTACCGCCGCCGGTTGTGCCAATGATGCCCAGGTGGCGTGGCAGAACCATCTTCTTGCTTGAGGGGAGCTTAAGCTCCAAGTTCTCATAACCAACAACGAGACCCATTTGGAGATCGCCCTCCAGCTGGAGATAACGTGCCGTTTCGGCATCATCCAGTGCATAAACGGGACTGTTAGGTAAAGGACGGAAGCGAGGTGGCATCAGCTTGCCATTCTGCATCAGCTCGCCGAGTACGGAGACATGAACACGTCCATGATATTTGGGCATAAAAATACCGCCACGAACTGTGGTGGTTACCACGATGGACGAGTCCGCCCTTAATCCGTCAGGCTCTGCGAATGGGCCTTCAAACACGATGCCAATGTAGTCGTGCCCATCCTTCTTACTGCGAATACGGATGAGAGATTGCGATGGCAGTTCAGCAATGTTGTCAGGCGGCATAAGAACGACTAATTGGTCGTCTTTGCTTTGAGGCAAATCAAACATGGTTCGCCCAATGGAATCAATCTCATCCTCGGGAACAGTCCATTCACCTCCGACTTCTCTCATCGCCTCATCGAGATGTTCAAAAGCCTTTGATGGGACTCCTGGAACATCGGCGTCCGAATAGGTATCGTATTTCTGGTCCATAAGTTACACTCCTAGCTTCGGCGGGTAGACCGCTCGGCGGAAAAAGCGAATGGTGCGCCGGCCTCAACATACGCTGTTTCGACGGTGGGGCCAAAACCGTCCGCTCCCATCATGCTCCGGCAACTCGTATCTGCCAGATCGATCAACATGGGAAACCCACGATGCTCCTGCAAAACGCTGTCTGCCATTGCGATCAACGCTGCTTCGTGAATATGATCCCTATGTCCAAAGAACACTTGACCGGGAGCCACACTACTCGCCCTGTATGCTCCGATTAGAATTTCGTGTCCTGCATCCTCAACAAAGCCCATTGCCAGATCGCGATATTTTTTCGCATAATGACCATTCTCCACAACACGCCTCATGCTCTCATAAGTCGAGTCAATTACGGCATACTCTAGAGGTCGGAGAGCATTTCCAATGGTCGGGAAAAGCCTTCCTCGAAGAGCTGTGGTGCTGGGAACAAACACGAAACGTCTGTGTCCTAGTAGCAAACTCCGAAGTACAAGTAATCCCTTCTCCAACAACCTCATATCTCCAGAACCAGTCAAGATTTCATACGGTGCGGGGTTCCCGTGCCCCATTCTCCATGGACGGCTAGACTTACCAAGTAGAATGGCACGCTCCGCGTAAGCCATAATGCCGCGACGCGCGAGGGCGCTAATTTGTTCTCCTTCGACCTCTTGGTCAATCGCTCCACGTGTACTTCGATTCTCTAGTAATTGAAGTGCCTCATCCACCGGATTACCGCTACGTTGCCGAAGATCATGGCGAAAAAGGCGATGAACCCATGTACCCTGCTGTCCGCTATAAGAGACTAAGCTCACACCAATCTGCGTGATTGTAAGCGGCAGACGATCATCCACGAGCGAGTTACCATCACAACTTTCCACTGCCCCATTAAACAGGATGCGGCTGTGAACGCGCTCGATATCTCGATCTGTTGCTTGATACACACCTGCTTCAGTCGGAGCATCGTGACGAGCTTTTAACTGCGGGAACACCACTTGTCTGATCTGCGCCTTTACAGCGCTTTCAAGTTGGACAGCGACGCTGATCTCCTGAGCGAGTTTGTCGTATAGCCCAGCAAGATCAAGCGCAGTCGCCCAGTTGTCGATGTCAAGTACGTGATTTAGATCTTCGCCAAAAGAGGCATCAAAATCGAAATCAACCGCATTTAGATTCTCGTCGCTCATCGATTTTCCCCCGTTTTGTCCCGCATAGACGGTTGGCGCTCAATTCACCAATATTGCTTGGTCTGGTTGTCATCTATTTCTGACATTTATTCCGACTAATACGTGGGTGTTCGACACATTCAAATATCAAGCCATTCACGGACAGTAGGTTTGCGAGCCGCATGGCTGGCTACGCGCGTAGCATAAGCAGCCGCGACCGAAATGGGCAAATCAAAATATGAGAGAAGTAACGGGTTTATCGTGGTCAGAACAGTTTCACGTTCAATGCTGCCGGGACGAATTCCGGCGATTTCCAAGACTCGCCTATATGGTGCTAGGAGTTCAAGCGCAATGTAATCAGCTTTTTTCTCGATTTCGGTAGTGTGAAGACTGAGATATTGATTGTTAGGACCCCGCATCATTAGGTCAGAGTACATACCAATGGGAACATTGCTCAGCAGAGCCTCAACTCGTTCAGTCCCCGTTGGAGTACGTTCACCGTCAAGAACTGCGATGATGTTTGTTCCCATTTTCGCCAAGGCAATCTGTCTTGGCTTCTGGTAATCTCGCAAAAAGTGGGCCAGTTCATGGGCGGTGGTGAAACGCTGCTCTGATTCGGTTGCAGAAGCATCGACAAATATAATGCCCCTGCCTTTATGCGCCAAGAGACAGCCAAAAATCGCACGCTGCTCCCCACTCACACTGTTGGGAAGAGGTATTCCGCGTTGAGTTAACCAGGAGTTGATCAATCCGATGTTCAGTCCAGGGAGCTTCTCTACGGATATAGGCACAACCTGCTGTGCTGAGGCTTCAATATCGTGAGGAAACGAGACACTCTCGCCAAGCCTATGCCAAAACTCTTCCGTAAGATGCTTTACATCTGAGTCAATGAATGGCATCTACGATTTGTCTCCACTGTCGTCATCAATCTCGGAATCGTTGTCGCGCGCAGCCATGAGCCATTGGTTCTGATCTGATGTTTGCATTTGCTCAAGCGCTTCAGTGTGCCGAATGAAATGAACAAGTGTGTTTCGATTGACTTTCACATAGCCTGCAATCTGTGCAATATCTTCCATGAATTTCGTATCTCGTGGGCGATTACATAAAGACAGTCGTGCTAGCTGGTCTGACGAAATCCCTAGTGCCTCTGCCGCTTCATCCCACGACTGTCGTTCTGATTCGAGATGGATCGCTACCAATCGGGCAACAAGCGATTTATTTTGGCTAGCTCTCTGTGCAAGTCTGATCTGTGCTGAGTTGTTCATTCCGCCCCCTTGCGCTTTCCGAAGCGTTCCAGTTTCTTCTTAATACGATCTTTTGCACGCTTGACTTCTCGTTTTCGTTCCTCTGCGCTCAAGTTCTGGACACCGATTATTGCTGAATAATGTTCCACATCTCGGATTCCATCCGACATACTGATTACGATTTGTATATCAATTGGAGACAATTCATCCGATAACTCTTGTAGTAATTGTTCTCGTGAGATGCTGGTGTACTTAAGTAACCAGTCATCTATGTCTTCCTGTATACTGTTCCCATCTTCTGATTGGAGTTCGACAAATTCCTCATCTAGCTGCACAATGCGCTTATTACGACGTTTCCGCTTCTCAAGCTCGTTAAGCATATCTCCCCTCGCATCCATGCAGAGATATGTTCTTAAGCTACTCTTTTGTGGGTTATATTTTTCTGGTGCTTCTCGGTATTTCAGTAGAGTATCAATGGCTAGTGAGTCACATAGCTCCTGATCAGGCATAGAAAGTCGGCGGTTGATAAAATCTGAAATGTAATCCAATGCAACTTCACATAACTCCGCAAACGCTGTGGAATCATCTTTCAGAATTCGCTCGTGAAATTCTTGCCAATCCTGTTTTTCTCCATTAAGCATAAGATATCCCCTCAGATTTAGGTTGTGTTTATAACAATGTAATCCTATATTCGTATCAATTCCATTAATTTACAGCACACCAAATTCTATTATTTGTGCGCTGCCGGCTCACAATGTATACTATGAGTAGCATTCTGACTTGGAGAAGTTAATGAATAAAGATAAAGATCAGCAGCTTTCCCTTTCCTACAATTCACAAGCCGATGAGGATTGGGATTTTGCTACTGCCGATACTACATATTCGTCTCACGCGCTTCATCCATATCTAGCGGCAATGATTCCTCAAATTCCAAAGAGACTATTAGAGCTATATGCTAGACCTGGAATTCGCGTGTTCGACCCGTTCATGGGAGGCGGCTCAGTAATTGTTGAGGCCTATCTAGCGGGACTTTCTTCGACAGGCCTCGACATAAATCCATTAGCGTCGCTAATTACCAAAGCAAAGACTTCACCTATTTCTTCCGAAAGTCTAGGAAAAACTCGACGCAAATTCGATCAACTTTATCCCAACGTTGAATATGAGATTCCTAATTTTTCGGAAAAGTCGAATATCAGTTATTGGTTCAAACCTTATATGTTTGATCCACTAGCTCATATTCGCGCCACTATTACCCACGTTATTGAAGATACAGATTATGCGGTTCGAGAAGCCACGAAAAATCTACTGGAATGCGTTTTTTCTTACACCGTTCGAAGCGTGTCACTAACCTACAGAAATGAGATTAGACTCCGTCATCTCGAACCTGAGGATCTAGAGCGTTTCAACCCAAATGTCTTAGCCGAATTCCTTAAACGCCTTGACGATGCCTCGAAGCGTATAGCTCAATTGCCTATTTTTCCAACTGTACCCCGAATCATAGAGGGGGATGCCAGGAGCCTGGACTTCGGTGATAATGCATTTGAGCTTGTGATAACATCGCCTCCATATGGGGACATAGCAAGCACTATTCCGTATCATCAGTTCTCGAAGAATATGCTTTACTGGCTCGGTATGGATGACGATACAATAGCCAATATTCGCTTCAATTCATTGGGATCAAAGAAAACGAGTATCGATGGATTTCCTAGAGTTAGTTCATTCAAAACTGCTATTGAGCAAATGAAAAAGGAGGTAGCCACGAAGAATGCAACACTTTTCTACAGCGATTATTATCGTGCTCTTCAGGAAATAGCACGTGTAACATCGGAACGCATATGCGTCGTTGTTGGACATCGTGTCGTAAACGACGTAATTGTAGATAATCCGACAATAACGACCGAAATTATGAAAAACCTTGGCTGGAAATTAGAAGCAAACTACAATCGCACAATTAAGAGGAAACGACTCAACAAGAAAATGGGTATGGCAAGCAGCTTTCGAGGGGCGATGATTGACCGCGAGGCCATACTCGTTTATATTCCAGAATAACTTTCTATATTTACGCATTTCACTTTACAGCTTATTGAATAATTCGCTAATTCATCCTGACTGCTCAAAAAGTTGTGATAGCGAAATATCAAATGCCACTGCAATTTTCTCGATGTTTTCAAGGCAGACATTACGCTCTCCCCGTTCAATTCCTCCAATATAGGTTCGATGCAACCCTGTCTTCTTTGCAAGCAACTCCTGAGACCAGCCATTTCTCTGTCGAAGCTCTCGAACTCGCTGTCCGAAACTAAGTAGAATAGAGTCGCTCACGTAAAGCTCAGTCTTTCTGAATGCTGAGAATATGTTTCATCCTCTCAAGTATAGTTGGCATCTGTGAGCGACTCAAGGCGATGCGATTTCCTCGTTTGATGAGGCCGCTAAGACGATCCAAATATCAGCAAGTTAGCGTATTTGGCAGCCCGTTCGATCACAATTCCCCTTCATAATTAACTCAATTCCGGGCCTTGAAAAGTTGTTTCAGACGACTCAAAGTCAGGGCTTTCCAGATCAAAGTACCAACAGAGTTCGCGGCGCTGCTGCGCGGTCATCAACTGAACTCCACGAATGTGCTGAAGATAGGTAAGGAAATCTCCCCCACTTGCGAGACGTAAGCCATATGCCAGTGTTGCGGCCTCGTGCGGGGGTAATCCCGCGATCAGTGAGCAAAACTGTAGCTGTTTGTCTTCACCATCAATTTCAATACTTCGCACATAATAGCCTAGCTCGGTTTGCTTTTCAGTCTGTCGACGTGTACCGCACCAAAATTCGACCTCATGCCCTGCTTCATTCCGCATAGTTCCATGTGCTGGCTCTTCGGTAATACGGCGCTCCTGTTCGCGCTCCTGCTCAAGTGCGTCAAACTGCTGCTCCCAATCCGGCCCCACATAGCGTTCCATCAGCGCGCCCATCTCGGTCTCGCTTACATCGTGAAGCAGGTCGATGTGATTGACCTGCTTATTGCGTGAGAAGTACAACGGCACGCGCGCTCCATGATCCTCGCTGTAAACCGTGCCTGGAACGACAATGTGCGTATGCGGATTGTGGCGACCAGGCGCTTGAGGGTCGTCTGTCGTGCGGTGATGGACAACGTAGCTATATTCGATGCCCGTGTCGATGCCGCGCGCATCAAAGAAGTCTTCGACCGTGTTCTCCGTCAACTCGCGCACAAAACGTTCACGCTGTTCGTGCTCGACCATTGCAACGAGGTCAGGATTGGGGTTTATGACCAGCGAGAACATCAGAACGTGATTGCTGCGCAGGTCGGCGCAATGCTGAGCAATCTCCGCCACGCTTTTCCCCATACCATGATCGACCCAACGTTCTCGCCCGCTCCGCTGCTGGACAGAATCGTCACGGCTGTCCCTGTAGGTCAGGTACTTGAGCAGATTTCGTGTTTGCTTCACGCCGTCCGCCGAGGGCTGCTTGTACTGTACGTTCGCCACACACATTTGACTTCGTTTCATTAGCTACCCTCCCGTCGCCGCGTCACTCGCGTGATAAAGTCGTTCAGAATTTCCGTCAGGTGATCGACCTTCTCGTCCAGTGTGTCGAGCCGCGCTTCAAAGCCTTTCGTAATTGCGCGGCGTGAGCCGGGCAAGTCATCCTGCGCCGCCAGATAGAAGCTGACAGCTTCGCGGATCAGGTCGTTCTTGCTGATAAACGTCCCGATGCGAGCGCGACTGCTGCGTAGTTCGTCGAGCCGCCGCATTTGCTCCGCAGTCAGATTGACAGTCATGCGTTCGCTGTACGTCAGCTTGGACTTCTTCCTCATGAATCCATCCTTTCGTGAATCGCAGTACGTAGCTTGGTCGTCGGGCTAAAACGGACGTAGATACGGCGCAGGGTCAGCGGCACAATTCCCTTTGAGGCCTTAAGCTGATCGCGTATAAAGCCGCCGCTGCGCATATGCTGCATTTCGACCGTCAGCTTGCCCAAATCGACTACAGTGACTGGATTGCCCTGTGCCAGTTCCTCCTGCCAGAGTTCCGCCATCACTTCCAGAACCTCCGCGATGTCCCGTCTTTTCAGGCGCGGCAGACGCCGACTAATCTCTCGTATCGTCTCGTTGTGGGTCATTATTTGCTCCCTGTTGATGTGGTGCAGAATTTGGGCGAATTCTTCTTGGGGTGCTGTCGGTCGTCGCGGTGTATCGCGCTCACACGCTGACCAGCACCCCACCACAGATGCACCGATGACGGCTCGGTGGCGCGCTGCACCAAGCCCCTCCGGCGCATGAGGAGCCAGCGATTTAGCTGGCTTAGCGGTGGCGTAGAGAATTTTTGTATCCGAGAACCCAGCGCCACCGCGTACAGCGCAGCGCTTGCGCTGGGCTGGTGTGCTGCGAATGCAGCCCACGCCATGCAGAGCATTAGGGATCTCATTCCTAGCCCCTCAGAACCGTTACCATTTGGATTGACGCATTCGCTGTTCCCGTCGTCGTATGTTGCTGTCGTCCAGTTGGGATGATGCCCGGATGTTATTACCGTCTGTGAGGGCTGAAGGTAAGGGCTGAGATGCGGCAATCTGCTGAATCACGCGCTCAACGTATCCCGGTAGATCACCAAGTGCGTCGCGTATCCAGGCAGTATCAACGCATAGTTGGCTGAAATCGCTGTAGTGAATGGTTGCTGGATTGAACTGTCCTGCCCCGCTCTGTAAACCTGTACGAATGAGTTCTCGCAAGACGTTACTGCGGTCACCTACTGGTAGTCCTTCCCACCACTCCAGCAAATCCCTGTCGGCATCAAAGAAAGCTCGGAAGCCTATCACCTTGCTTATGCGTTTTGGGCTGCGTGCGCGTCGTGCCATCATTCCCTCGTTCTCTGGTTGAATGGGGTTAAATCCGCTGGTTCAATTGGTTTAACCGCTATTCCGTTTGACAAAATGGGCATAGCGCAGGTAGCCGAACGCATTAGCAAGCTGTGGCTCGCGGACGAGGAAAGTCTGTGGATATGCGGTCAGCACCTCCTGAGCGACCAACTCCGCACCGCCGCCAGAGAGATAGATTACGTCGATAGTCGCGCCCGATTTCCATTTTTCACTCATCAGATTGAGAGTCGCACTCCGCAGGGTCGCCAAAGCTTCTTCGACTGCTGCCGAGTAATCGACGACCTCCCCCGACGCTCGAAACATGCCGGTGCGCACGACCTGTTCGACCAGCTTGAAGGGAATCTTCTGGCGGTAATCATGCTCTAGCAGCGCTGCGATGCGTTCATGTGCCGTGTAGACACCGCTCTCCACGCTCCCGCTCTCGGCATCGACGTACTCACCGTCGTCATCAAGCGCCAGATCGACCGTGTAGGTTCCGACATCACACACGCCTGTCCGCACAGCCATGTGCTGCCTATTGATCTCTCCGTCGGCGGTCAGCGTATTGGCGTAAATCGTTCCGTAGGGCTGTGGCATCACCATCACTTCGGTGACGTTAGCGATGATTTCAGCGACATCCGTCTGAATCAGGTGCTGACCACAGAGTGCTTGCTTCAATTCAGTCGCGTCGTGCATGTGATCAACTGGCAACCCGGTCGCAATGCGAATGTGAACAGCGTCGCGGCTCCACTGTCCCGCCAGCAACTTTGCTATGGCGACTTTCGCCAAGCGCAGCCGAAAAGCGTTGCCCATCGTAGCTTCATTGACCGTTCTACCGCGCAAGCGAAGCAGTTCGCCTGGTGGTAGCTGAAAGAGCGCCAGATCGCCAACAAACCAGGTGCCGTCTTCGTCTGCAATCTGGTCACCTGAGTGACGCTGGGTAATTTCGTCATGCTGGAATTTGATTTCGCGGGCGTGTCCCATCACCGATGGAAATGTGATAACAGCTTGGTCTGTAACAGCCTTGACTACCCCGTAGCCGATGTCTAAACCAAGCGTCAGCGCGCTGCTGGACTGATCAGTCGTGTTCTGTCTCTTGCTCATGTTTAGCTCCTGGGAAAGCAAATCCGCGCGTTAAGCCGTTTTCTGCTTACGCTTCGATGTTGAGGATTTTTTACGCTGTTGCCGGACGAGAGGGGTTTTAGGCTGCAAGCCTAACTGTTGTAGAAGATTTCGAATGAGGGGTTGATAGTTCGCATTTGAGGGAGAAAAAAGAATGTTTCCAGCACGGACACGGCACCCGTCGTCCCCGTTGAGTACAATGTGTGTTCAGTATTATAAGCCCGGTCGAGTAGATCGGGCTTGTCGTTTCCTCAGATTATATACACTCGGGTACGATGTTTGGTCAGTATCCGTCGGATTGGCTAAAGTACACTTGCAGCGAACACTACTCACGATTCCGTGAAGTCTGTCCGGTTGAGTCATACGACGTCTCAGTAACCGATGGGCCGATTCTTCCGTACCATTTCTCGGCTGCGCACAGATGGCGGCGCTCGATGTTGATCTGACCAGCTTACAGGCGCAGATCACAGCGCTGAATAAGCAGCGCCCCGGCCTTGAAATCGAGATGCGAATCGCCTGCACAGGCGGCTGACAGAGGCTGGGCGGGCGGCACGCTGACCATCATCGTTTTAGGTGGAGCGGCTGAAACTGCACTCTAAAGAGTCTAACGTTCATGAACGAGCCTGCAATGGTGATAACCATCTGACCCTCTTGATACGCTCCGCCCCACCTATTTAGTGAAAGTCGCCTAGAAACTTAGCGTCCGTGCTCCATTCACCATTGCCTCGACGGCAGTGGCTGCGCCGACGATCTCCGCGCCTTCAATCAGGTCGGACGAAGTGATCTGGCGCGGCTTCGCGCACGCTCCGCAGACCCAGACCTTGCCCTTGTTCTGGATGAATTGACTGATGAGATCTTTCAACGGGCTGAAGCCTTCCGCCTGTAACTCGTCGGCATAGCCTTTAGTCGCCACGCGCACGCCTTCTATCGTGAGCAGAACAATGGCTTCCTGTCCGGCAGTCAACGCTGTATTACCGACTACGAAGGAGAGCGATGCCCGCTCGACATTGTCCTTACCGTTTGTATTGTTCACCATGACCTGTGTCATAATTTGTTCCTCCTACTGAAGCAATCGAAAATTACTGATGGCGGATCAAAAAGCGATCCTGTTCCTGCTTGACAAGTGGGTGTCCAACTAACCGACACCATGCGGGTAGGTCGCGCGCAACACTCGGATCAGCGGCACGAACTTCCAAGGTTTGCCCAGATACGAGTCCCCGCATAATCCCTGCGATCTCGTCCAGCGGCCCGTCGGCGCAGCCACGCGATCCAGCATCGTAGAAGGCATTTGCACCGAACGTCGACTGGGGCATCTCAATATTCACCGCGCAGCGGTCGGTCACTTGCTGCATTTCGAGGTCTGGACGAAAACCTGAGCACACCAAACTCATTTTCGTGATCAGCCCATCGTTGACGACACAATAGACCTGCTGCTCGACGAGTTCCCAATCAAAACCGCTGCGCACGCGGACGCGGTAGCCAATATACAGACGGTCAGCGAGGTGATCGATTGACGAACGCAGCATCTCAAGCTCGTCTGCCTCCTCGAACCAGTGGCGCAGCCAGACAATCGCTTCATCTGGCGTATTTCCCTCGCGGATAGCAGACGGCACGAGCGCGCGGAAGTGAATCTGGTTGTGAAACAGCGCTTTCATCTGCTCGAAGTCGCGCGATGCCAGCGCTGTCAGAAAGCTCTCGCCAACCTTGACTCCTGTGTTGCTCAGCGAAATCTCGTTCATCGGATGATTTCCTTATACACTAGCGAAGACATACCCCCATATCTGGTGTTCTGTAGTTTGTACGGGATGGGAATGAGGACATTGATGCTGGATTCGTCAAGCGGTTGCTGATAACCTTGCTCAGCGCTCGCTCATCCCTTCATTGGACATTGCACCCAGAATACGAGACAGGTGGGTAGGCTGTCACCTATCCGTGGATAGGTTTCGAGAAAGCTAATGCGGGTTACAGACGCCCGTTTTCATGAAGTCATTTTTGTTTCAGGCAGAGGCACATCGGAATGGATAGGCAAGAACGACATTTCCCTTCGTTCTCCTTAACCGAGAGAGAAATGGAAGTCCTGCGTCAACTGGCTGAGGGGTTGTCCAACCGGGAAATTGCAGACCGTCTCGTCACGACGACTGGAACGGTGAAATGGTACAACCGCCAGATTTACAACAAAATGGGCGTAAGTACCCGTGTCGAAGCCGTTCGTCGTGCTCTCGAGCTTCAACTGCTTGACCAGGATCGAATGCTCTCAGCCTCCGACATGCACGCCGCCTCCCCATTCAAACACAACCTTCCCGCTGAAGCGACTCATTTTATCGGGCGCAAGCGTGAGCTTGCCGCTGTCAGGCGCTTGCTGCAAATGAGCCGCCTGGTAACTCTGACTGGCTCTCCCGGTACAGGGAAGACGCGGTTGGCGCTCCGGCTGGGTCATGAACTGGTGGACTGGTTACCAGATAGCGCATATGTTGTTTTTCTCGCCCCAATCACAGACCCAGCGGTCGTCGAAAAGACGATTGCGGAGGTTCTCGGCGTCGCGTTTCAGCAGGAGCAGCCGCTGATCGAAACCTTGAAGCAGGCGCTGCGGACACGACAGATTCTGCTCATTCTCGACAATTTTGAGCACCTGCTTCCTACTGCCTCGCTTGTCTCGGAGCTGTTAACCGCCGCGCCCGGTCTCAAAGTCCTGGTGACCAGCCGTGAAGCGCTGCATTTGTATGGCGAGCAGGAATATACCGTTCCACCACTGGAACTTCCCGATGCAGATCATTTTGACCTTGAGACCCTCACGCACTGCGAGTCGGTGGCGCTGTTCGTCCAGCGCGCACAGGCGGCGCAGTCGGATTTTACGCTGACGATGGAGAATGCTCAGCAGATCGCCCAGATTTGCCAGCGCGTGGAGGGACTGCCGCTCGCGATTGAATTGTCCGCGGCGCGCGTAAAGTTGTTCACGCCGAGCGCTCTCTTGATGCGCCTCAGTAAGCCGCTCGACGCGCTGACTGGAGGAGCGCGTGACCTTCCTCTGCGCCAGCGTACGCTTCGCCAGACGATTGACTGGAGTTACGAGCTTCTTGACGACAACGAAAAGAGGCTGTTCCGGCGTTTGGCGGTCTTCGTCGGCGGCTGGACGCTCGAAGCGGTCGAAGCAGTCGGCGGCGCTGATCTCGATATTCCCCCTGTCGATGTGTTGTCATCCCTCGTGGATAAAAGTCTGGTTTATCGAGACATTGGCACGGACGGCGAGCCGCGTTTCCACGTACTCGAAATGATCCGCGAATACGCTGCCGAGCAGTTACGGGCCAGCGGCGAGATCGACAAGGTGCGTATGAGCCACACCGAGTATTTTGCAGCATTCACTCGCAAAGGATCAAGCGGACTAATCGGCCCGGAACAGACGCAGTGGCGGTTGCGCCTGGATGCCGAACTCGGGAATTGTCGCGGTGCGATGAGCTGGTGCCTCGCTTCTCGTAACAGCGCACTGGGTCTGGAGATTGCCGATGCACTGGTGTTCTTCTGGTATCTCGCCGACCACGTCACAGAGGCGTGTCAGTGGTTCGATCAGTTACTTAAAGACCGTGAGGCGATACCCGTCGATTTACGTGCGAAAGCTCTGACAAGCGCGGCAGTTGCTACGTTTTATCGAGGTGACCATGAACGGAGTATCGTGTTCTGCCACGCAGGACTGGACTTAGCGCGTCAAACCGGCAAGCGGCAGACGGCAGCGTGGGGGCTGATTTTTCTCGGCGCAAATCAGATGCGTCCGGTAATGCCGCTAGAAAACTTCAAGTCGGTCTTGGCACTTTTTGCAGAAGCAATGGATTTGTTTCGCCAGGTCGATAATCGCTGGGGGATGGCGCGCTGCCTCACCGTCACGGGAGAAACCCACAGGCTGCAAGGGGATTACGTCAAAGCGGGTGCGCTCTATCAGGAAAGTCTGGTCATCTTCCGCGAACTGGACAACCTCTGGGGCATCACCATGTCACTCTTTAACCTGGGCTATGTCGCTTTATTTCTTGGAGACGCAGCGCAGGCGGTCGCTCAGTTTCGAGAAGGATTGGCTCTCAGTCAAACCGCCAGTGAGAAGCAGAGGATCGCCTCTGCGTTGGCCGGACTTGCCGGAGTCGTAGGCATGATGCACCATCCTCAAGCTGCTGCGCATCTGTTCGGCGCAGCAGAAGCGCTCTTTGAATCGATTGGAGTTAAAATCGCCCCAGGTGATCGCGCTGACTATGAACGCAATGTTGCCGCGACGCGCGTCCAGTTGGACGCCGAGACATTTGCGCATCTCTGGCAGCAGGGCAGAGAAATGCCGCTGGAGCAGGTGATCACGTATGCGCTCGAATTGGACTTAAGGTAACTGGGTAAGGCTTTTCTAGTCTCACCGCTAATTAACATGCGATACCGTCTCAAACGTCAAGCACTTGCGCTTGCTAGCTTGTCATCTCTACCTAGCAGAAGGTTTCTGCCACCAGCGCTTGAGTGGAGGAAGAAGATAGATTTTATACACAGTCGGTAACGAACTCCGTCGTCCCCGCTGAGTACAATATGTGTAGCCCGGTCGAGTAGATCGGGCTTTTTCGTTTGCGTGGATTTTGTACACTCGGGTTCGATGTCTACACCAAAATGGGTATCTGGCATAATATATTCAGTAGACTTACTGCTACCAAACGGAAGCGAAAATGACAGTACGCGCAGCCGCGCTTTTGATGAGCGTCCGTAGAAAGCACCGCTGACCGATGACAGCGCATAACCTTCCGCGTGACACGATGATGTTTGTCGGTCGGCAGCAAGAGATCGCCGATGTCACACGCTTACTGAATACTCCGACCTGCCACCTGTTGACGCTGGTCGGTCCCGGCGGCATCGGCAAGACCCGGCTGGCGATTGAGGTCGCGGCGCAACAGCAGTTTTCTCAAAGCGTTTTCTTTGTCCCGCTACAACAGCTCACCTCGCCCGATTTGATGACATCTGCAATCGCCGACGGGCTTGATCTTCAATTCTATCCTAGTATTCCGCCGCTACAGCAGCTATTCGCCTATCTAGCCGAAAAAGCGCCGCTGCTGGTACTGGACAATTTTGAGCATCTGATTGACGGTACAGAGTTGCTCTCCGGGGTTTTAAAAGCTGCGCCTGAGACGCGGATGCTCGTCACGTCACGTGAGCGATTGAACCTGCTTGAAGAGTGGGTATTCGACGTGCGCGAATTCAATTATCCAGTGAACGAGGTGGAATCTGACATCGAGGCTTATGATGCGGTGCAATTGTTCTTGCACCACGCGCGACGGGTACAGGCAGGCTTCAGGCTGACGTCGCTGAACAAGCCTGCCGTGATTCGCATCTGCCGATTGGTCGGAGGATTGCCTTTGGGCATCGAGTTAGCGGCTGCCTGGGTACGGGTGCTGTCGTGTGAAGCGATTGCCGACGAAATTGAGCGCAGCATGGACATTCTGGAATCATCCACACGAAATATGGAAAATCGCCATCGCACGATGCGCGCGACTTTCGAGCCAATCTGGAAGCGGTTGTCGGTCGAAGAAGGTGACGTCTTCAAGCAACTGTCGGTCTTTCGCGGCGGCTTTACAAGGGACGCGGCTGAAAAGGTGGCAGGCGCGTCGCTGCGCCCGCTGTCTTCGTTGGTAGACAAATGCCTTATCCGGCGCGAACCGGATGGGCGTTACCAAATGCACCCACTGCTGCGTCAGTATGCCAAGGAACGCCTTGAGCGCAATGCCGAGGAAACTCAGCGCGCCTATCATTTACATGCAGCCTATTTCATGCAGCTCTTGAAACAAAGTGAGCCTGATCTCAATTCCGCCCGACAGCGCGAAACCATCCAAGAACTAGAGTTGGAAATTGACAATGTTCGTGCCGCCTGGCAGCGGGCAATTGATGAGGCGAATGTTGCCTTACTTCAACAGGGCGGACATGCGTATTATCTCTTCTGCGATATGCAAGGGCGCTACCAGGAGCTTCTATCCGCTCTCGACAAAGCGATTGCACGTCTGGAATCGATTGAGGTGAGCGAGGAACGGGATTTCACATTAGCGATCCTGCAAAATGCTTTCGGTGGGATGTTTATCCGCGTCGGGCAATTTGAAAAGGCGCGTGCTGCCGTACAAGAGAGCCTTTCGCTGTACCAGCGCACAGGTCGCCGCCCGTCGACTGGATTCGGAACAACGCCTTTGACTCACCTGGGATTATTGTCGGTAATTCAAGGTGATTACGATGCTGGAGTGGCTCAGGGCGAAACGGCGCTCGAACGCATTGAGGCGAGCGACGCACTCAACCGCATGTTCACGCTGTATGTGCTGGCAACGGCTGCTTATTCGCAGGCAAAGTTCGAGGCGTCACTGAGATATGCCCGGCAAGCCTACAAGATCGCCGATGGACTGGGTGACAAGTATTTTGGCTCCTACATCCTCGTGGTGATGGGCAACATCGCTCAAGCGCTGGAAGATTATGACCAAGCCTGGGAATATTATCAGACTAGCTTTGACTTTAAGAAATATGCCAACGAGTTAGGCGGGATGGCGTTTGCGCTAAATTGTATGGCACGCATCGCCTGGCTGCGGGGCGATTATTCGGAGGCGAAACGGCTGTTCCAGGAGGGGCATAACCTCTACCGCGAAATCCACGATCCCGGCGGTCTCGCGACATCACTTTTCGGCTTGGGCGATATTGCGCTGGCAGAGACCGACTACTTCTCTGCACGCGCTCATTTTTTCCAGGCATTGGTGATCGCCATCGATATTCACTGGTCACAATTGATATTGGCGATACTCGCTGGGGTCAGCGAGTATCTGCTTAAGACAGGCGATACAATCCAGGCAGCCTCATACCTGGCTTTAGTAGCACGACACCCCGCCAGCGAGCCTCCAACCAGAAGCAGAGCCGAGCAACTACTGAGGCGAACAGAACCGCCAGCAGCAATACCTGATTTGGATACGACGGCACTGCAACTGCGCGACCGGCTCAAACAGGCTGAAACATATCCATTGATAGAAGCTGCACGCGGCATGACGACCAGTTCATTCGATTCGCTGACCGAGCGCGAGACCGAAATTCTTCACCTTCTGGCTGAAGGGCGAACGAACCAGGAAATCGCGGAGATGCTCGTCGTGGTTGTTGGGACGATCAAGGCACACAACAACCACATTTACAGCAAATTAGGTGTCTCGAATCGCGTACAGGCGATTGCGCGAGCGCGAGAACTCGGACTGCTGTAACCCTCCAATTCTATTCCCCCAATATAACTTTGGTTAGATGACACCCTGCCGGGATTATTGCTATCGTTCAAGTCATATTGTCAAATACAAATCTCAGTGAATAGATTTGGGGAGCGTTTCAATGGGTGCATTACCGGTCCAGCTTAGCACCGGTCAAAATGCGACGCTCAATGAGGCTGCTATTTTAGCACTCAAAGCCAACCTACGCGGCGAGGTCATTACCCAGGACAACCCGGATTACGATG
>DAOUCB010000122.1:0-2337 GCA_034432495.1 Anaerolineae bacterium | reverse complement strand
TTCCATTCCTCTCGGCAGGCTACGGCAGCGAACAACCTTATGACATGGAGAATGATTCGCTGGCGGACGTCACCTTCACCTATCCCTTTGCGCCTGTCGTCATCAGCCCGCCGGACAGCAGCCTGCTCAATCACTGATCGCCTGCTGCGCTATGTTAAGAAGTTGATGAGTGAAAAACCGACATCGCCCGAACCGCCGATACTAGTTGTAGCTTCTCATAACCAACGAAAGGCTCCACCTCATGTCTCGAAGCGCACGAATTATTGTCGGGCTGATTGTCCTCGGTCTGATCGCTGTGTTTGCGGTGCTGGCCTATATCTGGGTCAGCGGCGGCTCTGCTGCGCCGAGCGTTACGCTGAGCGCGCCGACGTTGTCGCTGGCAACCAGCGCCCCCACCGCGACGAGCACGCAGGCCGCGACGGCGGAAGCCGCAGGCACGGAAGCAGTCACCAGCGAGGCGACCGCCCAAACTCGCGCGGCAACTGCCGTCCCCGCCGATGTCGTCATCTTCAACATCGTGCCGGAAAGTTCCGAGGTGCGCTTTATCCTCAACGAAGTCCTGCGCGGCTCACCCAACGAAGTCACCGGGCGTACCAGTCAGATCGCGGGGCAGATTGGCGTCGATTTCACGACCCCCGCCAATTCGCAGGTCGGCGAGATCAAAATTGACGCTCGTTCGCTTTCGACCGACAACGAACTGCGCAACCGTGCCATTCGCGGGCAAATTCTGCAATCGTCCGAAGATCAGTTCGAGTTCATTTCCTTCAAGCCCACCAGCGTCAGCGACCTGCCTGCCTCGGTGACAATGGGGACGGCCTTCAGCTTCCAAATCACCGGCGACCTGACGATCCGCGACATCACCAAGCCTGTCACCTTCGATGTGACCGTCACGCCCGCCTCGAAGACCCAGATCGCCGGGTCTGCCAGCGCGACCGTCCAGCGCGACGATTACGGTCTGACCATTCCCAATGTGCCGGGGGTTGCCAATGTCGATCAGGCGGTCAAGCTGGAACTCGATTTCGTGGCGACGGTCGGCGACGCGACGCCCGCACCGTAACAAGCCGGGTGTATGATAACCTGTAGGGGCGAGGCACGCCTCGCCCTCTCGTTTCATCAGATCACGGATTGTCCCGCAATGACCGAAACACAAACCCCGCCGCGCCGCAAGCGCATCGTCCTGTGCATGGGCGAGTACTGCAACATGAGTCGGCGCTCGGACAAGCTCCTTAAGCAGTTAGAACCGCTCGTCGCCGAAGCCAATGCCAGCGGCGCAAATCTCAAATTGGAGACGGCGCGCTGCCTGACCATGTGCGGCGCTGGCCCCAACCTCGTCATCTACCCCGAAGATTTGGTCTTCAACAAGCTCGATGAAGCAGCACTCACGGCGCTGGTGGTACCGCACCTGAAGCCGTAATCATCAGACCTCTCCATCCAGTAAGTTTGCTCTCATTTTTGAGGCTTGGGGATTTGCGCGCCAAGCTGGAAGTATTTACCTTGATGGTAGAACAAGGGCTTCGCCTCAGTGTCCACTGTCGTCGCCAGGGATAACCCAAGAAACCCCGTGTATTCCCCCATCTCGAATATTTTTTCAACAACGCATTCGGCATTTAAAATGCACCCGCGAATCAGCGGCGGCTTAATATGAGTTGAAGCATAAACCAGTCCCGCAAAAGAGGACTCTGATAATTTATCGACATCCCGTCCACTGACATCCCCTGAAAAATGGGATAACGAAGCTTGTGTGTCGGCACACAAATTGACCCCAAATTCTTTGCTTTCCATAACATAGCTGTGAGTCAATTTCTTTTTCCCGACAACACACAATATCTTCAATGGATTGAACGAAACATTCATTGTCCATTCGCACGCCATAACGTTCACTTTGCCCTCTTGATTGCATGAGGTCAACAGATTAACGGTCGTTGCAAAGTATTGATACAGTTTTGGCGCATTCATCGCATTTCTCCACCAGGCATCCTACATCTTGCACCAAACGTCAACTCAGGTCAATCGTCCGCCATCGAACCTTTCGCAGCGCGCCAAAAAGCTGCCACCATTCGTCATCAGCATCACCCGGCGTAGTCGCCTTAAACTCGTTTTTACTCAGCACTCAGAGCGTGTATGTGAATGTTTTTATTACGCTTGATTCGCCTCAGGTCCTGATGCTTTCTGAAGCAATCAATGAACCTTGCACTTGTGTTCTCCCTTTCTTGTATCTTAGAGGCATAGAATAGAAGGAATGAGGCGGTGAGAGCTTGGAACTTTCTGAGGGAGAGACCCTGTCGGAGAGATGAAGCCCACCGGTGAACTCCGTGGACGTGAGGCTGAACGGTATCC
>DAOUCB010000121.1:0-10108 GCA_034432495.1 Anaerolineae bacterium | reverse complement strand
TCATTTGTGGCGTTGAACTCTACCTGACACTGCCCGACACCATAGACATCGAAATATTCTACGCCATGCTCAAGGCGCGCGAAGTTTATTTCATCGCCGACATGCACCACGAATTGTGGGGCGACTGTGCCTTTACCATTATTGACCTCGACGGCAACCGTTTGACCTTCGCCCAGGCGTGGCGTTATCCCGTCGCTAACGTGGCGCTGCCCATGATGGAGATCGCCTGATTTCCTGACGCGCTTTCGCAATGAGTAGACGACCAGTCGAAATGAGGCGGGCGTTTTGTAGGGGCGAACCCACGTGTTCGCCCTTGTGTTTCCCCTCCTTGAATTCGGGAAGCTGTCCCGCTTTTGGACAGCAAGGGTGGGGTCAAAAACTCGCCCCGTATTGCACCTCACCCCGAATGATCGGTGTGACCGCGCTGGCTGGCAGGACGCTTGTCCGTCCAGACCTCCTGAATATAGGCGAGACACTCATCCTTCGTTCCATTTTTGCCTGTGTCTCGCCAGCCTGGTGGCAGCTTGCGCCCTGCGGGCCAGACGGAGTACTGCTGTTCATTACTGATGACGACCCGGTAGGTCGCATGACTTCGTTCCATCCCCCTGTCCTTTTCGTAATAATATTCTTGCACGCATCATAACCCATAGAACCACCATTTGAATAATTTTTAGTGGTTTTGCCGAAGCCACGCTATACTCTCGCCAGTTTTTTAACATAAAAACGGAGACCTTATGATTCTAAAAGAGCTTTCCGAAGCGGTTGGCGTTTCGGGCAGCGAGGACGCCGTTCGCAAAATCATCGTCCCGGCGATCAAGGATCACGTCAGCGATATAAAGATCAACGCGCTGGGCGGCGTGACGGCCCTCAAAAAAGGCACGGGTTCCAGTGGAATGCGCGTCATGCTCGCGGCGCACATGGATGAAATCGGCTTCATGGTGCGCGGCTTCGACAGCGACGGCCTGATCCGCTTTAGCGCCATCGGTGGCATCGACGACCGTATTCTCCCTGGCCTGCGCGTCCGCATCGGCGACGTCAACGGCGTCATCATCTGGACGCCAATCCACCTCAATCGTGACCAGAACGTCGTCAAGCTCAGCAACCTGCGCATCGACATCGGCGCATCCAGCAAAGACGAAGCAGCGGGTAAAGTCAAAATGGGCGACCGCGTCGCCTTCGACAGCAAATTCATGGAAATTGGCGACCGAATGCTGCGCGGCAAGTCGTTTGATGACCGTGTCGGCTGTTCCCTCTTGATCGACGTGCTGCAAGGTGATCCCTATCCGGTCGATGTGCTGGCGGCCTTCACCGTACAGGAGGAGATCGGTCTGCGCGGCGCGAAAGTCGCGGCGCAGGCGCTCAATCCCGACGTTGCTTTCGTCCTCGAAGGCACGACCGCCAACGACCTGCCCAATCCGATGCTTGACCGCGACGACGATCCTTCCGTCAACCCCACCTGCCGGGTGCAGGGCGGCCCCGCGCTGACCATCATGGATCGCAGCATGATCGTCAATCCGCGTCTGCTGGCGTTCATCCGCAGCACTGCCGAAGCCGAGAACATTCCCTTTCAGTACAAAACCATGCTTGGCGGAGGCACCGACGGCGGCTCGATTCACCTTTCCAACGCGGGCGTACCCACCGCCGTGATCGCCATGCCCTGCCGCTACATCCACAGCCCGACGGCCTACCTGCATCGCGACGATTACGACAACGGTCTGCGTTTGATCAAGGCCATACTCAACCACATCGAAGGTGTCACAAGCTGGAATTAGAGAGGCGGCGGTCATGGAAGTTTACAATCCTGAAGATGCGGGCATGGACGCCAAACGGCTCGACCGTATCGCGCCCGTGATGCAGGGCTTCGTCAAAGACAATCAGCTCCCCGGTATCATGACGCTGGTGCAGCGGCACGGCAAAGTTGTCCATCTTGGCAAATTCGGCCTCATGGACATCGAAGCGGGCAAGCCCATGCAGGAAGACGCCCTTTTTCGCATCTATTCCATGACCAAGCCAATTATCAGCGTGGCGATTATGATGCTGTTTGAGGAAGGCAAGCTCAGCCTCAACGACCCGGTCTCCAAATTCATCCCAGCCTTTAAGAAGACCAAAGTCTTTGCCGGAGCCGAAGTCCTCGGCCTGAAACTGGTCGATCAAGACCCCGTGATGACCGTTTATCACCTGCTGACCCACACCTCCGGCTTGAGCTACGGCTGGTTCTTCGATTCGCCTGTCGAAGACCTGTACCGGGCTGCCTTTCAACGGGCGAAACCGGATCGCAATCAACTGCTCAGCGAATCCGTTGATCGGCTTGCCGAACTGCCGCTCCTTTTCCAGCCGGGAACCTGCTGGCGTTACAGCATGGCGGTGGATGTGCTTGGCCTGATCATTCAGGTCGTTGCGGATCAGCCGCTGGCGGATTTTCTGGAGGAGCGCATCTTTAAGCCGCTCGGCATGGTCGATACGGGTTTCTCCGTCCCCGCCGAGAAAGCGTCACGGCTGGCGCAGATTTACACTTCGGCGGCGCTCTATGATCCGATTCCCTGCAAACCGGATGAAGTCTGGGGACTGGGTGACGTGACCACCCCGACGACCATTCCGTCGGGCGGGGGCGGGCTGATCTCAACGTTATCGGATTATCTCGCCTTCTGCACCTGCCTGCTCAATCAGGGCAGCTATGACGGCGGTCGCCTCATCAACCGCAAAACGCTCGCCTGGATGACCGCCAATCACATGCCGCCGTCGCTGATGCCCATCAAGGCCGGGCCAGACACGCTCGATCACGGCTTTGGCCTCGGCTTCCGCGTGACCACTTCGCTCGGTGAGCGGCGCAGCCTGTCGTCGGTTGGCGAGTATGGCTGGGGCGGCGCGGCGCAAACCTATTTCTGGATCGATCCGGCAGAGGATTTCATCGGCCTGATGATGACTCAGCACTTGCCGCTTGCACCTTACCCGGTGCAGGAGCGTTTCCGTAATCTCGCTTATCAGGCCATCGCGGACTAAATGTGGTAGGGTCTCTGTGAATCAATGACACTGGCTTTTTTTGCAACACAGTACTCCCTTGTCTCATGCGTTCTCTCTTTCTCCGCGCGGCTGGGGGCATAGTAAATGTAGGGGCGAGGCACGCCTCGCCCGTTATGCTCTCAGCTACCCACTTAAGAGGGAAAGCAGACCTGTAATGCGAATGAAGTTCGCACGGTCAGCCGGGGTAAGGGTTTTACAAGACACACTAGGAGTGTAAAACGTGAACGAACTCATCAAGAAACTGGTTGAAGCCTGGGGGCCATCCGGCTATGAACACCGCGTCCGCGAACTTATTCGCGCCGAAGCCGAACCTTATGCCGATGAAATCACCGTCGATCCGCTCGGCAGCCTGATCTGCCGCGTTGGCAGCGGCGGCACGAAAATCATGATCGCCGCCCACATGGACGAGATCGGCGTCATGACCACCTATGTCGAACCGAACAGCGGTTATCTGCGCTTCGCGGCGGTCGGTGGTTTGCTTCATACCAGTATGGTCGGCAACCGCGTCTTTTTCGAAGATGGCACGATGGGCGTCATCGGAATGCACGATTATTTCGGCGGCGGGCGCACCAAAGCCGAGAACATCGACGACTTCTTCATTGATGTGGGTGACGGCAGTGGCAATGGCAGCGTCAAACCCGGCGCTCCGGCGGCCTTCTGGCGACCGCTGGAAACACGCGGCACCCGCCTCATCGCCAAGTCGATGGACGACCGCATCGGCTGTGTCGTCGCCCTCGAAGCCATGAAGCGTCTCAATAAGCAAACGCCGAACGAAATTTATTTTGTCTTTACGGTGCAGGAAGAAGTCGGGCTGCGCGGCGCGCGTCCCGCCGCTTATGGTGTCGATCCTGACATCGGTATTGCTCTCGATGTGACCAGTACCGGCGATATGGCGAAGAATGCCAAAATGGCGATCAGGCTTGGGGGCGGAGCCGCCATCAAGGTCAACGATCCGGGGCTGGTCGTGCCGCCGCAAGTCCGCAACTGGATGGTCAAGCGCGCCGAAGCTGACAGTATCCCTTATCAGCTTGAACTTCTGACGATGGGAACCACCGACGCCGCCGGGATTCAAATCGCGCGCGCTGGCGTCCCCAGCGGCTGCATCTCAATTCCCTGCCGCTACGTCCACACCAACAGCGAGACGGTGGACAGCGGCGACGTCGAAGCCTGTGTCGCGCTGCTGACGGGTCTGCTGGCGAACCCTGCCGAACTCTGAACGCGCCCTTACGCTCTCCTTGAACGCTTACTAGGACGACACTCTTACAGGATTGTCGTCCTGGAACTGTTTTTCTCCCTTTCCCCCCGAACTTGTTCGGGCGCACGCTTGCGTAACGCGAACTTGTTCGCGCGAAAGGGAAGCTGACCTGCAATGCGAACGAAGTTCGCACGGTCAGCCGGGATAGAGGGGTTATTAAAAACGCTCAAGTTCCGCATTTTCCCTCAAATTAAAACGGCCCCTAAAAACTAAAGTCCGAAAAAGCACCACAACATCCCATTGCCCCGCCTTTACGTTCTTCAAGCAGGTTAGAAAATCCTGACTTGTGTCTTGGCTGTGTGTGTGCTTCACTTAAAGAATGTTTGATGTTTGATACTTGATATAGAGAGACATGGGCCTACACACAACAATGTCACAATTCGATCAACGCCCCTCGCTTGAGGATTTCGAACTGCTTGCGGAAGTTTCGCAGATGCTTACCGTGCTCGATCAGGATCGTGTCCTGGAGCGCGTCATTGATTTGATGTCGAACGCCGTCGGCGCGAGCAAAGTCAGTCTCATCCTGCGTCCCGAATATATCGAAGACTGGCAGCAGATTTTCGTCAAACATCTGACGCCCGATACCGAACAGGATCAGCCCAGGACGATCCACTTTGCCCAGCGCGTCCTCGATAAAGGACTTGCGGGTTGGGTCTTTCGCAACAAGCAGGGGACGATTGTTTACGACACCAAAGACGATGATCGCTGGTATATCTTCCCGGATGGAACGTCGAAGGCGCGCTCGGCGCTCTGTGTGCCTTTCCTCTACAACGGCGAAGTGCTGGCGGTTCTCACCATGCTCTACCCGGAGCCGAACCATTTTACAGAATACCACCTGCGCCTGATGACGATTGTCGCCAACCAGGCCACCGTTGCCGTGCGTAATGCCCAGTTGTTCAACCAGATGCGCCAGCAGCAGCAGCAGTTGGAAACCATCCTCCACACTATCCCCGACTATCTGCTTGTGCTCGATGAGCAGGGAGAAATTCTGCTCGCGAATGATGCTGCCGTCGGAATGCTCAATTCCGGCACGCCGACGGGCAACCTCATCGGTCAGCCGCTCACCAATTTCCTCCACGTCGATAGTATGCTCAACAGCGTTGTCAGCGTCCTTGAAAACCCCGTCCAGAACGGGCAAACCTGGTCGTTTGAATCGCGTTCGGAGCGCCAGCGCCGCGATTTTCTCGTCACCGTTTCGGCCTGGGAGCATCCCGTCGCGGATACCGCTGGCTATATGGTCATTCTGCGCGACATCACCACTATGCGCGACCTCAACCGCTTCAAGGATGAGATGCTCAAGATGGCCTCGCACGATCTGCGCAGCCCGCTGGCGCTCATCGTCGGCTATTGCAGCCTGATCGCGCTCGACACGCCCGAAGACTCGCCCACGCAGGAATATCTGACCGCAATTTTGCGCGCCACCGAACGGATGCAGGGCTTGCTCGATGACCTGCTTCGCGTCGAGCAGATTCGCAAATCGCCGCTTGAACTCCATCAGAAAGTCGATTTCTGCGAAGTGGTCGATGCCGCGCTCGAACACATTCGCCCAATGGCAGAGCAGAAGCAGCACACGATTGAACTGGAGCGCTATCTCGAAAATGTGCCGCCTGTCACCATCAACGCCGTCCTCATCCGCGAAGCGATGGAGAACCTGATCGGCAACGCCATCAAGTATACGCCAGAGGGCGGACGCATCTGTGTGCGCGTCTTCGCACAGGAAAATGTGCTCCACTTCAATGTTGAAGACGACGGCATTGGCATCCCCAAAGAGCATTTGCCCCGCATCTTCGAAACCTTCTATCGCGCCAAGCAGGCGGGTTCTGAAGGCGTCGAAGGGCGCGGCCTCGGCTTAAGTCTCGTCAAGACTATCATCGAACGGCATGGCGGCGAAGTCTGGGTCGAAAGCGAATACGGCAGCGGCAGCAAATTCGGCTTCTGGATTCCCATGAGTTGAGTCCAGTCCGCCGCCCGAAATCGCGTTTAAATCGTGGATAAATCACGTTGTTTTCTGGTGTGAATCGCATCAAAACCAGATAGAATTCGGTTATAGCTGCGTTGCTTTTGGGCTTGCCTGTGCTGTCCCGAAGGGGGAAATTATCAGGGCGCAATAATGAAAACTGCGCCCCGCCTTTTTTGAGTTTTTTTCGCGAAATCTACGAATCTTCCAGCAGCGAATAAGCGTTGGCGGCGTAATCCTGCGCCGTCCCCACCACCTGCGCCAGTTGCATCGTCTCCGGCACGACCGGCAGCTCGTCCTGAATCCGCTCTTTCAGCCGCTTGAGGTCACGGTCACTGGGGTCGTACTTGAGCGCCCCCTCAACCAGCATATCGGTGATATTCAGGTGACGCTGACTCTCCACCAGCAGCCGCGCCAGATCAACCGTCGTGCTGACGATATTCTCTCGGTTATTGCTCTTGTAGGCGAGGTGCAGCGCCTGTCGATAACGCAGCACCGCCTGCCCCAGTTGATGCCCCTGCACCGACGCATAGCCGAGGTCGCTCAGGCGCAGCATTTCTTCTTCGCTGTCCTTCAGTTCCCGCGCGATATGCAGCGCCGACGTGTAAAACTTGATCGCCTCGTTCCAGCGTTCCAATTCCCCGGAAGCTGTTCCCAGCGCTGCCAGCGTGCGCCCCTCGTAATCGCGCCGGTTCTGCTCGCGGAAGAGCGTTAAAGCGTCTTCCCACGTCTTGAGCGCCGTATTCGGATCGCCATTATCCAACTGCGCGTAGCCCAGCTTGTATAGGATCATCGCTTCGTTCGGCTTGTCGCTTGACGTTCGCGCCAGATCGAGCGCTTCACCGAACACGCGCACGGCCTCGTCGCTTTCGCCAAGCTGCTGCCGTGCATCGCCAAGCGTACTCAGCAGGTTGATTTGACTTGGCTCGTTGCCGAGTTCTTCCGCCAGCTTTGCGCCCCGTGTGGCATGGAGCACCGCCGCCTGCGAATTGTCAGTTTTGGTGGTCAGGCTTGCCAGCGGTTCAAGTACTGCCAGCGCCCCCGCGTTGTCATTGACCGCTTCGTATGCCGTCAGCGCCTCGGAATAGGTTGAAATCGCTTCGGTTTCCTGCCCACGTTTGACCTGTTCCGCGCCAATCGCGCTGAGTGTTTCCGCCTGCTGGCGTTTGTTGCCTGTTTGCTTCTTCAACTGTGCGCGCAGCTTGTCGATTTCGTCGGTCAGTTCCGGTTCGGGAACGGACGGCTCGCCGTCGTTGACTTCTTCGTAAACTTCCGAATCGAAATCGTCCTCATCCTCTTCGTCCGGTTCTTCGAGGTCGAGATCATCCTCGTCATCGAAATCGTCTTCGTCATGATCGCCGTCGTCATCGAAATCGTCTTCAAAATCGCCCGCCGGGATCGGCGTGACCGTTCGCGCCACCGAGTCGACCGCTTCGGACTCATCCAGCACCTGCGAATCGTCGTCCAGCGGCTCCAGTTCATCCGAGTCTTCGAGATCGACTTCTTCTTCCTGCGGGAAGGGCAGACCTGTCTGTGTCTCGCCATAAGCCGGGAAGGCGTTGGTCGAACTCGCCGCCAGACGGCGCAGCAGCAGCAGTTCATAGACGTAACCGCGCCCGTTGACGAACTCGCCCGACTGCATCAGCGCGACCGCCAGTTGATTGGCGACATCGCGATCCCCTTGATCGGCAGCCCAGCGCGCTGTCGCGAGAAAGTTATCCATTTCCGCCGCCAGCCGATCCGGCGTGCCGCTGAATTTACGGGCGTAAGCCAGCACCGCATCGCGGACTTTGGTTTGCAGTCCTTCCAGCCGTCCCGAACCACGCAGCCATGTTTGCGCGAAGGTGTAGGTAATCATCGGCAGGCGATAATAGGCTTTGCCGTAGCGCTGGAAGCGTTCGACCAGATGCTGCTGCACCAGCAGTCCCAGCGCCTGAGTGATTGTGTCTTCGGGCGCATTGGCAACCAGACTGAACAGTTCGGTTGAAGCTTCGCCCCGGAAGGTCGCGCCCATCAGCAGGAGTAAGCCTTGCAGCGGATTGCTCAGCGTGCCGAAGCTGGCGGTGAGTGTCAGCAGGGGGGCGGACACGCCCGGTCGTTTGGGCAGCGCTGCCAGAAAAGCCGCTGGCGTCTGCTTCTTCGCGCGAATTGCCCCCGCCGCGACCGTGATCGCAAACGGAATGCCGTCCAGCGCTGCCATCAGTTCATCGACGCCTTCGGTTTGTTCCGGCGCGAGTGTTTTAAACAGCGATGCGGCGGCGGTCGGCTCTAAAATACCTAGCGGTACATTTGTCCAGGGGCCAGCCAGTTCCTGCTCGTTCAGCAGCAGTACTGGCAGGCGTCCAGTAATGCGCATAATCAGTTCAGATGCGGCCTGCGCGTTGATCTGCCCATCAAGCACGACCAGCGGCTTGGCTGCAATCAGCGCGCTCATCGCTGAATTCACCATGCTGATCGGGTTGTCGCTGGTGGCAATGTCCTTGAGGTTGAATGCGCGTCCGATGCGTGCCAGCAGTTCGGGGAAGGGTGTGTTGCTGACGTTGAGCCACAGCACACCGCCGGGAAGTTCCGTGTAGGCGCTGGCAAGCGTCGCGGCGAGCGCGGTTTTGCCGATGCCGGATGCTCCGTAGACCAGAACCGGCTTGTTTTCCTTCAACTGCGAATATACCCGCGCCAGGATGACATCACGCCCGATCAGCTTACCCTGGGGCAGCATCACCGGCAGGCCATGAGCTTCGTGGGCTGGTATTTCGTAAGAGGTCAAATCCGCCATCGTTATTTTCTCAGTCTTGGGCCACGCAAAAGTCTCACGCTCAGTATAACTTAGATAGGAAATTGTGGGTAATTGAGACTGACCAATCCATGCCGAAAACAATGGATATTTGTTGGGGCTGACCTGTGTGTCAGCCTGTCTTCTGTGGGGACGCGGCACGCCAAGCCCGAAAAATCCGCGCCACAAAATCGGACACTCCCCTGACCAATTGCCCAGTCGTTAGGTGTGGATCGTGCGGAATGTCAGGTTGATTCGCGTCGTCTGTTCGAGGGTCGTTTTGGGGATGCGATGCCGCCAGTACTGTTGAGTCGTGCCGCCCATAATTAGCAGACTGCCATCGGGCAGGTCAATCGACAGCCGAACTTTAGGGTCGTCAATTCGCTTGAACTGGAACTGCCGCACTGCGCCGAAACTCAGCGAGGCGATCACCGGGTCGAGTTCCGGTTCGTCGTCGCTGTGCCACGAAACGCTGTCCTGTCCGCTGCGATACTGGTTGAGCAAAACGCTGTTAAAACTCGTCTGCGCGGCTGTTTCGACTGCCTGCTTGATCTTTATCAGCAGCGGCGTCCAGGGATTTGGCTGCTGTGTAATCCCCGACCAGCGGTAGACCATATTTTCGTCGCCATACCATGCCGTCAATCGTGGGATTGGAATACTTTTGCCGACAATCCGAATCGATTCCTGCTTCCACTCAATTTCGCTTGTGAGCCGCCGAAGCATCACACTGCTCTCATCAGATGTGAAAAACTGCCGGTACAGGACAACGTCCGCGTCCTGCATCGGCAACCTCTCACCCACCAAATTCTTTGGCACTTACTCAGTCCTCGACCCTCAGTCCTCAGTCCTCAGTCCTGTTTTTACTCAGCACTCAGCACTCAGAGCGTGTAGGTGAATGTTTTTATTACGCTTAATTGGCCTCAAGTTTGATGTTTATGAAGCAATCTAAGAGACCGCGCATTTGTTTGTCTCCCTTTCTTGTATCTTAGAGGCATAGAATAGAAGGAATGAGGCGGTGAGAGCTTGGAACTTTCTGAGGGAGAGACCCTGTCGGAGAGATGAAGCCCACCGGTGAACTCCGTGGACGTGAGGCTGAACGGTATCC
>DAOUCB010000120.1:0-79815 GCA_034432495.1 Anaerolineae bacterium | reverse complement strand
AAATGCCAAAAATCTTCCCGTGAACGGTTTTGTTTTTCGCCCCCTCCTTGAATTCGGGGAGGGGGTCGGGGGGTGGGGTCGAGCGAGAAATTTCCCCGAATGCACATCATCGTGTAAAACGTGTCCTCTCCTCAGCTACGAAGTGGAGAGGGGTCGGGGGTGAGGTTGCTTTTAGCTGACCGCTGATAGCTGTTATTTGAAAAATACATACGAGTGATTCCTGAAAACGATTAAAGGCAAAGCGTTATGGCAATGGATCGTGCGTTTCTGACCGATGACACACGGTCAGTTGAAGATCGTGTCGAGCACCTGCTGGCAGAAATGACGCTGGACGAGAAGATCGCGCAGTTGGGAAGCTGCTGGATTTACGAACTCCTCGACGGGCTGAACTTCTCGCCAGACAAAGCCAGCAGGATCATGAGGCACGGCCTCGGTCAGATCACGCGCATGGGCGGTGCAAGCAACGTCCGCCCGGCAGAGAGCGCTGCGCTCGGCAACGCCATCCAGAAACACCTCGTCGAAAACACGCGCCTCGGCATTCCGGCAGTCATTCATGAGGAATGCTGCTCCGGCTACATGGCAAAAGGCGCGACCGTCTTTCCGCAGGCGATTGGCGTTGCCAGCACCTGGCAGCCCGAACTCGTCGAAGCGATGGCGGACGTCATTCGCGCGCAGATGCGTTCAGTCGGCGCGCATCAGGCGCTCGCCCCGGTGCTCGACATTGCCCGCGATCCACGCTGGGGGCGCGTCGAGGAAAGCTTCGGCGAAGACCCTTATCTTGTGGCGCGGCTCGGCAGCGCCTACGTCAAGGGCATTCAGGGCAAGTCGTTCGCCGACGGCGTGATCGCGACTGGCAAGCATTTCGTCGGCTACGCCATGTCGGAGGGCGGCTTGAACTGGGCACCGCCGCACTTTAGCTGGCGTGAACTGCGCGAAGTTTATCTCTACCCTTTCGAAGCCGCCGTCCGCGAAACCAAACTCGCCTCGATGATGAACGGGTATCATGAACTCGACGGCGTGCCTTGCGGCGCATCCCGCGAACTGCTCACCGAGATTCTGCGCGACGAGTGGGGCTTCGATGGCACGGTCGTCTCGGATTATTTCGCCATCACCCAGTTGATGACCTATCATCACGTCACCCGCAGCAAAGCCGATGCCGCCCACGTCGCCCTCGACGCCGGTCTGGATGTCGAACTTCCTTTCACCGACAGCTATGGCGATCCGCTCCGCGAGGCGGTCGAGTCCGGCAGCATCCCGCTCGAACTGGTCGATCTCTCCGTGCGCCGCGTGCTCCTGCAAAAGTTCGCGCTCGACCTGTTTGCCAACCCTTACGTCGATGCCTCCGTCGTCGCCTTTGACACCCCCGCCGACCGTCAGTTGGCGCGCAAAATCGCCCAGCAGTCGCTCGTCCTGCTCAAAAATGACGGTAATCTGCTGCCGTTGAAGAAAGACATCGGCTCGCTGGCTGTCATCGGCCCCAACGCCGACAGCGTGCGCAACCTCTTTGGCGATTACGCTTATCCCGCCCACGTCGAAACCCTGCGCGAGATGAAGCACCACAACGCCTTCAACTCGCCCGTACCGGATGTTTTTGCCGACGCCAGCGATTTCATCAGCGCCGTCAGCGTGCTCGACGCCGTGCGCGCTCAGGTCAGCCCCGCCACGCAAATCCGTTACGCCAAAGGCTGCGAGATCATCGGCGGCACGACCGAAGGCTTCGCCGAAGCAGTGGTCGCCGCCGTCCAGTCCGAGATCGCCATCGTCGTCGTCGGCGACAAGGGCGGTCTGACCGACGACTGTACCAGCGGCGAAGCCCGCGACCGCGCCATCCTCGATCTGCCCGGTGTGCAAGCCGATCTTGTGCGGGCGATCTACGCCACCGGCACGCCCGTCGTGCTCGTCCTCGTCAACGGACGTCCCGTCAGCCTCGGCGACATCGCCGACAACGTCCCCGTTATCCTCGAAGCCTGGTTCCCGTCCGAGGAAGGCGCGCACGCTATCGCTGACGTCCTCTTTGGCGATGTCAACCCCGGCGGCAAGCTGCCCATGACCTTTCCGCGCGCCGTCGGTCAAATCCCGATTTTCTACGGGCATCGACCTTCGGGCGGGCGCTCCAACTGGAAAATCGATTACGTCGAAACGCCCGTCTCGCCGCTCTATCCCTTCGGCTTCGGTCTCAGCTACACGAACTTCGCCTTTGCCAATCTGCGCATTGACCCCGCCAGCGCCACAGCGGGCGAAACCGTGTCGATCAGCGTCGATCTGACCAACGTCGGCGGGCAGGCAGGCGATGAAGTCGTCCAGTTGTACATCCACCAGACCGTCACCGGCATCACCCGTCCCATCAAGGAACTCAAAGCCTTCCAGCGCGTCACGCTCGACGCGGGCGAAACCCGGACTGTGACCCTCAGGCTGGCCGTCAATCAACTCGGCTTCTACGACCTCGACAATTGCTTCGTCGTCGAGCCGGGAACCGTCGAAGTCATGGTTGGCAGTTCGTCGCAGGACATTCACTGCACGGGTGCATTCGAAATCATCGGCGCAAAAACCGACATCAGCGCCACCAAAGTCTTTTTCAGCGAATAATGCCTTGCTCATCCCGCTGTAGGGGCGAGGCATGAGGCTATTTCAGAATGGTATTTCTTGCCAATCCGATTATCAGACGGCAGGCGTCTGTAGGGGCGCACCCAGGCAAACTTGTTTGCACGTGCGCCCCTGCTTGTCTCCCCCTCCTTGAATTCGGGGAGGGGAAGCTGACTCGTTCTTGGTCAGCAGAGGTGGGGTCATTTTGTACAGACTGCCAATTCTGAAATACGCTCACGCCTCGCCCGTCTTTCTCCCCTCTCCCGTGCGACCCGCACTTGGTCGCACGCAACCTGCTTTTGGTTGCACGGAGAGGGGGCGGGGGTGAGGTCTGATTTTATTTTTCAGCGATAAATGGATTAGCGCTATCATCGCTATAGGCTTAAAGTTCCCAAAGCAGACTCTCTAATAGCCTCCTTCAGGGGGCTTGAATTCATAGCCCGACCCTTTGAGGGTCGGGCGGGGAAATGCATATGCCCTCACCTTTACCCAACGAAGACGGCTACGATCTCTGGCTCCGCTACCGCCTGATCGCCGATCCCGACCGCCTCGCCGAATATCGCGCCGCCATCCAGCAGATCTTCTTTCCAGCGACTACCCCCACGCTGATCGCCGCCCGCGATGAATTGCTGTGCGGCCTCAGCGGCTTACTCGGTCAGCCAATCTCGTTGACGAATCACGCCAACACACCGGGAACGCTCACCTTCTGGTCAGCCGAACATCTGCCGCCGCCCAAAACCGACCGTTGGCAGCCACCGATTGGTGCAGAAGGCTATCTCATTACCCGCTTTGAGGGCGTCATCCAGACGCTCGCCAATCACGACATCGGCATCCTCTACGGCATTTTTGCCTTCCTGCGCCACTTGCAAATGCACCAGCCGCTCGATTTTCCGCTCACCAGCGCCCCCAAAATCCAGCACCGTATCCTCAATCACTGGGACAACCTCGACGGCACAATTGAGCGCGGCTACGCCGGACATTCGCTTTGGGACTGGCACAAGCTCCCCGATTATCTGTCGCCGCGCTACATCGATTACGCCCGCGCCTGCGTCTCGGTCGGCATCAACGGCACGGTGCTGACCAACGTCAACGCCAACGCCCTCATTTTGACGCCACAGTATCTCGAAAAGGTGGCGGCGCTGGCGAACGTCTTTCGCCCCTACGGACTGCGCGTCTACCTGACTGCCCGTTTCAGCGCCCCCATCGAAATCGGCAATCTCCCCACCGCCGACCCCCTCGATCCGGCGGTGATCGCCTGGTGGAACGCCAAAGCCGACGAGATTTACGCCCTCATCCCCGACTTTGGCGGCTTTGTCGTCAAGGCCAACTCCGAAGGTCAGCCGGGGCCGGGCGATTACGGGCGCACGCAGGCCGACGGCGCGAATCTGCTGGCGAACGCCCTCGCCCCGCACGGCGGATTGTGTATCTGGCGCGCCTTCGTCTACACCCACGAGGACGCCGAAGACCGTCACAAGCAGGCCTATAACGAACTCGTCCCGCTGGATGGGCAGTTTGCTCCGAACGCCTTGTTGCAGGTCAAGAACGGCGCGATTGATTTCATGCCGCGCGAACCCTATCACCCGATCTTCGGCGCGATGCCCAAAACGCCATTGATGCTCGAAGTCCAGATCACGCAGGAATATCTCGGTCAGGGGACGCATTTGGCCTACCTCGCGCCCATGTACAAAGAAGTCCTAGACGCCGACACGGGTTGCGCGGGCGCAGGCTCGACCGTCGCCCGCGTCATCGACGGCTCACTTGCTTACAATTCCTCTGATGCAGGTACGATTCCCAACGTTCCGTTTTTGTCTTCTCCCCTCCCTGAATTCGGGGAGGGGTCGGGGGTGGGGTCGCTGTCAGGCATGGCAGGGGTCGCCAACATCGGCGACGACCGCAACTGGTGCGGACATCCCTTCGCCGCCGCCAACTGGTACGCCTTCGGGCGGCTGGCCTGGGATCACGATCTCACCTCCGAGCAAATCGCAGACGAATGGCTGCGCCTGACCTTCACCAACAACGCCGACTTCATCGAGCAGGCCAAATGGATCATGATGCAGTCCCGCGAAGCGGTTGTCGATTATATGACGCCGCTCGGCCTCGCTCACCTCATGGAAGCCCATCATCATTACGGGCCTGCTCCCTGGATCGACTATGGGCGCGCCGACTGGCAGTCGATTTACTATCACTGCGCCGATACTCAGGGCATTGGCTGCAACCGTACCTCAACCGGGACGAACGCCATCAGCCAGTACTGCCCGCCCTTCCGCGATCTGGTCGCTGACATCAACACTTGCCCGGAAAATCTGCTCCTCTGGTTTCACCACGTCCGCTGGGATTATCCTATGCAGTCCGGTCGCACGCTCTGGGACGAACTCTGTTTCCACTACACCAGCGGCCTCCAGTCGGTGCGCACCATGCAGGTCGTCTGGGATGCGCTGGCGCAGTACGTGGACGCCGCCCGTTTTGAGCACGTCCGCGCCCTGCTGCGTATTCAGGAGAAAGACGCCCGTTGGTGGCGCGATGCCTGCCTGCTCTACTTCCAGACCTTCTCCGGCCTGCCGATCCCTGATCATTACCAGAAGCCCGAACACCCGCTCGAATACTACAAGGCCATCAAGCACTATTACGTCCCCGGCATCCCCGAACAGCGCGACAAACGCTAAGGACAGCCACACAAACAGCGCGGTTCTTGTGTAGGGGCGAGGCACGCCTCGCCCGATTTTTATCCTATGTAACTTCTTTGCTTCTACTTCAGGCTATTCACCGATCTCACCGGAGTGTTTTCGTAGGGGCATGGCGATGCCATGCCCTTCTTTCTTTGCGTCTTTGCGTTCGCGTATTTGTCTTTTCTATCTTTTACTCATAGATGACCCAAATAGATACAGCCTAATCTGTAGGGGCAGACCCGTGTGTCTGCCCTGGTTCTTGTAGGGGCGCAGCGTGCTGCGCCTTGTTTCCAAGCCACCAAAATCAGGCAGTGTCTATATCGGTTGTCTATCAGTCCTGTTTTACTCATCACTCATTACTCATTACTGCTTTTACTTTTAACTTTGAACTGTTTTTGCTCAGTCCTCAGTCCTATCTCTAATCCGGTCGCGTAATCTTCCCTCGCCCACGCGACCGGATCACACCGGAAGAGAACAACGGAGTAAATCGCCCGTCATCCGGAAGGGAACAACGTGCCTCATCCGGTAGCGAGCGCGATTCGCCCTTATGATCCGCTGGCATGTTCCGTCAGCACGTCAATCAGCGCCTGATAGGCGGGTTTCGGCTGCGACTGGTCGTCAAACAGCAGCGGCTCCACCAGCGGATTCTTGTAAAAACCCAGGTTCGGATCGCGCAGCCAGGTATAGTTGTCGCTCACCCCCCACGTAATGAAGGCGGTGCAGTTGCTGTGCTCCAGGCACACTTGCATCAACTGGCGGTAATCGTCAGCCTGTTTTTGCAGCTTTTCGGCGCTCGGTTCTCCCTCAAAACGGTCGTCCATCTCCGTGATCTGCACCTGCAAGCCGAGATCGCCCAGCCGCTTCATGTTCTGCGCAATCGAAAGCGCGTTCACCCCGCCCAGCGAGAAATGTGCCTGCAATCCGATCCCGTTAATCGGCACACCCCGCTTGACAAAATCCTCCGCCATCGCGTAAATACTGTTCGCCTTGCCCGTCATCGCCTCGGCGCTGTAATCGTTGTAGAACAGCAGCGCGTCCGGGTCGGCCTCGTGCGCGATGCGGAAGGCGATTTCCACGTAATCGTCGCCAATCATCTCGCGCCAGGGGGTGTTGCGCAGCTTGCCGCTGCTGTCGTCAAAGGCTTCGTTGACCACATCCCACATCGGCACGCGCCCGCGATAGCGCCCCAGCAGCGTGAAAATGTGATCGTGCAAAATCTGGATCGCCTCGTCGCGGCTGAAATGTCCGCTGCTCACCCAGGCGGGCAGGCATTGGTGCCAGAGCAGATTATGCCCGTGAATGATCATGTCGTTGGCCTCCGCGAAGGCGACAATCCGGTCAAAGCCTGTGAAATTGAATTTCCCGCGCTGCGGCTGAATTTCGCAGAACTTGGCCTCGTTCTCCGGCGTAATCAGGTTGAATTCGCGTCGCAGCGTTTCCGCGAACAGCAGATCGTCAAGGTGCGTACTGTAGACGGCTGCACCGATGCGAATGTGATTTTGATCGGCGAGGTCGCGCAGCGTGGACGCGGATTGAGCGTTGGCAGCGAACGTCAATGGGATCAGCGCGACAGCGATTAACGGGAGATAACGCAGGGAACGCGGCAATTTTCGAAACATCAATCACTCTCCTCACAAATATTTTCGCGTAACGTTATTCTACGTTACAGTAACGTCCCCCGATCCTAGCCTGAGGGCGCGAGCGCTGTCAAGCACAGCCATCCAGGCGAGGCGGCAGTGGAGTGAGGCATTTGTAGGGGCGCACCCACGTGTGCGCCCGATCCGCTGCTCGACCAACACCGTTGGCAAGTCTTAACGTTCAGCCGCCCAGTCGCAAAGTATCGTAAGATTGAATTTTGGCGCGCCGCATTAGGCGCAGGCATGACATCAGGGACTGATCATCAGCACACGGCTGAAACGCTATCTGTTCATCTTCATCGCCACCTATTTCCTGCTCATCGGTGGCAGCTACTACTATCAACTGTTCGCGGTGCGCGTCTTTCAGCACCTTTTCGCGACCGTGATTCTGGCAGTCTGGCTCATTCTGCGCCTGCGCCAGCGGCGCGGCCTGCCCATCACGCCGCTCAATATCGCCCTCTACATTGGCGTCGGACTGTGGTTCGTCTCGGCGGTCTTGAGCCTCGACCCGCGCATGGCACTCGAAAACCTCTGGTTTCCGCTGACCAATCTGCTCCTGTTCTTCGTCATGGTCGATCTGCTCCAGAGTGGGCAGGAAGCGCTGCTCGTCGAAACGCAGTTTTTGCTGGCAGCGCTGGTCGTGCTGCTGGCGCTGATGCAGTTGGCTTCGTGGTGGTTCGGCTGGGGCTTCGGCACATCCACCATTGGCTGGGCGAGTGTCATCGGCGACGTGCATTTCCCGCTGACGCTGCCGCGCCTCTACGTGCCGCTCGGCGTGAGCACCTGGCTGGCGGCCTACGTCGCCCCGCTGGCGGTGCTGGCGGGCGCATGGAGCGCAGCGGCACGGGCGCGTGGGACGAGGGTTGGCTTTGCGCTGCTGGCGGTGCTGCTGACGGTCGTCATGCTCCTGACCGGATCGCGCGGTGGTTGGGTGTCGCTGGGCGCGGGCGCGCTGGTCTTCGTCGGCTTGCAACTGGCGCGCGATGTCCGCTTGCAGCGGATCGTTCGCCGCTATGCCGTCCCGCTCCTGATCGGCCTTCTGGTCGTCGGCGCGGTGGGCGTCCTGACGCTCCTCCGCCTCAGCGCCGATCCCGGCCATTCCTCCGGCGACTTCCTGCGCTTCGATTTATGGAAAGGTGCACTCCAGGTTGCGCGCGATCATGTGTTTTTCGGCGTCGGGCCGGGGCTGTTCGGGCAGGCGTACCGTCTCTACCGTGACCCCACCTACATCGACAATCGGCTGGGGACAGCCCATAACTTCTACCTCAATTCGCTGGCGGAAAACGGCGTCATCCCCATGCTCATCGCGCTGCTGATCGGCGCACTGCTGCTGCGGGCGTGGTGGAAGCAGTGGCGCGACGCGGAAACACCGCTGCGGCAGGCGCATCTGGCGGGTGCGTTCGCCGCGCTCGTCGGCTTTGGCGTGCAAAGCTTCTTCGACACCTTTACCGGGCTGCCGCTGGTGCTGCTCGGCTGGCTGCTGATTGCTTACTGTGTCACGCCTGTTCGCTCGCGGCTGGAACCCGCCCTCAAGGGCAGCCTTCCGGCAGCAGTCGTCAGCCTGATTCTGCTGCTGCTCTTTGGCGCGGGGATGCTCCGTTCCGATCAGGCGCAGGCCGCCTTTAACGCGGGCGTCAATGGCTCGCCAGAGCAGGCCCAGCAGGCTGTCGCGCTCGATCCCGCTCTGCGCCTCTATACGCTCGAAACGGCTTACCAGACAGGCTTGAACGGCGATTTCACTCAGGCCATTGCCGACTATCAGCACGCGCTCGAACTCGAACCCACTTGGGATACGGGCTGGATCAATCTGGCGGCGCTGTTTGTGCGCCGTGATGCGGAGAACGACTCTGCGCACGCACTTGACGCGCTTCAGCAGGCTATCAACATCGACAACCGCAACGGCGCGCTTGTCCTCTGGGCGCGCCTTGCCGAAGACACCCATGCCGCGCCCGACGCTGCCATCGTTGATGCCTATCAGCATTATCTCTTCACGCTCGATTTCGGTAAACTGCCGCTCTCGACCTTCTGGACGGCAACCGATTTGCGTAAGCAGGCGCTTGATGCTTACATAAAGGCCGTCAATCTGGAATTTCGTTATCGTGTCACAGCGGCGCTCGATCCCGGCAGCGTGGCAGCGCTCGTCCCGACGACTCCGGTATCCGCCGAAGACTGGTGGGTTGTGGGCGAATACGCGCTGACGGTCGAAAACGACCCCGCTAAAGCCAACGATGCTTTCACGCGGGCGCTTGCTCTGCACGTGGTCGATGGTTATCTGGGCGACTACTACGCCTCGCGGGCGCGGGCGCGCCTGACGATTGACCCCGAAGGCGCGCTGCGCGATTTGAAGCTGGCGGATCTGCTCGGCACGCTCAACGAGTCACCCAATGCAGTGCGCGCCAAACTGGCAGCTTCGCCGGAAGCCGCGCGCCGCTTTTTGGCGGCAGCGGTCGCGCCCCGCGTCATCGATCAGAATTTCGAGGGCGTGATTTTCGCGGGACGGGTGGCGGGCTTTGACCTGCTGCCAGAGATGCGTCCGCCGGGGCCGGGACGCCCGGTTTTGCAGCCCTGGTATGATCTGGCGGCGAGTTACGAAGCGGACGGCATGACCGAGCAGGCGCTCAATGTGTACCGCGCCATTGTCGAGCGCGCGCCCGAAGAAATCGATGCCCGCGATCAACTAACGCGGCTCGCTGGGAGTTAAGCCTGTGCGCACATCGCTTAAGCGGATTTTATTCATCGGGCTGGTCGTCTACGTCCTGCTCGTGGGTGCGACCTTTAACGGTATTCTCAATTCTGGCCTGCGCCTGATCAGTGTGGTTGGGCTGAGCGCGCTCCTGTTGATCTGGCTCGGCGTGCGCTGGCGCGCGGGCTGGCACTGGTACGCGACTGCGCTCGACTGGGTCATGCCGATCTGGATAGTGGCGTTTGCTCTCTCGCTGTTGGGTAATCTCGACTCGTGGCGGCGCATTTCGATTGGCTTGTGGTACGTCGGCCTTTATATCGCTGTCTGGTACGTCTTGCAGGACGTATTCGCCAATCGGGGGCTGCGCCGTGAGTGGCTGGTCGATGCGCTGCTGATCGCCGGTGTGCCGGTGGTCTTTGTCGGCTATGCGCAGGTCGAATTGGCGCTGACCAGCGGCCTGCCGCTGCCGCGCCCGGTCGGGACGCTCGGCAACGCCAACAGCCTTGGCGCGCTGCTGGTGCTGCTGCTGCCCCTCATCGCCGGGCAGCTGAAAGGGTTGCGCAATCCGCTGACGCGGATGCTGCTGCTGGTTTACGGGCTGGCAGTGGTCATCCTGCTGGGGCTGAGTTTCTCGCGCGGCGGCTGGATTGGCGGCGTGGTTGCGCTGGTGGTCTGGGCGGCCTTGAGTCTGCCGCTGCGTCGCTGGTGGGCGCGGCTCAATCGTCCGCTGCGGGCACTGCTGATCCTGATCGCGCTGGCGGCGGCACTGGCGGGGGTTTACGTCATCATCCAGACCTTCGGCATCGGCGGGCGCGGCCTCGACGTGCGCACCTGGATTTACGAGACGGCGCTGCGCCTGTTCGCCGAAAAGCCGCTCACCGGGACGGGGCTGTTCACTTTTGGCGCGGGCTTGTCTAAGCTCAATTCGCTGCCCCCGCTCGAACCACACAGCCACGCTCACAATATCATTCTCCACGTCGCCGCCGAACTGGGGATCGTCGGGCTGCTCGCGCTGGTACTGACGGCCTGGGTCGCGCTGCGAGCGCTGCGTCGTCCCGCTGATTCAATCGCCGTGATGGGCATCGCCGCTTTCGCGGGCTTCGTTGCGCACCAGATGTTTGACGTCCCGGCGATGATGCCAGCGTTGGCACTGGTCACGCTGGGGCTGTTGGTGCTGGCGCTGCCCGCGCAGGAAACTAAAGTGCTTCCTGCACAGAGGAATGCTGCATTGAAGGCGCTTTTGGCAAGATGGGAGCGTGCGCTGCCTGTTCTGATAGCCGTAGGCGGGATCGTGCTGGTGCTGACCGGATTGTGGAGCGCGATGAACTACCACGCCTACGTGGCAGCGCTCAGCGAAGGCATTGCTATGGGGGATTATCGCGCGGCAGCCGACCGCTTGCAGATAATCGCCCAATCTGACCCTGCGCTGGCGATTAATGATGAGGAGCGTGGATTTCTGCTCGGCTTAGCGTCAGCGGCTGGCGATCCACAGGCTGCGCAGGACGGTGCGAACAGCTTCAGGCGTTACGTCGCGCTGGAGCCGACGTATGCAGCAGGCTGGGCGAATCTCGCCGCGCTCGATGAGGCGTCGGGCAACCTGGGTGAAGCTGCCGACGCCATGCAGCAGGCGGTTGCACTCGCTCCGCAAAGCTGGTCGCTGGTGTACCGGGCAGGGGTCTATGCCGAAGCCGCAGGCCGAACCGAGGCGGCGCGCAGCGCCTATCAGGCAGCCATCACGCTCAATTCTGACATCGCCCTGATCGCGGGCTGGGACGAGTCGGCGCTGCGGCGTTCTCTGCGCAGCAGTGACACAGTGGGCAATGTCTTTTCTGGGGCGCTGCGGCTGCTTGAAAGTGGGGATGTGTCAGGCGCGCGCCTGACGTGGGAAGCAGACTCCACGCATACGCTCAATTACAGCGCTTACCACGCGCTGTCTGCACTGCTGGCGCAGGCAGCGGGGAATGGGGCGGGCGCGCAGGCGGAGTTGCAGGCGGCACAGAATGCCGTCTTCTCACCTAATGATCGCGCGTGGGTGCATCTGAGCAGCGCGCTCCTCAATCCCGACAATTTCGATCAGGAGCTGGCAGCGGCGCACATTGCGCTGGAGATCGGGCCGACGGGCAGCGATTGGGAGCTGGGAGCAAACATCGCCTACATTCAGTATTTGCAGTTGGCGATCCCGCGCCAGTTTCTGCCGCAGGTCGGCTACAGCGAAGATGATCTGGCGCTGCTGCATCTGCTGAACGATGCCGATGTGCTGGCGAAGCTGCGGGCGGCGGTTCAACCGTGAGCGCGATCCTCTCGATTTTGCGACCTAACGTTTCTATGATAGGGTCAGGTTTTCAGCCTTGTCAGGACATGACCTTATGCACGTTTTGATCGTTCCGTCGTATTATCCCAGCCCGGAGCGTCCGGTCACGGGAATTTTTTTTCACGAGCAGGCGCGGGCGTTGCAAAAAGCAGGGCATCAGGTTGGGGTACTGGTGACGCCGCGTCTGGATGTGACGCGCGCTTATCTCAAGCGAGTTGGTTTCAAAAACGCGGCGCGGACTTCGCGCGAAGACTATTTCACCGAGTTTCCAGTGTACCGAATGCACTGGGGCTGGTTTCCGCGACCGCTGCCGCCGCTGGTTGCGCTGCTGATCAGGCAGGCAGGGTTTCGCGCGTTCGAACAATACTGCGCCGAGCAAGGGAAGCCGGATGTCATTCACGCACACAATATTTTTTACGGCGGCTATCTGGCGACGCGCATCGGGCAGAAATACGGCATTCCGGTTGTACTGACCGAACATTCGACCAGCTATATGGAAGGGCTGATTATTTTCCCCGGTCAGCCGCAGATCATTCGTTCAACCCTGCGCCTGTTGGATGCGCGGCTTGCCGTCAGCGAGGCACTTGCAGCCGCAATGCAGTCCTACGCGCCAGAACAGCCGATTGAAGTGCTGGGGAATATTGTCGATACGGAATTCTTCACGCCTGACACGGCAGCACTCAGTGCGGATTTTACATTCGCAGTGATTGGTACGCTGGAAACACGCAAACGCCAGGCGCTGCTGTTAGAAGCCTTCGCGGCACAGTTCAAGGGGCAGCACGTCTGTCTGCGCGTGGGTGGCGAGGGTGCAACCCGTCCCAAACTTGAACAGCAGGTGGCCGAACTGGGGATTGGCGAACAGGTGGAATTCCTCGGTCGGCTGAGCCGGGAACAGGTACGCGCAGAACTGCGGCACTGTCATGCGCTGGTGTCGTGCAGTCTGGTCGAATCGTTTGGGGTGACGCTGGTCGAGGCGATGGCCTGCGGTAAGCCCGTGATTGCGACTCGATCCGGTGGGCCAGAGAGCTTTGTGCGCCCGGAAGACGGCCTGTTGATTCCGACGGAGGATGTGCAGGCGTTAGGCAATGCACTGCAAACCCTGCGCAATCACTTTGCTGACTACGATGCAGAAAATATTCGCGCAGGCTGCGTCGAGCGTTTCGGCGAATCCGCTGTGATAGCGCACTTGGAAGCTGTGTACACACGGGTTCAGCGAACGACGGCAGCCGGATCAGCATCGTCAAACAGCCGCTGATAAAGGGCGACCACTTTGCCGAGTTCGTGCTCGGCATTGAGCGTTTTGGCGGCTTCACGGGCGGCGGCCTGCTTGATGGCGAGGTCATCAAGCGTGATGGCGTTAAGGGTGGCGGCAATGTCCGGTGCTTCGAAGCCGTCAGCGACCCAGCCTGAGCCGTATTGCCGGACGACCTCCGCCATTGCTGGCGACGGTGCAACCAGCACGCCCAGCCCTGCCATCATCGACTCGAACAGTTTATTCGGCAGCGTCATCAGCCAGGTATAGGTGGTTGGAGCCATATAGCACAGTTCAATATCATAGTGAGCAATCGTCTGGACGACCTGATGATACTGAACCGTTGGTAAAAAGCTGACCCGCCCCGGCGCGACCTGATCCGCAAGCTGTTTAAGACCGTTGACGTAGCCGGGATTCGCGTCACCCAGCAGGAAGTAGAGGCTGAAACGGGGTTCGAGCAGCGCCACCGCTTCGACGAGCCGTTCGAGCAGACGATCTGGCTGCGCCGCGCCGTGATGGATCAGGCGGATATGATCGGGATCGATAGGATGCGCGGGGATTTCGACATATTCTGGCACATTGTAGACCAGCAGGCAGTCAAGTTGATACTCGTCCTGGTAGCGTGTGACAAAGGCCGGGGACACGGTGATCGCCGCATCGACAAAGCGGGAATAACGCGCAAAGATGTAGCGAACGAAGGGTGCGAAAAACAGCCGCCAGAGTCGATTGCTTTCCTCAAATAGCGGCCAGTATTCATCAATGTCGAAGACGACCTTTGCGTGATTGGCCTGCGCGGCGCGGACAGCAATCGGCAGCATCGCCCAATCGCTGGCATGATACACATCGGCCTTGCTGGCAAGGGCGTGGTTGAGGCACTGACGATAGCGCGGACGTGACCAGAAGTAGACCTCGTAGAAGGTGGGAATTAGCCTGCCGAGCAGGAGCAGCAGCATTTCAAGGACGTGGCGCAGATTCGAAGTCGCGAGCGAAACCGGCCTCAGGGTAACATTCCTCCATGAAGGTGGCAGCGCGCCGAAGCTGATAACGGTTATATCATAGTGAGGGGCAAGATATTCGATTTGCCGTCCAGTGCGGGGATCATTCTGGATCGGCATCGCCAGAGACAAAAAGCAGATATGCTTACGCGACGACAGCAAGTGACACCTCAGAGTAACAAAGGATTCACGGTATTCTATCCTGTTTGTTGGCAGAACTAGAAAAATAAAGGAGGGATCATGTTCCTTTGCGCAACGCGTGTGCTTGCTCAAAAAGTGATCCGCTTTTGCTTCGCGATTCCTGCGCTGGAAAATTTCTCGCTGTTCCTGCTGGACTACGCGATTGCAGCTTATCGCCGCCTGTGCAGCGCCGAACCGATCCTGACGGTCTATGACGACGATCTCAAAATCTGGGTACGCCTGACCAAACTTCTGGAAGCGAATTTGTATTTTTTTGGCATGGATGGACGAGATCGCGGGGAAGTGATCTTCTTCAAAAGTGTGATTAAGCCGGATGATACGGTGTTCGATGTGGGCGGGAATGTTGGGCAAATCTCACTGCTGGCGGCGAAACGCGCCCCCCAGGGATCGGTTCACGTATTTGAGCCAGCGAAGGACAATTACCAGCGTTTGCTGGCGAATATTGAGATCAACCACTTCAAAAACGTCACACCCAACAAGAATGCGGTTTCAAATCGGAAGTTCGACCTGACAATCTACGCGCCGCGCACCTATAACACCGGCGCGATTTCAGCCTATCCCGATGCCGCGTGGGAAACCGATGCCGAAACGGTGCAGGCGATTTGCCTTGATGACTACGTGACCGAGCGCCAACTTACGCGCGTCAACGTGATGAAAATCGACGTGGAGGGGGCAGAGATGGATGTGCTGGAAGGCAGCCAGCAGCTCCTGCGCGACTATCGTCCGCAGGTATTTATGGAAGTGACTGCCAGCATCCTCGCCCGCGCTAACCAGACTCCGAAGCAGGTTTTTGACTTCTGGAAAGCTCTGAATTATTCGATTTACCGGATCGATGACCGTGGGAAGCTGGAGCAGATCGAACGAGCGGAGCAGTTGAGCAGCGACCAGAATATCTACTGCTCGCCGGTCGAACTCGCCCAGGCCGCGAGGTAATCTTCTGATGCAGCTTTCGATCATCATTGTCACCTATAGGCCGGGGGCTATTCTCGACGCCTGCCTGCAAAGTCTCGCGGTGGGGGTAGGCTCACTCACGTATGAGACGATTGTGGTCGATAACAATTCGCAGGATGGGACGGACGAGAAAATCCGCACTACTTACCCCGACGTGCGCCTGATTGCCAATCCTGAGAATAAGGGCTTTGCCAGCGCGAACAATCTCGGACTCGCGCAGGCAGGCGGTGACTATCTGCTGCTGCTGAATCCTGACGTGGTGGTCGAACCGGGGTCATTGCAACGCTTGGTCGAGTTCATGGAAGGCGACGCGCATGTTGGCGTTACGGGGCCGCGCGTGCTCGATGCGCAGGGCAAGGTGGCGCTTTCGGCCTATGGCGCGTACACCCCGTTCAGCGTCTTGTGGCAGTATTTTGGCCTGGTCGATGTCTACCCTTATGTGGGCTTCGGTCATTACTGGAAACGGCTGCGGACAGCGACGAATCCGCTGGAAGTCGAGTGGCTGCAAGGCTGCTGCCTGCTGATTCGGCGTGGGGTTTACGCGCAAATTGGCGGGCTGGACGACGGCCTGTTTATGTTCGCGGAAGAGCCGGATTTCTGCGAACGGGCGCGTAACGCGGGCTGGAAGATTAAGTTTTTTCCCGCAGCGCAAATCCAGCACTTTGAATCGACCACTGTGTCGCGCTTTCCGCTGCTGCGAATGCGCCACTATCATATCAGCCCACTCCATTATTTTCGCAAACGAGGCAAAAGCGCGGCTGTGGCGCTGCTTAAATTCAGTTTTATCATGGAACTCTTCACAAAATACGGTATTCGTTTACTACAACATGGGCTGAAGCCATCCGACAACCTCAAAGCGAAAGTCGAGGCGTATCCGGTGGTGCTCAAGGAAATCTGGCACTTTTGAGGCGGAGGGGAAGATGAAAGCGTACCGCAACACTCTATTGCCTGTCGTGTGCATTTTGGTTGCAATCATTTCGCTTGGTATCTCCGTATTTCAGATACGAACGAGTGCTGTGATGGCCGCGCCATATGCAGCCGCCGCCGCAAATGCGGCTTCCCCATATACTCTGATTTTTAGCGGTGAACCCGGCCCCGACGTTTCCACGCTCAAGGAAATTGTTGGCGACGATACGAGCGACGCCGACATCCTGAGCGATATTACCAATTACTACAACGCGAATAAGGATCGGCTGGCGATCTTGTGGCGCGAGGACAACCCGACACGGTTGGCCGGAATCTTCAGCATGTATGTTGTCCACATCAGCACCATTTATGGCGAAGTCGCGACATTCCCGGCCAGCTTGGATGAATATCTCAACGACGAACGCGCCCACTGTGGCACCTACACCTGGGCGCAGTTCCAAATCGCAACGGCACTGGGCCTGACCTGGCGCACGGTCGAATTCGTGGGCGAACATGCCTGGCTTGAAATCAAAGTCGATGGACACTGGGAAGTTTTCGACGCGACGACCAATACCTGGCTGAGTGAAGGAGAAGATGAATTGATGCAGGGGCTTCCGCGCCAGTATCGCCAGTTCTACACGCCGATGCTCGACATCAACCGCCCGGACGCCCGTTTACACATGGCTGAAGGCTACGATATGCAGCGTCTGCGCCAGCGAATGCCCGGTGTGGGCATTACGTACATGCCACCGGGAGAATTGAAAGTCAGCGATCCTGTTGGTGCTGCATAACATGGAGCCTCTGGTCAGCGTCATCGTCCCATCGTACAACCAGGCGCAGTATATTGGCGCAACGCTAGACAGCATCCTACAGCAGAATTACGCTCACCTTGAATGTCTGGTGATGGATGGCGGATCGAAAGATCAAACAGTCGAAGTCTTGCAGACTTATACGGATCCGCGCCTGACCTGGGTGTCCGAGCGCGATAAGGGGCAGCCGGACGCGATCAATAAAGGTCTACAGCGCAGTTCTGGCGAGATTATCACCTATCTGAATTCGGATGATTTGTTAGCTCCTGGAACGATTGCCTTCGCTGTTGACTATTTTGCTGCGCATCCCACAGTCGATTTGCTGTATGGAGATGGTTCTTTCGTTGATGCGCACGGGAAGCGGCTTTCGCCCTTCAAAGGGGCACCCTTTGACCTTGAGCTGTGTGTTTTGAACGGTCAGGATCTGGCTCAGCCCGGCACGTTCTGGAAACGCACTGTGACGGACAAAATCGGACTGTTCGATCTGGGTTTTCATTACCGGCTGGACTTCGACTACTGGATTCGTGCGGCACTGGCTGGCTTTCACCTGGAATACGTCCCTGGTGAGCGAGCGGCTTATCGCCTGCACGGTGAAAGCAAAACGATTTCGCAGCGTGCCGCCTTTGTCAACGACTGGGAAGTCATTCTGGCCCGCCTGTATGAAAAACCCGACCTGCCCGACAACTTGGTGTCTCTGAAAGGCGAAGCCTTTAACGTCCTCGATTGGTGGAAGACCAAGAATCTGTGGCTCGATAAAAAATACGACGAGGCCAGACCGAAACTACGTCACTTTCTGCATGATCATAAAACAGGGCGCAAGGTTTTGGCAGCAACCATGCTGTTCGACAGCTATTTTCAGACTCCGGTGACCAAAATGCTTACGTCTTCACTGCGCCGAACGACTGGAACGGAAATTTTTCGTTAAGGCGAGCGAGTACCTTACGATTTGAAGGTCAGCACCGCCTCGATCACTAGATCCACCTGTGCGTCGCTGAGTTCAGGATAGAGCGGCAGTGAGAGAATTTCATCGGCGGCGCGTTCGGCCTGCGGGAAACTGCCGACATCTCCCAAACGACCGCGATAGGCGGGCTGGAGATGGATCGGCACGGGGTAGTGGATGGCGGTGCCGATGCCCTGCTCAGCGAGATGTGTACGCAGTCGTTCGCGTTCCGGATGGCGGATGACATAGAGGTGATAGACTGATTCACGTCCTGTCAAGAGGGTCGGGATAGTCACGACCGCGTGCAGGGCTTCGTCGTAACGGCGTGCGATCTGCCTGCGTCGTGCGTTATCCACGTCCACTGTCCTCAGTTTGACGCGCAGAATCGCCGCCTGAAGCTCATCCAGGCGCGAATTCATACCCGGTTCGTCGCTGACATAGCGCTGGTTCCAGCCGTACTGGGCAAGCTGGCGCACGCGCGCTTCGAGTTCCGGGTTCATCATCCCCACCGCGCCACCATCACCGAGCGCGCCGAGGTTTTTAGTCGGGTAGAAACTGAAGGTGGCAACGTCTCCGAATGTGCCAACACGCTTCCCGGCAAACCGCGCTCCATGCGCCTGCGCGCAGTCCTCAATCAGCTTCAGGTGATGCTTTCTTGTCAGCATCGTGATCGGTTCCAGATCGGCAGGGAGGCCGAAAAGGTGGACGGGCAGCAGCGCTCGGGTGCGTGCTGTTAGTGCCGCCTCAATCTGGTTCACGTCAATCGTGTAGGTGAGCGGATCAATGTCAACCAGCACCGGAGTTGCGCCTGCGAGTTCGACTGCCGCGATGGTCGCGCTGGACGTATGAGGCGTGGTGATGACTTCAGCACCCGCGCCGATGTCGAGCGCACGCAGCGCCAGCACCAATGCGTCGGTGCCGCTGTTGACGCCAACCGTGCTGTGCAGGTCATTCCAGGCCGCATATTCTGCTTCGAAAGCTCTGACCTCTGCGTCAAGAACATACCTGCCGCTGTTGAGGACACGCGCCACAGCCTGATCAATCTCAGCCTGATGAGCGCGGTAGGCTGCCTGTGGATTGGCCTGCGGGATGCGTATCACCAGCAACCTCTAAACTGCTCGTTCGCTAATCGCGTCTGTACAGACCTGTGCAGATGGATGAGACTAGATCGAAGCCGTCGGGCATCAGTTTCCCTGGATAAAGCGAACATAATCGGGGAGGCGGGCCAGCCATCTCGCATAGCCCGCATTGTGCTGCTCACGCGCCGTTTCCCCCAGTCGCTTGAGATCAAGCGCCGTTATTTGATCCCAATGCTGGCGTTCTGGCAGCAGAAAAGTGAACGGCGCATCGATGCGCAGTCCTCGTTGTGCCAGTCGCCATAAAATCGCGTTGCGCGCTCTGGTCGGCGACCAGCCACGCCGAAACAACACCCCGTTGATGCCCTGCTCGATATATTCGTTCATAGTGGGAGCATCATTCGCGAAGACGGCACAGCCGCGCGCCATTTGCTCCAGAAAGACCATCCCCGCACCTTCGTACAGACGGGGGGCAATCACAATGTTTGCAGGCTCAAGTAGTTTCCAGAAGGCATCACGCGACTCTGTCACTTCAATTGTCTCGACCACTGTGTTCCCGATGCGAGTGGGCAGCGTATAGTGTGCGCGTTCGTCTACGTAAGGATCGATGTCTGCGCGAAACAATACACGGTTGATTTTCAGCACCGCGCAGAATTTTTCGAGAAACTGCGGGCTGATCATGCCGCGCCGATTCCAGTAAAAGAGGGTGCGCTGTCCGTCCCATTTTGCGGGCGTAAAATCAGCAGGATTTTTGAAGTACTGGATTTCAAATACAGGCAGGTTTGCTGCGCGGGCGCGCTGGGCGACCGCTTCTGAGAAAGCGATAATCCGCAGCGACTTCGGAAGCTGATTCCACCACGTCTGCGGACGATTTCGCACCTCATCCCACATGGGGATCCAGACCACTCTGGCGCGCTGCTGTGCCAACCAGGGCGGCGGCGGCAAAATTTGACAAAAGACCAGAACCGGAGCCGCTGACACTTTCAGAGCGGTTTCGTCCTGCCACGCTTGATGATCAACATTCGCGTAAAGCTGAAGCGGATGGACGACCAAATCAAGGAATGCGCCGCTGCGATTCACATGCCATTCATGGCTGTATACGAGAACATCCGGTGAAGGCACGAGAGAGATCGTCCAGCTATTTGATTGCTAAAAAGGTGAACATGCGCCCTGGCTTGCGAAGCGAGTTGAAGCGCCGGCGAACCAGTGCGTTTGCGCCCGGAATGAAGCTGAGTATGTAGCCGGGATAGCCGAATTTGCCGCGCAGCCATTGGACATGAATATGCTCGATTTCCTGGACGGAACGCACTTCAGGGAAGGCATTGATCAGCGTGTCCCAAGGGGAAAGTACAGTGATACGCTCAAATCCAGCATCACGTATAGCCTGGATATATTCGGGCAGAGCGTAGGCATTTTCGTTGCCTGCCCGTTGATGCATGGGGTGATTTTGCAGGAAAATCTGTTTTTGTGCCGCATCATCGACGACGTGTTCGCGGCAGGCGAGGAATAACCCACCCGGTTTGAGGATACGCCAACATTCTGCCAGCGCCGTCGGTAAATCCTGAATGTGGTGAAGTACCTGCCGCGTGTAAACGACATCGACGCTGGAATCTGGCAGCGGAATTTTTTCGCCAAACGCCCCGATAACCTCAATTGGTAGATTTTGGGGCAAGCGTAGGATCGCGCCGCGTCCCACTTCATCGCTGGGATCAGGTTCGACAGCGTAAACCTTCTGAGCGCCGCTTTGCGCGAAGGCATACGAGGCAATTCCCGTTCCTGCGCCAAGATCGACCACAATGCCGTTGCGCCAGTGTTCGCCCAGCCGCTGCTTGACCTCGGCAAATTCAGCCGAGCCGAGAAAGCGCTTTCCCGCCGCCAGTACATCGCGATCCAGATAGGCATCGCGCACCAGGCCAGCCATTTGGGGGTCGGCACGAAATTGGAGGACAGCCTCGTCAACAGAAATCATCATCAGTCCAGCGTTGCAGTTTGCGCGGCATGAGTGACTACGTTCCATTCGAAATTGGGCACAATCATACCGCGCCTTTCCTGCCCCAAGCGAAGAATCGGACTGGAGTCATCGAAGATTTCAAAGATCAGCGGTTGTGGAACAAGGTCGAGCATTTCGACATTCGGCACTGAGGATGCGACAGTGATGGTATATTGTCCCTGCCGGAACATCTTCAGGTTGATCGGACACTCAAATATGTAGTCGCCGGGGGCTAACTCGCCTTTTTCTCCGCTGAAATCCTGACTCGTGCTGGAAAATAAACATTCTCCCGCGCCAACGCTGAAGTCGAAGGCGATCTGCGCTTCACGAATAAGTTGGTAAACGCGACATTCGACACGGAGGGTCAGAGTTTCCGAATTGGTGAAAGAATTTGAAAGCGATAAATCTTTGAGCAGGCTGACACGCTGAATATGCAGTTTGCCCGGCAGCGCAGGTTCGGGGCGCTCGATCACCCCGGAGAGTTCCGCAGAATTGAGATAATGAGCGACAGCGCGGGAGATTTCACCACTGAATGCTATAGTTCCATTTTCCAGAACAATACCACGACGACACAGGGCAATGATTGCTCCCATATTGTGGCTGACAAACAAGACGGTTCGTCCGCTTTTGGCGACATCGCTCATCTTGCCCAGGCATTTTTCCTGAAATTTGGCATCACCGACCGCCAGCACTTCATCGACCACCAGCACTTCCGGTTCCAGGTGTGCGGCGACCGCGAAAGCAAGGCGCATATACATGCCGCTGCTGTAGCGCTTGACTGGCGTATCGAGGAACTGCTCGACTTCGGCAAAGGCCACAATTTCGTCGAAATGCTTCTGAATGTCGCGTCGGGTCATGCCCAGCACCGCCCCATTGAGGTAGATATTTTCGCGTCCAGTCAGTTCGGGATGAAAGCCCGTGCCGACTTCCAACAGCGAGCCGACGCGCCCGTAAATATCAGCCCGCCCGCTGGTGGGCTTGGTGATGCGCGAGAGAATCTTGAGCAGCGTGCTTTTTCCCGCACCATTGCGCCCAATGATGCCCAGCACTTCGCCGTGCTTAACCTCGAACGAGATGTCTTTGAGCGCCCAGAAGGTTTCGCGCCGACTTTCGGCGGCGTTCCGGTTGAATGGGCGCTTGACTAGACCTATGAGTTCTTCCTGAAGCGTGCGATAACTACTACGCCCGGTCGAGTGAGCAATCTTATACGATTTGCTTAAATTTTCAGCGCGGATGGCAATATCACTCATCAGATCACATCCGCGAAATTCTGCTCGACACGCTGGAAAACCAGCCCACCCGCGACGAACAGCACAACGCCTACGACCAGCGACACCGCGAGCGATACCGCCGGAAATTCGCCCGTTCCCAGCAGTGACCAGCGAAAAGCGTCGATGATGCCGACGAGGGGGTTAATGGCGAAAAACGGTTTCACCAGATTGGGGATGAGGTCGCCTGAATAAACGACGGGCGAGGCATACATCCAGACCTGGATCACGAAAGGCAGCGCGTACATAAAATCGCGGTAGTAAACGTTGAGCGCGGAAATAAATAGGCTGACGCCGACCGAAATCAGCAGCAGAATCAACAGCAGAAACGGCAGCGCCAGAATATTGAATGTCAGCGGCCATTGCTCGATCAGCAGCAGGGCGAACATCACCGCCAGCGCCACCGCGAAATCGACCAGTACCGCCGCCGAGCTGGCAATCGGGATGACCATACGCGGAAAGTAGACTTTCGAAATCAGTTTCGAATCGCCGACGAGGCTGTTCCCGGCGCGCTGAAGCGCCCCGGCAAAGACGTTCCAGGGCAGCAGCCCCGCATAGACGAACAGCAGATAAGGAATGCCGTTGGAGGGCAGACCGGCAAAGCGCCCGAAAATAATAGCGAAAATCAACGAGGCGATCAGCGGTTGCAGTATCACCCAGACGATGCCGAGCGCTGTCTGTTTGTAGCGCAGCTTGACGTCGCGCATCATCAACAGGACCAGCAGATCACGGAAATGCCAGATTTCTTGGAGTTCAAGCGCTGCCCAGCGACGCGCAGGCACAATTTCGACGTGCCGCACCGGGGCTTGTAGATCGCTGCTGGTTTGTGCCATTCAGATGCTTACTTTGCGTATTTCGAGCGTGACTTCACCGTATTGTATACCCGTCACGGACGTGAAATCAACGGATGCTTCTCAATTCTTCACCTGACGCCCACGCAAAACAAAAGCAGGAACTAGCATACATCGGTGCAAGTTCCCGCTTATTGAAGACGGGTAATGGCTTAGGCTTACTGGAAGCGCTGCTCAATCGGCACATAGTCGATGTCGTAGCCGAAGTAGCGCGGCCCAACGACTTCGAGCGCTTTGGCGCTGCGCCAGTGGCGGTGACTCGGCATTCCCAGCACAATCACACGGAAGCCGTAGCGAAGCTGCTCGGTCGTGATCGGCTCGCCCGTGTCTTCCTCGACCATCGTGATCAGGTCGGGGACGCTGACGACGATCTCGCCGTCGCGCGAGGCCATCAGGTTCTCATTCTGGAACTGGATTGACATCGTGCTGCCCGCGTCCGCGCCAATGCCTTCGAGGGTGGCATCGCCGCGCGCAAACCCGGCGACCGTGCGCCGCTGCACATCGACCAGCTTGCCATGAAAAATCTCGAATCCCCCCGTGACTTCCTTCAACGCTTCAATCACATTGACGTGCGCCGCCCGCGACTCGCGAAGGGTACGCCCAATTTTTTCTGCAAGGCTAAGCGTGCCGTAGACGGCGGCCTCGCGCTGCTGCCTGCCGGAAGCGGCGTAGGCAGCGCCATGCGCGGTCGCGCCCATATTGACGGTGAGGCTGCGCGCAAACGTTTCCATCCAGCGGTTGTCCACTGTCGAAAGGACGGCGCTGTTGCCTTTTTCGTCCGCCAGTGTGAACGGCGTCGCGGTGATCCCGAACAGGCTTTGCGTCACCATCTGGATTTCAGGAAAGGCGCGCCCCATGCCGTCAATGTCGAGCAGGGGCAGGCGAAGCTGTGCCGCCAGCGTGATCGGAATGGTCGAATTGATGCCGCCTGCCTCAATCGAGTAGATGTACTTGATTGGCTTGCCGAGAAAGCTCTCGACTGCCTTGAAAGCATCGACACATTCGCTGCCACTCGGCATTTTCTCAACCATGACGGTTGGTGCGCCCATCATAAAAATCGCAATCGACATATCCTCATCGCCCAGTTCGTCCACTGTGACCAGTTCGACCGGGCCATACTTGCGAATGGCTTCGGTTGCCATCAGCTTGCCAATATAGGGATCGCCGCCACCGCCCGTGCCGAGAACCGCCGCGCCGAGAGCGATGTCATTGATTTCCTGTACACCGATCATTCGTTTCATAAGTTTGTTCTCCGTTTATTCAATGCCCTGACCGGGTATCTTGGGCATGGGATTGTAGGTCACATCCGGGTAGCCAAAGGCGGCAGGCCCGACGACTTTCAGCGCTTTGGCGTTGCGGAACATATCCGTGCAAGGGATACCGAGAATGGTCACGCGCAGGCCGTAGCGAAGCTGCTCTGTGGTGATCGGCTCGCCCGATTCCGTTTCCAACATGCAAATCAAGTCCGGCACGCAGGCGATCACCTCGCCGCGCTCGTTACGACTGCCACGCCACGCCACCAGATTCTCGTTCTGGAAGGCAATATGCAGGAAATCACCATGATACTGATCAACGCCTTCTGCAATCAGATCGCCGCGTGCGAAGCCGCCGACTGTTCGCCGCTGCACGTCGATCAGCTTGCCGCTGAACAGTTCCGTACCACCTGTGATCCCCAGCACGGCATCGACGTAGGACGATTTGCTCCGGCGGGCATCGAGCACCGCGTTACCGACCTGCTTCGCCAGCGAGAGCGTGCGCCGCACGGAGGTCGTGCGTACCTGATCGCCGCGCATGACCGGCAGTGCCAGTGTTGCGCGGCAGCCCATCAGCACGCATAAATCACGGGCGAACTTTTCCAGGGTGTACGAATCGACCAGACTGCCGAAAATGATTTGGTTGCCCTTTTCATCGACCATCGCCGCAGGCACACATTTGATCCCGGCAATGAAATGGGTGCTCATCTGCATTTCGGGGAAGGCGCGCCCCATCGCATCAGCGTCGAGCACAGGCTTGCCCATCATCGCCCCCGCGACCAGCGGCACAATCGAGTTCGCGCCGCCGATTTCGGCGCAGATGATCGCATTAATCGGCTTGCCGATGTAGGCTTCGAGGGCTTCCAACGCCAGCTTGGACTCGTCGCCGTTGGGCAGCTTCTCGATGCCGACGGTCGGCGCGCCCATGCCGCCGACAGCGCAGACCAGATCGTCATCGGCAAGGTCTTCCAGATCAATGATGTTGACGGAATAGCCCTGCCGCAGCAGAAGCTGCATCCAGGTTTTGCCGAGATAGGGATTGCCGCCGCCGCCCGTACCGAGAATGCCCGCGCCGATGGCAATCGCCTCGGTATCGTCAATCGTGAGCGTCCACATCGGCTATTCCACCGCCAGCGTGCCAACCGCCTTGACGCGGATGCGGGTTGCATTCCCCGGCAGGTAGGCCAGCGGCACTTCTTCCACATCGACAATTTCGACGCTGCCGGGAACCGCGCCGCCGTCCATGACGCGCTGCTGCGCTTCGTCTTTGGCTTGCTGGAGTGCTTTGTCGCGCGGCATCGCTTCCAGGCTGAAGATGCGATCCACTTCGCCGCCGACCTGCGCAATTGCCGCGCCGATGGCGTTGGCAACGGAAGCATGTTCCGGACGGTGCAGTTCCGAAACGCCGTTGAGCTGGTCGCCGATCAGAATGATGCCGCCGCCGACCAAAATCACTGGAACCGCGCCTGCCGCCGTCTTCATACGATCCACGCTGGTTTCGACCATATCCCACATGCGCATCAGGGCGCTGTCCACCAGCGCTTTGTCAAGATGGGCGACCTTGCTCTTGTCGCCAATCTCCGCCATACCCGCCGCGACCGCGATGTCGGTCGTTGTCAGGGCATCGCCGCCGAAGACCAGCGCGCGGCTGGTGATCTCGTAGCCCACGCTCTGCGGGCCAACTTGCAGCGGATCGGGTTTGACGTGGCTGCCACCGCCCAAGCCGAAGGACAGCACATCCGGCATACGGAAGTTGGTACGCACGCCGCCAATCCGCACCGCGACCGACGCTTCGCGTGGGAAACCCTGTGCCAGCACGCCAACATCCGAGGTTGTGCCACCAATATCGACGACGACGGCATCTTTCAGACCGGAGAGGAAGGCCGCACCGCGCATACTGTTGGTCGGGCCAGAGGCAAACGTCAGCACCGGGTATTTCTCGACAAATTCAGCGCTCATCAGCGTGCCGTCGTTCTGGCTGATGAAGAAGGGCGCGCTGATACCGAGTGCGGTCAAGGCATCGCGGAAAGACTGCACGATTTTGACCGCCAGCTTGGCGAGACAGGCGTTCATGGCAGCGGCGTTCTCGCGTTCGAGCAGGCCGATGCGCCCAATTTCATGCGAGAGGCTGATTTTCGCGCCGGGAATTTCTTCCGCGACGATGGCGGCGGCGCGCTGTTCCTGATCGGGGTTCACCGGCGAAAAGACCGACGAGATCGCCACACAGTCGATGCCTGCGTCAGCAATTTTCTTGACTGCATCGCGGATTTCCGTTTCATCGAGCGACGAAATCTGACGTCCGTCGAATTCATAGCCGCCGTGTACCAGATAGCTCACCCCGCCAATCGCGTCGCGCAGATCGTCCGGCCAATCGACATACGGCGGCAGGGCGGAAGTCGCGGGGAGGCCGATGCGCAGCACCGCCGTTTTGCTGAGCGATTTACGCTCGACCACCGCGTTGGTGAAATGAGTCGTCCCCAGCATGACCGCCGAAATCGAATTGGGCGTGACCTTCGTTTGCGCCAGCAGCGCCGTCAGCACGTTGGTGATGCCGCTGCTCACATCGCGGGTCGTTGGCGATTTCGCCCAGCCCACGACGCTGCGACCGTCCATCAGCACCGCGTCGGTGTTAGTTCCGCCTACATCAATACCAATACGCATACGTCCCCCTCATATTGAAGTGTCGAGTTGAATGTTTATCACAGAAAGATCGACCGAACTTTGGTCAAGCTGATCGTATTTTGACCGACTGTAACAAGAGATTATAGTAGGCGGTTTGGCAATCGCAAACAATTTATTGCGGCTTTTGATGGGTATATGTTAGATTTTGTGCAATCGAAAGTGACCACCCTTAAACGTTTCATATTAGCTGCCGAGGATTGTGATGTCCAAGAACACGATTGACCCTGCTCGTAAACTCCTGGCGGAATTTGAGTCTGGCCGAATCAGTCGGCGGCAGTTCCTCGCGGGATTTAGCGCACTGGCTGGCGCTGCTGCGCTCAGCACCGTTCCCATCGCCGCCGCCAAGAACATCCCCACGACGCAGGCAGCTTCCGCCCTGCGCCAGACGATTGAGCCGAAAGTCATGATCTACGGCGCATCGCAGGACATCGCCACGATTGACCCGTCAGACCGCACCGACTACTCGATTGCCGCGATTATGCGCCAGATTTACGACCGGCTGTTCCGCTTCGAAGGCGGCTGGCCGCAGCCCGTCGAACCGGGGCTGGCGCAAACTTGGAGCGCTTCGGACGATGCCAGTGTCTGGACGTTCACCATCACCGACAAAGCCAAATTCCACGACGGTTCGCCGCTGACTTCCGCCGACGTAGTTTACTCGTACCAGCGCACCCTGCGCGCCCAGAAGCAGCGTTCCAGCCTGCTGTCGGGCTTCCTTGACGAGAGTGGGATTGTCGCCCCCGACGACACGACGGTCGTCATGACGCTCAAAACGCCTTACGGCGCATTTGACCGCCTGCTCGCCTTCCTGGAGCAGCCGATTGTCAGCATGGCGATTGCCAAAGCCAACGAAGTCGATGGCGACGATGGCGCGGCCTATCTGGTCGATCACGAAGCAGGCAGCGGCCCCTTCACGATTGACGACTGGCAAATTGGCACACAATACAGCATTAAAGCGGTTGAGGATTACTGGCAGGGCTGGCCCGGCGACAGTCACCTCGCGGGCGTCGTCTGGAAAAAGACCGAAGATGTCGGCACGCGCAAGACCGGCCTGTTGGCGGGCGACTTCGACGTTGCCGACACGATTTCCGCCAGCGACATTGACGAGATCAACACGAACGACACAACCATTGCCACTGTCGGCTATGGGCTGCTGGGCGGCTACTTCAAATACAATACGCAGACTGGCCCCACCGCTGATCCCAACTTCCGTAAGTTCTTGGCCTACAGCTTCGACCGTCAGGCCTTCTCCGATTCGCAGAAGGGCTATGTCGAGCTGATGATCGAGCCGATTCCGGAAGGTGTTCCCGGCTTCGACCCTGAGCTGAAACCGCAGTACACCTACGATCCCGAACAGGCCAAGAGCTACCTCGATATGACCGAATACAAGGACGGCGGCATCAGCCTCGATTTCGTCTACGTCAGCGGCCTCGATTTCGAGGAAGCAGGCGGCCTGATCCTGCTGAACGAACTGCAAAAATACAACATCACTCTCAACATGGTTCCCAAGAACTGGCCGGATATTGTCGGCGCGTGCACGTCACCGGAAACTGGCCCTGCCATCGCCTTCATCTTCGACCAGTTCCCGCCCCTGGCCGATACCTGGCTGATCGAGAAGTATTCCAGCAAAAGCTGGGATCGCCCGACCGGTGGCAGCTTCCAGGCGTGCTCGTTCTACAAGAATGCCGATGTGGACGCCAAGCTCGATCAACTGCGCACTACCACCGACAAGACCGTCGCCGATGGCCTGATCCATGATGTGCTGACCCAGGTTGCCGAAGACGCACCCGATATGCCGCTTTACGTTTCGCCGAACATCGTCGGCTTCAACAAGAGCGTCAAGGGGTTCACCTATTTCGGCGACATCAGCGTCGATTTCTGGCGTCTGTGGATCGACGACAGCGCGACGTAATTCAGGTCACATTGGAATATGGAATTTGTAGGGGCGCACCCGTGTGTGCGCCCTCAAAAAGGGCAGACACATGGGTCTGCCCCTACAAAACGAAATCCCTCCGCAACGAATGTAAGACGAGCCGATTGAGGTTCTACCTGTATGCTCCGTTTTCTTTCCCGGCGCTTGATCACGATTCCGTTGGTGCTGCTCGGCCTGTCGCTGATCACCTTCTCGGTGTCGCGTCTCGTCCCCGGCGATCCGGTCAAGCTGGCGGCGGGGCCGCAGGCGCGCCCCGAACAAATCGAGAAGCTGGCGGCAGAGTTCGGTCTCGACAAGCCGCTGCCAGAGCAGTACGTCAGCTATATGGCTGGCCTGCTGCAAGGCAACTGGGGCTATTCGATCAGCAGCAAGCGTCCGGTCGGGCCAGACCTGGTCACCTACTTCGCGGCGACGCTGGAACTGACGATTGTCTCAACTATCTTCGGGTTGATCGTCGGCATCCCGCTGGCGATTGTTTCGGCGCGCTGGCGTGACCGCTGGCCGGATCATCTCTCGCGCTTTATTTCGATTGGCACGGTCAGCATCCCGGTCTTCTGGATCGCGATTGTATTGCAAATCATCTTTGCGCAGACGCTGCACCTGCTTCCAGTCAGCGGGCGCTTTGATCCGCGGGCGGGCTTTCCGCAGACGCATACGGGCCTGCTCCTGATCGACACACTGCTCGACGGCAGCATCCCCGACTTTCTGATCGCGCTGCGCTATATGATCATCCCGGCGTTCTGCCAGTCGCTGCTGGTGATTGCGCTGGTCACACGGCAGTTGCGCGGCGATATGCTCGACATCGTGCGCAAGGATTTCGTCATGGTCGCGCGCGCCAACGGCATCCCGGAACGGGTGATCTGGACGCGCTACCTGATGAAGAATGCGCTCATCTCAACCGTGTCGATGCTTGGCTTCCTAATTGGTTTCGAACTGGGCGGCTCTGTCCTGATTGAGTACGTCCTCGACTGGCCGGGGATTGGTCAGTACGCCCTGAAAGCGGCGCTGCTGCTCGATTTCCAGCCGATCATGGGCGCGACGCTTTTTATCGGCTGCGTCGTCGTGATCGTCAACCTGATCACCGATATGCTTTATCGCGTCGTCGATCCGCGTATCGGCTTAGGCTAATGAACTTGTTAAACGCATGATCGATCCTCTCCGCCCGTTTTCTCCCTTTCTCCCCGCTTGTGTGGGAGAAAGGGTCGGGGATAGAGGGGTGTAGGGGCACAGCACGCTGTGCCCACCCACCAAAATCTGGATAGTCGTCTACTACAGCAACAATCTGTACAGAATATTTATCGGGACAACGGATGGCAACGTTATCAGCTTCACCCCCACAAGGAGTTTTCGCCCGCTGGCGCGCCGATCACGCCAGCCAAATCACCGATCTGCGCCGGGGCGTCTATCGCTTCAGCCGCAACCGCCTGTCGGTTTTTGGGCTGGCGCTGGTCATTCTGCTGCTGATCGTCGCGGTCACTGCGCCGCTCTGGATTCCCTATCCCGACGACGTGACGGGCAACGTCAACATGGCGGAGCGGCTCATGCCGCCCAGTGCCGCGCATCTGTTTGGAACGGACGACGCCGGGCGCGATGTTTTCTCGCGCACCATCATGGCGACGCGCATCTCCTTCGAGGTCGGCGTTATCATTCTGGTCGTCGCCATTGCCATCGGCGTGACTCTCGGCGCGATTGCGGGCTATTTCGGCGGCGTGACTAACCAAATCATCATGCGCCTGACCGATATTATGCTGACCTTCCCAGGTATCTTTCTGGCGCTAGCGATTACGGCGGCGCTGGGGCGCGGCATTCTCAACGCGACGCTGGCGCTTTCGGTGACGTGGTGGCCCGGTTACTGCCGCCTGGTCGAAGCGCAGATGCTCAAAATGCGCGAGGAAGATTTCGTCGCCGGTGCGCGCGCGATTGGCGCGAGCAACGCGCGTATCATCTTTCGCCACATCCTGCCCAACCTGCTGACTGCGATCATCGTCAAAGCTTCGATGGATTTCGGCTTCGCGGTGCTCAGCCTCGCTTCACTTGGCTTCATCGGCATCGGCGTGCTGCCGCCCGAACCGGACTGGGGATCGATGATTTCAGCGGGGCGACGCTTCATCCCGGCAAGCTGGTGGTACTCGACTTTCCCCGGCCTGTTCATGTTTATCACGGTACTGGCTTTCAATCTGCTGGGCGACGGTCTGCGCGACCTGCTTGATCCGAATTCGACGGTGCGCTGATGGCAATCGCTGAACCTGTAGTCGAAATCCGCAATCTCTATACCGAAATGGTCACCTTTGACGGTGTGTCGAAGGTGCTGAACGGCGTCAACCTGACCATCCACAAAGGTGATTTGCTCGGCTTGGTTGGTGAAACCGGCTGCGGCAAATCCGTCACCGCCATGTCAATTCCGCGCCTCGTCCCGCAGCCACCTGCCCGCTATCCGCGCGGCGAAGTCATCTTTCGCGGCGAGAATATGCTGAGTAAGCGCGGCAGCGAACTGCGCGAGATACGCGCCAAGCACATTGGCATCGTCTTTCAGGATCCGATGACCGGACTCAATCCAGTGTTCACAATTGAGCAGCAGATGGTCGATGCCATCCTCAATCGACAGGATCAGCTTGGCGCGACCGGATTTGGGCGCAAATGGCTGCCTTCCAGCCGCGAACGCCGCCGCGCTGCCCGCGAACGTGCCATCGAACTCTTGCGCCGCGTCGGTATCCCCGAACCGGAGAAGCGCATCAGCGCCTATCCCCACCAGTTCAGCGGTGGGATGCGCCAGCGCGTCCTGATCGCGATGGCGATTTCCGGTCGGCCTGAACTCCTGATCGCCGACGAGCCAACCACCGCCCTCGACGTCTCGGTGCAGGCGCAAATCCTGCGCCTGATCGCCGAACTGGTGCGCGAAATCGACCTGACGGTTTTGCTGATCACGCACAACATCGGCGTGGTCGCGCAGTTGTGCAACCGCATCGCCGTCATGTATGCCGGGAATGTGGTCGAAAGCGGCCTCACCCGCGACGTGCTGCGCGATCCGAAACATCCATATACGCAGGGACTCTTGCAGGCCATTCCCGACGAAGCCATCGAGCGCGGCGATTTGGTCGGTGTGCCGGGAAACGTGCCCAGTTTGCTTCATCCGCCTCCTGGCTGCCGTTTCGCGCCGCGCTGCACCCATGCCATCGATAAATGCAGTACCGCTTTCCCGCCGAGCATCACCGTCGCGCCCGATCACGAAGTCGCCTGCATACTCTACGAGGAAGCGACGGCACAGCCATGACCATCCTCGATCTGCGCAATCTCAGCAAAACGTTCGGCGGACGCGGCAAGCCGCTGGTGCGCGCCGTCGATGACGTGTCGTTCCAGATTGACGAGGGCGCAACCTTTGGACTGCTTGGGGAGTCGGGGTCAGGCAAAAGCACACTGGCGCGCCTCATTCCCCGCCTGATCGAGCCAACTTCCGGCGAAGTGCTGTTCGAGGGCAAGTCGCTGCAAAACCTGACTGAGCGTGAGATGCGCAGCGCCCGCGAACAGATTCAGATGGTCTTTCAGAATCCATTTTCGTCGCTCAACCCGCGCATGACCGTCCGCGAACTGATCGGCGAGCCGCTACTCATCCACAAGCGGGCGTCCGGTGCGGCGCTCGACGAACAGGTGCGCGACATGATGGCACTGGTTGGCCTCAATCCCGAACACACCCATCGCTTCCCGCACGAGTTCAGCGGTGGACAGCGCCAGCGCATCGGTATTGCCCGCGCCATCATTCTGCAACCGAAGCTGTTGATTCTCGATGAGCCGACGTCAGCGCTCGACGTTTCAGTGCAGGCGCAGGTGCTCAACCTGCTGATCGAACTCCAGCGCACACTCAAACTGACCTATCTGCTCATCACGCACGATTTGAGCGTCGTCCGCTATATGTGTGATAACGTTGCGCTGATGTACCTCGGCGCGATTGTTGAGCAGGGGACAGTCCAGCAGATTTTCAAAGCACCGAAACATCCCTATACCCAGGCGTTGCTACACGACATCCCCTCGACCGATCCGGATCAGCAGATGCTCAGCCACGTCAGCCTGGAAGCCGACATCAGCAGCACCCCCTGGAATGGCGCAGGCTGCCGTTTCTCGCCGCGCTGCCCCGCTGCACAGATCGGTGCGTGCAAAACGGTTGAGCCGCCGCTGATTGCCATCGGCGAAGGCCAGAAAGCCGCCTGCCATCTGGTCAAGCCGATGTTTGCTGAAACGCAATCGTCGGTAGAATAGACGCATCCACTCGCAAATGATCGGACAAAGGAATCGAACATGGCCTACACGCTCGTCCGTAATGGCACACTGATCGACGGCAACGGCGGCACACCCATTAAGAACGCTGCCGTCCTCATTGAAGACAACAAAATTCGCGCCGTCGGCACCGCCGACAGTATTCGCCTGCCCAATGCTCAATTTGCTGAACTCGATGCGAAGGGCGGGACGATTCTGCCGGGGCTGATCGATACCCACGTCCACATCACGATGGAAATCACCAACCCGATGAAGGCCATGCAGACGCCTTTCTCGATGAAATTCTACAACTCCGTCAATTACATGCGCCGCACCCTCGACGCCGGAATCACGACCGTGCGCGACGCAGGCGGCGCGGATTTAGGCGTCAAGCAGGCTGTCGAGACCGGTGTTGTGCCGGGGCCGCGTATGCAGATCAGCATCACCGTGTTGGGGATCACCGGCGGCCATACCGACGGCTGGATGGCATCTGGCCTCAATTACAATCTCTTCCCAGCCTATCCTGGCAACCCCGACGGCATCTGCGACGGCGTTGAAGAAGTCCGCAAGAAAGTGCGCGAGGTGCTGCGGGCAGGCGCGGAGATCATCAAAATCTGCTCGACCGGCGGCGTCCTCAGCCCAACCGATCACCCCGAATTCACCCAGTTTTCGCCCGAAGAACTGGCGGTCATTGTCCAAGAGGCGAAAGCGCGGCGTGGCATCAAGGTCATGGCGCACGCGCAGGGCGCGGAAGGCATCAAGAACGCGGTGCGCGCCGGAATCCACTCGATTGAGCACGGCATTTATCTCGATGATGAGGCGATTGATCTGATTCTCGAACACGGAACCTATGTTGTGCCGACACTGCTTGCGCCCGTCGCGGTCGTCGAAATCGCCGAAAAGAGCGGCGATATGCCCGAATACGGCGTGCGCAAGGCGAAAGAAACCATCGAAATTCACCGCGACAGCATCGCCAAAGCCTATCAGGCGGGCGTCAAACTCTCGATGGGGACGGACGCGGGCGTCATGCCGCACGGGACCAACCTGCGCGAACTGGGGCTTATGGCGAGCATCGGCATGTCGCCGATGGAGGCGATTGTCGCTACGACCAAAACCGCCGCCGACTGCCTCGGCTGGCAGGAGCGCATCGGCACGCTCGAAGCGGGCAAGCTCGCCGATCTGATCATCACCAAAACCGATCCGCTCACCGATTTACGCTCGCTGGAGAAGCCGGACAACATCGTCGTCGTCATGAAGGACGGCAGGATCGAGAAGGATTTGCGCGTGTAAACCGGGCAATTCCGTGCGAATGTGACATTCGTCAGATGACAGCGCGTTCTGATTGATCTTACGATCAGGGCAATGCATATAGCTTCGCTTGCCAGCGAAGGAGAAACGCATCATGACGACTTTGCCGGAAATGACGGAACACATAGAGGATATTTACGCCGATAAAATCTGGCGCGGCGCGGCGACGCCAGAATCCGCTTTGGCAGAAGAGCAAGAGCAGCTGGTTAGCCGAATCTGGGATGAAATCTGGAACCAGGGTGAACTCGAAGCCTGCGACGAAGTGTTCGCGCCGGATTATTTCGGACACCTGCCGATGATGGACGTTCACGGGCCGGAGCAGTTCAAACAGCTTGTCGGCGCATATCGCGGCGCGTATCCCGATGTTCACCTGACGGTAGAAGACCTGTTTCTGAGCGGCAATAAAGTCGCGGTGCGCTGGGTTTCACGCGGCACGCACCTCGGCGCGATGATGGGTGTCCCGCCGAGCGGCAACAAAATTGAAATTATGGGGATTTCGCTGTTCCGCTTAGAAAATGGGCGGGTCGCCGAAGAGTGGGAAGGCTTCGATACGCTGAAGATGATGCAGCAAATCGGCGCGCTCCCGGTCGTGACGGGTTAGTCCGCCCCGTTTTTGCGTTTCTGTTCCTGAAGCAGCGTGCGCAGCGAAACGGCCTGTTCGATTTCATCGGCCTCATTTGAGACAGACGTCAGTTTGCGCTGGATCGCGTCAATATCTTCCACACCGATTTCGTCCAACAGACGCATCAGGCGACGGCGCTGTGTCGCGCGCGAGGGCAGCATCGTGCGAATCAGGACAAACGTGAAAATCACGCCAATGATGGCTAAGGGGATGCCCAGCGTATACGGATCGGGCAGTGCGGGTTGGTAAAGCCATTGCCCGACATTATAAGCGGCGCTGCCTGATAAATAGCCGCGATCCCACGCGCTGTAAGCGACCAGGAAGCCTGCAATGATCCAGTAGAGGCTGATCAGAAATGTCGCCAGAATTTCCTTGCGCATGTCTATGCCTCCGCGTTGTCAAACCGTTTGCGCAGCCAGCCGATCACGCCCCAGATTAGCGAGAGAGTGCCGGGAATCGCCAGGATGAGGACGGTAGGTGTTTTGCCGAAGATGCGAACCATGAAGGATGGAATGATTTGCAGAAAACCCTGATCGGCGGGCTGTCCGGCGTTGGCGAATGACACCGGGTCGAGCCATATCCAGGCGGCGACGACCAGGAGTAGCCCGCCAAGAATGATCCAGATCATCGGGTCAATCGGTTTGGCAGCTTCAGCGGCGGCTTCTGCCTGACGCGCCGCCTCGATTTCGGCTTTGCTGCGGCGCTTGCGTTTGGGCTTCGGGGTGGGTTCGAGGTCGGGTGTCGTCATTTTCCGTCTCCTCCACGTTACAATAGCTAGTATACGCTATTTGAGTAGTCGCGTTAGGCAAAGTCGATGCTCGAAACAGATGTGTTAGTGATTGGCGGCGGGGCGACAGGCGGCGGCATCGCCTGGGATTTGGCGCTGCGCGGTGTGCGCGTGATTCTGGCCGAAATGGGCGATCTGGCGACCGGGACGAGCGGGCGTTATCATGGGCTGCTCCATTCGGGCGGGCGCTATGCCGTGCGCGACCCCGAAAGTGCGAAAGAGTGTATCGACGAAAACCGCATCGTTCGCCGCATCGCACCTGAAGCGATTGAGGATACCAGCGGCTTTTTCGTCCTCTGCCCTGGCGACGATACCACCTATGCTGACGATTGGCTGAGCGCCTGCACCCGCGTCGGTATCGAAACGCGCAACGTTCCACTGCCCGAAGCGCTCCGGCGCGAAAAAGTGCTCAACCCCCGGCTCGAAGAAATCTACGAAGTGCCGGATGCCACCTGCGACTCGTGGGATCTGCTCCACTGCCTCAAAAAAGGGGCGGAGGCCACTCGAAAAGTCCAGTTCCTCACCTATCACCGCGTCGAAGCCCTGCACACAGACAACCAGCGCATCATCGGGGCGACTCTGCGCAATCTGCGCGACGAGTCGCGTATCAGCGTAACCTGCGCCGTCGTCATCAACGCCGCTGGCCCCTGGGCGGGCGAAATTGGCAGGCTGGCGGGCGCGCCGATCAAAATGCGCCTCAGTCGCGGCGCGATGCTGGCCTACAACATCCGCTGGGTCAACACTGTCATCAACAAACTGCGCGCTCCCGGCGACGGTGACATCTTCGTCCCGGTCGGCACCGTCAGCGTCATCGGCACGACCTCGGTCACCACCACTGATCCGGGCGACACCCGCGTCGAAGCCTGGGAAGTCGCCCACATCCTCGACGAAGCTGAATCCATGACGCCCGGTATCAGCAAAGCGCGGATTCTGCGGGCGTGGGGCGGCGTGCGACCTTTGTACGACCCCGGCAGTGAAGGACGCGAAGCCAAGCGAACATTTACGGTTCTCGATCATGCGGAAGCGGACGGTATCGAAGGATTGCTCAGCGTGCTTGGTGGCAAACTGACAACCTATCGCCTGATGGCGGAGAAAGCCAGCGACGCCGCCTGCTTCAAGCTGGGCGTGATGGCGGGCTGCACAACCGCGACCACCGTCCTGCCCCCGGTTCATGAGCCGCGTCAGCATCTCCACCATCTGCGCGACCGCCTGAGCGAACTGGAACAGGGAACGCTCGGAACGAGCGCCACGCCTGGCACGCTGATCTGCGAGTGCGAGCTTGTGACCAGGCCGCAGATCGAAGCAGCGCTTGAGGCGGGTGAAGTCGTCGAACTGAACGATCTTCGGCGCGATTTGCGGCTGGGGATGGGGCCGTGTCAGGGCGGCTTCTGCGCCTATCGCGCCGCCTGTGTCCGTCACGAAACGCTGCATGAGACGCCAGAGCACACGACCCAACTGCTCAGCGACTTTGTCGAGCGGCGCTTCGGCGGCGTCAAGCCGCTGCTGTGGGGACATAATCTACGGCAGGCGCTGCTGGCGGAACACATCTATGGGCGCATTGTGGGGGTGGTCGGCGGCGGCGATGTAGGGGCGCACCCCGGCGAACTTCGTTCGCACGTGCGTCCACCACAGGCAAAACTGGGCAGACACACAGGTCTGCCTCTACAGAAGCCAACACGGATTGTGGTGGTCGGCGCGGGGCTGGCGGGCTTGACGGCGGCGCTGATCGCCGTCGAGGCGGGCGCGAAAGTCGAAGTCGTCGCGCAGGGACAGGGCGCGCTCACCCTCCATCCTGGCTGGATCGAAACCGGCGACGTTGAGGCGCTGGCACAGGATTCAGCCCATCCCTATCACCATGCGGCAGAGTCGTTGGCGGCGGGGCTGGCGCAGGTCGATGCCGTCGTTGGGCTGCGTCCGGCGTCCCAACTCGTGACGGCGCTCGGCGGGCTGCGTGAGGCAGCTTTCACCGTAGGCGTGACCTACGCGCCGCTCATTAAGCCGCTGATCGTCGGCTTCGACGGCTGGCGCGACTTTTACGCGGGCATGATTACCGATAATCTCTGCCGCGCCGGTATCGACGCCGCCGCACTCACTATCGACATGCCCGATTTGGGCGGCAACTTCGATAACTGGACGGTCGATCTGGCGAATTATCTCGACACCCCGGACGGTCTGATGCATCTGGTTGTGCAGGTGAAGCCGAAACTTGACGGCGCGATCTCGGTCGGACTCCCGGCGGTGCTCGGCTTCAAGACCGAGACGCGCCAGCGCATCAGCGAGGCGCTCGGCTGCCCGATCTTCGAGATTCCGACGCTCACGCCGAGCGTACCCGGGCTGCGGCTCTATCACGCGCTGCGGCGGGCAATCATTGCGCGCGGCGGACGCTTTACGGTCGGCTCACAGGTCACCGGGCTGGAAGTGAAGGCTGGTCGCGTCAGCGGGATTGGCACACCAATTGCGGGTGTGCTTGCCGAAACTGCCGCGCACGCACGTACCCGACTGATTCCGGCGGACTCAGTCATTCTCGCGACCGGAGGGCTGTTCGGCGGTGGTCTGGAAAGCGATTATCAGGGGCGGCTATGGGAGACGGTCGCTAATCTGCCAGTCGCGAACGTGCCGCCGCTCGGCGACTGGTTCGCCCAGCCGCTGCTGAGCGGACAGGCGCAGCCGATCCACGCCGCCGGGATCATGACCGACGGCGATCTGCGTCCGCTCACTGTTGAGGGGAACGTCGTCGCGCCGAACCTGTTCGCGGCGGGTCGGCTGCTCAGCGGCTACAGCCCCGTCGTCGAAGGCTCGACCGAAGGCGTTGATATTGCGACCGGCGCGCACGCAGCGCTCAAGGCGCTGGCGGAGGTGTAACGTTCACCGCAGCGCCAGCCCTCTGTTTACTGGGTCGAATATAGTCCAATCGAGTTGCCTTCCGTGTCGAGGATCGGGGCGTAAAATCCGTCCGAACCCAGCGACGTTTTGCCCATGATGATTTTGCCGCCCGCCGCTTCAACGCGGTTGAGCGTGGGCGTTAAATCCTCGCCACAGTCGAAGTAGATAAATAGCCCTTTACCCGGCTCTGATGGCTCGAAACTGGCAGTCTGGTTGAGCGAGATGCCGGGTTTCGCCATCGTTTCATCGTAAAACAAATTCAGCGTCCGGCGCACATCGCCGTTGTAAACCTCCTTCGCCGCAAGCCCAAACACCGTCTGGTAAAACTTGCCTGCGCGCTCAATATCCTTGACTGGAATTTCGACCCATGTCACCTGAAACATGCTGCTCCCCTTGCTTAGAATATACGTTCTATGCATCAGTATAGAAGTAAACAATTCACGGGTCAAACCAGCGCTTTCTCATCGGCTTCTATTCCAGAATCTGCGCGTTTGTGCTTTAATTTCAATTGTAATGATGTTTTGAGGGAATTGAATCATGATGCACAGATCGAGCATAGATCGTCGGCTTCTGTTCTGGCTGGTCACCGTGCTGATCAGCAGCGCGGCGTTGGTCGGTGTCGTCAGCGCGCAGGATATTGTCGTGACCACTGCTCCCACGCCCAATGCGGCGACGATGACCAGCGCTGCTCCGGCAGATGCGGCAGCGGCAGCCACGATTGTCGATGCAGCCTCCGACGCCGCGCAGACCATCAGCGGGACAGCCGAGGGCTTATGGGCGCAGCTCGCGCAAACCCCGCAGTCCGATCTGGCGCGTGTGCTGCTGATTCTCGGCGGCGTCGTGCTGCTGCTGGCAGGCTGGGTCGTTTATGAGTGGATAATTCTGATCGCTGGCTTCCTGATCGGCGCGACGACGGCGCTGGCCTTGTTCCCGCAGGCCAACACGCTGGTCGCGCTGGTCGTCTTTCTGATTGGCGGCGTGATCGGCATCGCGCTCGGCGCGCTGCTCTATTACGTGGCGGTCTTCCTAATCGGTGCGTACCTCGGCATCGTGATCGCCCAGGGAATCGCAGCCGCGCTCAGCGTACCGCCGCTCTCGACGATTGGCGTGCTGGTCGCTGCGGTTGTCGGCGGCATTCTGCTAGTGCTGCTGGCACAGGAACTGCTGGTGATTTTGTCGGCACTGGTCGGCGCACAAATGATTGCGCTGGCGCTGACGCTCGGTGTCGGCTGGATGCTGCTGCTGGCGCTGGTGGGCATCATCATTCAGTTTGGGGCAGCCCGCACGCGCGGCGTCGATTTCCGGCGGCGACCGCTCCGGCGGACGGTCTGGGTACGGCGGCGCGCCATCTGAGCAGCAGCGTTTCAGCGCGAAGCAGGCGAGGTCACAGAAAAAAGAGATACCCAGGCGGTATCTCTTTTTGTTTCCATTAATCCCCAAATTGATGAGAACGCTGTAAGAACTGTATTGGAGTCACTTGACGAATTCGCGAATTCAATGATAATGAGACTAATCATATTGAATTCAATATGATTGACGGAAAAGCGAGACTGAGATGAAACGTCCTGATCGACCTGAAAGACCCAATCGACCGCGTGGCTCCCGAAGACATGGCGGCCCCCCTCACGACCCGAACTTCTGGGGCGACTGGAACGAGGAATGGCAGCGCCGCGTCGGCGCGCACCCCAATCACCCGCCTGCACCCGGTTCGCCGGAGCAGCTTGGCGCGTGGCGCGACTTTTTCTTTCACTTCACGGGGGAAATGCCAGAGCAGCACTGGGCATTTGGCGGGCGGCGCTTCCGCCCCTGGCATCAGGGTGATGTGGCATTCAATCCCTTCGTGGCGAATCTGTTCAGCCAGGGGGGCGGTCTGCTGCCCTTGATCGTGCTGCATCTGCTTCAGGAGCAGCCGCGTTACGGCAATGAACTGATGACGCTGATCAGCCAGAAGACTGGCGATCAACTGTCGGCGAACCCCGGTGCGGTTTATCCATTGATGACCGAGCTGGAAAATCGCGGCATGGTCGAAGGGCAGTGGGACGACCCGCGCAAGCGCACCGTGCGTATCTATCACCTCACCGACAAAGGGGCAAGCGAACTCAAGCGTGTCAAGGCAATTGCCACGCCGAAGCTCGAAGAAGCCATCGAAGTTTTGCAAAAACTGGTCAATGAACTGAATAACTCGAATCAAGAACCAACAACAGGAGAAACAACGATATGAGCGAGAAAGTTTTACACGAAATCAAGATCATCGAAACCGAAGACGGATTTCGCATCGAAATGACGGGCGACAAGGAGCAACTGCGCAAGCTGCTGTTTGAACACGGCAGCCCATTTTCCGTGCCGTTCGGTCGCGGACGCGGCTTTGGCAGACGCGGTTTCGGCGGGCGTGGTTTCGCTGAACATGGCCCGTTTGGTCAGCACAATGATCACGAGGCGCATGAACACGGACGCCAAGAGCATCGGCATCACGGACATCCGCTGCACGAGCACATGCGTGAGCGCCTGCGCGAACACCTGCGTCCGCCGTTTGAGGAGCAGCCGACCCCTGAGGAAATGCGCAATCAGCACTTCTTCTCTCGCCGCTTCCGGGGTCACGGGGATTGGAAAGCCAAGCGCGGCGGCTACGATATGGGTCCCTGGTGGGATGAAGGCTCGACGCCGGACGACGTGCCGCCCGTTCAGGTCTAGCCAGCGACAACCAGCAGGCAGGCGGCCTAAAGCCGCTTCGCCTCCTGCGTGATACGGGCGCTTTCTTTTTTGGACGAAGCGCCCTTTTTTGTGTTCGGCAGTGGCTGCGGCTGTGTCTCCTCATCGGAATCAACTGGACTGGCGAAATAGCTCAGAACATCATCGAGCGAGAGATCGTCAGCGCTGCGATCCGACACCGACGCGATAATTTCGCCAATCGGTTTTGGCGTGGGCGGCGCGAGTTTCACCGCAAGCTTGTCGGGGTCTTCACGGAAATCGGGATAGGCGAGGCGAAACGCATTCCAGGCTTCGCGTGCCCAGTCGCGCATGAGCCTGCTCCGCGCCAGCGCGGCAATATCGCTGTAGGCGATGCGCGCATCGCGGAGGCGGCGTTCGAGATCGCGCAGGCGTTTCGCCTCTCCCAGCACGGCTTCCAGCCGCGCATATGGAGAGACGGCGTCACTATCGCGCAGTTCTTCCAGCACGAAGATTGACTTATCGAAATCGCCTTCGTCAAACAGACGTATGGCGTCGGCGAAGGTCGCCTTAAACGGCGGCAGCGCGTCGTCAGTTTCGATCTCGTCCTCTTCAAGTTCAGGCACAGGCGCGGCCTTGATCGGCGTCGCTTTGATCAGGAACTCCGCCAGCCGCTTGACCCCGCCAGCAAAATATTCCGGATAAAACGGGACGCCCTGCTTGCGCCGAATCGCGCGAATATCCGCCGGAAGATCGTTCGGAAACACCAAACCATCAATGAATACGGCGACAATCGGTTTCTTCAGCGTCAGGCCTTCACGGATTTCGCGGCGCACCCAGTCATCAGACTGTTGAATGCGGGCAGGCGCGAAGGTATATTCAGAGACAATCAGCAGAACGACGTCGCTTTCGCGGAGATGGCGGAGAATCGACTCCTCGAAATCGGTTTCATCGACGCTGCGGTAATCCAGAAAAATCTCCGCGTCGATGCGTCTGCGCAGATTGTTCACCAACTGACTCGTGAAAGGCCAACTTTTGCGACGGTAACTCACGAAGAGTTTCATAGAAGTCACATTCACGATAAGAAAACACTGTGTTTATAAGCATAACATAAAATATATTAAGTCAAGTAATTTTTCAAACGGACGACGAGCGATAAGTGAGAAATTGCCGTGACCAACCTGATTTCGCTGTTTGAAATTCCCGACAATTACACGCCGGTCGATTTCACGGCTGACCTGTGTATCAAGTGCAACATCTGCACCTCGGCCTGCCCTGTCGCGCCCGTGACTGAACTGTTCCCCGGCCCGAAAACCGTCGGGCCACAGGCACAGCGTTTCCGCTGGAACGAAGGGCGCGGCAGCGAATCGCCGGACGCGAGCGTCGATTACTGCTCTGGCTGCGGCATCTGCACGATGGTCTGCCCGCACGGCGTCAAAATTATGGAGATGAACACCCACGCTCGCGAGAAGCTCTACGACGGCAACATCCCGCTGCGCAATCGCGCCCTCGGTCGCTCGGAGTTGATGGGCAAGTACGGGCATCGCTTCGCCCCCTTTCTCAACTGGGGCGCGAAGCTTCGTCCGGCGCGCATCCTCGTCGAAAAAGTCATCGGCATTCACCGCGACGCGCCGCTGCCCGTCTTTCAATTTCAGTCCTTCCGCGAATGGTTTGCTCGGCATAAACCGCAGGCCGAAGCCCCCTATCGCGGGCAGATCGCCTATTTTCATGCCTGCGCGGGCAATTACTTCGATACGCAGGCCAGCAAAGCAGCCGTCAGGGTGCTGGCGCACAACGGCTTCGACGTGCTGCTGCCAGAGCAGAACTGCTGCGGCCTGCCCATGCAGTCAAACGTCGAGTTTGAAGCGGCGACCAGCTATGCCACGCGTAACCTCGATAAGCTCGGCGGCATCGCACGGCAGGGCATTCCGATTGTTGGCGCGAGTACCTCGTGTACGCTCAGTTTGAAATCCGACTACCGCGAAATCCTCGAAGTTGAGCACCCCGACCGCGATGTGGTCTCGCAGGATGTGTACGACATCAGCGAATTTCTGCTCATGCTCGAACAGCGCGGCGAACTCAAACACGATTTCCAACCGATTTTTAAGCGCGAAACAACGCTGCTTTACCATGCACCCTGCCAGCAGAAAGCGCATCACATGGGGCAGCCCGCGCTCGACCTGTTCGACCTCATTCCCGGCCTCAATGTGCGGTTGGCGGACGCGGCCTGCTGCGGTATCGCCGGGACGTATGGCTATAAGGTCGAGAAGTACCCGATTGCGATGGATGTGGGCAAACCGCTCTTCGATCAGGTCGAGCAGATCGGCGCGAACAAGCCCGTCATCTGCGACAGCGAGACCTGCCGCTGGCAGATCACCCACGCGACCGGGGCGAAAAGCGTGCATCCGGTTCACGTGCTGGCGGCGGCCTACGGGCTGCTTCCCATTGAGCAGGCGTAGGCGAGGCATTGGCTGATGCATCCGGCACAGTCTGCGAGATCGTTTACAATAGTGTGTAACGATTAAGCTAACGAAGTGATTGCCGTGAGACGTTTCATGTTGGGACTTGTGGCGCTGCTGACCGTCAGCGCCTGTACGCTCAGTACCGTGCAGGATGCGCGTGAAATTACCCTGAATGCGACTCAGACCACGCTGCCTGGTTCGCTTGTGAGCGATGGGTCAGGCTCCGTGCTGCAAGCGACGCCTTCCGGCCTTCCGCCGACGCCCATTCTCCAGTCGAATCAAACGGCGACCAACTGTGGCAAGCTCCGCGTCAACGTGGGAACCGATCCGAAAGCCACCCTGCGCCTGCGCGAACAGCCCAATAACACCTCGACCGTCGTGCTGCTGATACCCAACAATTCGCTGGTGACACAGGTCGCATCCTCGCAGGATGTCAGCGCAGGAGGCTATACCTGGGTCAATATCCAGTACAGCGATCCCAACGGCGTAATTGCGACGGGCTGGGCAGCGAAGGACGCCATGAAGAACACCGTCACACTCAGAGCGGAGGGGTGCTGAGCCTGGATTCCATGCTACACTGGAGATAAGTTGATGGGCAGATAAAACGATGGCAATTCAAAGCAACCTCTACACTGTTGATGAGTTTGAGGAGTTTCTCAAGCGAGACGAAAATCGTGATCGCCGCTTCGAACTGATCAACGGGGAAATCATTGAAAAGATGCCGACTGAACTGCACGGGATCATTGTCCTTACACTTGGTACAGAAATCCGCATCCTTCTCAAAGCGAATCCAATTGGTCGTGTAGGGGTTGAGATTCGTCACCGTGTCCCCGACGAACGCTACAATGACTACATTCCTGATATTTCTTTTACCGCCGATACCGAGACGCCGATTGTCACGCAGGGCGTCGTCCCGCGTATGCCTGATCTGGCGGTTGAAGTCAAATCGCCGGATGACTCGTATCGCAAGATGCGCGAGAAAGCCGCTTACTACCTCGCCAACGGCACAAAGCTGGTCTGGCTGATCTACCCCGAAAAGCAGATCATCGAGGTTTATTCCGCCGATGGCGAGATTCAAATCCTCGATGAGAACGATACACTTGAAGGCGGTGACGTGCTGCCCGGTTTCTCGATGCTTGTGAGTGACATTTTCAAAGCGTGATCGCGACCGGGTGGGCGGCGAAGGACGCCATGAAGAATACCGTCACGCTGCGCGCCGAAGGCTGCTAGAACGATCTCTGACTTTATCTAGCGAATGCAGCGTTTTGCTCCTTCTTCTTGCCCTTTGCTATAATAATCAAATCGACATTCGATTAATTTTTTTTGAGGAAAATTGCGATGGAACAGGTCGCCTTTGAGGGCATTAATTTTGAGCTAAGCGACGATCAGAAGGCGCTGCAAAAAATGGCGCGCGACTTCACCGCCCGCGAGATCACACCGCAGGCCGAACATTTCGACCGGACGGCGGAGTTCCCCTTAGAAATCGTCAAAAAAGGCCAGCAAATCGGCCTCGTGAATCTAAGTCTGCCGGAAGAGTACGGCGGCCCCGGCGCAAGCGTGCTGGACGAGTGCATTGTCGCCGAAGAATTGGCCTACGGCTGCTCCGGCATCAGCACGGCGATGAGCGTCAATAATCTGTCATCGCTGCCCTTGAAAATCGGCGGCACGCAGGCGCAAAAGGATTACTGGCTCGGCGAACGCATGGCAAATGGCGATCTCGCCGCTTACTGTGTGACCGAACCGGGCGCGGGATCGAACGTCGCCGGAATCCAGACCCGCGCCGAGCGCGTCGGCGATCACTATGTCGTCAACGGCAGCAAGACCTTCATCAGCAACGTCAACTTTTCCAGTTTTTACACCGTCTTTGCCGTGACCGACCCCGGCAAGGGGCATCGCGGCATTTCCTGCTTCATCATCGAGAAGAACACCCCCGGCATCAGCATCAGCAAGCACTTTGACAAGCTCGGTCAGCGTGCCGCCGATACCGCCGAGATCACCTTTGAGAACGTCGAAGTCCCCGAAGCGAACCGGATCGGCGAGGAGGGGCAAGGCTTCGCGCTGGCGATGCAGGTTTTCGATCACTCACGCCCCGGTGTGGCAGCGGGCGCGGTCGGCGTAGCGCGGCGGGCGATGGAAGAAAGCATCAAGTACGCCAAAGAGCGCGAAACCTTCGGTCAGCCGATCTGGCAGCATCAAGCGATTGGTCACAAAATCGCCGACATGGCGATCAACATCGAAGCGGCGCGGCTGCTGGTCTGGCAGGCGGCCTGGCAGGTCGATCATGGCGTGCGCAACCCGAAAGTCGTCGCCTTCGCCAAAGCCTTCGCCGCCGATATGGCGATGAAGGTCACGGTCGATGCGGTGCAGGTTTTCGGTGGCTACGGCTTCATGAAGGAATATCCGGTCGAGAAGCTGATGCGCGATGTGAAGGTCTTCCAGATTTACGAAGGCACGAGCGAAATTCAGCGCAATATCATCGTGCGCGAACTATTCCGCTAGGGTTCTGTTCCTCGTTTCCCACCTGTGCCCCAGCTTTCTCGAAACTGGGGTATTTTATTTCCAATTTGTGGTCATTTCCGAAATAGGTAAATTTGTCGTCAAACTCTATAATCACATTCTAAAGACAGCCATTTTAACGGATGCTGCTGGAACTCGAAGCGGCTGTCCAGCGTCTTAGAAATAATTCAATTCGATAAGGAGTAACAAGATGTGGCGTAAACTTTTCGCAGGTGGTTGTTTAATCTTCGCGCTGGTCGCGGTCGGATCGGTCATGGCGCAAGACGCCACCTCCGAAGCGACGGAGAACATGATGCCCAGTCTCACAGGTGTTACCTGGCAGTGGATTCACTCTGCCGATCCGATGCAGGAAATGGATGTTCCTTCTGGCAAATATACCATCACCTTCGGCGACGACGGAAACTTCCACGCGAAGGCCGATTGCAATAGTGTTTTGGGAAGCTATACATCGGATACCAACACGATCACGCTCAAGCCAGGGCCAAGCACGCTGATGCTCTGCCCGCCTGACTCACTGGGCGATACCTTCACGAAATATCTGGGCCAGGTCGCCGTTTATTCCTTCACCGATGCAGGCGATCTGCTGCTGGAACTGCCCGCTGATGGCGGAACACTGACCTTGAGCGCGCAGCCTCAGATCACAGGCACGGTTGCTTATCGTCAGAAGATCGCGCTGCCCGATGATGCCGTCGTTCGTGTGCAGATTCAGGATGTCACGGTTGCCGATGCGCCGTCGCTGCTGATCGGCGAGCAGGTGATTGACACCAACGGCGCGCAGGTGCCGATCCCATTTGCGGTCTCCTATTCGGCCTCGGCAGTTCAGGAAAACCACCGCTACAGTCTGTCGGCGCGCATCACCGATGGCGAGGGCAACCTGCTGTTCATCACCGACACGATTGTCTCGGTGATCACAGGCGAAAACCCCGCCAACGACCTCCAATTGATGCTGGTGCAGGTTCACGCTTAAGCGCCGCTTTGAAAAGACGCGCACCCTCTGCGAAATAAAGTCGCGCGGAGGGTGCGAGGGTCTATAGTCCCTTTGCGCGCATTTCCGCTTTACGCTTTAATTCAGCCTATACTTACATCAAGCGATGGAATCCAGCCATGCGACGCCTGCTCGCCCTGATGCTGCTTGTGTTGTGCTTTACGGCCTGCACTGCTGCTCCAACTCCGGTCGTGCCGAGCCTAACACCGCCCTTCGCGACGGCGATCCCGATGGGGCTGCCCGCGCCACAGCGCGTCCTCGAAAGCTGGACGCCGCAGCAGGATATGCTGACGACGGCGGACTCGCAGCGTGCGTGGCGCTTCAGCGGGGAAGCAGGCGATCCGGTGCGGCTGCGTCTCGAAAGTAAAGCGGGCGGCGAGATTCATCTGCTTTTGCAGGATGACAGCGGTCAGACCATCGCTCAGGGTGATGAAATCAACATCACGCTGCCTGCCAACGGCGTCTATACCGCGCTGGTGCAGTTAGTCACTGGCGAGGGCACAACCTACAGTCTGCTGCTCGCCTACACGGATCGCGGAACGCCGACCACGACGCCGTCGCTGACGCTGACGCTGACGCCGACCCGCACCCCTTCGCAGACGTTCACGCCGTCGATGACTTATACACCCTCAAATACGCCGACGCCCAGCCCGACGCCGACGCCGATTTATGCGCCGCTCGGTACGTTGACCGGACGGCTGGAGATCGGGCAGACGGTGGACGGCAGCTATCTATCGCAGTTCGAGCGCCACATCTACGTCTTCGCGGGGACGGCGGGCGCGAAAGTTACCCTGACCATGAAGGCCACCTCCGGCACCGTCGATCCGACGCTCACACTGTTCGATCCGACGGGTGAGGCAATGGCGACCGACGATAACAGCGGCGGGGATCGCTCGGCGCTCCTGCGCGACATCCTGCTGCCCGTCGATGGCGAGTACATTGTGCAGGCGCTCGGCGGCGGAACGGGCGGCTACACGATCAGCCTGCAAGCGACCGCGCCCCCGCCGCCCAGTTCCCCAACGCCTACTGCGACCGCGCCGCTGGGCACGACCACGCCCGTCGCCGCCGCGCAGGAACTGACGGATCACGTGCTGGCGCTCGGCCTGATTGATCGCGCCGGAGCTTTTAATCGCTACTTTATCGACGCGCAGGCGGGCAGCATTGTCACGATTAGCGTGCGCCCGCTGCCGGGATCAACCTTGCGCCCGCGCGTTGAGGTCTACACCCCAGCGGGCGAACTGATGACCTCGCAGACGCTCGGCAGCGACGGGCAGGTGATGATTCCCGGCCTGGGCGTGATTGAGACCGGCAAGTACGGCATTTTTGTCAATGGGGAAGCGAACAGCAACGGCGCGTATACCATCGCCTACGGCAGCGGCGATACCGATCTCGACAATCTGCGCGGGAGCATCCCCCCGGAGCAGCAGGCCGCAGGCAGCGGTCAAACTGCGGTGCGCGACGCCTGGACGCTGCCGCTGATCGCCGGAGATGTGATTGGTGTGGACGCGCATGGGGCAATGCTGCAAGTTGTCGCGCCCAACGGGACGACCGTTGCGCGAGCGGAAAGCAGCCTCCAGTTTAGCGCGCCGCTCAGCGGAGATTATCGCGTCTATGCCAGCGGATCAGCCTTTAATTTCCTCTGGCGACACCTGGTGAGCGCGCCGACGCCGCCCGCGCCGCTGTTGATCCTCTCGGCGATTGATCCGCTGCCGCCGCAGACCTACGTCAATTATCCGTTTCAGGGTGCGGCGGGCGATCAGGTTCACATCCGCGTTGTTGCCCTGAATGCGGGCGTCGATCCGGTTGCTGCGCTGTTTGATTCCAGCGGCACTGACATTGCCGACGGCGACGACAGCCCCAACAGCCTCAACCCCGATTTCGCCGCAGATCTGCCCACCTCAGGGACATACACCCTGCGCGTCAACGACTACAACAACGCTGGCGGCTCCATCAGCGTGACGGTGGAAGTGGTGTCCTAACCAATATAGGGCAATCCGTGAGTGGGACATTCGATGCAATTCACGTGCGTTCGAAAACTGGCGATTTGAGCGGCGGAAAAGGTCGGTGCATGGGTCGCTCAGCGACTAGCTCAAGAGGCGGTCAGGGGCGATAAGTGGGTCGGAGAATCCCTGACTGCATCGGCGCTGACGATCCCCTGACACACGGAGTCCTTCTTCCCTAAACGCCTTCATAACCTCACGCGAACTTAGACTGCTAAACCCCTGTCACGCGCTTATTTATGAACAGGCATACGAACTATAAGTTATACTGATTGAACTAATCTCTTGGCCTTCAGGAAATTATATGGCTGCGTTAAACGATCCGCTCGACTCCATTAGCGCCGTTAAAACTCGGCTTGCCGATCTTAGCAACGCAGAATTTGAGCAGTTGCGCAACGTCTATAGCGATCGTTTTATCCATTGGCTGGCACATTCTACGGGCAGATGGAATCTGATTCTAGGGCTGTTGACTGTGTGGCTTGGCTGGTCAGGTCTCTCTTATGACACCCTGCATCTATTCCAACTCTTCATCGGTATCCTGACGCTGGGAGTAAGTCTATGGGCATCCGCGAAGCCCAGCGTGCAAGTGATTCGCGCCTTTTCAGGAGTATTTCTGATCGGCGGAATTTGGAACTTATTTCTGGTCGTTCAGAATAATTTTCAGGGACTTTCTTTCTTAGTAGGGCTGCTTGGTCTCGCGCAGTTATGGTGGGCTTTTCAATATAATCACGTTTACCAAATCCACAGGGCTTCCGTTCCAAATGAGCCATCAGTCGCTGCGGATCAGTTATATGATCAAATTTGGCAGGCAGTTTGTCTGACGAAAGCACAGCAGGACGCTGACTTCGTTGAATTTCAAATTGGATCAAATCGCTGGCAAGGTTGGTTACTTGGCAGCCTCGCTGTCCTCGGACTCAAAAAGGGCAAGATTTTTCATCTCATTCGCGAAACCGAGATCACTTTGAAGCCGAATGTCGCTATCGGGAAGAAAAAGCGGTTTTATGCGAACATAAAGTTTGATGATATTTCGGCACGGGCGCGGATATCCAACCAATCGTTTGAGAAATATGCTCAGTGGAAACTCCGTAATAACCCAACAGCTTCGCCTGAAGCGTTGCAGCTAGACGGGACTCGAAAGGGGGATTGGCTTCCATTTAGCTATCTTCCGACGCCGCTTCGAATCCCGTTAATTATCATTGGTGCTTTAGTGCTACTCGGCGCGTTATGCACACTCGTCCTTATCATCGTGACCTTTATACAGTACGGCTAGAAATCAAAGCGCCGAGATTCTTTCTCTCGGTTTGAAAATTTCCCGGTCAGGCATGATATCAGGATGAGGATTTTGTTCCTGAGAGATTTGCTCGCTTTCGCCCGCTTGTGTGGAAGATTTAGAGCAGTCCCACAAACTCATCGACACTCAGGTTCACATCACGCAAAATACGTCGCAAAGTCCCTTTGGCGATTTCCCGCCGGACAGGAACGACGGTCTTGGCGAACGGGTCTTCTCGGCGCAATTGTATGTGACTCCCGGTTTGCCCTGTCACTTGAAAACCAACTTTCAAGAGCGCATTGACGCATTCCCGACTGGAGACCAAAGGCACTTTCAAGCGGTTTGCACCGTTTTGACCTCTAAAGGGTAATCTTCGGGAATCGGTTCGCCGTGCGCCTTTGCATCCTCGATCCACAACTGAATGGCGTCGCGCACATTTTCGAGCGCTTCGTCTTCGGTCGCGCCGTCGCTGCCACAGCCAGGGAGACTCGGCACTTCCGCAATCCAGACGCCATCTTCATCCCGATACAAAATCACCTGCCGCATGAGATGATCCCTCGCTTATCTTGACTTAGAGGATATTTTAACACGAAGGGCGCACAGCCGTGCGCCCCTACAAAGCAAAGCTGCATTGAGCGTTGAGATTACTTGCTCTTATCCTCGTGGGCGAGCAGAATGACTGCCGCGTGCCCCCCGACGATGTACTCGCCGCCGGTGATGAGCTGGTGCTTGCCTTTGTCGCAGTAGTCGTTGGGCGAATCGAGGGCGGTATCGACAATCCGGCTCCAGCGCTCCTTGCCCTTGAGCGGCGGCAGCTCGAAAGCCAGCGGTTCCCAGTAAGCGTTCAACATGACGTGCAGATAATCGCCGCCATCGACGTGACCGAGCGAGAAGGCCAGCACGCGCGAGCTTTCGCCCCAGTCCGGCTGATGCAGGCGCGTCCCGTGCCAGGTGATGGCCGTGTCCTGGTGTTCATCGAGCGACGACCAGAACTGATCCTTGTGGAAAATCTTGTGCTCCTGCACGAACTTGATCAGCCCGCGCGTGAAGCGATGCAGATCGGCGTGCTTTTCGACATCATCCCAGTCGAACCAGCCGATCTCGTTGTCCTGCCCATAGACGTTGTTGTTGCCGCCCTGCGAACGGCGCACTTCGTCGCCCATGACGATCATCGGCGTCCCCTGCGCGACGAGCAGAATCGTCAGGAAGTTGCGAATCTGCTGCTCGCGCAGCCGCTCGATGTACGGATCGTCGGTGGGGCCTTCCCAGCCGCAGTTCCAGCTATTGTTGTTGCTCTCGCCGTCGGTGTTACCCTCGCCGTTGGCGTCATTGTGCTTGTCGTTGTACGAAACCAGATCGTTGAGCGTGAAACCATCGTGCGCTGTCAGGAAGTTGACGCTGCGGTCGATGTCGCGTCCCGGTGCGCGATAGAGATCAGGGCTGCCGAGAATGCGCGAGGCCATCGCGGAAACGAAGCCAGCGTCGCCCTTGACGAAGCGGCGCACGTCGTCGCGGAACTTGCCGTTCCACTCCGCCCAGCGGTCGCCGATAAACGAGCCGACCTGATACAGCCCGCCCGCGTCCCAGGCTTCGGCGATGATCTTGGTTCCCGCCAGCACCGGATCAGACTCGATCTCCCACAGAATCGGCGGGCTGGGCAGCGGATAGCCCTTCTCGTCGCGCGAGAGGACTGCCGCGAGGTCGAAGCGGAAGCCATCGACGTGGAGTTCGCTGACCCAGTAGCGCAGGCAGTCCATGATCATGCGGCGGACAATCGACTGGTTGGCGTTGAGCGAGTTGCCGCAGCCGCTGAAGTTCATGTAATACTGCTGCTCCTGCGAGAGGATGTAGTAGGCGCGGTTCTCGAAGCCGCGATAGCAGAGCGTTGGCCCATTTTCGTTGCCCTCGGCGGTGTGGTTGAAGACCACGTCGAGGATGACTTCGATGCCCGCTGCGTGCATGGCCTTGACCATCTCGCGGAAATCATCGACCGGAGCCAGCGGCGCGTCCGAGGCGGCGTAGCCGCGAAACGGCGCAAAGAAAGCAATCGGCGTATAGCCCCAGTAATTCGACCTGGCGCTGAAGGGCTTATCCTGCGGATCGAACTGCTGGACGGGCAGGAGTTCAACCGCCGTCACGCCCAAATCCTTGAGGTAGGGGATTTTCTCGATCAGCCCCTTGTAGGTGCCGCGCAGTTCGGGCGTGACACCGGAACTGGGATGTTTGGTGAAGCCGCCGACGTGCAGTTCATAGATCACGGTGCGGGTGTAGGGCGTGTGCAGCGGCTGATCGTCGCCCCAGTCATAGGCGGCGTTATCGACGACGACGCTTTTCATGGCGACGTCGCAGTTATCCTCGCCGAAGCGCGTCGCTGCGCCGCGATCATAGGTGTCATCCTGAATGACAGCCTTCGAATAAGGGTCGATCAGCACCTTGCTGCCGTCGAAGCGAAAGCCCTGCTCCGGCTGGAAGGGGCCATGCACGCGATAGGCGTAGACCTGCCCATCCTTGATGCCGGGAACGAACATATGCCAGTAGTAGAAAGTCTTGTTGCGCACCGGGTCAAACGGGATGACCTGCGCGGGCGCATCGTACTTGCCTTCGTCAAAGAGCAGCAGATCGACTGCGTCGCAGTTTTTGGACATGACGCTGAAATTGACGCCGTTGGGATAGACGGTCGCGCCAAGCGGGAAACTGCGTCCGGGCTGAATTTTTTTCATAGATCGGCTCCAAAGGTTGTTTTTAGGAAGCTGGCTATCGCTTCTTTTGTCGGAAATTGGGATGATCTTGCGCCTGCATTGTAACGGATTTTGGGGCGAATTGACGTAAAGGAGGGATTAAGAGGACGCCATTATGCTAAAATGGTAAGCGACAATCATGAGAGGGATTGTGATGATAGTCGAAACGCCGACCATTTCCGTACCGATACGAACAGATGAGCATGGGGATATTCGCGTTGGTGGCACGCGGGTACTGCTGGACATGATTATCGTCTCATATCAGCAGGGCGAGACCCCTGAGCAAATTCATGAAGGCTTTCCCAGTGTCAGTGTCGCTGATATTTACGCTGTAATCACCTACTACCTAAACCATCGCGAGGAAGTAGACGCCTATATTCGTTGGCGAGAAGAAGAAGGTGAGCAGCTTCGCCGCCGGATGGAAGCGGAACATCCTGAGATTTTCGATCTTCAGAATCGCCTTCGGGAACTCGCCAAACGAGACCATTAGATGCGTTTTCTCGCTGACGAAAATTTCGACAACAAAATCCTGCGCGGCGTGCTGCGCGAAAATCCTGAGTTCGATATTGTTCGAGTGCAAGATACGGAAATCTATGGAGCAGACGATCCGTCCGTTTTAGCGTGGACAGCCAAAGAAGAGCGTATTCTCCTCACGCATGACGTGAGAACCATGAGCGGTTTTGCCTACGAACGAATCGAGGCAGGGCTATTCACACCGGGAATTATTGAGGTGAACAAACAGAAAATATCAATCGGGCAAGCAATTGACGAAATACTGCTCATCGATGGCGCGAGCGACGCCGCCGAGTGGGAAAACAAAGTGACCTATCTGCCGCTGCGATAGATACGCATATTTTATCTGCTGATGTTCCTACTCAATGCTTCGCCCATAAATCGCTGCTTCCGTTAGCCTTTTCGAACCCACAAAAACGCACATTCGTTCCATAATAGTCACATGACACGGACGATTTTGCACCTCGACCTTGATGCCTTCTTTTGCGCTGTCGAAGAAGGGCGCAACCCCAAACTGCGGGGGCAGAAATTTGCCGTTGGCGGGCAGCCCGGACAGCGCGGCGTTGTGTCGTCGTGCTCGTACCCGGCGCGACAATTCGGCGTGCATTCGGCGATGCCGATGTCTCAGGCGGTGCGCCTGTGTCCCGGTCTGATCGTCGTGCCTGCCGATCACCGTGCCTACAGCGAAGTTTCGCACAAAGTCATGGCGCTGCTGGGCGAAATCACGCCGCTGATCGAGCAGATTTCGATTGACGAAGCCTTCCTCGATGTGACGCCGCAGGATGGCGCGGCGCTGGCAAAACGCCTGCAAGCGATCATCAACGACGAACTGAAGCTGCCCTGTTCCTTCGGCGTTTCGACCAACAAGCTGGTCGCGAAAATTGCCAACAATGTCGGCAAAGCGGAAAAAGGCCGGGACGCGCCGCCCAACGCGATCAAGGTGGTGCCGCCGGGTGGCGAAGCTGCTTTCCTCGCGCCGCTGCCGATCCACGAACTATGGGGCGTCGGGCCGAAAACCGCCGAGCGCCTGCGCAATCTCGGCATTAAGACGATTGGCGATCTGGCGGAGTGGCGCGAAGGCGATCTGGTTGTCATGCTCGGCAAACACGGCGCAGACCTTTCTCGCGAGGCACGCGGCATTGATGACCGCCCGGTTGAAAGCGAACGCGATACCAAGTCGATCAGCCGTGAGACGACGTTCACCCGCGACGTGACCGACCTCGATTTGCTGCGCCGGACGATTCGCCAGTTGAGCGAAAATGTCGGCTGGCGCGTGCGCAAGGAAGGGCTGCGCGGCAACACCGTCAAGATCAAGGTGCGCTGGTCGAATTTCACGACGCTGACGCGCCAGCAAACCTTCGCGCAGGCGACCGACAGCGACAGCGAGATCGAGCAGGCGGCGCAGACCCTCTTTCGCAACGTGTGGACGCCGGGGCAGGCCGTCCGCCTGATTGGCGTGGGGGTGACGGGCTTCGACGACGAACCGCAGCAGATGGCGCTGTTTGATGACAGCGCCGCGCAGCCGAAAGACTCAGCCGCTGACAAGGAATCGCAGCTCAAGCTGCAAAATACCCTCGATAACCTGCGCGACCGCTTCGGCGAAAGCATCGTCAAGCGCGGCAGCGATATTCGGCGCAAGAAGTAACGCCTGTTCCATCCTCATGAAGTGTGGTCTTGTAGGGGCGACCTGGCAGGTCGCCCCTACTTTCGATTTTCCCCTGAACTCTGTATTGACAAGGCGCTTCTCATCCCTATAATTGAGACTTAGTATCAATTGAATCGTCATTGTGAGGATACTTACGTTGATCAGAAAGTCACTTTTGCTCGTCACGCTGCTGATGCTGACCATTGGACTCGCGGTTCACGCACAGGATAGCCAGCGTTTGAAAGTCGTTGCCAGCTTCACGATTCTGGAAGACGTGGTGAAGAATGTTGCCGGGGATGCTGCCGACGTCGATACGCTCGTTCCGCCGGACGCCGATCCGCACGAGTACACGCCCACGCCGAGCGATCTCGCCAAAATCAGCGACGCAGATGTCGTGTTTGTGAACGGCGCGCTGCTGGAACAAGGTTTGCTCAAGACGATTGAGAGCAGCGCCAAACAGGTCATCTCCGCCTCGCAGTGTGTCGAGATTCTGCCCTTTGGGGATGTTCAGCCCGCGCCCGCCGCCACGCCTGACGCCAGCGATCCGACGGCACAGCGCTGCGCCGCCAACGTCGCGGCGTTAGCGACCGTCAATGCCATCCAACCGCTTTATCCGGTTACGCCGCTTGGACAACTCTACGCCATTGATTGTGTTGCCGGAGCGGGTGACAGCGAAGATGGTAACTGCGACCCGCACGTCTGGTTTAATCCGTATAATGTCGAACTGTGGACGCTGATGATCCGCGACACGCTGAGCGATTATGATCCTGCCAATGCCGATACCTACAAAGCCAACGCTGCTGCTTATCTCACCCAGCTTGAAACGCTCCGTCTGGCTTTGGCGAGCGAACTCACGAAACTTCCCGCCGACCAGCGCGTGCTGGTGACCGATCACGATGCGCTCGGCTATTTTGCGGATACCTTCGGCTTCCAGATTGTCGGCATGGTCGTGCCGAGCACCAGCACCGACGCCGAACCGAGCGCACAGCAAATCGCCGGGTTGATCGACACGATCCGCGCCCAGCACGTGACGGCGGTATTCGCGGGTGTGAGCGTTAATCCGGCGCTCTCGCAGCAGGTCGCGGACGAAGCGGGGGCGCATTTCTACACGCTGTATACTGAATCGCTGACCGACAGCAGCGGCGCAGCGCCGACCTACATCGACCTGATGAATACCGACATGCAGACAATTGTTGGCGCGCTCACCTCGTGAGTCGAAAGCAATCGCGTCGTGAAAGCGTCAGGAAGCAGCAGATTTGACAGGCAAAAGATCATGATCGAAACGGATCCTGCACCACCACAGGAAATAACGCCTTCGCAGCCGGTTCTTTCGGTGCGCAACGTGAGCGCAGGCTATCCGTCGGCGCGCAACGCCTTGCAGCACGTTAGCTTTGACGTGCTGCCCGGTGAGCGGATCGCGGTGCTGGGGCCGAATGGGGCGGGTAAAAGCACGCTCTTTAAGGCGATTGTCGGCCTGATTCCGTTCACGGGCGGTGACATTTCGATTCACGGCAAGGATTGTCACGCCAGTCACGGGTTGGTCGGCTACGTGCCGCAGCACAATTCGGTCGATTGGAACTTCCCGGCGACGGTCGCCGACGTGGTGATGATGGGTCGCCTGCGCCAGATTGGCTGGTTTCGCCTGCCCAACCGCAAACACTGGGAACTGGTTGATCATCTGCTGGAACAAGTCGGGCTGGTCGGCCTGCGGGATCGGCGCATCGGGCAGTTGAGCGGCGGACAGCGCCAGCGCGTCTTTATCGCGCGGGCGTTGGCGCAGGAAACCGACGTGCTGCTGCTCGACGAACCCTTCAGCGGCGTTGATGCGGCGGCGGAACACGAAATCCTTGACGTGCTGGATCGGTTGCAGGCGGAACACGTCACCGTGATCACTGCCACGCACGATTTAAGCATGGCAGCCAGCCGCTTCGAGCGCGTGCTGCTGATCCGCCAAGGGGTGATCGCCTACGGGACAGCGGCAGAGGTCTTTCAGCCGGAAAACTTCGCCGCCGCCTATGGCAGTCACGTTGGCGTCTTTCAGAACGGGCAGTTCTTTGTCGTGGATGAGCATTAGGGCTTCGCTTTGACAACCTTCGTTCTGATCCATAGCCCGCGCGTCGGCGCGCTGACCTGGCCTCTGGTCGCAGACGAACTGCGCCGCGCCGGACAGCAGGTGATTGTGCCGAACCTGTTCGTAGCGCCGGATCAGGCACTGCCTTACTGGCAGCAGCACGCCAATGCGGTCGCGCAAGCGGTCACGGGCGAAACGCTCTCAAGCGATCCGATTCTGGTGGCGCACAGCGGCGCGGGGCCGCTCCTGCCCGCCATCGAGCAAATTCTGAAGCGACCGATTGGCGGATCGATCTTCGTGGATGCAGGGCTGCCGCGCAATAGCGCCAGCCGCCTTGAGCTGTTCGGCTTCCCTGACGAGGTGCGCGCGTTTCGCGCGTCGGCGGTTGATGGCATTCTGCCTAACTGGACGAGCGAGGATCTGCGCGAAGTTATCCCCGACGATGCAATCCGCGAGGCATTCGTCGCTGACCTGCCCAATCTGCCGCTGGCGGTTTACGAGGAGCCGCTGCCTGTATTCTCCGCGTGGCCGGATGCGCCCTGCGCTTATCTGCATTTCAGCGCGGGCTATGATCTGTCGGCACAGCAGGCACAGGCGCTTGGCTGGCCTTATCGCAACCTGGAGGGCGGTCATTTTCATATGCTGGTTGATGCGCCCGCCGTCGCTGTAACGCTGCTCGAACTGGCGACTGAAATGATCGGCTAGTGCCGCCGAGGGTTTAAACCCTCGGCTACGAAATACCTAGCTGTCCACTGAAGGGACAGCCTTTTATCGCTTGGCGACGACCCCCTTCAGTGGGTCGTTAAGTTGTTTACAGCTAGGGATTTAAACCCCTAGCGGCAATTAGAGGATTCGTCGTGGACTTGTACCAACTCCTGATTCACCCGCTGACCTATGATTTCATGCAGCGCGCCATGATCGCCACGCTGCTGATCGCCGCCATCAGCGGCGTGATTGGCTGTTTCATTGTTGTGCGCGGCATGTCCTTTTTCGGCGAAGCGCTCGGTCACTCGATACTGCCAGGGGTGGCGGTTGCCTACATTTTCGGCGCGAATCTGTTCATCGGCGGGCTGGTCGCGGGCGTGCTGACGGCGCTCGGCATCGGCTGGCTGAGCGGACGTGGTCGCCTGCGCGAAGACACCGCCATCGGCGTGGTGTTCGTCGGCATGTTCGCGCTCGGCATCGTCATCATCAGCACCGCGAGGAGCTTCGCCGTTGACCTGACGCACATTCTGTTTGGCAACGTGCTGGGCGTCACGTCGTCTGACCTGATTACGGTGGCGATTTCGGGCGTGATCGTGCTGGGCGCGATCCTCCTATTCTACAAGGAGCTGCTGGCGCAGAGCTTCGACCCGGCGCTGATGGCGACGCTCAAGCTGCCCGGTGAAGCGCTGCGGATGCTGCTGCTGGTGCTGATCGCCGTGACGATTGTCGCCAGCCTGCAAACGGTCGGCATTTCGCTCATGCTGGCGATGCTGATCACGCCCGCCGCCACCGCTCAACTGCTCGTGCGCCGGATGCACCACATGATGATCGTTTCCGCCCTGATTGGCATGATCAGCGGCGTGATCGGCCTCTATCTGTCATGGCAGTTCAACATTCCCTCCGGCGCGATCATCGTGCTGACGACGACGGCGGTCTTTCTGATCGTTTTTGCCTTCACCCGCCTGCGCGGCCTCGCGGAGTAAAGCGTGGACGAGATCGATTGGGCGACTTACCTCGATGACGGCTTGCCACACCCTGAAGGCAATTACTTCAATATCGAGTCGCCTCACACTTACGCCTGTCACCTGCGTGATTTTGCAATTGGACACAGTCAACTGACGGTCTACGCCGCGTCAATCGATCCGCCACGCGCCTTTGAACTCCACTTCTCCAATGTCCAGTATCTGTCCGCGCCGATTCACTGGCAGGGCGCTCAATTTCGGCTTGGCACGCCAGACGAATGCCGCGACCTGCGTCGCAAACTGGAACTCGGCACTGCCTACCCCGATAACGAAGCGGTTATGGCACAGCTTTATAAGTTGTTCCTGCTCGACTTGCCCAACGACGTAAAAGTGACTATTCTCGCGCTCACTGCGAAACTTCAGGAATTCAGAGAATCTTAGGGCGGATGAGTGTATGACCACGTTTTTGAAAGCCTGTATCAACGGCTCGTATCTGGCAGAACAACACCCGGAACTGCCTGTCACAGCGGAAGCGATTGCGAAGGATGCGCAGGCGGTGATCTTGGCGGGCGCGGACGCCGTGCATTTTCACGCGCGCGACGAGGACGGCTACGAAAGCCTCGCGCCGGAAGATGTCGCCACCTGTCTCGCCGCCTGCCGCGCTGTGCTGCCTGCCGTCAAATTCGGCATCAGCACCGGCGACTGGATTATCCCCGACGTTGCCGAGCGGCTGGAAATGATTCGCGGCTGGAATGTGCTGCCCGATTTTGTTTCGGTCAACTTTAACGAGGAGGGCGCGCTGGAAATCGCGCAGATGCTCTACGAACGCGGCGTCGGCATCGAAGTGGGGTTAGCGCATCCTATCGAGGCAGAACGCGCTATCGGGCAAGGATGGGGCGAACGCTGCCTGCGTATTCTGCTGGAACCAGAAGAGAAAGATGTCGAAGGTGCGCTGGCAAGCGTCGCGCACATTGAGCGCCTGCTCGATGCGGCGAACGTGACTGCGCCGCGTTTGCTACACGGTAACGAGGAAACCGCCTGGCCGCTGCTGATCGAGTCGGCGAAGCGCGGCTATCAGTGCCGCATCGGGCTGGAAGATACCTTCCTGCTGCCATCAAACGATCTCGCCGAAGATAACGCCGAGATCATCCGCGCTGCCCGCGAACTGATCGCGCAGCAGTAGCGCAACCCCCTTTAATTGGAGGCATCCGAAATCCCCTCTGCGCGTATGCTGGTGTGACAACAACCGACACTCCATGAGGGGATACCATTCATGCCCGATCTCAAACAAATTGCCGCCGAAACCGTCGCCGCGCTGAAGCTTGGTCATTACACTGCGCCCAGTGGCGGCGATGTTGATTTTATGCCGCTGCTGCAACGGTGCATCGACGGGACGCGCTGCTACCGACCGGAAGCGCTGGCGACCGTGCGCGATCAAGTGCTGGCAGCGCCGCCGATGTTCGAGCGCACCGACTTTGAACTCGTCAACGAAACCACGCTCGAAGGCTCGGCGCGGATGGTCGCCAGCGGCCAGTTCCAGCATATCGGCGTGCTGAATTTTGCCTCCGCGAAAAACCCCGGCGGCGGGTTTCTCGGCGGTGCGCGAGCGCAGGAAGAAAGTCTCGCCCGCAGTTCGGGGCTGTACCACAGCTTACTGCGCTATCCTGATTTTTATGCCCACCATCGCCACTTGCGAACGGGTCTGTATTCGGACATGATGATCTTCAGCCCCGACTGCCCGATTCTGCGCAGCGATGATGGCGATTGGCTGGAAGCGCCGTTCGTGGTCAGCTTCATCACCAGCGCCGCGCCCAATGCAGGCGCGATCCAGCTCAACGACCCGCGCGATCTGCCGAAAATTCCCGGCGTGTTTCGCGAACGGATCGGCAAGCTGCTGGCGCTGGTAGCCGATCAGGGCTGTGATGCGCTGATCCTCGGCGCATGGGGCTGCGGTGCGTTTCGCAACGATCCCAACGTGGTCGCGCCGATCTTCTGGGAACATCTGCGACCGGGCGGCGATTTCTACGGGCGTTTCCGCAAAGTCCAGTTTTCGGTGCTGGACAGCTACAGAGAGCAGAAGATTTTCAACGCCTTCGCGCAGGCATTGGCAGAGGGGTTGTAGGGGAACAAAAGGGGCGACCTAGCAGGTCGCCCCTACAAAAATTGGTTTGTTCAGAGAACGAAAACTCTACTCGTACTCGGTTTCGGCGTGATCCCCGTTCGAGCCGAAGAAGCCGAAGCCGGTACTACCTCGTTTGGTCAGGAAATCGTCGCGCACGTCGATCTGTTCCTTGAGGCTGTTGTAGGATTTTTCCAGCAGCGGCAGCGGCAGCACGTCGAGGTCTTCGTAGGCGACCTGCGTCAGCGCGAAGATCGCCACCTCGCGGATGAACGCGCCGGGGTAGCCCACCAGCCGCTGCACCAGCGCCTTGTGATCGTCATTCCACATCGAGCCGAGATACTGCTTGAGCATCTTTTCGGCGTCCTCGCGGCGGCGCGTCTCCGGGATGATGAAGATGCGATCCAGCCGACCGGGGCGCTTGAGCACACGCTCGTCAATCGCTTCGGGATAGTTGGTCGTGGCGATCAGCAGGGTGCCTCTGTCGTTGATTGACGATTCGGAGCCGTCGAGCACGTTGAGCACGAGCGCCTTCTCGCGATCATGCAGGAAAGCGTCGAGTTCTTCGAGCAGAATCAGCGTCGGGTACTGCGAATACGAGGCGACATGCAGCGCCTGTTGAATTTTGCCGAAGGTCGCGTCCATCTGGTCTGCGCTGGAGATGTAAGTTACCAGATAGCCTTTATCGAGCGCCCAGGCCGCCAGCGCCGAGCAGAGCATGGTTTTGCCTGTGCCGGGGACGCCTGCCAGCAGCAGCTTGCGGAATGGCTTCAGATTGAGCCGCTTGTATACGTCGATGCCTTTGGTGAAGAAGGTTTCCACGTCGTGCAGAATATCGTCCTTCAGGCGCGTCGGCAGAATGACTTCATCCCAGTGCGTCGTCGGCACGAACGAGGCCGTCCTCCCGCCGATGATCATCACTTTCGGTTCGGGATTCATGGCGCGCAGCAGACGGTCACATTCAGCAGCGAAGGCCGTCCAGACCGGGATAAAGGCTTTCGGCAGGCAAGCCAGCGAAATCATGCGCCCGTCGTCGGTATAGCGCGAGGCCATGACCAGCACCTCGATCACGGTTTCGCCCTGCGTGAAGCGGTACAGAAACGCGCCGGAACGATAGGCCAGTTCGCCGGAATGCAGGTGTTCGCTCACGCGCACGATGACCGGGCAGTCTACCGGGGTCACGCCCAAAAAGCGGGTCTCCTCTGGCAGTTCAAAGGCCATGTTGAATTTGTTCAATACGGTGTCATGGACGACGGAATCGACCACCCACAGGGTCATCAAATCCGGCTCGCTGTGATGGGGCAGCCAGTCAGTCTCGATCCACTTGGCCATCACATCGATTTTCAGAGAAACCCCCAGGTTGATGATCGTGTCGTCGTAGTATCTGTTCATTGCCGCTCGGTTCTTCGGTTTTCCATTCGCTGGTCGATTACTATTCTACACCCGTTCGTAATAAAACCCTATGAATGACATCTAAGAATTTTTAAGGCTCTTAGGAGTTCAAAAGAGGCAGAAATACCGTTCAGCAGATCAGGCTGAAAGAAGCCTGATCTTTATTCTTGTTCTCCAAACGCTCTTCATTCATACTACGCTTATATTCGACAAAAATTGGTCACGTATCCAGGGATTTGAAGGCCTCTCCATTTTCGTTTAAGATAGATTCAAAATGCGTATCGACATTGGATTTGAGGGACTCGAAATGCAGACACTCTCGACGGGCATCACGCAGGCGGATGTCGAATTTTTTCAGGAAAACGGTTATTTAGTCGTCGAAAACGCGCTCAATGCCGACGAAATCGAAGAACTTCGCCGCGACACGACCGCCATCTGCCGGGGAGAACATGGCAAAGTGCGGGGCATCTTCCCTCATTCGCCCGAAGAATCCGACGACGAAGTCATGCGCAACTACCTTTGCATCCACTTCCCGCATAAGATTTCCGCCGTGATGGAAAAGTACCTCGCCCACCCGTCGATGGTCGATGTGCTCACCAAGATCATCGGCCCCAACGTCAAATGTATGCAGTCGATGCTGTTCATCAAGGCAGCGGGCAAGCCGGGGCAGGCGTGGCATCAGGATGAGGATTTCATCCCTACGCGCGACCGGACGCTGACCGGCGGCTGGATCGCGCTCGACGAAGCAACGATTGACAACGGCTGCCTGTGGGTGATCCCCGGCTCGCATAAGCGCGGCGTCCTCTATCAGATGCAGCACCAGAACGATCCGCGCTTCGACTGCACCGACGAATCGTTCGGCTTCCCCTATACCGAGGCAGATTCGATCCCGGTGGAAGTGCCTGCGGGCGCGATGGTCTTTTTCAACGGCTATCTGCTGCATCGCTCGTTCCAGAACACGCGGGCGAGCGGCTACCGTCGCGTGCTGGTCAACCACTATATGAGCGCCGAGTCGCTGCTGCCCTGGTGGTCTCCCCGTGATGGCGAGTATATGGCGATTGCCGATTACCGCGACATCATCATGATCGCAGGGAAAGACCCCTACGCGTACAAGGGCTTCGAGGATTTGGCGGAGCCGCATGTGCGCGCCGACAAGATGGGCGGCTGCCGTCCCGTGCAGGTCGATGCGGACGATGACGACGACGAACACGGCGATTGAATTGGTCACGTTATTTCCCCGTAGCGGTTCGTGCAGCAACAAGTCTACGGGGAAATAACGATCCCTTTGCTGAGTAAAATTAGCGCCTACGCGAAACAATTGTGATCAATTGACGATCATTCACGCGAACCGATAGCGGGAAAATAGCCTGCCGTCACGCGAACGATATGTGCCAGATCGACAGCTCGTGGGACATTTGAAAACGCAAACAAAGTTTGCTGCCGGACGCTCAAAGCATCCGGCTAAGGAAACCAAGCCTCCTGAAGGAGGCTGAAGCAGAACGGGCGCAGCGCGCTGCGTCCCTACAAAAGACTGGCGGAGTGCGCCTTTCCCTGAAAGGCAGCAAACGGCGATTGACAAATGGGAGGATTTTCCCTACACTGAGAACGTCCCGGCGAGTCCATTGTGAACCTCCCCGGACTTTCATTGGTGAAGTGGAAGGCAATCATGCGCACGAGTGCGGTGGCTCATAGTTAGGCGAACCCTCGTTGGTTCGTCGCTTTGTGCTGCGCCCGTGTGCTGCATCTGGTTTTGTGTTGCCACTTCCCAAGCATGGTGATACCGAACTTTCAAGACGACGAATCGTCTTTCGCGCCGCATGGGTGTAGACCCGGCGGCGTTTTTTTGTGTGTTCGTAAAGGGATAGGGCGCACAGCCGTGCGCCCCTACAAGAGCAAGGGCGACCTAGCAGGTCGCCCCTACGAGAACAAGGGCAGACACACGGGTCTGCCCCTACGAGAACGAATATTGTTGGTCATGAGTGAATAGACAGTAGAGAGCGGGCATATGGCAATTCTCAGTACGCAACAACTTGGACAATCCTTCGGCGCATTCGACGTGTTTGCGAATGTGACGGTCAGCATCGAACCGGGCGCGAAAATCGGTCTGGTCGGCCCCAACGGCATCGGCAAAACCACGCTGCTGCTGCTTTTGTGCGGGCTGGAGCAGTCTGGCATTGGCTCGGTCAATATCAAACCCGGCCTGCGCATCGGCTATCTGCGGCAGGAAGCGATGGCCGCTTTCCATGAAGCGACGAATACCGTCTGGGAAGAAATGATGTCGGTGTTCGCGGGCGTCCACGAGCAGGAAGCGCAGATGCGCGACCTCGAAGCGCGCATGTCCACCGAAAGCGATCCTGACGTGCTGGAGTCGATTTTCGAGGCTTACGGCGCGCTTCAGGAACAGTTCGAAGCCATCGGCGGCTATGATTTTGAAGTACGCACCAAAGCCACGCTGGAAGGACTTGGCTTCAGCGAAACGGAGTACAACACGCCGTTGATGCAGTTGAGCGGTGGGCAGAAAACACGCGCTCTGCTGGCACGTCTGCTGCTCTCGCGGCCTGATCTGCTGGTGCTGGACGAGCCGACCAACCACCTCGACATCGGCGCGGTCGAGTGGCTGGAACGGACATTACGCCGCTGGACGGGCGCGCTGCTGATCGTCAGCCACGACCGCTACTTCCTCGACTCGGTCGCGGACACGATCTGGGAGATGAGCCGCGAGGGCATCGAAACCTTCAAGGGCAATTACAGCGCTTACCTCAAGCAGCGTCAGGAACGGCGCGACCGCGCAGAACTGATTTACAAAGAGGAAATGGAGCGGCTGCACAGCGAACTCGACTACATCAAGAAGAATATCGCGCGCGCTTCGACGAATGCGGGCGCGGTCGGTCGGCTCAAGCGCATGAGCCGCGATCTGGCGGCGATTGAGGAGATCGGCATCCTGACCTATCGCCAGAGCCGCAAGTGGTCGGAAACAGGCGTCGGAGCGGTGCGTATGTACACCGTCGCGGAGGCAGAAGCCGCGCTCAAGCAGATCAAGTCGCCGGTGGCGCGGCTGCCGAAATTCAACATTCGCCTGAAGACAACGGTGCGCGGCGGGGAACTCGTCCTGCGGAGTCGCAATCTGCACGTCGGCTACCCGACGCGACCGCTGTTCAACGCCGACGACATTCTACTGGTGCGGACGGAATGTGCCGCATTGATTGGCGATAACGGCACGGGCAAGACGACCCTGCTCAAGACGCTGACGGGCGAGATGGAACCGCTTGGCGGCGCGGTGACGTTTGGCAGCGGGCTGAAGGTCGGCTACTTCGCGCAGGCACACGACGACATGAACCTCGAAAACACCGTGATCGACGAACTGATCCGCCACAAACCGATGGCGTTGAGCGAGGCACGCAGTCATCTGGCGATGTACCTGTTCCGCTCGGATGACGTGTTCAAGCAGGTGTCGATGCTCAGCGGCGGTGAGCGAGGTAAACTCGCGCTGGCGATTCTGGCACTCAACGGCGCGAATTTCCTGATGCTGGACGAGCCGACCAATCACCTCGATATTCCGGCGCAGGAAGTGTTGCAGGAAGTGCTGGAAGCCTTTGACGGCACGATTCTGCTCGTCAGCCACGACCGCTACCTGATCGACCGGCTGGCGACACAAATCTGGCATCTCGAAGACGGCGTGCTGCGCATCTTCAAGGGGAATTATCAGGAATTTCTGGCGGATCAGGAACGGCGGCGCGAGAACCCGCCGGAGCCTGTCAAGGTCGCAGCCGAACCTGCGCCGAAATCTGCGCCCAAAGCCAAAACGCCGAAGAAAAGCGAGGCTGTCAGCAAGCTGGAAGCGCAGATTCACAGCGTCGAAACGTCGCTCAAGGAACTCGATCTACTGCTCCAGCACGCCAGCGCCGCCCAGAAAGTCAGCACCGTCGAGCAGTTGGGGCAGCAGTACGCCGCTCAGCAGAGCGAGATGGAAACTCTCATGGCGCGCTGGACGGAATTGTCGGAGGGGTAACGCAGGCAAAGGTATCAGGATCATTCTTGCCGAGGGATGACGGCGCAGTTGTATAGTTATCGCAAACGATGAAGGTTCATTTGCTCCCGGTCAGAGAGGAGACGTTCCGATGAAGCTGCTGTTGTTCAGTGATCTCCATACCAATAAGGCTGCCGCTGATGCGATTGTTCGGCAGGCGCAGGCCGTCGATGTCCTGATCGGCGCGGGGGATTTCGCTAACGTGCGCACGAATCTGCACGCTTGCATCGATATTCTGCGGGCGGTGGATCGTCCGACGATTCTGGTGGCAGGGAACAACGAAAGCACGGACGAACTGCGCGATGCCTGTCGCGGCTGGTCGGCAGTGGAAATTCTGCACGGAACGAGCGTGACAATTGGCGAAATCCCCTTCTTCGGCATCGGCGGTGGGATCCCGGTGACGCCGTTTGGCGCATGGAGCTATGATTTTTCGGAAGACGAGGCCAGAACGCTGCTGGCGGACTGCCCGAACGGCTGCGTCCTGGTCACGCATTCGCCGCCAAAAGGCGCAGTGGATCGCTCGTCGAGCGGCGCAAGCCTGGGCAGCACAGCGATTCGTGAAACCATCGAGCGCGCCCATCCGCTGCTGGTCGTATGCGGGCATATCCACGAAAGCGGCGGGCAGCAGGGATGGATCGACACGACGCCCGTCGTCAACGCGGGGCCGCGAGCGCGTGAATGGGACATCGAAACGCCTGCCCAGCCTTAGCCAACCAAGTGGGCTTTCCCGGTGACAGCCCGTTCCGGCTTGCCGAGAATATCGCCCTCTTTGGCGTCTGGCGCGACGCCAACCTGAAAGACCATCTGCGGCGCGCCATTGTTGGCAGAAGCGTACATCTCGAAGGCAGGATATTTTTCGACCTTGCCAGTAAAGGTCACAACCGCCGTCGTCGGATCGTCACCGACGTTGATGATGATGCCGCCTTCAAAGTCGAGATTCGCCGCCAGTTTGAGCGTACCAAGTTTGATACAGGGATTCTTCGAGCCAGCCTTGATGCGCACCGTATAGCGACGCTGATCGGGCGCGACCTTGAAATCATGGAAGCGCATGTTATGGGTTTCGCCCTGGGCGCGGCATTTTTCTTCTCCGCTTTTGGGATCGACCTCAATCGTGTCGTAGCAGTGGTGAAACTGATAGTTCTCACGGCCTTTGACGACATCGACCTCGATCTCGGAATGCATCCGGGCATCGGCGTGAATGTCGTCGCTGAAGCCGCGCTGGTCGGTCAGAAAGGTGCGGCTGACCAGAAAGGCGTTGGTGAGCATGGTTTTGCCAGCATGTTCGCCCTCGCCGGGAACCAGAACCGCACCTTCATAGGTGGCGGGGATAAAAGCTTTAATCCAGATTTTGACAGTGCGGATGGTGCGGATAGGGGTGTCTTGCGGCTGCATGAGGTTGATTCCTGCTTCTGCGCTTTGAATGAAATCTATTATGTAATGAAGTCACGCAAGTTGCAATATCCAGTCGCTATTTCACGCAGTTTTCATTCTTCTGGAAGCTTAATTATGTTATAATCGCGGAGATTTTCAGGATCAGTCCGCTTACGCGGCGGCAAGGTGAACGATGCAGACAGCAAAAAAAGTCAGGCCGCACGCGAACTCAAGCAAACGCTTGTCCCTCAGTGTGATTATCCCCTGCTACAACGAAGCCGACACGATTGAAGCGATGCTGGAACGGGTCGAGGAAGTAGGCCTCGCCGACGAGATCGTGATCGTTGACGACGGCTCGACCGACGGCACGCGCGACACCCTGCACGAGATCGAAGCGCAGGCGCATCCCAACGTCCACATCTTCTATCACGATCACAATCAGGGCAAAGGTGCGGCGCTGGTGACAGGCTTCAGCCATGCCTCATGCGACATTTTTCTGATTCAGGATGCCGACATGGAATACGACCCGCGCGATTACCCGGTGCTGCTCAAGCCTTTGCAGGAAGGCATCAGCCGCGTGGTCTATGGATCGCGTTTTCTGGGCGGGCCGCGCAAGGCAATGAACTTCTGGAATATGATCGCCAACAAAGTCCTGACGCTGACGACGAACATCCTCTACAACGCCATCATCAGCGATATGGAAACGGGCTACAAAGTCTTTCTGGCGGACGTGGTGAGCGATATGGTGATCCACGCGCGCAGCTTCGACTTCGAGCCGGAATTCACGGCGAAGGTGCTCAAGCAGGGGATTCGGATTTACGAAGTGCCGATCTCCTACAACGGGCGTGAGTGGGCGGAAGGCAAGAAAATTAGCTGGACGGACGGCCCGATTGCGCTCTGGACGCTGGTCAAATATCGCTTCGTCGATTAGCGCAAGTCAAAAGTTTGACCCATTGTGAGCGGAAAAGGCGCTTCTGGATGTTTCAGAAGCGCCTTTTTTCTTGCCTGAGCAGTTTCGAGTCCAGGCTGACATTAAACTAATTAAGGGGATTATCCCTTAACAACAGGGGCACGCCATGAGGGTGTCTAAAAAGTCGCAGGTAAGGTGATTTTGCCCTCATCCCCCGCCCCTTCTCCCTCAGGGCGAAGGGGAGAAAGACGTGATTTGTAATTATATTTCCATCTAAATTCCTGACAAACCGAGCGCGAGTCTGCTTAAGTTGGTGCGTATGGGGCACGCCATAAGGGTGTCTAAAAAGCCCCTCTATCCCGGCTGACCAAGAACAGGTCAGCCTCCCTTTCTCCCACGCAAGCGGGGAGAAAGGGAGAAAAACAACCCTGCGGGTCTTCTTGCAGGGCGAGGCACGCTTCGCCCCTACAAACCCTCTGTCCACAAGCTGACACTTTTTCAACACCCTCATGGCGTGTCTCTACACCCTTGTCGTCAGGGTACAATCGCCATAATTGAAAAAATGTATCACAGGGTGTGACGTATCACCCTTGACGACATACCCTCAGCCACCTTTTGCACCGATCACTGACAGCATCTTCAGTGATTTACCTCATAGCCGTCAGTCACTTTACACCTTATTTGGTCAAAAAAACGGAAGATCCGCAGGGAATGCTGTGCTGGCATCTTCGCCGGCTATTGTCACCAGATACTCTGATTGCAGACAAAGAGTCAGGGCTGTTCAACTCTTCAGGTTGTCTTTATCAGATAAAGGATAGGACTGGATACCTGCTCAATTTGTCTATCGAATGTGCATCCTCCACAATTACCCTGCGCTGCCGTTCTATCTTCATGGTTCAATTTGCCAAATAAGTTTCTCAATGTTATAAATGGGAAGATATAACATTGTTAATCCTGAATGAGTAGGTGAGTATTTTTGCACAATACCATCCACTACATAACACGATGCGTGCAGAAATCCTCTCTCGGCAACGGTAAACGCAACTTCTGATATAGTCTGCGCCGCAGTTCGCATGTCTACAAATGATGCCCCCTAGAGTGAAGGCAAGTTTTGCTGCGGCGTACTTGACTTTGCTCATTCCGAAGTTATGCGACATGTCTCCGTTTTGCGACTGGTTCGTCCAGCGAATTCAGGCTGGGTAATTCCAGAACCAGCAGATTTCAGAGTACCACCTTTACTTAGGCATCTCCGTGAAACTGTCCAGATATGACGGCAGAGCCGCCTGATTTATTATAAATACATCTTATTTTAATAAATTTATTATATTAAAAACACGTCTTGTTTTTCTATCGATCAAGAAGGAGCGTTCACTGCCTTTTCAGTATTCACTCACTAGAGGAGCCAATATGGACAAAGTACAACATATCTTTATTGAAGACATTAAACCTGTCGTTGATGGCGGTCGGTACCCCGCCAAGCGGGTGGTTGGCGAGCTATGCATCGTTGAAGCAACCATTATTCGGGATGGCGCGGACATCCTCCGCGCTGAATTGTGCTGGCAGCGCGAAGGAGACCATTCCGCGCACAAAGCACCCATGACCCTGGTAAATCCGGGGCTGGATTCCTGGCAAGGCGCTTTTGTCGTCATGGAGATGGGAAATTACACATTTTCGATTGAGGCGTGGACCGATGTCTACGCGACATGGGTGCGCGAGTTGGATCGCAAGGTCAAAGCTGGACGGGTGGATCTCGCCAGTGAGTTGGCAGAAGGGCTGCAACTCGTCAAAACAATCTATGCCGGGGCGAATCCGCAGGACGGTAGCGTTATGGAGAAGGTGGCTGCCGCTCTGCGACCAGGCAGCGACCCGAAGCAAGCGCTGCGCGTGGTTTCACATCCTGATGTTGAAGCAATCGTGGAGCGATTGCAAGCGCGTGAGGATGTCTGTTCATCGGAAGCACACCGGCTGTATGTCGAACGTAAAAAGGCGCTGTTCGGTTCATGGTACGAACTGTTTCCCCGTTCACAGGGTACAAACCCTGGGCAGGCAACGACCTTTGAAGACGCTAAACGCCGCCTGACTTATGTGCGTGATCTGGGGTTTGACGTGATCTACCTCCCGCCGATCCATCCAATTGGCAGAACCGCACGCAAAGGCAAGAATAACACACTCATCGCGCAGCCCGATGATCCCGGCAGCCCCTGGGCGATTGGCAACGAACACGGTGGGCACAAAGCTGTAGAACCCACGCTGGGCACACTGGAAGATTTTAAGAGCTATGTCAAAACCGCCAATGATATGGGTATAGAAATCGCCCTCGATTTCGCCATTAATTGCTCACCAGACCATCCCTGGGTCAAAGCTCATCCGGAATGGTTTTACCACCGCCCCGATGGGACGATCAAGTACTCCGAAAACCCACCCAAGAAATACGAGGATATTTATCCCATCAATTTTGACTCTCCCGACAAGGAGGGATTGTGGAATGCGCTCAGAGATGTACTTCTGCACTGGATCGAAAGCGGCGTGCATATCTTCCGCGTTGACAATCCCCATACGAAAGCCTTCGTGTTCTGGGAATGGGTGATTAAGGAAGTTCATAAACAATACCCCGATGTGATCTTCCTGGCGGAAGCATTTTCGCGCCCACCAATCATGAAACTACTGGCAAAGATCGGCTTTTCACAGTCATACACCTACTTCACCTGGCGCAATAGCAAAGATGAATTGATCGAATATCTGGAGGAACTGACGCAAACAGAGATGGCCGATTTTTATCGCATGAACTTTTTCGCGAACACCCCGGATATTCTCAGTGAATATTTGCAACGGGGTGGGCCGTCGGCCTTCAAAATTCGGTTGATCCTAGCGGCGACATTGTCACCAAGCTACGGCATCTACAGCGGTTTCGAGTTCTGTGAGAATGAACCGATTGCGCCGGGCAAAGAAGAATATCTCAACTCTGAAAAGTATGAAATCAAAGGGCGCGACTGGAATCAACCGGGAATCAAAGAACTGATCGCCCGCGTCAATCAAATCCGGCGCGAGAATCCCGCTCTGCAAGAGCTTCGTAATTTGCAGTTTTATGACGCTGACAATGACCAGATTCTGTTCTATGGAAAAAGGACGGATGACCTTTCGAACAGTCTGTTGATCGCGGTGAACATCAACCCCAACGAAACGCAAAGCGCGAATGTCCGTGTGCCGCTGGATCAGTTTGATCTCCCCTGGAGCAGTCGCTATCGTGTCCATGACCTGCTGACAGGTGCGGTTTACACCTGGGGCGAACATAACTACGTCAGCCTCGATCCCACTAGCTTTCCTGCCCATATTCTACGCATGGAGGTATCGACGGATGACAATATCTAAGGATAACAGCGCAAGCGATCCGCTTTGGTTTAAGGATGCGATTCTTTACGAAATCCGCATTCGTTCATTTTCTGACAGTAATGGTGATGGTATCGGCGATTTTCGCGGCGCGACCGAAAAGCTCGATTATTTGCAGGATCTCGGCGTCAATGTCCTGTGGCTGCTGCCATTTTATCCATCCCCAGGGCGCGATGATGGCTATGATATTTCCGACTATATGAGCGTGCATCCTGATGTTGGCACCCTCCAGGATTTCAAAGTTTTTCTGCGCGAAGCCCATAAGCGCGGACTAAAGGTGATGACGGAGTTGGTCGTGAACCACACGTCCGACCAGCACCCCTGGTTCCAGGAAGCCCGTCGCGCGCTGCCGAACAGCCCTGCGCGAAAATTTTATGTGTGGAGTGACAGGCCGGATCGCTACCAGGAAGCGCGCATCATTTTTAAGGACTTTGAAACCTCCAACTGGGCCTGGGACCCGATAGCAAAAGCCTATTACTGGCATCGCTTTTATGACCACCAGCCTGACCTGAATTATGACAATCCGCACGTCCAGCAGGCGGTTATCAAGGTGATGGATTTCTGGCTGAAGTTAGGCGTGGATGGACTTCGCCTGGATGCCGTACCCTATCTTTATGAGCGCGAGGGGACAAATTGCGAGAATTTACCCGAAACTCACGCTTTTTTGAGGAAGCTGCGGGCGCATGTTGACGCCAACTACGAGAACCGGGTGCTGCTTGCCGAAGCGAATCAATGGCCTGAAGATGCCGTGACTTATTTCGGTGACGGGGATGAATGCCATATGGCGTTTCATTTCCCCATCATGCCGCGCCTGTTTATGGCAGCGCGCATGGAAGAGCGCTTCCCGATCATTGATATTCTCAACCAAACGCCCGACATCCCGGAAAACAGCCAGTGGGCGATGTTCCTGCGCAATCACGACGAGCTTACGCTCGAAATGGTTACCGAAGAAGAGCGCGACTACATGTACCGGGTGTATGCCAACGACGCGCAGGCACGCATCAACCTGGGCATCCGGCGGCGGCTGGCAACGCTGCTAGGCAATGATCGTAAGCGTATCGAGCTAATGAACGCGCTGCTCTTTTCGCTGCCGGGCACACCAGTGATGTATTACGGTGATGAAATCGGGATGGGCGATAACTTTTATCTGGGAGATCGCAACGGTGTACGCACACCGATGCAGTGGAATGCAGATCGCAACGCGGGCTTCTCCAGAGCCAATGCACAACGGTTGTTTTTACCCGTCATCGTCGATCCACAGTATCACTACGAGACCGTCAACGTGGAAACCCAGCAGCAGAATCCACATTCGCTCCTGTGGTGGACGAAACGACTCATCGCGCTGCGCAAACGATACGCCGCCTTTGGACGCGGTACGATGCAAATGCTTGAGCCTGAAAACTCGCGCGTTCTGGCGTTTGTCCGCTGTTATGAGGATGAAACGATTCTGTTCGTATGTAATCTTTCACGCTTTGTGCAGCATACTGAGCTTGATCTCTCCGAGTTTTCCGACAGGACGCCGGTTGAACTGTTCAGCAGCAATCCGTTTCCACAAATTGAGGAACGTCCCTACTTCTTTACCCTCGGCCCGCATGGTTTTTACTGGTTTGCGCTGCAACCTGCTCAGGAACCCGCGACCGGGCTGGAAGCACCCACACTGGAACCCGCCCAACTCAAGGTCAATGGAACATGGGCAAACATCCTCAAAAAATCAGATCGCAAGACGTTTGAGACCATCCTTTCCGGTTATGTGCGTGAAAGACGTTGGTTCCAGAGCAAAGCCAAGACGTTTCGAACGCTACGAATCGACGACATCCTGCCAATTTCGGGCGCAGACGCCTATTTGCTGCTGCTCAAGGTGAGCTATCAAGGCAACGATGACGAAATGTATATGCTGCCGCTCGGTTTCGCGCCGGACGATCAAGCCGACCAGATGCGCTATAAACAACCAAGCGCCGTTATCTGCGATCTGCTTGTGCAGAACAACGACCAGCAAACATCAGGCATCCTCTTTGACGCAATCAGCGATCCGAAAACCTGTGAAATGTTGTTAAACATTATCAACCGTCAGCATCATTTGAAGGGAGAGAAGGGCAGCCTGATTGCACGGGCTACTCGCAAACTGAAGGAAGTCTGGGATACGGAGAGTGTCGGACAAGCTACCGTCCTGGGCTATGAACAAAGCAATACCTCGATTCGATTTGGCGAGCGCATGATCTTCAAGCTGGTGCGTAAGGTCGCAGAAGGCGTCAACCCGGAACTTGAGATTGGGCGTTTCCTGGTCGGAACCGAGGTGAGTGTTCCGCCGCTGCTCGGCAGCCTGGAATATAAGAGCAGCGAGGGCGAGCCGATGACCCTGGGCGTGTTGCAGGGCTATATGGTCAATCAGGGCGATGCCTGGCGTTACACGCTGGGCTGGCTGGGACGCTACCTCGAACACGCACTGATGCATTCGCAGGACTCCGACCAAGTGATGCCTGACCTGCCCAATACCAGTCTTATTCGGCTGGCGCAGGAGGAATTGCCCGAACAGGTGCAGCAGGTTATAGGCGATTACCTGGAGGATGCGAAAATCCTTGGACAGCGTACCGCTGAAATGCATGTTGCTCTGGCATCTGGTGCCAGCAACGAGGCATTCAAACCTGAACCATTTTCGAAGTTGTATCAACGTTCGCTTTACCAGTCGATGCGCAACCTGAATAATGGTGTCTTCAGTCAGCTTCGCAGCCAGCAGCACACGGCAGCGAAACCGCTCACGGAACTGATTGAGCAAACACTGGCGCTGGAACCACTCATCCTGGAGGCTTTTATGTCGGTCTCCGAGACGAAGCTATCGGGGATGCGCACGCGAGTCCACAGCGATTTTCACCTCGGTCAGGTGTTACGCTGTGGCAGCGATTTCATGATTATCGACTTTGAAGGCGAACCCGCGCGCAGCCTGAGTGAACGGCGCTTGAAGCGCTCGCCCCTGAGCGATGTAGCTGGAATGCTCCGGTCGTTCCATTACGCTGCCTATTCAGCGCTGCCCGGTTACGGTGTGCAGTCTTTTTGTCGCGAAGAAGATTTCGCGGCGCTGGAACCCTGGGCGCGCTTCTGGCAAATCTGGACATCGGTTGCGTTCCTGAAAAGTTACATGGAAACCGCAGCGCCCGCCAACCTCTTGCCGCACAGCATTGATGAATTGGAACTGCTGCTGCGCTTGTTCACGCTCGAAAAAGCGGTCTACGAAATTGGCTACGAGTTGAATAACCGTCCGGGTTGGCTCAAAGTCCCAATTCAGGCCGTCATTCAGCAGTTTGAGGAGGTGCAAGTATGACTATAGAGAATAACATCGCTTATGGTGAGGTGTCGTTACTCACCGATCAGGATGTCTATCTCTTTAACGAAGGCACACACGCCCAACTGTATGAGAATTTGGGCGCGCATATCATCGAACGGGACGGTCAGCGCGGTGTGTATTATGCGACCTGGGCACCTTCTGCCAAAGCCGTCAGTGTGGTTGGCGACTTTAACGGGTGGAATCGGCGCAGTCACCCGCTTCAGCCTCGCGGGAGTTCCGGTATCTGGGAGGGTTTCATCCCCGGATTGACGACGGGCGAACGCTACAAATATTTCATCGAGTCGCAGATTGCCGGTTATCAGGTCGAAAAAGCCGATCCCTTCGCCCTTCGATCTGAAATGCCGCCCCATACAGCTTCCATCGTCGAGAGCCTGGACTATCGCTGGGGAGACACAGACTGGATGCAAACGCGCGCCAAACGGAACGCGCTCGATTCGCCGATGTCCATTTATGAAGTGCATCTCGGCTCATGGCGGCGCATCCCTGAAGAAGATCGCCCGTTAAGCTATCTCGAATTGGCTGAGCAGCTTGTTGCTTATGTGGTCGAGATGGGGTTTACGCACGTCGAGTTCCTGCCCGTTATGGAACACCCGTATTCGCCCTCCTGGGGCTATCAGATTACGGGCTATTTTGCGCCCACTGCCCGCTTCGGGACTCCGACGGAATTTATGCTTCTGATCGACAAATTGCATCAGGCAGGCATCGGCGTGATCCTCGACTGGGTTCCGTCTCACTTCCCTACCGATGAACATGGATTAGGCTATTTCGATGGGACACATCTGTACGAACATGCCGACCCGCGCCAGGGATTTCAGCCCGACTGGCATACGTTCACGTTCAATTATGGACGATATGAAGTACGCAGTTTTCTGCTGAGCAACGCGCATTTCTGGTTAGACAAATATCATGTGGATGCTCTGCGTGTAGACGCAGTGGCCTCGATGCTGTATCTCGATTATTCGCGTAAGCCGGGCGAATGGATTCCAAACGAACATGGTGGGAATGAGAATCTGGAAGCCGTCTATTTTTTGCGTAAGCTGAACGAGATGGTTTTCCAGCATTTTCCCGATGTGCAGACGATTGCTGAAGAGTCTACCTCATGGCCTCTGGTCTCGCGTCCGGTTTATCTTGGCGGGCTAGGCTTTGGCATGAAGTGGGATATGGGCTGGATGCACGACACGCTGAATTATCTGGCATATGACCCGATTCACCGCAGCTATCACCAGAACGAATTGACCTTTCGTGGCTTATACGCGGGGTCAGAGAACTTCGTCATGCCGCTGTCGCATGACGAAGTGGTACACGGCAAAGGTTCATTGGTGGGCAAAATGCCCGGCGACGACTGGCAGAAGTTTGCCAATGCCCGCCTGCTGCTGGCGTGGATGTATGGGCAGCCCGGTAAAAAGCTGTTGTTCATGGGCGGAGAGTTGGGTCAGTGGCGCGAATGGAATTTCAATACCAGTCTTGACTGGAACCTGCTGACTGCCGCCAACCACAGCGGGATGCAGCGCTGGGTCAAAGACCTGAACCGCTTTTATCGTCAGTATCCGGCATTGTATGAAGATGACACGCAGCCTGATGGTTTTGAATGGATTGACTGTACCGATTCCAACCACAGCGTTTTAATCTTTATGCGCCGTACCCATTCAAGCGACGAAGTGGTCATCGCTGCGTTTAATTTCACACCCGTTCCGCACAGCAATTATCGGGTTGGCGTCCCCGGCCCCGGCGTGTGGAACGAAGCGCTTAACAGTGACAGCACGACCTATTGGGGCAGCAACATGGGGAATTATGGTACGCTGGAAGCCGAAGCGAAGCCCTCACATGGACGCCCCTATTCCGTTGTCATGACGCTGCCGCCGCTGGCGGCGGTCTTTCTCGTCGGCAAGCTAAAAGATTCCGCTAAATGACTGAGCGCATGATCCCTGGGAGCATTTATCTCGGCAGCGATCAGACTCGTTTCTGTGTCTGGTCGCCACACAGCAAGCTGATTGAAGTTCACCTGTTAACCCCGGAGGAGCGTTACGTTGCGCTGGAACGGCTTCCGAGCGGGTATCACTGTGGCGACATTGCTGGGGTGTCCCCAGGAAGCCGTTACTGTTATCGGATTGACGGGGAGAAAGAGCATCCTGATCCGGCGTCGCGTTTTCAGCCCGAAGGCGTTCACGGCCCTTCTGAGGTGATCGCGCTCCCAGCGCCGCGCCGCAGCGATTGGCGCGGGCTTCCTATCGAAACCTATGTCACCTATGAATTGCATGTTGGCACCTACACAGACGCAGGCACATTCACGGCGATTATCCCGTATCTCGATCAGCTCAAAGCCGTTGGTATCACGGCGATTGAGTTGATGCCGATTGCACAATTTCCCGGCAGTCGAAACTGGGGTTATGACGGGGTGTACCTCTATGCGCCGCAGAATTCTTACGGCGGCCCGGCTGGACTGCTCGAATTGGTGGATGCCTGCCATGAGCGCGACTTAGCTGTTGTGCTTGATGTGGTTTACAACCACCTAGGGCCAGAGGGTAATTATCTGGCGGATTATGCCCCCTATTTCACCAGTCGCTACCAGACGCCCTGGGGTTCAGCAGTCAATCTGGACGGGCCGCTGAGTGACGATGTGCGCCATTTTTTCATCGAGAACCTTCGCTACTGGATCGACACATATCAAATCGATGCTTTCAGGCTCGATGCGACTCATGCGATGATGGATTTCTCGCCGTATACCTTCCTCGAAGCCTTGTCCGACGCAATTGATGAACAGTCTGATACGCTTCACAGAGACATTTACGCGATTGCGGAGTCGAATCGTAACGATGCACGGCTGTTGGAGCCACGAGCCGTACACGGGCATGGCCTGGACGGACAGTGGAGCGATGATTTTCATCATGCCGTTCGCGCCTTGCTGACGGGCGAGCTTGGGGGTTACTACGTCGATTATGGTGGCATTGAACCGCTGGTCAAAGTGCTGCGCGAAGGCTACAGTTATACAGGGGAATTTTCACGCTTTCGCCAGCGGCGGCACGGAACTCCGGCACAGCATATCCCCGCCTGGAAGTTCGTCGTTTTTACGCAGAATCACGACCAGATCGGCAACCGGATGTTTGGTGACCGGCTGAGCACGCTGCTCGACTTCGAGAGCTTGAAGCTCGCGGCGGGTATCCTGCTGTTATCACCCTTTTCGCCGATGCTGTTCATGGGCGAGGAATACGGCGAGACTGCACCGTTTCCGTATTTCGTCAGCCACAGCGATGCCAACCTGATCGAAGGGGTGCGGCGCGGTCGTCGAGAGGAATTCGCGTCTTTTGCCTGGCAGGGCGAACCCCCAGACCCGCAGGCTGAAGCGACCTTCAACAGCGCGAAGCTCAACCACCAACTCCGCGAAACTGAGCCGCATCAGACGCTGCTTCAATTGTATACAGAGCTGCTGCGCCTGCGAAAAACGCTCAAGCCACTCAGCAACCTGAGCAAAGATCACCAGGAGGTGGTCGGCTACGCGCAGCCCAAAGCTCTCTATTTACATCGTTGGCTCGATAAAGAAGCTGTATTTGCGCTCTTTAATTTCGGTGATCAACTGGCTGCGCTGCCGCTTTCTCCTCCCGCCGGGCAGTGGCACAAAATCCTGGACTCGGCTGACTGGGGGGCATCACGTTCATCTGCTGAAACCGATGCTATTACTGTCACTGGCGAGATTTCGCTGACGGTCGCCCCCAAAGCTTTTGTCTTATATCAACGGAAAGAATAACAAGTCTATATGGAACGCTACATCTGCATACACGGACACTTATACCAGCCACTGCGCGAAAACCCCTGGCTGGAAGCGGTCGAAGGACGAGACGACCATTTTTCGATGGTACGTCCAGAGCAGCAGACGCAAGGTGTGCGATGAGAAACCAGGTAGCAAG
>DAOUCB010000119.1:0-45001 GCA_034432495.1 Anaerolineae bacterium | reverse complement strand
GTGCCATCGGGACTCCATGTGACCAGAGGAAACCATGTTGAGGCTTGGCGACCAATCCAAACTTCTTCACCGGTCATGAGATCCCATATGATGATCCCCTGCTGGTGGGTTCCACTGGCGAGATGCTGACCGTCCGGACTCCACGCTAGGCCGTATAAATGGTTGGGAAGTATATCTGTATGCCGTAAAAGCCGGGAGTTTGCGCCTGAATTCAAATCCCACAACCGAATGATATAATCTGTCTCGGCAGTGGCGAGCCAGCGTCCATCGGGACTCCAACCGACCGCATGTACGACCGAGTGATGTTTTTGCAGAATTTTCGATGGCGTTTCAGTATGCGCATCCCATAACGTGACCACGAGATCCGACCCGCCGCTGGCTAATCTTCGGCTGTCGGGACGCCAATCAACATCGTAGATAGAGGTCGCATAACCGTGAATAACACGCACACACTGTTGACTCACCATATCCCAGACGCGCAGGGAACCATCGCGGCTGCTGCTAATCAGGCTGCGACCGTCGGGCGTGATGGCGATGTCGTAAACGCGAGAGCTGTGTCCTTGCAAAACCCCTCGATAGCTGCCCTGTTCGACATCCCAGAGCAAGATGGTTTGGTCAAGGCTGCTGCTGGCGAGCGCGCTTCCATCAGGGATCCAAACAACACGCCCGACGGGGTTGGTATGCCCCGTCAGTGTCTGGAACAACTCTCCGCTGGGGATGTCCCACAGCTTGACTGTGCCATCCCAACTCGCGCTGGCGAGAGAACGACCGTCAGGCGCAAAGGCGAGTCCGTCTATACAACTTGTATGTCCCGTCAGCGTTCGCAAATGCCGGGGAGATTCCACCGGATTCATCGCCCATAACTGAATGCCGCCCACGAAATCTCCGCTTGCAACCAGTTGCCCGTCAGGACTCCAAGCGACCGCCGCGACCGGATCTGGATGTGCTAGGGTCTGAAGCAGCGTACCGCTGGCAACGTCCCACAGGCAAAGGCGGGCATCGCTTCCGGCGCTGGCAACGACAAGACCATCAGGGCTGAACGATACTTTGTTGATGAAGCCCGCGTGTCTGCCGAACCAGAGCAATCTGCCACTTGAGACTTCCCACAGCTTGATCAAACCATCATGACTTCCACTTGCAAGCAGCGCTCCATCTGGACTGAAGGCAAGCGCCCAAATCATATCGGTATGGCCTCGCCACATGTGGAGCAGGAGTTGTCCCCCGGCTTCCCAGATCCGTAATGCCCCGCCCCGACTAGAAGCCGCCCAATATTCACCCGTGCTGCTAACGGCGACCCCGGTCATGGCGTCAAAAGCTTCGGTAAAGACACTATCGCGGATTGTGGTATTAACCAGGCGGGCATCCTGCATCTCGATGTCTTGCAGATAAAGGTCACGCAGCACAAGCTGGGACAAATCGACCCCCCGCAAATTACCGCGCAGCAGCCGCAGCAGCACGACCAGATTTGTCGGAGCGTAGCCTTGCTCCGCTTCCGCCTCAATCGACATCCTTTTCAGCAGGGTCAACAGATGCGTTTCCAGCCGCGACTGTTGTGAGTATGTCTCGCGTAAGCGTGCCAGCACGGGGGTCGCGATTAAGCGTGTTTCGATCTGGCGCACATATTCGCGGACATGCGCCAGTTCGAGTCCATATTTAATCAGACGATCAAGTTCACCCTGTTCGATCTCGTCGCTCACGGTTTCGATCACCCGCGCTGTCATGTACTCCAGCACCACCGATTGCAGGGTGAAGCTCCCTCGTGTCTGTCCCTGCTCAATCAGGGATCGACGGCTCAGCGATTCAAGTGTTTCCAGCAGCTTCACTTTTGCCGTCGGTCGCACCAGTACCGCGCGCAGATCGTCGAGCGTAGACGGTTCGCGCAGAATCGCCAGCCAGATCATCACATCTTGTTCCAGACGAGACAGCCGGGAAAACTGCTCATTGAGCAGCCGTCGAACGCCACCAAAAATCACCTCGCCCTCTTCCAGAAAGGGTTTAATTTCGCCACCAAACAGTTCGACGATGGTCTGCGCGACGATTTTCAGGGCAAGCGGGTTGCCTGTGTAGGCTTCGATTAGACGCGCGCGTTCCGAGTCTGTGCCTATGATCCCTTTTTCAGCCAACAGTTGTTGGCACGGCTCGGACTCAAGACGGCTCAGGCGCAAGGTTCGCACTGTTGACTGATCGCCTTCCAGCGGCACAAGCTGGATTGGCTTTTCGCGGCTCGTCAGCAGCAGGCAGCTCTGGTGTTCCGTCTCACCGACTCGACGTAACAGCTTTTCATAATCTTCATAGCCAGCGCGCATCTGTCCCGTGACTTCGCCTTCGTCAAGAATTAATTCCAGGTTGTCCAGCACGATCAACGCGCGCTGGCTGCGCAGATATTCGAGCAGGAGTTGTAAGCGCTCCTCAAGGTTATGGGGAGTGTGTATCTGTGGTTGAGGAGCAAGTATCCGCAAGCAGCTATCGAGCAGCACTTCACAGGGCGGAGCATCCCGCAACGAACGCCAGATGACGACATCGAAATGGTCTGCGATCTGATGCATCAGGCTGACCGCAAGCGCAGTTTTGCCAATGCCGCCTTGTCCAAGCACACCCACAGCCCGACATCGTTCTTCGATCACCCACTGGGTCAGCAGCTCTAATTCCTGTTCCCGACCATAGAAAGCCGAGACACTGAGCGCATCGCCCCAATCCCGACGCTGCGTATTGACGGATGGAGAAGCAGCCCGAGTTTCCCTACGAGCCGGTGGGCTGTCCGGCAGCAGCGACATCAGCCAATGCTCATCGAGCAGAACTTTCTGGCGTGCCAGTTTCCAGAGCGTGCGGATTTCCTCGGCTTCGTGACCTGTCGAAAATGCCTGCTTCTGGACGGCTAAGGTGATCACGTGTTTCAGATGTTCGGCCTTAGGGTAATTCTCGCCCGTCTCCCAGTCGCCTAAGGCATAACGCGAGACCCCCAGAAGTTCGGCTAAATCCGTCTGAGTCAATCCCATCGCACTGCGCAAGGTCAACATCGCCTGACCAAATGCGTAATCCCGATCTCGCGGGGAGGATCGTTTCATGAGGGTTGCCTTTCTTCAGGACGCGCCCAGGTGCAACTATGAGACCTAATGTGGAGTGAAATGAGAGGTCGCGATGAGTGACTCCCTGGAAGCCGACAATTATACTGCTAACTAAGATCAATCGCCGTATTCATACCTAATACCTGATGTCCTTAAAAGTGGAATCGCCTGATGCCGAATGTACAAACGACCCCAAGCAATGATTGGCGAGAAACCCGTCGCCTCCTTGCTTGGGAACTGCATCAGCAGGGGTGGTCTCAGACTCGCATCGCTGAAACATTGGGGGTGACTCAGGGCGCAGTTAGCCAATGGCTGAAACGCTGCCATGAGGGCGGAGGTATCGAAGCCTTGCGTCATCATCCCGCTCCCGGTCGCAAGGCATTTCTGACTGAGGAGCAGTTGACCCAACTCCCTGCATTGATTGCTTGCAGCGCGTCAGCCTTTGGCTTCGAGGGTGATCACTGGACAAATCAGCGCGTCGCTTCGGTTCTGAAACAGCTTTTTGGGGTCTCGTATCATCCGGGGCATGTGAGCCGCCTGTTGAAAAAACACTGTCCCGATTGGCGCATTCAGAAATTGAAATAGCCGATCCGGACGAGGCCAAAGACGGACGAAACCATCGGGAGCAAATTCCATTTTGCTCACTTTATTCCACAATTTCTGAATCAAAGGAGGGAACCAGTGAACGCAAGAGATGTACTCACAAAGCAGGAAAAAATCGTGTTGGCGCTTGTCGCGCAAGGCTGGCGAACTGCCAGGATCGCGCAGGAACTCTTTGTCAGCCCCAGAACGATTGAAACACACCTCGCTCACATCTTTGAGAAGCTGGGAGTCTCTTCCCGCACTGAGGCGGCGATCTATGCCGTGCGTGCCAATTTAACCGGGGACGTGGAAATCCGTACAAATCCGGACGACATACTCGACGATCATCCTTATGCTTATGGCAATAAGTTGGCTGGCTCTAAAAGAGCGTTTATGAAGGAGGAACTCGCATGACTATCGTCGTGATTGGTGAGAGTGGTTTGATCGGATACAAGCTTGTTGATTTACTCCGTCAGAACTGTCTGGATGTGGTATCAACGTCTCTGACAGATGAGGTGAATATCATCACCGGAGAAGGCCTCGACGAAGTATTAGAGGACGCCGAGGTTGTGGTCGATGTGACCAACTCCTCTTCCTTCAAGGACGAGGCGGCTCTGGAATTCTTCCAGACATTGGGGCAGAACCTCCTCGCTGCTGAAATCAAAGCTGGCGTGAAACATCATATCGCTTTGTCAGTCGTTGGGACTGAGCGTCTTCAGGAGAGTGGATACTTTCGCACCAAACTGGCGCAGGAGAATCTGATCCGAGAATCACCTATTCCCTACACAATTCTGCGCTCAACCCAGTTTTTTGAATTTCTTCCCGTGTTTGCCAATTCGGACACTGGCGAAGAAAAGGTATACGTGCCTCCCGTGTCAGTGCAGCCAATTGCAGCCGATGATGTGGCTGCGACTCTCGCTGATATGGCGTTGAATGATCCGACGAACGGCATTGTCGAAATTGCCGGGCCTGAACGTGTCAACTTTGCTGCCCTGGTGCAGCGCTTCCTGGACGAAATGGGAGACATCCGGCCTGTTATCGTAGATAGCAACGCTCGTTACTTTGGGGCACAGTTGAACGTCGATACGCTCATCCCCGGCGAGAATCCACGTATCGGTTCACAGAGCTTTGAAGAATGGCTCAGCATAGCCAAGATGAAAGCATTCACTCCCAAAGCAGTACAAATTGTCAAAGTGATCGAATAAAGACGCTCCAGTCTATAGCTTAACGCGCATACACGCTCCACTGAGGATTTTTCTATCCGTATGCAGTACTGCATACATCAGGTTTTGTGTTGCCATATGCTGGCTCGGAAGGGCGCTCCAATGGAAAAAAGATATACCGGCAAACAAATTGATGTCACCTATGAGGCTGAGCGCTGTATCCATGTGGCGGAGTGTATCCGGCACCTGCACGCCGTCTTTGACCCCACCCGACGCCCCTGGGTGCTGCCCGACGCAGGTTCAGCAGACAGCGTCGTCGCTGCCGTCTTGACCTGTCCTTCAGGGGCGTTGCATTACCAACGCAGCGATGGCGGCGCGGCAGAACCGATCCCGGAATACAACACGATCCGCCTCAACAAAAACGGGCCGCTGTATCTGCGCGGCGACTTCACCATCGTCAATGGTGTCGGCGAGCTTGTCTTGAATGACACCCGCGCCTCACTCTGCCGCTGTGGGGCATCGGCAGATAAACCCTTTTGCGACAACAGCCACAGAAGTATCGGCTTTGAAGCGCCCGCGACTATTGCTGAGCCACAAACAAGCATTCAGCTATCGGACGGCGGCAAGCTGCAAGTCGAAACCACGACGAATGGCCCGCTCCACGTCACGGGAAACTTCACCGTGCTGAATGGAAAGGGTGAACCGATCTATCAGGGGACGGATGCATCATTCTGTCGCTGCGGGGGGTCTGCTAATAAACCGTTTTGCGATGATACCCACAGCAAAATCGGCTTTGTCGCCAATTAATCCCTACTCGTTGAGTAGATCGCCAACCAATTAAGAGAACGTACAGCAAACGGAAGGGCATCATGTGGACAAAGAACATCTATGAGGAACAGATGCTGGCTTACCTGGATGAGGTGGAAGCCGATATTGAGCAGTTCGCACACTTCCGCCTCCCATGCCATGAACTGAATGAACTCTACGTCGATCTTGATGTTGCCGTCAAACGGCTCTGGTGGCTAATCGGAGCCAACGATGCGGATTGGGAAGGATTCCGATACCCGCTGGAACTCAGTTGTGATCGGTTACAGCGCGCACTTTATCGTTACCCGCGTGCTGGCACTTTGACGCTGCCCACCAGCGTAACCATGAGTGAACATCAGGAAACGTGGCTTGAATTCTGGGAAACAGCGGTAGTGCTGTGACAGCGCAGAAATCCGTACAAATCCGGACGACATGCTCGATAACAAACACTACTCTGATAGTCACAAGTCAAACGACTTTACTCGAACTCTAGTGGAAAGGAATCAACATGAAAATCGTGGTCATCGGTGGGAGCGGTCTGATCGGATCCAAGCTCGTCAACTTACTCCGCGAGGATGGTCAGAACGTGATGTCGGCCTCGCTGGCGAATGGGGTGAATACCCTGACGGGCGAGGGATTGGATGCGGCGCTGGCGGGCGCGCAAGTGGTCGTCGATGTGACCAACTCGCCCTCATTCGAGGACAATGCGGTCATGGATTTCTTCCAAACGTCGGGGCGGAATATCATCGCCGCCGAAAAGAAGGCGGGCGTAAAGCATCATGTCGCGCTGTCGATTGTCGGTGCGGATCGCGTCCCGGACAGCGGCTACCTGCGTGCAAAGGTGGCGCAGGAGAAGCTGATCCGAGAATCGGGGATGCCCTACACGATTCTGCGCTCGACCCAGTTTTTCGAGTTCCTGCGCGGGATTATTGACGCGGCGACTATCGATCAGACGGTGCATTTGTCTACCGCGCTGTTCCAGCCGATTGCTTCGGATGACGTGGTGGCGGTGCTCGCCGATGTTACGCTCGATCCTCCCGTGAACGGTATCCGCGAAGTGGCTGGGCCTGAGCGTATCAGCTTCGCTGAACTGGCAAAGCGCTACTTGTCCGAAACCGGAGATACCCGCAAGGTCGTGGGAGATGCCAATGCCCGCTACTTTGGCGCGGTGTTGAATGATCAAACGTTGACCGCCGGGGCCAACGCTCGGATTGGCGCTCAGAACTTTGAAACGTGGCTCAGCAAGACCAAGCTGAAGGCATAACTACCTCCGCGACTGCGAAAAAGTCCTCCTACAGCCTCATCACGAAAACTCTGTGGCTGTAGGAGGGTAGTCTCCCGTGTTATTCGAGTAAGCGGCCTGCCACTTCCAGCGGACGAGCATTCAGCCAGTTTTCCAGTTCAGCGGGGGGAGCTAAGACAGCTTGTGTCCGTATGAACTGCTGACCTGCTTCATTCAGGCCAATGATGAAATTCACGCGCATCGCCTCGTCGAGCTTGGGGAAATCGCTGCGCTGATGCGCGCCGCGACTCTCGCGCCGTTCAATTGCTGAGCGAACGGTCGCTTCGGCAGCAGTCAGTGCCGCACTTAAATCCAGCGCCAGTGCCAAGTCCTGATAACCCTCGGCGGAGGGACGCACGTCCAGCCGTTCGGTAGCGGCACGAATGTCCAGCAACCGCTTCAATCCCTGCTGCAAACGGTCGCCTGAGCGCACCACACCGCAGTATTCCCACATCGTATCACGCACGCTCCGCTGTAGCGGGCGTGCGACCTCCGTGCCGGGACGGATGAAGCCATCGAGGTCTTCATATGCAGCGTGGATCACGACATTCGAGCGGTGCTGTGCGGGAATAGTCAGGCCGTAGCGCGCAGCGGCTTCCCCCGCCCGCCGACCAAACACAATCGTTTCCGCCAGCGAATTTCCGCCCAATCGATTCGCGCCGTGCAGGCCGCTGGTCACTTCGCCCGCCGCGTACAGCCCGATAACTCGTGTTGCGGCAGTTTCCGGCTGCACGACCACGCCGCCCATGCTGTAATGCGCGGTTGGCGCGACTTCCATCGGCTTCTGGCTGATGTCGAGCATCTGGCTTTCGAGGAACTGGCGATACATGCGTGGCAGCTTTTCCAGAATGTAATCCTTGCTCCGATGGCTGATATCCAGAAGTACCGCACCATTCGGTGTGCCGCGCCCTTCGATAATCTCGGTGTAATTCGCCATAGCGACTCGGTCGCGGGTGGAGAGTTCCAGCCGTTCCGGGTCATATTTGCTCATGAAGCGTTCGCCGAGGGCGTTATACAGGCGACCATCTTCACCGCGCACCGCCTCGGTGACCAGCGTTCCCGCCATCGACTCCGGCGTGACCATTCCGGTCGGGTGAAATTGCACCAACTCCATATCTGCCAGTTCTGCGCCCGCCTGTAGGGCGAGATCAAGCCCGCCACCCGTATTCTCGTCACGTCGAGAAGAACTACGCCGCCAGAGCCGAGTGTGTCCACCCGTTGCCAGAATCACCGCGTCAGCCAGATAAACGGTGCGCTGCCCTGTATGCAGATCGAACGTCAATGCGCCAAAGCACAGCCCGTCATCGACAAGCAGGTGCGAGACATACTGCTGCTCGTGAATGGGAATATTGAGCGCCTCAACACGATCTGCGAGGGCGAACAGAATCGCGCGTCCAGTGTAATCCCCTGCGTAGCAAGTGCGACGATAGGTGTGCGCCCCGAAAAACCGCTGATCCAGTTGTCCGTTCGGCTGGCGCGCGAACTGCACGCCATAATCGACCAATTCCTCAATTGCGTGCGGTGCTTCCTTCACCAGCAGTTCGACCATGAGCGGATTCGCCAATCCGTAGCCATCGCGGTAGGTATCAGCAAAGTGCTGTTGCCAGCTATCTTCAGGATCGACGGTTCCTAGTGCAGCGTTGATCCCGCCTGCCGCGAGTACCGTGTGGGCGTCCCGCTTGAGGCTTTTCCCGACTAGAACAACATCGCAGCCCGCCTCATAAGCGGCGATGGCTGCGCGCAGTCCTGCCGCGCCTGTTCCGATCACTAAAACGTTGGAAACATGCGTCCGATATTGCATCATTATCCCTTTTGATAAGCCAATTGCCCGGTGCTTCAGAGCTATCGCTGAAATTCTCGGTTATCGAATTTGTACAAGTAACATTGGTCATGTGAATCCTATGACATTCGGCACATTACTGTAGGGATCAATGTATGATAGGGGGTATCGGTCGAGGTGATAACCCGTGATCACGCTGCAAAAACTCAAGCTGTTCGTCGTCGTCTACGAGCGCCGCAGCCTGAATCAGGCGGCACAAGAACTGTATATGGCGCAGTCGGCGATCAGCCAGAATATCCAGAGCCTCGAAGCAGCCCTGGGCGTCCGTTTGTTTGAGCGCAGTCCACGCGGCGTACAGCCCACAGCGGCAGGCGACACACTGTATACCTACGCACGGCAGATTCTCCAACTGCTGGCAAAAGCAGAACGCGAAGTTCTTTCTCTGGGTGAGAGGCAGTCATTGAGCGTGGAGGCGACACCCGGCGTCAGTGTTTATCTGCTGCCGAACTGGTTACAGCAGTTCCAGCGAACACAAAGCAACTTAAGCGTGTCCCTGCAAACGGCGCTCACTATCGACGTGGTACATGACGTTCTCAACGGCCGATGTGAGCTTGGCTTCTTGGAAGGGGAACTCGAGGAACTTGACCAGCCTGCACTCGGCAGAATGCGCGTGCAGGACATTGATTATTTCGTCACGGTCAACGCCAAGCATCCTCTGGCAGCGAGAGAACAAATTTCTGTTCAGGAACTAAGCGATTTGCCTCTGATCAACCGCCAACCGACTAGCCGTACACGACGCTGGTTGGAGTCGCAGTTGCAGGTTTATGGTGTGAAAGCACGCAGCTTAGCGGAACTCGACAGTCCTGGTGCGATTAAATATGCCTTATTGAGTGAGGGACAATTAGGTTACGCTATTCTCTCCCGCTACGCCGTCGAGCGGGAAGTTCAGCGCGGCGAACTCACGTTGATCCCATTGATCGAAACCGAACTCAAAAGACCCTTGCTGGTCGTCTGGAATAGAGGTATGACATTCACGCCAATTCAAAGAGCATTCATTGCGCTGCTGGCGCAGGACGCGCCTCAACTCCAAATTCTTCTGTGACGAACGGACTTCTGTATTGAACGTCCAAGTATGATGAAAGAAATCAAGTTTTTCGCGGCGCGGGCACCCGGGCTGATCACGTCGCGTCATCCTCAATCGCCCCTAGAGTGTAGAGCATATTCTTTTCCGCCTCGGTCAACCCTTTGATTCCCGTGATATTGAGACGTTCATAGGGTCGGTCACGTCGCAGCGTTTTCAGGCGTTCACCGCTATTTATGTCCCAGAGCATAATCGCGCCGTCATCGCCGCAGCTTGCCAGCTTCGTACCATCGGGGCTTCGTCTGATGGACTGGATCGCGCCGTTGTGAGCGTCGCGCTTCCACAGGCAATCTCCACTCTCTGCATCCCAGCAGCGCAGAGTGCCGTGCCAACCGCCAGTAATCAACCGCTCCCCGTTCGCATCCCACGTCACTGCTGCGACCGCGCTGACGTGAGCAGCCAAGCGGTGAATACATGCTCCACTCTGAACATCCCACACGTGCAGTTCTCCGCCTTCTGCGCCGCGTGATCCCGACGCCAGTCGTGTTCCATCCGGACTCCAAGCAAGACCGTTGATTCGGCTCTGATGTCCCGCCAACTGCAATTCGAGTCGGTCTTGGACGACATGCCATATATAGATATTGTCGTCAGAACCTGCACCCGCCAGTCGCGTACCGTCGGGACTCCATGCGACCCGAAGAAACCAGATTGAAGATTGACGACCGATCCAGATTTCTTCGCCTGTCAGGACATCCCAAATCACGATCCCGTGCTGGTGGGTTCCACTGGCGAGATGGTGACTATCCGGACTCCACGCTACATCGTAGATGTAGTTACCGCTGTTATCAGGACGCCGCAGAAATCGGAAGTCTGTACCTGCGGTCAAATCCCACAGCCGAATGCCATACTCTGAATCGCTGCTGGCGAGCCAGCGACCATCCGGACTCCAGCCCACTCCACGCACTTCCTCAGTATTCTCTTGCAAAACTTGAAGGGGCATTCCAGTATCTGCATCCCATAGTGTGACCGCAAGATCCGTCCCGCTGCTGACCAACTTGCTCCCATCCGGACTCCAGTCAACCACATAGATGGAAGCTGCATAGCCATAAGTAACACGTACACACTGTTCGCTCGCCACATCCCAGACGCGCAGGGAACCATCCCTGCCGCTGCTCAGCAGGCTGCGGCTGTCGGGTGTAAAGGCAATTTGGAACACATGATCATTGTGTCCGATCAACGCCCCTCGATAACTGGTCTGCTCGACATCCCACAGCAAAATGGTTTGGTCAGCGCTGTTGCTGGCAAGGATGCGCCCATCTGGACTCCAGGTAACTCGTCCGACGCGATCCGTATGCCCGGTCAGGGTCTGGAGCAGGTATCCGCTGGCAACTTCCCACAGCTTCACCGTGTAGTCCCAACTCGCGCTGGCAAGCATACGACCGTCAGGTGAAAAGGCGAGTCCGTCCGCGCAGCTTGCATGTTGTGTCAGCGTCCGTAAAAGACGAGGCGACTCTGTCGGTTCGACTGCCCATAATCGAACGTAACCCGCCCTATCACCACTGGCAATGAATTGTCCATCGGGACTCCAGGCGACCGCCGCGACCGGACTTGAAAGCGGGATTGTCTGAAGGAGTGTGCCGCTGGCAACATCCCACAGATAGATATGGGAATCGTGTCCAGCGCCAGCAAGGACGAGGCCGTCAGGAGAGAATGACAAACGGTTGACATCGCTTGAGTCCCTGCTCACCCAAAGTAAGTTGCCACTGGCGACTTCCCACAGCTTGAGCGAACCATCGCTGCTTCCACTGGCGAGGATCTGTCCATTCGGGCTGAAGGTCAGCGCCCAAGTCGTACCGACGTGGCCTCGCCACATATGACGCAGAATCTGACCACCCGCTTCCCATATCCGTAATTCTCCGCGCCGACCGGAAGCCGCCCAATATTCGCCTGTGCTGCTGGTGGCAACCGCAGTCAAGGCATCAAAGGCTTCTGTAAAAACACTATTTTGGATTGTGGTGTTGGTCAGGCGAGCATCCTGCATCTCAACGTCTTGCAGATCAAGGTCACGCAGCACAAGCTGTGATAAATCAACGCCCCGTAAGTTGCCGCGCAGCAGCCGCAGCAGCACGACCAGATTTGCCGGAGCATAGCCTTGCTCCGCTTCCGCCTGAACCGACATCCTTTTCAGCAGGGTTAGCAGGTGCGTTTCCAGCCGCGACTGTTGTGAGTATGTCTCGCGTAAGCGTGCCAGCACCGGAGCTGCGATTAGGCGTGTTTCAATCTGGCGCACGTATTCACGAACGTGTGCCAGTTCGAGTCCGTACCTCGCCAGACGATCAAGTTCACCCCGCTCGATCTCTGCGCTTGCGACTTCAATCACCCGCGCCGTCACGTACTCCAGCACCACCGATTGCAGGGTGAAGCTCCCTCGTGTCTGTCCCTGCTCAATCAGGGATCGACGGCTCAGCGATTCAAGCGTTTCCAGCAGCTTCACTTTTGCCGTCGGTCGCACCAGTACCGCGCGCAGATCGTCTAGAGTGGACGGCTCACGGAGGATTGCCAGCCAGATCATCACATCCCGCTCCAGACGGGAAAGGCGCGCAGCCTGCTCATCGAGCAGCCGTCGAACGCCGCCAAAGATCACCTCGCCCTCTTCCAGAAAGGGTTTAATTTCGCCATCGAACAGTTCGACGATGGTCTGCGCCACGATTTTCAGGGCAAGCGGGTTGCCTGTGTAAGCCTCGATTAAGCGCGCGTGTTCAGCGTCTGTGCCTGTGATCCCTTTTTCTGCCAACAAGTGCTGGCACGGCTCGGACTCAAGACGGCTCAGGCGCAAGGTTCGCACCGTTGACTGATCGCCTTCCAGCGGCACAAGCTGAGTCGGCTTTTCGCGGCTCGTCAGCAGAAGGCAGCTCTGATGTTCCGTCTCGCTGATCCGGTGTAACAGCCTTTCATAATCTTCATAGCCAGCGCGCATCTGCCCCGTGACTTCGCCTTCGCTGAGAATTGATTCCAGGTTGTCCAGCACAATCAACGCACGCTGGTTGCGCAGATATTCCAGGAGAAGTTGCAGGCGTTCCTCAAGGTTATGGGCAGTGTGCATCTGGAGTTGAGGGGCGAGTACCCGCAAGCATCCATCGAGCAGCACTTCACAGGAGGGAGCATCCCGCAGCGAGCGCCAGATGACGACATCGAAATGGTCTGCGATCTGGTGCATCAGGCTGACGATGAGTGCGGTCTTACCGATACCGCCTTGCCCCAGCACGCTAATGACTTGGCAGCGATCCGCAAACACCCATTGATTCAGCAATTCTATTTCCTGTTCCCGACCGTAGAAAGCCGAGACACTAAGCGTATCTCCCCAATCCCGACGCAGCGTACTTGCGCCCGAAGAAACAGATTCGGCTTCTGTTTGGAACGATAACGTTTCCCCCAGTAACGCGGTGAGCCAATGCTCATCCAGTAGAACTTTCTGGCGTGAAAGCTGCCAGAGTGAGCGAATTGACTCGGCTTCGTGACCCGCCGGAAGTGCCTTCTGTTGAACAGCCAGGGTGATAAAATGTTTCAGATGTTCAGCCTTAGGGTAATTCTCGCCCGTCTCCCAATCGCCCAGAGCATAGCGCGAAACCCCTAATAAATTCGCTAATCCCGCCTGTGTCAACCCCATCGCACTGCGTAAGGTCAGCATCGCCTGACCAAAGATATAGTCCCGATCTCGCGGGGAGGATCGTTTCATGAGGGTTGCCTTTCTTCAGGACACACCCAGAAGGAACATCAGACTTAATGTGGAGTGAAATGAAAGGTCACGATGAGTACCTACCCAGCAGCGGACAATTATACTGCTAATTAAGATGAATGCTCGTATTGATACCTAATACCTGAATGTCTTCAGGATGGAGTAATCAGATGGAGGGTTCATACCTAATCTCATCACTTGTAGTGTGAGAGACCGCTTCGAGGCAAAAGCGGTCGTTCGCCGGATTCGCACCTTGCTTCAATATCGACTTGTCCCAGTATTAGTTGGGTTCGTTAGTCCGTATAGTCGTCACTGCATCCTAGCCAGTAATTTGACCAGTGACGAGCAACCCGACCAGAAGCCCCGCTGTGCCTGCGGCAGCCGCAATCGCTAAGGTCTGCACAGCGGTGACGACCACGTTCCTGTGACCGATTATCCCGCGCCCCACGCCGAGCAGAAGCAGCAGGATTGCTGTGACGATTAGCGATACCGTGCGGGCAGAGGCGAGTGGTAGAAAAGCGAAGGGCAGCACGGGTACGAAGGCAGCAAATAAATCGGCAATGAACATCCAGATCGACTGCACGAAGGGATTCTGATTGGCAGAGCCGTCCGTGTGCAGTTCGAAGGCGGTTTCCTCCTTGAGCATCGCACCGGGCGTGCGCTGCACGATGGTCAGAACCGTCTCGGTATCGGCAGTGGTGAACCCAACGCCGAGCAGTCGATTGCGCATCTCCTGTACTTCCAGTTCGGGTTTCTGCTCGATTTCGCGCCGCTCGGCAGCAATGGCTGCCTGCGCCCGGTCGCGCTCGGTCGAGACATCCAGATACGTTCCCGCCATCATCGAGACTGCCGCCGAGATCGCCCCGGTCGCGCCTGCCAGCAGCACGGTCTGGCTGTTGGTCGCGCTGGCGGCGACCCCGAACACCAGCCCAAAGATCGAGACCGTCCCGTCTTCCATTCCAAAAACAATTGAGCCAAGTGCGGAGAGGAAAGATTGTCGGACACGTTGAGGCAGGGATATGGATTGGGTACTGGCTGTTGGCGTTGTCATGGCTGTCACCTCCACTGTTTTCTGGTGCGTAAAATTCTATTCGCGGCGACTTGTTCGATCAACCGAAGTACCGCTCGGACGCTGGAACGTCAGGCGGTACTCGGTTTTATAGGATTGTAAGTTCGTTTCCAGCGGCTCAAGCGGCGCTTGGCGACAGTGCCTTGCCGACGTTATGCACCTGGAAGCTGCCGATGATCAGCGCCACGCCGACGCCAATAGCGTAGATGCCGATGGCAAACAGCACCGCCAGCGCGCCGTCACCGGGGAAGCGGAAGGCGTAGATGCTGAACAGCACCGAGATCACGCCCGACAGACCGAGCCAGAAGTCGCGGTTCTGAAATGCGCCGACAATCTCGACGATGCCGCCGACAAAGGCGAACAGGATGATGGCATACAGCAGTGAGATCAGGCTGATACCGGGCCACGCCAGCACCAGCACACCGAGCAGCGCCTGCAAAATGCCTTGAACGACCAGCATCACGCGAACATCCGAATCGCCGCTGCTGAAGAGCGCGACGATGAAGGTGATCCCGCCACTGACAACCGCATAAACTCCAAACGCCAAGACCAGCGAGACGGCGGTAATAACGGGATTGTCCAACAGCACGAAAACCCCGAAAATCACTGCCACGATTCCTCGAATGAGGATCAGCCACCAGTAGTCCTTCATTGCCTGAAACATGATTGATTCTCCTTTGCCTTGAGCAAACTAGTCATTCTCGGACGAGTATTCGTCTTCTTCGGTTGTACCAAGCGCTTTCCAATACGCTGAGATCGCCGCGTCAATGGCGTTCTCTTCGGCGTCCCATGCCGCGTCTTCCTCCGCTGCCCAGTTATCGATCCGCTGGCGCAGCGCCACAATATTCGCTTTCAGGTTAGCGACCTGCGCCGTAAGTTGGTCGTTGACCTTCCCCTGTGCCTGTTCGGTCTGCGCCTTCACATGATCCACTTCCGCTTCCAGATGGTCGAGCCGGGAAGTGAATGCCGCTTTCACCTTTGACCGCAGTTCCTGACGCGACTGCTGGGCTGACGCAAGACGCTGCTCCAGATTGGCTTTCGTATTCGCGTTGGACTGCTGGATTTGCGTTTCCAGCGCGTTGATGTTGGCGTCAACCTGTTGCTCCCAGACCTGAAGACGATGCAGGATGTTCTGGTAGGTTTCGTCGATCCGATGGTTCGCCTGTTCGATCTGCTGTTGCAGCGCAGTTCGATCCGCTTGGAGCGCAGCAGTGGAACGCTGGCGCAGCGAAGTCAATGCCGCTTTTTGCGTGTCGAGCTTCTCCTGCCATGACTTGTAAGCCGCATCGATCTTCTCTTTACGCAGTTCGGCCTGCTGTTCGCGTTCGGCTTTGCGCCGGTCGGCAAGAATTTGATGGTAAACTGCCGCGCCCAGATCATGGGCAGTTTGCTCGATCTCGTCGAGCCAAACTTCATCGAAGTAAACCAGCAGCGCCGACTCACCCGGATCGAGTTCGTCATCCGCCAACTGCTCGATGTCAGTTTCGGGCAGGTCGGCTTCCAACACTGCGCCAGTCACGCCTCCGGTCACTGCGCCGGAAACAAGCCCGACGATGGCTCCGGCAGGCCCGGCAATTAAGCCAACGACTGCTCCGGTCAGCGCGCCGAACGCCGCGCCCTTGCCCGGCCCGACTTCCAGCGGCTGGCGAATATTGATGTTGCCGGTCAGGTCTTTCGTCACGATGACGGCATCTAGCAGCTCAATGAAATCATCGTCCTGAAGGTCTTTGAGCGTCGCAAGCATCGCGTCCGCTCCCGTCATCGTGTCGAAGGTTGCTACGAACAATTCGGTTTCCATACGATTCTCTCCTTGTTGGATATAATGAGATGCAAGGTCGTTAAAGGAGTCGGGTGCATCTCAATTTGTCCTTGACCCCTTTTGTATCTGTAGACCCGCGTGAAGCAAATCTATGACACCAGCATAGGCTTAGTGAGGGAGCAAGTCACCATTCAGCGGCTTGCAAGTCACTTGGCATCACCTTGCAATGTGTTGCCGGATTGAGGCGGTCACGCGGAAAAGGAGCGCCATCATGAAGCGATCCTCGTACCGTGACCAAGACTATGCCTTTGGTCAAATCATGCTGACGCTGCGAACAGCAATTGGTTTGACTCAAGGGCGGTTAGCCGCCTATCTCGGCGTCTCGCGGCAGGCGGTGGGCGACTGGGAAGTCGGCATCAGCTATCCCAAAGCCGAACATCTGAAAGCCCTGATCGCGCTGGGCGTCCAGCATCAAGCATTTCACGTCGATCAAGCGGCAGCGGAAATCCGCACGCTCTGGAAAGCATCGCATCAGAAGGTGCTGCTCGATGAGATTTGGCTCAGGGGATTATTCAACACTCCTGAGCTTTCATCATTGGATGGCTATGCCCCTGCCGCGACCACCGCTATGTTTCCAACACGCCATGAGCCACGCCTTGATTGGGACGATGCGGACATGGTTCCGGCGTTCTATGGACGCGAACACGAAGTCGCAACGCTCTCGCACTGGATCATCGAGGAGCGCTGTCGTGTGGTTTCGGTGTACGGCATCGCCGGAATTGGCAAATCGTCGCTCGTGATTCAGGTGATGCGTCAGCTTGCCGACCAGTTTGATACGGTCATCTTCCGCTCCTTCCGCAGTGTGCCGCCGCCCGAAACCAATCTGGAAGATGTCCTCCAGACCGTCGCTCCACAGACTGTAATTCCGGCGTCGACCAATCTGGAGGCGCGTACTCGCCTCTTCATCGACGCTTTGCGCGACCAGCGTGTCCTCATCGTGAACGATAATCTCCAATCGCTCTATGTCGAAGGGGATGCGCGAGGTCGTCTGCGTCCCGAGGTCGAGGGCTATTCGCAGGTGCTTCGTGCTATCGTGGAGACAGCACACCAGAGCTGCCTGCTGCTCATCACGCGGGAAAAACCTGCCGCTCTGCGCATCTTGGAAGGTCACGGAACCCCAGTACGATCCCTCCGTGTAAAAGGTTTGGATATTGCTGCGTCTACCCAACTGCTGAACACGCGGGGAGTCATCGGTTCGCCAGAGGAACAGACGCAGTTAGCGGAACGCTACGAGGGGCATCCGTTGGCGCTCAAGATTGTTGCCGAGACCATCCACGATCTGTTCGAAGGTCAGATCAGTCCATTTCTCGCGCAGGATTTCCTAGTCTTTGGCAGCATTGCCAACTTGCTCCGAGAACAGATCGAGCGGCTCTCCGCACTGGAGCTGCTGATCCTCCGCTGGCTGGCGATTACGCGCGGGCCAATCACGTTGGAAGCCCTGTGCCTGATGATGGCCTCACCATTACCGCTGACACAGGTGCTCGAAGCGGTTGATGCGCTGCGACGTCGCAGCCTGATTGAGCCTGTGCAGGGAACAGGCACGTTTACGCTGTGTACATTGGTGATGGAATATACAACGAGTGATCTGGTATTCGCAGCAGCGCACGAGATACAAGAAGGGCAGATGAAACTCCTCATGGTGTGTGAGCTTACGCAGGCTCACGCGCCAGAGGATGTTCGGCAAGCACAGGAACGGCTGCTGGTCACTCCCATTCTTACCCAACTCAGGAGCGCAGGATGGAATCAGACGGACATCCAAACACGGTTGTTGGCGCTGCTCGAGCCGCTGCGTGGCGATTCCGAAGATGCGCAAGGCTATGGGGCGAGTAATTTGGTGACGATGCTCCGTCTGTTGGGAGGTTATTTGTACCCAGAAATCTTCTAACGCTTCGGGCCAAACTACTGCCGACTCAAAGCTGGATAGTGTATCAAGCCAGACGAGATTTTGAATATCAGTCCACGACTTTATCCTCATTCACCTGTGTTCGATACATCTTCTTTTCTCGTGCTTTCTTGGAGACCTTTTCGGAAGTTGCCCACAGCGCTCCCCAGTTCTCCACCAATCTTCGATACACGTCCAACGCCGAATAGCACAATAACGATCACGAGAATGATCATGAGTTCAGTCGCACCCAAGTCCATGATTCACCTTTCTACACCTGATTAGCTTATCCAGTTAAGGCTGGTTCTCCTGAGATTTTCAAAGGAATTGCAGGGATACCTGCACCGTGTAAATTCGCTCCAAAGCTCAAGCAGTCAGAAATGCTTCCACATCCATTGAAAACTCCACGTAATGCTGAAAGAGGAATCCATGCGCGGCATCGGGATAAATCTTGACGCGGGCGTGAGGGATCAACCCGGCGAGCAGGTATGAGTAGTGAGGCAAAATCATCGGGTCACTGTCGCCATTCGCAACAAATATCGGCTGCGTGATCGCGCCGAGTCGCTCCAACAGCACGTGATTCGGGATACCCCACGAACAGACTGCATCGTACTGCGCCAATCGTGTCGCCCACGTTATTGGCTGATCACGGTCGGTCTGCCGTGAAGTCATGCGCTTTAGGCTTTCTATGCCTGCACCTCTGCTGATCGCGGACTGCGTGAAGAACACATCGAGGTATCCCTCCGGCTTGGTTTGAGGTTGGCCGACTGCGCCAATGACTTCCGGTGACCATCCGTGCATTCCGGCTGCGCCTTTCGGTGCTGACGATGCCAGCACCAACCTGCGCACCTGAGTGGGACGGATGAGGGCAATCTCCTGAGTCACGAAGCTCCCGATAGAGAATCCCAGCAGATCAACCGCGCTGAAGTCCATCGCATCGAGAAAAACGAGAGCATCGTGTGCCATTTGCTCGATTGTGTTTGGCGTGTTCCCGCTCGTTCCACCGACGCCAACATTGTCGAACGTAACTACCCGATGTGTTGACGCGAGTTGATCCAGCAGCGCGGGATCCCAATTATCGAGATTGCCGCGAAAGTGCTGGAGTAATACCAGCGGCACGTCGCCTTCACCAAGCTGACGATAGACATACTCGATGCCATTTGCGGCGCGAATATGTTCGTTCGGCTGTTGTGCATAGATTGTCTTCATTTCCTTTTCCTTTCAGTGCCAGCATCTCCGTTTAGACCAATGCCGTGAACCGGTTGTCAGTTTCGCGCTTCTTTCGAGAGTAGCCAAGGCTGACTTGAAGCCCGTTGGTAGCGCTCATACATTTCCGAAACTGCAACGTGTCCAACGATGCTGCGAATTTGGATTCCCGCCAGCGCCTCTTGCTCCTGTGTCATGAGGGATAGTTCTTCGCGCCCGGGAGTTTGAGAGCCATCCGCGTCCCAGCCTTCCAGCAATCCCTGATAGGTGGACAGTCCAATCAACGATCCTGCTGCCCACCAGGGAACAACATCGCGCTGAAACGCCGTCAACCCAAGACGAAAAACATCCCTGAGACGGACATGCAGCGTGCGCAATGTATGTTTAGCTTGGATAGGCATCATCGGTCACTTGAACAGGGACGTGAGGCTTCTACACAATCAGCCAAACGTGAAGTCGTAGGCCTCGACGCCCGCATCGAGAAATTCAATCTCGAACGTGCGATCCGTGATCGGCTGCGGCTGCCGGATCAACTGATATGTCCCTTGTTCAGTGACCGTGCCATTGCCATGATCATCTACATCCGTACCGTGAGCCGCTCCCGGCGCGTGTCCATCGATGCGCACACGGAAACGCACGGTTGTTCCCGCTGCGGCTGGCCCCATGACGAGATTCACGTCGCGGGCGCGGAAGCGATAGACGATCTTCCCGTTCGGCTGGTTCAGTCGCGCAAACTCGTTCTGGAACGTCCAATTGCCAGAGAGTGCCCACTCATTCTGTGACAACTGGTCAGGCACGGTATAGACGTGGCTTTCGCCCAAGACCGAATCGCCGGGTGAGGCAAAGCCCTGCGTGCGGTTGTAGCTGAGATAGTTCTCGCTGGAGCGCACGTCATTCCAGTTGGCGGCGACTTCGAGGCCCGTCGGATTGACCGTGACCAACCCCTGCCGGATATTCTGACTTCCCGCCTCGGTCAGCAACTGCTGAATCATCATTTCTGACTGTTCGTAGTTGCCTTCGCCAAACTGGTGATAGCGAATTTGCCCTTTGGCATCGATCAGGTAGAGTGCCGGCCAGTAGTTATTGCTGAAGGCATTCCAGACACCGTAGTCGTTGTCTACTGCGACCGGATAATCCACGCCCAAGTCGTGAACTTCGCGGCGCACGTTGTCGAGATCATGTTCAAAGGTGAATTCCGGCGTGTGGACGCCGATCACGACCAGCCCCTGATCCTTGTATTTGTCCGCCCATGCCTGCACGTAGGGAAACGTGCGCTGCCAGTTGACGCAGGTGTACGTCCAGAAATCGACCAGCACGACTTTGCCGCGCAACCCTTCTGGCGTGAGCGACGGCGAGTTGATCCACTGGGTCGCGCTGCTGAGCGAAGGAAACGAGCCTTCACCAGAGAAATTGAATAATGAGTGTCTCACATCTTCCCCCTGACTCGTGTTCTGAACGAATGCGACGATGACAGCTCCGATGGCGATAGCAAGCACCGCAGTAATCACGAACCGAATGACTTTCATGATGTCTGTACCCTCTCCATCAGGTGCAAATCCGGCGTTGTTTTCGCGTTCCGGTGTGTGACTCCCTGATCAAAAGTGATCGGCCTCGATGATCGCATCGGCAAAGGCTTGTGGCGCTTCCTGCGGCAGGTTGTGACCGATCCCGCCCGTAATGAGCCGATGCGCGTATTTGCCCACGAATTTCTTGGCGTAGGCAGCGCTGTCCGGGTGTGGCGCACCGTTGGCATCCCCTTCAAGGGTGATCGTTGGCACGGTGACCACCGGAAACTGAGCGAGTCGCTGCTCGATCTCGTCATATGGACGTTCGCCCTCAGCTAAACCAAGCCGCCAGCGATAGTTATGGATGACGATGCCGACATGATCAGGATTGTCGAAGGCTGCGGCGCTGCGCTCGAAGGTAGCGTCATCGAACTTCCACTCCGGCGAAGCGATCTGCCAGATGAGCTTGGCAAACTCACGGCGATATTTTTCATAGCCTGCCCGACCGCGTTCGGTGGCAAAGTAGAACTGATACCACCATTGAAGTTCGGCTTGAGGCGGCAGGGGCAGCTTGCCCGCTTCCTGACTGCCGATCAGATAGCCGCTTACAGCGACCAGCGCTTTCGTGCGCTCAGGCCAGAGCGCCGCGATGATGTCGGCGGAGCGCGCGCCCCAATCAAACCCGGCGAGGATCGCCTTCTCGATCTGAAGTGCATCCATCAGCGTGACGGCATCGAGCGCAAGCGCCGCTGGCTGCCCATTGCGGAGCGTGGCATCCGATAGAAAGCGCGTCGTGCCATAACCGCGCAGATAGGGCACGATGACCCGGTAGCCCGCCTGTGCCAAGATCGGCGCGACCTCGGCGAAGCTGCGAATGTCATAAGGCCAGCCGTGCAGAAGCAGGACGACTGTCCCATCGCTGGGGCCAGCTTCCGCGTAGCCGACATTCAATACACCCGCCTCGATCTGCTTCAGCGTGTCGAAGGGCTTAATTGGGTTCGGCTGGCTCTGCTGCATGATCTCGGACATAAATATTTCTCCACTGGCTGCTCGATCAGGACAGGTACGAACTTGCGTACCTGTCCCGTTGGCTTGAGCGACGGGTCTTAGCTCGCGCCAGCCACTGATTGTCCGGCTTTGTCAATCAGCATCGCCACATCGTCGGGATGTGAAACCATCGCCACATGACTCGATGGGACTTCTACGGTGGTCGCGCCCATGCGCTTAGCGAAGAATCGCTCTTCATCCGGTGCAATCGCCTGATCGTTGGTCGCAACCAGATACCACGATGGCACTGACTTCCACTCAGGCACGCCCATCTTATCCCCAAAAACGCTAACGCTGACCGGCTGCTGCACGGCAAACATCACTTTTGCCTGCACTGGATCGACATCGGCAGCAAAGAGCTTCACGAAGTCGTCCTGTGGAAGCCAGCCCAGCCCCTGAGCGTCAACATGCAGGTTCGCGGTCGCGGGCGGCGCGGGATAGTTCGCACCGACTCCCGCAATCGTTTCGCCTTCATCCAGCCCAAAGGCCGCGATATAGACCAACCCTGCGACATTCGGAGAGTCTTTGCCCAGCGACGTGGTCACCTGACCGCCATACGAATGTCCGGCGACGATGGTGGGGCCGCTCAGGGTTGCCAAGACCTGCTTCAGCCGAGTGACATCCGCTTGCAGCGAGGTCAGAGGGAACTGCGGCGCGATGACGTTGTAGCCTTTGGCCTGAAGCTGCTGAATGACACTGCTCCAGCTTGAACCATCGGCAAATGCACCGTGAACGAGGACGATATTCGGCAGTGAATTCATTTCGGGCGTTCCTTCTTGCGCCAAAATCGGCGCACTCATAACCACAACGATGACCAGCGCGAGTACGATAACGCTCAGGAGTGAGCGTCCCGACAGGAATGGATTCAACTTGCTCTCTTTCACGATTTATCTCTCCTAACTCTGAAGATTGAATTCAACCGAATATGAACGATAGTGCCTCGACGCCCGAAGCGACCGTCGATCCTATTGGGCGAACGTCTCGATAATCACCTCGGCGATCTCCTCGGCATATTCATCGAGTGGGAAGTGGCCGCCGTCGAAATAGCGCAGCTCGGCGGTCGGTAAGTTCTGCTTCAAGTTTTCTGGAGCCGCCGTTGTCAGCAAAGGATCGTTTCGCCCCCAGAGGATCAGTACCTTCGGCTGCCGATCTTTCAGATAAGCGTTCCATTCCGCGTAGTGCGGGAAATTCGCCTCCATGTTCATCAACAGCCGCGACATAAAGAGTCGATCCGCCTCTATCGAGAAGGCATAAGCGTCAATCGCCCAATGATCTGGATTCAGGGCTTCGGGTCGGCGCGCGCCTGTCCAGTGAAGAAACTTATCTCGCTCCATTGTGATCCGTCCCTCAGCCTCGACCAGCTTTTCGGGGGTTTCAGTACCGCCAATCCGCTGGTAGAACGCTAAGCCAGACGTCCAGCCGTTTTGTGAGAGGGTCATGTTCTGAAAAATCAGGCCAGCGATCCGCTCCGGATGCGCCATCGTGAAGCGCATTCCGATCTGACCGCCAATGTCATGCATGTAAAGAATGACGGGATCAGGCGTAAGCTGGGTGATGAATGCGTCGATGACCCTAGCCACATCGTCGAAGGTGGGTCGCAAAACGGTTGGAGAAGGCGCATCGCTGTAGCCCATGCCGGGATAGTCGGGGGCGACAACATGAAACCGATCCGCCAGCAGCGGAATCAGGTCGTGGAACTCGTATGATGAGGAGGGCAAACCATGCAGCAGGACGATGGTCGGCTTCGCCGGGTCTCCGGCCTCGCGATAGAAGATGCGAATGCCCGCAACGTCGGCGGTCTTGAATTGTGCGCTTGCCATCGTCTGTTCCTTCAGCGGCTTTTGCATGATCATCCTGTCTCCTGTTGCACCCGGATGGCTCTATCTGAGAGCCATCCACACGCATGAACGTATTTGCGTTAGTGCCGATTAGCGCAGGGATTTGAAGGCTGCGCGCAGCTCTTCAGAGAAGAGTTCGGGCTGCTCCCAGGCGGCGAAGTGGGTGCCTTTGGCGGGCTTGTTGTAGTAAATCAGGTTGGGATAGGCGCGCTTCGCCCAACTTTCCGGCGCGGCATAAATCTCGTCCGGGAAGGCGCTCACGGCAGTAGGGACAGGAACGCCCTTCGGCGCGAAGAAGGCCAGATGGCTCTCCCAATACAACCGCGCTGACGAGATTGCCGTGTGTGTCAGCCAGTAGAGTGAGATGTTCTCAACGATGTCTTCGGGTGTCAGCCCCTCGGACTGGCCTGCAAAGACGCGAGCGATCAGTGCTTCACTGGCTGCGTCGTGGTCAAGTATCCACGCGGCTAAGCCGACCGGGGAGTCCTCCAGTGCGTAGAGCGTCTGCGGACGGTTCGCCATTTCATTGGCGTAGCCCAGACCGTGCTTGTAGAAGGTGTCGAGCTGATCCCATGCGCACTGCTCGTCAACGGAGAGACCGACTGGCGGCGGATTGCCGAGATTGAGCGCGTTTTGAATGTCGTCGGGAACGGTGGCGGCCATATTGGTGTGAATACCGATCAGTTCCGGCGGCTTCAGCAGCGCCATCTGCTCGGTGACGGCGTTACCCCAGTCGCCGCCCTGGGCGACAAAGCGCGTGTAGCCGAGGCGCTTCATCAGTACAACCCAGGCACGCGCGATGCGAATGGGATCCCAGCCCGTCGTGTTCGGCTTCCCAGAAAAGCCATGACCCGGCAGCGACGGGATGACCACATCGAAGGCGTCGGCGGCGCTTGCGCCATAGGCGGTGGGATTGGTCAGCGGGTCGATAATCTTCAACTGCTCGATGATCGATCCCGGCCAGCCGTGCGTAATGATGATGGGCAAAGCGTTGGCGTGTTTCGAACGGACGTGGATGAAGTGAATGTCCACTCCGTCAATCTCGGTGATGAACTGCGGCAGGGCATTCAGCTTTGCCTCGGTCTTACGCCAGTTGTAGTCATTCGCCCAATACTTGGCGAGAGCCTGCATTGTCGTCAACTGCACGCCCTGCGATGTATCTGCGACCGTTTCCTGTGAAGGCCAGGGCATGGCGAGAATCCGCTGACGGAGATCGATGAGTGCTTCGTCGGGAATATGGACGCTGAAGGGGCGGATGTCGGAATTCTGGCTGGTTGCTGTACTTTCGTTAGCAGTCGTTTGAACCATGATCTCTGTCTCCTGTTGCGTTGGAATGGTTCTGGAAGCGAACCATTCACTCACGGTCTAATCGTAATGACGTCGGCTTTCCCAAGCATCCGCAATTTCCTTGAATTTTGATCACCGTGATGTCTGGGAAGGTGGGATCTTTCATGAACATCAGCCAAAGGTGAATGAATACACCTCGACGCCCGCATCGAGAAACTCGATCTCGAACTGGCGATCCAAGATCGGCTGTGGCTGGCGGATCAACTGGCACAACCGAGGCTCGCGCACGATACCATTGCCCACTTCATCCACATCGGTCCCGTGAGCCCCCCCCGGAGCCTGTCCATCGATGCGGACGCGAAAGCGCGCGCCGCTTCCCGGTGCTCCCATAATCAGGTGCAAATCGCGGGCGTGGAAGCGGTAAAGGATGCGTCCATTGATTTGATTTAACCGTGCGAGTTGGTGCTCCATTGTCCAGCCGCCAGCCAACGCCCAAGTGTTCAGGCTGAGCTGCGCAGGCGCATTGTAGGTGTGACGTTCGTCCAGAATCTTGCCGCCGGGCGAAGCAAAGTTCTCGCTGCGGTCGTAGCCAACGTAGTTCTCCGTAGATTGCAAATTGTCCCAATCGGCGGCAGCTTCCACGCCTTTTGCATCAACCATCACCAATTGATCGCTGACACCTATCCGCCCTGCCTCTGTGAGCAACTGCTGAATCATTCGTTCGGACTGCACGTAGCTGCCCTCACCGAAGTGACGATAGCGAATGTGACACTGGGCATCGACGAGATAAAGCCCCGGCCAGTAGCGGTTGTTGAACGCATTCCACACGGCATAGTCGTTATCCACGGCGACCGGGTAATTCACCTTCATGCTGCGAATCGCTCGCTGCACATTGCCGAGGTCATGCTCAAAGGGGAATTCCGGGGTATGCACGCCGATCACCACTAATCCATGCTCCCGGTACGTTTCTGCCCAGGTGCGGACGTAGGGCAGGCTACGCAGCCAGTTGATACTGGTGTACGTCCAGAAGTTGATGAGTACGACCTTGCCCTGCAAGTCGGTGGGCGTCAGCGGTGCAGAATTGAACCACTGAGTCGCTCCCTCAAGCGAAGGCAATTGACCATTGGTGGAGAATGGATTTGCCGGGTTGTAGATCATTTGCTCCGCTTTACTTCCATCTTGAACTAAAGCCACGACGGTACTTCCAATGACAATGGCGAGGAGAGCGGTGATCATCAGCAGAACGAATTTCATGATGAATGCCCTCCTACTGGCACCGGTTTATCACTGAATCTCGCTGTTCGATGGTGGGCCGAGGCGAACACCTTTACGGAATGGCTTCGGCGGGAGAATGGTTCAGCCGGAGGAATAGATCGCATTCCAAATTGAGTGGCCTGCCCGCTCAACACAGGCAGGCCACGCTTCGATTAGCGCAGGGACTTGAACGCCGCGCGCATCTCACTGGCGAACAGTTCCGGCTCTTCCCACGCGGCGAAGTGACCACCCTTGTCCACCTTATTGACGTAGATCAGGTTGGGGTAGGCCTGCTCCAGCCATGTGCGGGGCGCAGGGTAGAGTTCGCCGGGAAATTCCGTGAACGCTACCGGAACTTGGACTGGAGGAGTCGGCTGCCCAGATTTGGCCGCAGCCACCGTAAATTGTTTGCTCTCCCAGTACAGCCGAGCGGCGGAGGTCGCGGTATTCGTCAGCCAGTACAGCGACATATTGTCAACGATGTGCTCTGGCGTCAGGTTGCCCGTCACCTGCCCGTTCAGGACGGCGTTCGAGATCTTCCCGTAGCTGTCTGCGTCGTGGTCGAGCATCCACGATGCCAGACCCATTGGGGAGTCGGTTATGCCGTAGCCGATGGACTGCGGATGCTCGCTCATCTCGACGATGTAACCGCGCTTGAAAGTCGCGGCAAGCCCATTAAATGCGGTCTGTTCCTCGTCGGTGAACTTCGGAGGCGGAGCGCCGAAGAAGAGCGCTGCTAACACGTCATTCGGGCCTGTCACAAGGAAATTGAAGTGAACGCCGATCAGCCCCGGAGGTGCCAGACGAGCCATGATGTCGGTGACGGACGCGCCTTGATCTCCACCCTGAGCGACATAGCGGCTGTAGCCAAGCTGCTGCATCAGTCCCCCCCACGCTTGCGCCACGTGGGCTGGACTCCAGCCCACTTCCGTCGGCGCTGACGAGAAGCCATATCCCGGCAGCGAGGGGATGACGACATCGAAGGCATCTGCCTCGCTGCCGCCGTGCGCTGTCGGGTTGGTCAGCGGGTCGATCACATCCAGCATCTCGACAATCGATCCCGGCCAGCCGTGCGTGATCAGCAGCGGCAGGGCGTTCTCATGCTGCGACTTGACGTGGATGAAGTGAATATCCACTCCATCAAGCGTGGTCATAAACTGCGGCAGCGCGTTCAGCTTGGCCTCGAACTTGCGCCAGTCATAGCTGCCCCAGACCCGCGCCAACGCCTGCATGGTCGCCAACTGCACGCCCTGCGACGCATCGGTGACGAGTTCCTTGCGCGGCCAGTTGGTTGCGGCGATGCGCTGGCGGAGGTCAGCGAGCGCATCGTCCGAAATGCTGACGGTAAAGGGTTGAACATTGACATCGATCATGGTGCTCTCCTTTTTAGGGTCGGATAAGAAACGGTGCAGGGGTGTCGAGCCGGTGTAAGCGCCGATGAGGGCTGCGCCGGACGCGACGCCGAGCGAGTTCAGAAACTGACGGCGGGACATACCGTTTGGCTTGAAAATTGCCGACATAAAAGCCTCCTCACTTGTTTAGGTGTGTGCAAACTTCGACTTATGGATTTTTCGATGATTGACGTGTGATTCATGGGGCTGTAGAAGACGGTTTGTTTATTCGCTGTCTTTAGACCATGATCTCTGTCTCCTGCTCCTCTGGACTTGTTGGGGTCGCAGCCCTCATCGGATGATATTCACTGAGGGAATTGACCAGTCCGACCAGAGCGCCACCTAGAACATTGTTTGATGGCGCTCCAGCGAACAATCGGTGAAGCAAGCGCTGCTAGGCTCACGCGGCGCGTGGGAAAAGCGTTTTGCCAACGTTACGCACCTGGAAGCTGCCGATGATCAGAGAAATACCGACGCCGATGGCATAAAAGCCGATGGCGAACAGGACTGCCAGTGCGCCATCACCGGGGAAGCGGAAGGCGTAGATGCCGAACAGCACCGAGATCACGCCCGATAGACCGAGCCAGACATCACGGTTCTGGAATGCGCCAACGATCTCGACGATGCCGCTGACGAAGGCGAAGATGATGATGGCATAGAGCAGCGAGATCGCGCTGATACCCGGCCACGCCAGCACCAACACCCCTACAATCGCCTGCAAGATGCCCTGAATTGCCAGCATCGCCTTGTCGCCGCTGTCGCCGCTGCCTAACAGTCCAACGAACAGAGTGATCCCACCGCTGATCACGGCATAAAGCCCAAAGGCCAGCACCAGCGAGACGGCGGTAATGACCGGATTGCTGACCAGCACGTAGACCCCGAAAATCACCGCCACGATTCCTCGAATGAGGATCAACCACCAGTAGTCTTTCATTGCCTGAAACATGATCGCTCTCCCTTTACTGGAACGGATTGCTACCTTATGATCTGATGACCTTAGATTAGTGTTTTCTAGCTGCGCTGTCGTCCGCACTTTCCGTGAATTTCGCTTTCGACAGCAGGCCGCTCTGAAAAGCATAAAATGCCGCTTCCGTTCGCGAGGAAACATTTAACTTTTGGAAGATGCGGTAGAGGTGACTCTCAATCGTGTTGACGCTGAGAAAGAGTTCTTTTGCAATGTCGGCGTTGCGCTTGCCCTGCGCTACGAGTGCCAAAACGATGCTTTCTTGTTTGGTTAAATCATTAGTGCGGTTCATTTAATGACTCCTCTCAGGGTTATTCTGAAACGTAATATGTAATTGAGCAGGAATACATCCTGCTAGGCTGCCCGGAGTGTCGTGGTTTCTGTGATGTTTTTATTTTTGTTGGGTCGGTTCTAGGTGAGAACCGTTCTCGTAATCACGTATCTGGAAATAAAATATCACTCGATAGGTCGAGTTGTCGCCCGACTAGGTCGAGTCTGGGGGTATGGTTTTTACGTTGGGGGGATAGTCTAGGGCGCTACGGGAGAAGATTGAGTTGACGGGCGCGTTGAATGGCGAGCGTCCGATTTTGCACACCGAGCTTGCCGTAGATGTGCGTGAGATACCATTTCACAGTAGCGACCGAGAGGAAAAGCTGCTCGGCAATTTCCCGGTTAGAGCGTTCCTCGGCGATCAACTTCAAGACTTCGAGTTCGCGTTCGCTCAGCGGCTCAAGCAGTGTGTCGTCAGGGTAAGGCGAATGGCGCGTCAACGTCGTGTACTCAGGGATTTGAAGTTCATTCAGCAGGGCGCTTGTAACCGCCTCCAAGTCCATATTCATTAAAGTTGGCTGGTCTGCTTCGGCTGCCGGGTAACGGTTCAGCGTCTTCTGTGCCAAATCTTTCGCATCGTGATGGCTGGAGGGGTGATGCAGTACTAAAGACAGCAATTCGATACCACGCTCCGGTTGTCCAGTTTGCAGGAAAAGTTCACCGATCCCGAGGAAGATCGCCATCATCCTTGCTACCATATGTCGATCACTGAGCTGGAGCGCCTCGCGCAGGTAGCGACGCGCTTCCCCGTAATGACCCGGCGCGAGGTTGCTGTAACCCATACCTTCAAGCGCGGCTATCATACCTACAGAGTCACCCAGATCGTGATAAATGATACGCGCCTGCTCGTAGCAGCGTCGGGCTTCGGCATTATCCTTCCCTAATAGTGCCACCCGCCCCAGACTGACTAATGTGTCAGCCATCCCTTTCAAGTCTCTAAAATCCTGCTGTATGGCATAAGCCGCTTGAAGGCGCTGTTGGGCATCAACGAGATCGCCCAACAACTGGGAATTCATACCCCACTCGCGGAGGGTATAAGATCGATAAAACGTATTACCAGTGGTCACCGTACATTCGTAGGATTGCTGTGCGTAGGCTCGTGCTTCCCGGTAGAAGCCGCGCAGACGGGCGACCATCGCCAGCCGATCATAGGCCATCGCCAAGCTGAAGAAATCCTCCCGAAGCGTATGATCGTGTATTATTTCTTGGGCGAGCTGTTCGGCGGCGTTGATATCGCCGTCCCGAATTATCAAGACGTAGGCGAGGTCTAAGCGTGGATCGGCTGCCACGCCCGGTGTCGGCAGAACAGCGTTCTGAGCGTAGCACTGCCAGCTTCGCTTCAGCAGCGCGATTGCTCGCTCTTGTGCGCCTCTTCGGGCGCATAACCACCCTAAGCCGCAAAGCACCCTGCCCAGAAGAACCTCTGTGTCGGGGTCGCCGGTGTCGAGCATCTGCGCTGCTTTTTCAAACGCGCCGATGCCTTCAAGAGAGCGGCTTTGAAAAAAGAAAAACAGAAAAAACGGATGTACCGCTTGATCGATAACTTCAGTTCTGCCATGTTCCACTGACCACGACCATGCAACGCGAATATTATCAATCTCCGCCTCAATTTCTGAACATGCTTCGCGCTGCCTGCCGCCGTTGAGGTCATTGTCTCGCTCATGCAGAAAGCCCATATAGTAGGCGGCGTGTAATTCGTGGATACGAAAGGCTTCTACCGGTGTAGTTTCAAGCCGCTCTTGAGCGTATTGGCGCAGCAGCTCGTGAATCTGATAACGTCCGTTCGGATCGCGCATGAGCAGCGACTTATCCACCAAGTCGGACAGCACACGCAGCGAAACATTCGCTACCGCTTCGGCGGCTTCACGGCGGAAACCACCGCTGAAGACCGATAACGCTTGGAAAACGCGCTTCTCTTCCTCGCTGAGTCGACGCCATGTCTGTTCAAAGACCGCCTGCATACTTTGATGGCGCTCGGGGACATTGCGCAGCGAGGTGGACAAAAAATCGAGGCTGCGCTGAATCTCAACAGCGATCTCTTCCGTCCCCAGCGCTTTCGCCCAAACCGCAGCCAGTTCCAGCGCCAGCGGCATTCCGCCGACGAGTCGGCAGATGCGGATGATCGCCGCCTGCTCATCCGCCGATGGCTGATCCCCGCGTACCTGTCGTGCGCGCTCGACAAAAAGCTGAATCGCGCTGTATGCCTGCGGCTGCTGGACGTTCTCGGTGTCGGGATAGGACAGGCCGTGAATCGGGTAGCGCCATTCCTCTTGGAGATTCAAGACTTCCCGCGAGGTTACCAACAGTTTAATTTTAGGAGCCGCTTCCAGCATCTCCGAGAGCAGATTTGCCCCATCTAGTAGATGTTCGAAGTTGTCCAGCACCAGCAGCAACACTTTTTCCCTTAAATACTGGAGTAGTTGTTGTTGAAGATCAGCCCCTGCATTAAAGGGAAACCGGATCGCATCGGCGATAGCCGAGACGATGAACTCCGGTGCGCCCAGCGGTTGAAGGGGGACAAAGTAAACGCCATCATCGAACTGGTCAACGCTGTTCGCTGCGATTTGCGCTGCCAGCCGCGTTTTGCCAATCCCACCGGGACCGACCAGCGTCAGCAGGCGGCAATCACCACTACTCAGTCGCCGAGTGATTTCCGCGATCTCGTTGACACGATCAACGAACGGTGCGGCCGCATGGGGCAGATTGTATACCGCCATCGCTAGGCTGCCTCTAATACTATGGCAAGAGCTTTAACTGGTGGGCGCGCTGAATGGCGAGCGTCCGATTTTGTACGCCGAGCTTGCTATAGATATGCGTGAGATACCATTTCACCGTAGCGACCGAGAGAAAAAGTTGCTCAGCGATTTCCCGGTTGGAGCGTTCCGCGGCGACCAGCTTCAAGACTTCGAGTTCGCGTTCGCTCAACGGTTCAATCAGCGTCGCGTCGGCGTACGGAGTATGCGGGCTTGGTATCGTATCTTCACTTTGAAGTTCATCCAGCAGCACCCTCGTGATCGTCTCAATCTCCGCTTGAATGATTGGCTGCGCTGCCGCTGCTGTCGGATAACGGCTCAGGAACTTCTGCGCCCGGTCTTTGGTGTCCTGATCACTGGCGGGATGATGCAACGTAAACACCAACAGTTCGATTCCACGCTCACTTTGTCCGGTTTGCAGGAACAGTTCGCCGATCCCGACGAATATCGAGAGGACGCGGGGCTGCATTCGAATTGTCGTCATCTGGAGTGCCTCGCGCAGGTAGCGACGAGCTTCCCAGTAATGACCTGGCATGAGGTTGCAGTTGCCCATCCCTTCAAGCGCTACTATTAAGCCAATGTTGTCGCCCAGATCATGGCAAATGGTTTGTGCCTGCTCGTAGCAGTGTCGGGCTTCGGCGTAGTTTCCCTCAAGGAATATAATCCGACCCAACCTGAAGAGCGTTCCTGTCATCCCTCTCCGGTCTCCGAATTCCTTTTGAATGTCGTATGCAGCCTGAAGACGCCGTCTGGCATCGGCCATATCGCCCAGAAGGCGAGAGGCGTCGCTCCATTCCTGGAGACAGTAAGCTCCATAAAACGCATCACCTGTGGTGACAGTGGAGGCATAGGCTTGCCGAGCATATTCCCTGGCTTGCTCGTACTGGCCGCGCACCCATGCGATCATCGCCAGCTTATCATAGGCGGCAGCCAAGCTGAAGAAATCCTGTCGCTGCGTATGTTCCCGCAGCATATCCCGAGCGAGCTGTTCGGCGGTGTTCAGGTTTCTGTCTCGAATAATATAGACATAGGCGAGCATCAGACGAGGATCCGATTCCGCCCCCGGCGGAGCCAGAACCGCGTGCCTGGACTGGATTATGGAACTTCGCTCCAGCACAGGGAGCGCTTGCTCATATTCACCCCCACGAACACATAACCATCCCAGACTACACAATACTCTGCCCAGGATAATCTCCAGCTGCGAGTTACCGTTGTCGAGCATCTGCGCCGCTCTTTCAAATGCACCAATGCCTTCGCGGGAGCGGCTTTGAAAGACGTGAAACAGAAAAAACGGATGTTGCGCTTGCTCAATAATTTCGATCTTGGAGTGCTCGACCGTCCACGACCAAGCGGAACGAATGTTATCAAGCTCCGCCTCGATCTCTAACGATGCGTCGCGCTGCCTGCCGCCATTCAAGTCGTTGTTCCGCTCATGCAGATAATTCATATAGTAGGCGGCGTGTTGCTCGCGAACGCGGATGGCTTCTTCCGGCATAACTTCCAGACGAGATTGAGCATACTGGCGCAACAGCTCGTGAATTTGGTAGCGACCGTCTGGCACGCGCGTTAGAAGCGACTTATCTACCAGCCCGGAGAGGACGCGCACCGAAACGCCTGCCACTGCTTCAGCAGCTTCACGGCGAAAGCCTCCACTAAAGACCGATAAGGCTTGAAAGACGCGCTGCTCTTCATCGCTGAGCCGTCGCCAGCTTTGTTCGAAGACCGCCTGCATACTCTGGTGACGCTGGGGCACATTGCGCAGCGAGGTGGACAGGAAGTCGAGACTTCGTTGTATCTCACTGACGATCTCGCTTGTTCCCAGCGCTTGTGTCCAGACCGCCGCGAGTTCCAGCGCCAGCGGCATTCCCCCGACTAACTGGCAAATTCGGATGACCCCTGCTTGCTCATCTGGCAGTGGCTGCTCCCCACGTACCCGTCGAACGCGCTCGATGAAAAGCTGGACAGCGCTATACGCCTCTGGATGCCCAGCATCATCCGATTCGGGATAGTGAAGTCCATGGATGGGGTAGCGCCATTCTTCTTGGAGATTCAGCACCTCGCGAGAGGTCACCAGCAATTTGAGGTCGGGAGCTGCTGCCAATAATTCTGTAAGTAGATCAGAGCCGTCGAGCAGGTGCTCGAAGTTGTCAAGCAGCAACAATAGGGCTTTCTCGCGTAAATACTCGAAAAGCTGCTGTTTCGGGTCGCCTCCAGAACTGAAGCGAAAACGGATCGCGTCAGCGATGGCCGAGACCATGAACTCTGGGGAATCCAGCGGTTGCAGCGGGACGAAGTATACGCCATCGTCAAACTGATCAATACAGTTCGCTGCTGCTCTCATCGCCAGCCGCGTTTTGCCAATCCCGCCGGGGCCAATCAGCGTCAGCAGACGGCAGTCGTCGCTACTCAGCCGCTGAGTGATCTCCGCGATCTCACTGACCCGATTAACAAATGGCGATGCAGCATGAGGGAGGTTATGTACGACCATCGTCGGCCTTCGCTAGGGCAGAAGCTTCAACTGGCGGGCGCGGAGAATGGCGAGCGTCCGATTTGGTACGCCGAGCTTGCCGTAGATGTGTGTCAAATACCATTTCACGGTAGCGACCGAGAGGAAAAGTTGGTCGGCAATTTCCCGGTTGGAGTGTTCCTCAGCAACCAGCCTCAAAATCTCAAGTTCTCGCTCACTGAGGGGTTCGATCAGCGCGTGATCGGGGTAAGGGCTATGCCGGGTTAAGTTCTGGTCTTCAGAAACGAGAAGTTCATCCAGTAGACTCTCGGCGATAGCATCGAAATCCACTTTCGTGGAACTCTGCGGCATCGCTTCTTCAGCCACCTGATAGCGGTTGAGGAGACGCTCCACCCGTTCTTTGTATTCATAATTGATGGGGTGATGATGCCGAATAAGCCTCAGCAGTTCGATACCCCGCGCGCGCCGTCCGGTTTGCAGGAACAGTTCGCCAATGGGAATCAGGAGTATCGGCTTTTCGAATGCCCGATGCTTCAGCTGAGTGATAATCTGGAGCGACTCGCGTAAATAGCGCCGAGCTTCTCCATAGTGACCTTGAGCAAGGGCATCGTCCCCTATATAAAAGAGCGTTGCTGCCTCAGCAAAGGTATGTCCTCCATCCCGGAAAAGAGCCAGAACTTGCTCATAGCAGCGTCGGGCTTCGGCATAGCTTCCCTCGCTTGAGGCAACCCGACCCAGATATTGGAGTGCACTTGCTATCATAAACGGGTCGCCAAAATCTTTTACAACGATAGAATAGTTTTGAAAATGCCGTTTGGCATCGGCTAGGTCGCCCTGTGCCAGCGAAATTTCGCCCCATGTCTGTAGGCAGTAAGCCTTGGTGTAGGCATCATCGGTCGCCTCAGCATATTCATAGCCTTGCTCGATATAGTGTTTTGCGTCTTCGTACTTGCCCTGCCCATCTGCAGCGAATGCCAGGTACATACAAACCCATGACAGGTTATGACGATCCCCCCGCCGCAGATGATCCTGAAAGGCGCTCTGGAGAATCTGTTCCGCGCTGTTGCTGTCGCCAATCAACAGCACATAGCCTCCGCCTAGCAACAAGCGTGGGTCGGTTGTCAGTCCCGGTGCGGGAAGTAGCCTATGCTGGGCATAGAGCTGCCAGCTTCGCTCCGCCAGCTTGTGTGCCTTCTCCAAGAAACTCCCATCCCAGTACTTCCACCCCAGTGCGCAAAGTGCCTTTGCAAGGAGAATTTCCGCGCGTGGGTCACCACTGTCCAGCATCTGTACCACTTTTTCAAAGGCTTTGATCCCTTCGACGAAACGACTCTGAAAGGTATAAAACAACTTAAGCGGCTGTATCGCTTGGTCGATATATTCGATTCGTGAATGCTCGATTGCCCACGACCAGGCGGCGCGAATATTCTCAAGCTCTGCCTCGATTTCTAACGCTGCGTCGCGCTGCCTGCCGCCGTTGAGGTCTTGCTCCCGCTCATGCAGGAAGCCCGTATAGTAGTCGGCGTGCCAATCGTGAACGCGAACCGAGTCATCCGAGTTTGTTTCCAGTCTTGCTTGAGCGTACTGGCGCAGTAACTCGTGAATCTGGTAACGCCCGTCCGGTGCGCGCGTTAGCAGCGACTTATCGACCAGATCGGACAGGACGCGCATCGAAACTTTCGCTACCGCTGCGGCAGCTTCGCGTCGAAAGCCGCCGCGAAAGACCGACAGAGCGCTGAAGAGGTGTTGCTCCTCGTCGCTGAGCCGTCGCCACGTCTGTTCAAAGACGGCCTGCATACTCTGATGTCGCTGCGGCACGTTGCGCAGCGATGTGGATAGAAAATCCAGATTACGCTGGATCTCGGCGGCGATCTCGTCACTCGCCAACGCCTTTGTCCAAACCGCCGCCAATTCCAGCGCCAGCGGCATCCCCTCGACCAACTGACAGATACGCACCACCGCTGCCGTCTCGTCTGCCAACGAGAGGTCACCACCCACCTGACGGACGCGCTCCATGAAGAGCTGGACGGCGCTGAAAGTTTCCGGGTCTTCGGCGTAGTCTGTTTCGGGGTAGTGGAGTCCGTATACAGGGTAGCGCCATTCCTCTTGAAGTTTCAAAATCTCTCTAGAGGTAACGAGCAATTTGACGCTTGGCGCAGCCGAGAGAATCGCTGCGAGCAGCTCTGCCCCATCCAGCAAGTGCTCGAAGTTATCCAGCACCAGTAGGAGCGCTTTCTCCCGTACATACTGGAATAATTGTTGTTGGGGATCGACGCCGGAACTGAAGGAAAAGTGGATATTATCCGCAATGGCGGAGATGATGAACTCCGGCGAGTCGAGGGGCTGTAGCGGGACGAAGTAGACTCCATCATCAAATAAGTCAGTACAGCTCGCTGCTACCTGAATTGCCAGCCGCGTTTTGCCAATCCCACCAGGGCCGACCAGCGTCAATAAATGGCAATCGGGGCTAGTCAGCCGCTGCGTGATCTCAGCGATCTCCCGTACACGATTGACAAACGGCGCGGCAGCATGGGGCAGGTTGTGCACGACCATCGTCAGGCAGTCTTTCCTTTTAATGCAACCCAAAAATCAGGAAAACATTCCAGCCATCTCTCGATATGCCCTTGAGGTTTGTGAATGAGAATTGGGGGTTAACGTCGTTGGGAACGAGAATTTCCGCCCAATCAAACTCTATGCTGTATTTTTGTAATCATTATATGTTAATTAAATTTTATCGTGACGCTACTGAGATGGCTAGATGCCAATGAACTAGCTTAGTACCAGCGCATAAAGTGTCTCAGTTTGTCTGAGGGGATGTTGTCCCGCGACAATACGGTGCCATAAGCGGACCTTGGCAGGAGATTTCTGATCAGGAATCCACCAAATTACACTGCTTCAATCACGCTCCATTTTGGAGTGAATTATCGTATCCAACCAGCGATCAACAGTCGTTTTGTTCGCCGTATTATAAAAAGCATTGAGATCTTTCTCGCTCGGGACTTGAACTACTCTCACTGCGGTCGACAGTATGGCAATTTCTGCTGCCGCATGGATACCAGCACTGTCTGCGTCCATACAGACGAGGATCTCCGGTACAGACAAAAGTCTGCCGAACCAACGATGATTGATCCGCCCATTACTGGCGCTCCCAATCGAAGCGGGCGAAATCCGATTGTCGCCAACCTGTTGAGCGATGAGGGCATCGAACTCGCCTTCGGTCAGAAAAATCGGAATTCCGGGGCGAATATCATCCGCCAGATACAAACAACCGCGAATATTGCCGCCGCTCACCTGCTGATAGCGCTGTTCTCCAGAGGAGCGTCGAACTTTGATGCCCCAAATCGCGTCATCCGCGTACCAGGGGATGGAAATGCCACACGGCACTTTCAAGCCGTTGATCGTTTTCCATTCATAAGGAGTTCCAGGGATAAAACCAAGCCGCGCAGCTCGAATAATGGCTTCATCCAACCCACGCTCAGTTCGCAAATAGGTGAGTGCGCGTCTTCCTTCGGATGACCATAACCGTTCAACTGCTTGATCGGCAATTTGTTGCGCGGTAGTTTGCCATGCTGTCGAGGGAGGTTCAGAGCGAGGTTCCAGCTGCGGTGCAGCTCGCTCGATTTGACGGGTACGAGGCAAATCCCCATGTGTGAGATACTCACAGGCGGCGGGAAAGGTGAAGTCGTGATAGCGCATCGTCCAGGCAATCACATCGCCCCCAGCGCCACACTTGCCAAAGCAGCGCCAGTAGGTTGCATAGACGACCAGTGAGAAGCCTTTTTGTTCGTGATGTAAGGGGCATTTGTACAGACTGTAATTAGCAGTTGTAAGTTTCGGTTGACCGAGATCCTGTTCGACTGCTACTCGGCAATCAATCGACTGCTTGATTGCTTCAACATCGATCATGATTGATTTCTCCTCGAATAGCCTTTTGTCGGTGTAAATGACGGAAGGACGAAAGCCAAAAGTTTCGGCTTTTGACAAATGCTGTGACGAAAGCCCGTCTCGCGAGCGAGAAGGAGTGCAGTCACGATAGAAAGCGCCTCTCACTCACGACCATACGCCGAACTTTCGTCAAACAGCCGCCGACGAAACGGTTCAGCCTCAGGAAATCAGTTTGTAAACGGTCGTTGGACGTCCTGCCGTCCTACGTTCGACGGCATCAATAGCTCCATCGCCCAGCAACGCTGTCAACGTGGCATCAACCTCCTTGCGGGTTTTGATGCCAGCACCACGCAGTATTTCACGCGCGGAGGGTGGTCGTTCAGACGTGCGCCCGATGAAGTCCAGAACTTTTTCCTCATTTTTGACATCCAACCCAATACTGAGTTCGTCGACCAGTCGATGCACCGACGCTCGATAGCTCTCGGCAAGCAACTGCCCTTTGGTCCAATGGGCTTCTGACACGCGCGGTGCCGGTTGGGTTCCTCCATCGGCCCAATCCATGATGGCGACGATCAGGGCGAGTTTGAGGGCGATGGTGGAGAAACGTCCGTAATTGCCACGCAGTCGGTCGTCGAGATTCCGCCGCGGATCCGTCATCTCGTGTAGTGCTGCATAATACTGATTGAAATATTCAAACACAGAGGGTTCAATGGTTGCACTAAGCGCCGGATGGGGTTGTGGGGCATCCAGTCCATGCAGTGCTACGATATCGGGCGGCATGGGGAAGGCGTTGTAGATCCGCAGGAGGCGCGCCTTGAGATCCGCTGGAAAGTCGTAGCTCTCCAACGTGTCGGCGCTGACGACATATTTAATCTCACGCTCGGTCGGCGTCAGGCACAAGAAACGGGCCATCAGGCCGTCTTCCCACTCGCCATCGGTGAGATAACGTCCCAGTCGAGCAGGTGTCGTCGCACCAATCAGGGCGAGTGCCGGACTATAGACGATAAGCTTGCCATCGCCACGCAGCTCCCGCTCCAGCCGGCGCGGGGCATCGAACATCTCCATCATCGTCTCCATATGCCCCTCCATATATTTCTTGGGAAGGAGCATTTTGCTGGCTTCATCGATGATAATGCCGCGCTGTCCGGCAAACCGAGTGGCTAAATCCTCATTCTGCTGCTCAAAGGGGAGCAGTTTGTCATAGTTGGCCGGCTTTTCACCCGCGAGCTTCGCCACGAGCATCTCCGGTGAAGTCGTCGCTGGAAGCAGGAGGTGCGGCATGGTATCGCGCACCATGTCGGTGATAGCGTTCAATCCTGTACTCTTGTGGTAGTAGGTCGTGGGCGCAACCCAGAGGTAATAGAGGTTGGGAAAGATTTCGCCAAAGCCAAGACGCAGCACACAGCGGCGGGCAACCGCCAGCCCCACCGCCCACAGCGGTCCCGATTCCAGAAAGAGACGCGGTGTCATCGGGGAGCGCTTGCTCAACCAATTCAGACAGTCGTGGTGAAACTTCCCGACATGCTCGGCAGCGCCAAGCAGCTTGTCGCTGAGTTGCGCGGAGTTCGGCAGCGATGGGATATATGCTCGCTGATCGACGCTTCCGTCAGCAGGTGCTTTCCTATTGGGATCCAGGCGCAAAATCTGTCCGCTCACGGCTGGATCCTGGGTGACAATCTGTTGCAGTAACGACCAGTGTGCCGGATTATTTTTCCAGTCGAGCGTTTTCAAAAGCGCTTCCACAATGGGACTAATCTTCAGATCGGCTGGAATATCCATCATGGACAGCGCCCGCCGCAAAGCGTAGGCATCGGATTCACTCAGAGTCATCTCGTCTTCTCCATGCAATATCGAAGAGAACTCGTGTTGAAAAACGCGAATTAAAGTGCGTGTTCAGTTGCAGGAGACGGGAGGCTGTGATACAGTGTGAGTGTCGAGTTCGCAAAAATATCCCAGCCTGCCGCCCACCCGCCGTCCAAGCAGTGGGCTTTTTTTTGCTTTGGTGGCCCGCGACTATTCATGGTCATATCTCCAAAATGTTGCCACGTGGCAACATTTTTTAATCCCTCGTCAGGAAGCGTTCGGCTTCGGTCAGTAGGTTGCGCAGGGCTTGCAGTCGCGCCAGTGCCATGGCGGCGTCGCCTTCCTGCTTCATCAGCGCGCGCGCAATGTCTTGCGCAGCCGTCGTGCTGACACTTTGAGTCACTTTCGCCAGCTTGATCGCAGCGGCTGGCAGCTTATCAAGCAAATCACCCTCGTTCGTGTCGAGATCTTTACCTTCGGAAATATCCTTGACTTGTTTGCTGCTGAGGTTGAAGTCGATGATCTGGCGGACAATTTCGATGTGATACTCCGGTGCAATCGCGACGAGGTAGCGCAGGCGGGATTCCTCAATGCCATAGCGATCCGCAAGTTCCAGCGCCTCGTCCGACAACCGCAGGAGGGCTTTAATGCGGCTAAACTGTGCTCGTTCAATTCCTCCCATCGCCCCGAGGATCGCTTCGGTATATCCCCGCTTGGTGCGGAGATCGAGTTCTAATGCCTGCCGATAAAAGTCATTGCCAACGGCATAAGCGGGAATTTCGTAGCCATGCACCGTGAGGAGGAGTAAGGCAGCCTGACGCGCCAACGCCACCGCCGTTAATCCGGAACGCGCGGTATTTTCTCTTGCCTGACGGAAGACGGATGAACGCTGTGCAGGAATCACGATGCAGGGAATAGTGCTGTCGCCCCGATAGTCAGAAATGAAATCACGCAGCAACCACGTCGCCCAATAACGCCGCTCCCCGGTTTCGATGCGAAACTGTCGCGCTGCTCCCTGGGAAACGTCAACAACTGTGAGCGGATTGACCTGCCCATCGTCGCGAACGGTCGTCGCCAGATTGACGAGACTGCCGAGCAACAACTCTTCTGGTGAGAGGACAGATGCGGTCTCCTCTTGCGCCTCGTCATCCGCGTGTGGCAGCAGCTCAAGCACGCTGTTGAAGGGGCGTCCACGCTGCCGAGCGGCGACCTGCACTTGCTGGACAAGTGCTCGCAGCGCTTGGGTCGGCGTCAGCCGTTTATTGTGGAAAGCAATATGGATCGCTTCAGGTAAAACCCGTCGCGGTTGCACCGGATCAGGTTGGACAAGATCTAACAGAATGCGCTCAACCCGAATGCTTCCATCGGGAGGTAGCTGCGACAGATTACCGACCATTTCTTCGGTAATGGAGGCGAGTAAATCCTCAGCACGGCGAGAATCGGAACTGGGCATCATCGGTTCCCCTTCGCCAGATATCGCACGAGCGCGCCGACGACTTGGGCGTAAGCCCGGCTCGCAGCCGATTTGGGGCTGTAGACGAACACGCTCTGGTGCTGATGATGCGCGTAGGAGACGGCTTCATTCGCTGGGATCACACCGAGGAGCAATTTACTCAGCGCACTGTGTGCTTTCAAATCGTTGAGCAGTTCGTTGTGTCCTCGAATGCGGCTATCCATCTTCGTAACCAGGATGCCGCTGATGCGCAGTTCTGGATGCCGCCACGCTTCGCGGATTTCCGAGATTTTTCCAATGACGCTGGTCAAGCCGACCGTCTCTAGATAGCGCGGCTCCGCTGGCACAATCGCATCCGTAGCGGCGAGCAAGGCCATTTCGGTGAGTAACGAAAACGAGGGATGTGTATCAATGATGACGGCGGCGTACTGGGAGCTGATAGTGCTTAGAGGATCAGCGAGGCGATAGGGTGAGCCGGGAACGCCTTTCAACTCACTTTCGGCTGCTTCGAGCGTTGCTGAAGCGGGCAGAACATGCAGGTCAGGATCCCACTGGCTTTGGACAATACATTTTGTGAGGGCATTTGCCGCATTCGACCGATCTGCCATCAAAACAGCGTAGAGACTGTTGTCCCGGCCATAATCCCATTTGCTGGTGGTGATGAGCGTTGCGTGCGCCTGAGTATCGGTATCGATGAGTAGAACGCGACAATTGGTTGCCTGCGCCTTCCTCAGCACGCCGACCATTCCAAAAGCGATGTTGGTGGCAGAGGTGGATTTGTAGGGTAGGAACCCAGCGCCCTAGTCTGTTGCCAGACCGGGTTTCTGTGAACCCCCCTCCGAACCGGACGTACACGTTTCCATGTATCCGGCTCTCCAGTTATTCTTCAATTTCATGGCTGACTTCCTTTGAATGGGTGCGTGTTTTGCCCTGAATGGATGGCACGGTGGCAGGATTTGCAGACCACGAGGGTTTTCCGGTTCAGGGATGCCATCGCTAAGACCCAGTTGGGGATGTGCTGACCGCGCTTCTGGTATTTTTGCTTGATGTCCCGAAGTTTCCGCACATGGTGGACTTCAAACTCGCTTGGGCTGTTCGACTGGTAGCCGCACAGTTCGCAGTGGTTGGCATTGAGCCGGTCCAGGATGCGATGACGTAGGGGGTAAGTAACGGGTATCACCTCTTGCGCGGTCAGCCCCGCTTGAGGCTGGAGCTTTTTCCTGAGCGGTTCGTTGAAGTAGGTCAGGGTTTTGTCGCCCTTTTGGGTTGAGTACCTGACCCCGAACACTTTGCGTGTGCCCATCTGCTGTTTCCGTTGGACATCGACCCCATAGCGGTTTATCACCTGGGCAACCGAGCATTTTTCCTTTCGCGCGACCGTTTTCAACAGGCTGTAGTAGTGAAAGAACTTGAACTTTCCCAGTTTGGTGCTGACATCGGTGGCAAGGCAGTAGAAGTTGTACAGTCCCCGGATTTCGGCGTTGTAGGTCGTTAATATATCCAGCAGCGGGGCATTGACACGGGCATTGTGGTGGATGGCTTTTCCATTGCTGACAAACGGTTTCAGTTTTTCCCGGACGACATCGGCGGGAACCAGCAGTTGGATTGTGCCGTTGGCAGCACGCTTCTTGACCCCATGAGCGTTGGGCGTGAGTTTGGTGTCTTCGTGGGTTTTGGCGATTTCGTAGCCGAGGAAGCGTACCCGTCGGTCACTCAGGTTGGTGATGAGCGTTTTTTCGGGGCTGAGCACCAGGCTCAGGGTTTCGAGGAAAGCCCGAATATCCTCCCTGATGTGTTCTGCCAACTGCTTGCTGCCAATGATCATGACCATGAAATCGTCGGCGTAGCGGCAGTATTTGACCTTGATGTAGTTCGGGTCAAGCGGGTCTGAGGCGTGCAGGGTGCGCATGTGTTGCAGCAGCGCCTCGGCCTGTGCATAGTCACCATTCCGCCGTGCGTGGAAGCGTGCCAGATTGAGTGTCTGGTAGTCGGCACTTTTGCGCCGAATACCGGAGGTGAAATAGCGTTGGCACAGACCTTCCATGAACACGTCCAACTCATGGAGGTAGATATTGGCGAGGATGGGACTGACAATCCCGCCTTGCGGTGTTCCGGTCAGCGAAGGATGCACCTGCCGAAACTCCATATAACCCGCTTTGAGAAACTTGTCGATCAGGTTCAGGAAGCGACCATCCGTAATCTTGTGGGCAAGCAGTTGCAGCAGTTTGGCGTGGTTGATATTGTCAAAGAACCCCTGAATGTCGCCTTCAATGACCCAGTTCGTGCCCTTACAGGTCGTTTTAACCTGCATCAGCGCGGTATGACAGCTTCGTCCGGGACGAAACCCATGCGAGGTATCTTTGAATACGGGGTCATAGATTGCCTCCAGCAGCATCCGCACGACTTCCTGCACCAGTTTGTCGGTGAACGAGGGAATCCCCAGCGGGCGACGCTTGCCATTCTTTTTGGGAATGTAGGTGCGTCTGACCGGGTTGGGGCGATACGTTTCCTGTTTGAGTTGTGCGATGACCCGGTTCACCCGTTCGAGGTTGAACCCGTCAATCGTCTCGCCATCCGTTCCGACCGTCATGTTGCCTTCGTTCGCGTAGATGTTGCTGTATGCCAGCAGGTAGAAATCTGGGTTAAACAGATTGCGATACAGCCTTTCGAACACATACCCGTGATTGCAGGCAGCCTTTCGACTGAGCAGGGAGAGAATGACTTCAGCTTTTTGCATTGCGCATACCTCTATCGTCTATCCCTTGAATAACCTACTTCCCTTCGCCTTGTGACAGGCTTTCCCTGTCTCCGACTACTATGGAAGCTCCGTGACCGTGTCGGATTTTCAGGGGACTGCTCCCCATAGCCCTCATGGGCGCTCCGATGTAGGTCATCTCCGTTTAGCTTGTTCTCTGTACACGCGCAGCGATTTAGGTTCCCGTTCGTTTCTTTGACGCATCTCCGATGCGCTGAGGGGTCGTTAGTGAGTACGCGGGTCGTAGGAAAAAGCCCTCGTAAACATCCCCTATGCACGTATCCAACCAGCTTTCGTGCATCTCGGCGGGTTAGAGCCAAGAAACTGGGTTTAAAGCAGTTTAGCTTTGACCATGTCACTGTTCTGGTCTTGCGTTGCAGTCTGTCCGTCTGGCTTTTCAGACCCAACGCTTTCCTGACATGCTATGTTCCCTTGTGGTGTTTTCACCTCCGGTGAGTCAGTTGACCATACGGGTTCTCACTACCCGTAACCTCTTGCGAGGCATTACAGAAAACGCCTTTACGGACGCACCCCGACGCCCCCTTTGTGATTAGTGAATACGAACACACGAGTCATTGCCATTTCCTCCTTCACGACGAACTAGATGCAAATCGCTGGGGCTGGCAATAACTTCGCGGAGCTGTGCTATAGTGACAACCGGAAGTCTTGCTGGCGCGAGCAGCGAGCTTCAAGGGTCAGGGAGAGCAGTCAGGCTCTCCCCACGACCCGAAAAGCTGAGGTCAGCGGTCGTTTGTCGTGAAGTGATTTAGCTGTTCACGTTGAGGAAATGTGATACG
>DAOUCB010000118.1:0-31849 GCA_034432495.1 Anaerolineae bacterium | reverse complement strand
TCATTCACTCCAACCGTCCGTTTGATCCTCACTACGGTCAAGTGGCCGCAGCCGTGACTGCCCCCACTTGACTTTCAAGACGGTATCTCCCCGCTTGCGTAACGCGAACTTGTTCGCGCGAAAGGGAAGCTGACCTGCTTTTGGTCAGCCGGGATAGAGGGGGCTTGACAGGCGTAATGTTCGCTTTTACAAACATGCTCTAATTGCTCACATTTGCAAATTTAACTGTGGTTAAGTCACAACAAACCCGCTGTCATTCCCGTTAAATCCTACAGTTAAAAATCCAACAAAAGTTCCAGACGAGTCGCCTAAACTGGGGTAAATTGCCTGCATAGGTTAATCGAGGGAGTGGCCCAATGACTCATATTATCACCAGCCTGTGCCTGCGTGACGGCGCGTGTGTGGAAGTTTGTCCGGTGGAGTGCATCATCCCCGGCCAGCCGGAAAACGAATGGCCCTGGTATTTCATCGACCCGGACACCTGCATCGACTGCGGCGCGTGCATCCCGGAATGCCCGTTTGAAGCGATTTTCATCGAAGAAGAAGTTCCCTCGGCTTACGAGATGGCGGCGGGTCAGGAACGCATCGACTTTGCGACGAAGGAACGTACCGCTGCTGCTGGCGGTGAAGTCTACGACCTCACGGCGGATATTCAGCCAAACTACGATTTCTACTCCAAAGGCCCAGGCTACGACGCCCTGGCATAGCCTGCTCCTGACACCAAATCTCTGTAGGGGCGCACGGCTGTGCGCCCCTACGTTTTCCCCGTAATCATGCCGACTCTCTATCTCGTTCCCACACCGCTGGGCGACCCCGATGATATTACGCTGCGGGCGCTGCGCATCCTGCGCGAAGTGGGCGCGATTGCCACTGACGACGCCCAAAGCACGCAAAAACGATGCGATTCACACCACATTACAACGCAAATCCTCCCCTATTCTGACGTTTTTGCCGCGCTTGATCAGGGGGATGTCGCGCTGGTGTCAAAAACGGGAACGCCCGGTATTGGCGATGCGGCGCATGAGCTTGTGGTCGAAGCGATTGCGCGCGGCATCCGCGTCGAGCCGCTGCCGGGAGCCAACGCCGCGATCACCGCGCTGGTGCTGTCTGGCTTGCCAACCGATGCCTTTGTCTATGTCGGCGCGCTGCCGGACGACCTGAGCCGCTATGCTCACGAGCGCGATACGATGATTTTTACGACACATGATGTGACCGAAGCGCTCATAGAGATGATGGCGGCGTTTGGCGATAGAAGAATTTGTATCGCTGCCCGCCTGACTCAACCAAATGAGGGCATTTATCGCGGTCTGCTGCGTGATGCACTCGAATATGATCGAACGCAGCATGTCCCCGACGAGATCATGATCGTGGTCGAAGGCGCGCCAGAGATCGTCGCGGAAGTGTGGGACGAAGCCCGTGTGCGTGATGCACTTCGAGCACGTCTCGCGGATGGCGAACCGCTCAAGCTGGCGGCGAAAGCGGTCGCGGCGCTGGCGGGCTGGGATCGGCGGACAGTGTACGCGCTGGGCGTGGACGAGAAGCGAAAATAAAAGCGATCAGGATCATCATCCTGTAGCTTCGGAGCATGTCCAACAAAGGCGCGCCTATTTCGATAAGTATCGAAATAAACCTCTTGACAAATAGAACTTATGTGCTATAATGGTAGCGCTCTGAATGGAACCCGGTTCCATCAACCGTCTTCGACTTATTTCTCGACCGATTGCTCTCAATTTCTCCCAATCACACCGGCAGAGGCTAACGACCGATGTTTTTGCGTCCCCACGCGATCAGCGAATCACCTTCCCGTCCGTTGTTCCCGTCCGCCACAGTCCGGTCACTCAAATTCGCTCGTTTTCCCGTCCGATTTCCACCCTTCACGCGAGAAACCTGTCGCCGAGGCGGCTCTCCACCGCCTTCTCGCCCGCAGCCCGCGCCCTTCACCGGAAGGGAACGCCTTCCCTCATTTCGCCTTCACGTTCATCCGGTAGCGACGCGAGGGAAGAAATCTCGAAATCGCCTTTTTCCGGTCGGGAAGCACGCAACCGCTTCACGGGGTGTCTGTGGGGCAGGCTATGGCGTGCTGCCCCTACGGATCGGCAGGGTACAATCCCCTAGAGAAACGGCACGAGGCGGCGCAGGGCGCGCATGACCTTGAAGCCGTTGGACGTGACGGGATCAGTGAAGGTGAGCGACGGCTTCATACCCAGCCGGACATCCAGCAAGGTATCTGCCAGAATCGACTGCGTTTGGACGAAGCGCAGCAAGCCTTCCGGCCCGCCGCGCCGCCCGACGCCGCTGGCTTTGACGCCGCCCATCGGCAGCGAGGGCGTGCCGATGACCATCTGCGGGCGGTTGATCGACACATCGCCCGCCTCGATACGGCGGGCAAGCTGCTCGCCCCGGCGTAGATCGCGGGTGTAGAGGCTGGCAGACAGCCCGTAGGACGTGTCGTTGGCGAGGCGAATGGCTTCGTCGGCGTCGCGGACGCGCATGATCGGCACGAGCGGGCCGAAGGTTTCGTCGGTCATGACGTGCATGGTGTGATCGACATCGACCAGAAGCGTTGGCTCGAAAAAGAGCGGGCCGAGATCGGGGCGGCGCTTGCCCCCATAGAGGATACGCGCGCCTTTGGCGACGGCATCACGGAGATGATCTTCGGTGCGCAATAACTCGCGCTCGTTGGTCATACAGCCCATGCAGGTCGCGTTCCCCCCCTCCGCGCCGACCGTATACTGCTGAACATAGGTCAGCGCTCGCTCCAGAAACGCCTCGTAAATCCCCTGCTCCACGTAGACGCGCTCGATGCTGATGCAGGCCTGCCCCGCGTTTTCGAGGGCGGAGCGGAGCGTGCCGACGACCGCCGAGTCAAGGTCAGCGTCGTTGAGGACGATCAGCGGGTCTTTGCCGCCCAGTTCGAGGCTGTAGGGGATCAGGCGCTCGGCGGCGCGCAGGGCGACTTTACGCCCAGTGGCGGTGCTGCCCGTCAGATGAATGTAATCCACGCAGTCGATCAGCGCCGCCCCGGTTGAGCCATCCCCGGTAACCACCTGAATCACGTCGGGCGGGAAGCCGACTTCGCGCATTTTCTCGACGGCGTAGAGCGCTACGTAAGGCGTGATCTCGCTCGGCTTGAGGACGACGCTATTGCCCGCGACCAACGCCGGAAGCAAATCGCTCAGGCCGTTGAAGTAGGGGTAATTCCAGGGGGTGATGAAACCCGCTACGCCGTAAGGCCGATAGTGGACGTGGGCGCGGTGGACGAGCGGGAAAACTGGCATCCGGCGCTGCGCTTTGAGGATACGCGGCGCGTGTTTGGCGTAATAACTGGCGATGTTGTCAAGGACGAGGACTTCGACAAAAGCACTCGGATCACTCTTGCCGGTTTCGCGGCGGATCAAGCCCATGAGGTGGCGCTGATCTGCCAGCACAGCGTCCGCCCACAGCCGAAGCAGGCGCGCACGGTCGTGAACGCCGAGCGCTTCCCAACCGGGTTGGGCGGCGCGGGCGCGGCTGACTGCTGCCTGCACGTCGTCGCGCCCCATAAGCGGCAGTGACCCAATCGGCTCGCCCGTCGCCGGGTTGCTGACGCTGAAGTACGTTTGCGCCGCTGTGACTGTCATTTCGATCACCCGCACGCTAAAATATGCTTCAATTAAATCTCTATTTGATTCATTCTAACCTGAAAGACGGCAAGGGGCGATATGCTGCGCTGCGGGATCGATACGATTGAAATCAGCCGGGTCGAGGACGGGATCGCGCGCTTTGGCGAACGCTTTCTGAACCGTTTTTTCACCACAGGCGAACGCGCCGACTGCAAGGATGAAGCGCACCGACTGGCAGCCCGCTTCGCCGGAAAAGAAGCCGTCGCGAAAGCGCTGGGGACGGGCATCGGCACAGTCGGCTGGCGTGACATCGAGATTCGCGGCGGCGAAGCAGGTCGCCCCAGACTGCTGCTGCACGGCGCAGCGGCGACCACATCCGAAGCGCTCGGCCTGACGCAGTGGGACATCAGCCTGACCCATACCAAAACGGACGCCAGCGCCGTCGCGGTCGCGCTTTAGACGTAATCCCTGCTACGGAATCGCTTTGGTGTTGGGAAGCGTGCGGGTTGATGCAGTTGTTGTCGACTGGGGAGTAGATTGCGTCGTTGAGGAATTTTGCAGGCGGATCAGTCGAGATTGATTCTGTAACTCCGTCTGAACTTTCGCGAGTTCATCCAGCGTTTTCTTGTTTATCGCCTCAAAATCCTGCACCGAAGGAACGTCTTCAATGACTTTCAGGATGTGGTTCATTTTGGCATTGACAGACAGTTGAACTTCAATGACCTGAGCAATCACGTAGAAGGTGAGCGCCAGTAAACCGCCACCAATAATCAGCCCAAGTGCCTGCGGAAGCCAAGTCGCAAACCGCGTATATGACGCTCCCTCAGCATTCAGCGCCTGAAGTGAGATGAAACCCAGCCCCCCCAGACAGGTGATCACAACCAGCAGACAAAGCATATTGTAAATCAGCTTGATGAGGCGCAGACCGTAAAAATGGTTCGTTTTCATGACGCATCCTAAGAGGGCTATCCATTCAATAATAATAAGCGCGACAAGCGAGAAAAGAGGTAAAGATTTATTCGTCGTCGCCGCATTTAAACTTGAGTTTAGCTGGGTATCTGTAAAATGGCGTAGGCTTCTTCATCGCTGGCAACGAGGCGCAATTTCTCAGCAAGGGGGCGATTGACCATCATCAGCACTTGATAAGCCGTCTGGACGGCGGTGCTGGTGGCGATGAGCACGATCATCCCCTTGATGTCACGCGCAAGCTGGGTCGCCCGCTTAAGATGCAGCACCACATCGATGGGGATACGGGTCACACCGCGCACGTCAACGATCAGACAGGGATCGTGCGCTTCGCCGAAAAGAAGACGCTGTTCCACCGTTTCGTAAAAAACCTTCCAGTCCCAATCCCCGTAAAAGGAACAGCGAAGAACGCTGTGCGCTTCATTTTCCCACTTCACCTCGGCGTTCATCGCGCGTTCTCCACCGGCTCAGCGATTGCCACGCGCGAGCATGATCAACAATCCGGCAGATGAATGGGCAGGCAGCGGCAGCGGGCTGCGGGCTTGGCGGCGATCCTGTTCAAGCGGACGGTTGACTGCGTTAATTTCCGAAAGGAGGATGCCTGCAAAACACCGTGCGCTGACGAAAGGATAATCATGACTTGCCATCGGAGGAATTTCGTTCATTCTGCAAGGTTTGTAATGCTTCAATTATAAATGATTATATGGATTCGCTGCTAATAGGAAAGAGGTCAGAGATGATAAATTGAAAAGCTGGCCTCCTCACGGGCGGAGGTAAACGCGCTCACTGCTTTCGACGACAAACCCGAGCGACTGATAGAGCGCAGTTGAAGCCGCATTCCCGGCAGCCGTTACCACCCGCACCGACTCCATGCCCTCTGCCTGCATCCGGCGCAAACCTTCCGTCATGACGACACGCGCCAGCCCCCGTCGTCGGTAGGCGGGGTGCGTGCCTACAGGTTCGAACAGGCCAACGCGATTGACGGTATCCAGCCAGCAGAGGCAGAAAGCGGCGATCTGCCCATCGGGCGCGATCACGAGCAAATCGAGGTCGCGTTGGTAGAGCGGCGCGTGAAGGACGAGATTGCGATAGCCGTCGTCGGTGACCGCCTGCGAGTCAAAGGCGAGCCGATGCGCCGCCGCTCGTGCTGGCGCTTCAGACTCACCTGTCAGGGATCGAAGCACAAAACCTTTCGGCATCGGTGCGGCAGGGAAGTCGCCTGCAAGCTGCCGCCGAAGCAGGGAACCATAGGGAGGCTGGGGCTGAAAACCGCGCGCGGCGTAAGCGGCGGCTTCGTCTGCGCAAGCATCGAGCGTGGCGATGTAGAAGTCTTCTGGCTGGCTGTGCGACTGCGCCCAGTCGATCATCTCCGGGAGCAGCGCCGCGTCGGCTGCGCAAAGGTCTGCGCCGCTCGGCGGGTAGAGCCAGCCGAAGCCAACCACTTTGCCGTCGTTTTCCCAGAGACAAACATTTGCCGCCGGATCGAAGTGCGACGAATAAAACATGCGCCAGATCAGATCGCCGACATGCCAGCGCTGCACCGGATTGCGCTGACGCTCGGCGGCAAGAAAATCGATCAGCAGCGGCAAATCGGCTGCGCCCGAATACGGTCGTGCGATCATCAAATGCTCTCCCTGAAGATGGAGTCGGTCAGTGCGACAATCTGCTCATGGGTGTACGTGGGGTAGCTGAAGCCGAAACGAGCGGCACATTCCCCGGCAATCCAGCGAAACAGATCGAGCAGTGCCCAGAGTGAGGTTTGCAAACTGGCGCGTTCCAGCGCGGGGAAGGCCTGCGGCAGCGCCGCCAGAATACGCGGGTCGGCCCAGTGTTCAATGAAACGCGCGCTATACCACGTATCTTTGCCGTAGGCGTGCCATTCGATCATGCGCAGCAGGTAGCGGCGCAGATTTTGTGAGAAGCCTTCCTGCGCACGCCAGAGTTCGCCGCGCGCGATGCGTTTGGCAGTCGTGGTGATCGCCAGAAAGAAGCCGCGAATGGTTTTGTCGAACTCGGCGGCGGTCGGCAGCGCGCGCAGAGGGAGCGGCTTCGGCGGGAGCTGACGAGGTGACGCATTCCTGTCGAACAGAACGGACACGCCGCGCGAAATCACGCCCTGATAAGGATGCAGCGCCAGCAGCGTTTCGAGATCAAGGGTGGGGTCTTCGACGCGGACGAGCGCGGCATCCAGTTTCAGGCCGCCTTCGTACAGCGTGTACCATTCGGGATCACCGGGATCGGTTTCGTCGAGATAGGAAAGGATGACCGCGCCGAAGGTTGTCAGCCAGCCCGAGTCAGCCGTATAAGCAGCACGCTCGGTCGTGAAGATGATCACATCCAGGTCTGACCAGCGATCCGCTGGATAATCAGGGCGCGCACGTGATCCCACAGCGATGACGGCGCGGATGGCAGGCTGCGTCTGCGCCCACTGGGCAACGCGGGTTTCGAGTTGATTATAGGTGAGGCGGTCAGTTTCCAATGGTCTATTCCAAATCAAAAGAGGGTTCAAAAGAGTTCTTATAAGTTCTTAAAGATAACATGGCTTTCCATTAAATTCTATTAGAACGGTTTAAAATGGAGGCGACCCCCGTTGACTTTCTGCCTGAGATCGGCTATGCTGAGAGGAAGCAGAAGCGAAATTTCCTTCGCAAAAGCAGGTGTTAAATGACATTCCTCACTCACGTCAAGCTGGACGCGCTCTTCCTTCACGGAGACGCCGCACCCACCTGACTTCCCGTCCGCTCACGCGGACTCCGTACTTCTCACTGCCACTCAACAGATCATGTACGCGCTCGCTGTGCTGACGCTTTACGTCGGCTCTGGCTGAGTGTCTGTTTGACGTTGAGTCGTTCCAGTGGGAACTCTAGTGGTCGTCCGTTCAAAGAACGGGCTGCCGAAGCCAAATTTCGTTCCGATAGTGTCGTTGGACAAGTGAGACGTGTGATACGCATATTCCGTACACCCCAGATAAGGATAGACAAACATGATCGCCCACAAATATCAATATAAGAACAAGGGACTCCCCGGATCGATCAGCGTCGTTCCGGCGCAGAGCGAACACACCGAAGCCATTCAAGCCCTCGCGGGCAAGGCGTACCACGTGAGTGATGAACTCACGCACGACTGGTTTGGCGCAGACCAGTACGCCAGCAGAATCAAACACTACCCCGAAGGCCAGTATATCGCGCTCGACAACGACAGCGGCGCTGTCATCGGGATGACGTCGAGTATGCGCTTCCAGTACAACCCGGAAATCACCTTCCTTGAGGAATGGGATCGCACCACCGGCTATGGCTGACTGACGACGCACGACCCCAAAGGTGAATGGATGTACGGCGTCGAGACGTTCGTTGACCCTGACTACCAGAGTCGCGGCGTGGGCAGCAAACTGATGGACGCGCGCTTTGACCTGCTGCGCCGCCAGAATCTGCGCGGTATCGTGGCGGGCAGCCTGTTCATCGGTTATCACGAAGTGGCAGACCAGATGACGCCGGAGCAGTACGTTCAGGCGGTCGTCGAGGGCAGGCACTTCGACCCGAACCTGAGCAAACAGCTCAAAAAAGGCTTCAAGGTACGCAACCTGATTCCCCATTACACCGAAGATGAGCGCACGCGGGACTACGCGGCGGCGATTGTCTGGCTCAACCCGGACTACCGCTCGCACATCATCCCCTTCGTGCGACCCGCCGCTTCGCGTGACCGCGTGGCGGAATCGCAGGCCAGATAATCGTCAGGGGAGATCGCCCCTGTTGAGAAAATGCGGATAGAATCGAAATCATTCGGGGCGTACAGCCGTGCGCCCCTACAATGAGTCGATCACAGGAGAGAATCGTGATCAACATTCGTCCCTTGCGCGAAAGCGATTCGTAGAAAGGCCGTCGATGCGACCAAGACTACTGTCGCGAGAAGTCACCGCGCAAAACCAGTGGACAACCTTCGTCCGCGAAGCGCTGGAATTTCCAAGCGGCGGACGCGGCGATTACCTGATTGTCGAGCGCGGGCCAGCCCTGATGGTGATCGCGCTGGTGCGCAAAAATGGCGTCCTGCATACCTATCTGGTGCGTCAGTTCCGCTATCCGATTGGTCAGGAAATCTGGCAGTTCCCGATGGGAACGCTGGAAACGGACGAAGACCCTGCCGTTCACGCTGCCGAGGAGTTTCGGCAGGAAACGGGAGCCGTCGCGCAAAAACTGGCGCTGATGGGCGAGTTTTACGTCGATCCCGGCCTGAGCCGCCAGAAGTGTCTGGTGTTCGTCGCTGAAGGCGTGATCGAGGGCGGCGCGCAGGAACTCGAAGAAACAGAACTCGGCCTGCAAAGCCGCTGTGTGCGGCTGGACGAATTTGAAACCATGCTCAGCAGCGGCGAACTCAACGACGCCTGGGGCTATACGGGCGCATATTTCCTGAACAAGTATCTGGCGGAGCAGGGTTAACGATGGCAGCAACCCGTCGCATTTCGATTGTGCCCAGTTCGCCGCGCTACGCCGAGCAGATGCAGGATTTGATGCACGCCGTCTACCACACAACGCGCGACAACCCCGATGGAACCTTTAGCGCGGCGATGTTTCGCCGCCACATGCAGATTTTCCCCGAAGGCCAGTTTATCGCGCTGGAAGCGGGGTGCGTCGTCGGGCTGACTGCTGGAATGCGTATCGGCTTCGATCCGGCGCATCCGTTCCTCGAAAACTGGTACGTCACCATCAGCGACGGCTGGCTGACGCGGCACGATCCGCAGGCGGAATGGATGTACGGCGTCGAAAGCTGCGTGCATCCCGATTACCAGAGCTTCGGCATCGGCAGCAAACTGATGCAGGCGCGCTTCGACACGGCGCAGGCGCTCAACCTGCGTGGGATGGTCGCCGGAAGCGCGATCATCAGCTACTACAAGGTCGCCGATCAGGTGTCGCCCGAAGATTACCTGCAAGGGGTGATTGCGGGGAAATACTTCGACAACAACCTGAGTAAGCAGATGCGCAAGGGCTTCCGTCCGCTGGCACTGATCCCCGATTATCTGCCCGATCCCGAAACACGGGGCTGGGGCGTGGTGATCGTCTGGGACAACCCGACCTTCGACCCAGGCAAGCCGATTGGCACAACCCCGATTAGCGTGCGCCGCTACCGTTTCACGCCCAGATCAAGGCGAGCAGCAGACACGGCCTAGAAACACAGTCCCGACGCAACTTCAAAATCTAGCTGAATTTCTATCGGGGTTTTCATGCGCTTTCCACGAAATTTTTGCTCTCAAACTTTAAAGAGATTACAATCTTCGATCACGACCCGCAAAGATCGTAATTGAACCATCGGCGGATCATGCGACTATTAATACAAATTGTGATTCCGCCGCTGGTGCAGTGTTGGGTTACTTACCTTCGTTAAAAGGAGCGCTTTATGAATTCGAAACTTCGTCTTTTAGCGGTAGGGGCGATCACTTCGCTCGCGCTGACCATCCCTGCGCTGGCGCAGGATGCGACGCCCGAAACGATGACGACCTCGGCAGACGGCATGGTCAGCTTTGTCGCGCCGAACTGCGATTACGGCGGTGAGTTCAAGTCGATTGAGGCGACGGACGCCAGCACGGTTGTGATCAACCTGTGCACGCCCGATGTTGCTTTCCCCTCTAAAATCGCCTTCACGGCCTTCCAGATTCATTCAGCGGCTCAGATTGAGGCAACGGGCGGCGCAGGCGCTATACTAACCGACCCGATTGGCACTGGCCCCTGGAAGTTCGATCACTGGGATCAGGGCAACGAAATCGTGCTGACCCGCTTCGACGATTACTGGGGCGACAAGGCCAAAGAAGACCAGCTCATCTTCCAGTGGAACGCCGAAGCCGCCGCCCGTTTGACCCAGCTTCAGGCTGGCGCGGTCGATGGCATCTCGAACGTCGGCCCGACTGACTTTGACACGATTGAGAACGATTCGAACCTGTCGCTCGTGCCGATCCCCGGCCTGAACGTGCTGTACCTCGGCTTCAACAACACCATCGCGCCCTTTGACAACGTGAAACTGCGTCAGGCGATTCAGATGGGCATCGACAAACAGCGTATTGTCGATAACTTCTATCCGCCCGGATCGCTGGTGGCGGATCAGTTCATGCCCGAAGGTATCTTCGGCTGGACGAAGGACTTCCAGACCGTTCCCTATGATCTGGACAAGGCGAAAGCCCTGCTGGCAGAAGCCGCGACTGAAGCGGGCTTCACCCTGCCGCTCTCGACCCTCTCCGACGGCTCGCCGCTCAAGCTGAGCTACCGTCCGCCGACTCGCAGCTACTTCCCGCAGCCGCCGCAGATCGCCGCCGACATTCAGCAGCAGTTGGCTGACCTCGGCATCAACGTCGAAATCGACCAGCAGGAATCGACGACGTTCCTGGACAATGCCGCCGCCGGTACGCTGCCGCTGTTCCTGCTCGGCTGGGGCGCGGACTATCCGGATGCGACCAACTTCCTCGACTACCACTTCGGCGCTAGCTCCAGCCCCTCGTTCGGCAAGCAGTTCTCGGACGTCACCGAACTGCTGAAGGAAGGCGCAGCAACGGTTGACCCAGCCAAGCGTCTGGAAATTTACGCGGAAGCGAACAAGGACATTCAGGCAGAAGTGCCGATGGTTCCGATTGCGCACGGTGGTTCGGCGATGGCAGTCAAGGCGTCGCTGACCGGCGTCAACGTCAGCCCGATTGGCAACATTGCCTTCTCGCAGTTCGAAGACCCGGATGATAACAACATCATCTACCTGCAAAGCGGTGAACCCGGCAGCCTGTACACCGCCGACGAAACCGACGGTGAAACCTTCAACGTTGCCAACCAGCTCTTCGAAAGCCTGCTGGCCTACAAGACGGGCAGCGTGGATGTGGTTCCGGGCCTCGCCGAAAGCTACGAAGCCAGTGATGACGGCCTGACCTGGACGTTCCACCTGCGTGACGGCGTCAAGTTCCATGACGGCTCGACGCTGACCGCCAATGACGTGGTCGTGTCGCTCGGCGTTCAGTGGGATGCTTCCTCGCCCCTGCACACCGGACGCACCGGCACGTTCGATTACTTCTCGTCGCTGTTCGGTGGTTTCCTGAACGCACCTGCGTCATAAGGGTGTGGTTCCAATTTGTGACTGAGTAAGAGAAGGGGCATGGTGCAGCGCAACGCTGATCGCCATGCCCCTTCCTGTTAGCATCGACTGTTGGACGAGTTAAAGCGGGTTCTATGTTAGCCTTTATCGTGCGTCGTATCGTTGTTTCGATCCCGGTGCTGCTGGGCATTCTGGCGGTGACGTTTCTGCTCGCTCACCTGATTCCCGGCGATCCCTGCCGCGCGATGCTCGGCGAACGCGCCACGGCGGAACTGTGTAATGCCTATAAAGCGCGCATGGGTCTCGACCAGCCGATCACGACGCAGTTTATGGTCTATGCCGGTCATGTTTTCCAGGGCGATCTGGGGACGTCGCTGCGATATGGACGCTCAATTTCGGATCTGCTGGCGGAGCGCCTGCCCGTGACGCTGGAACTCGGCATCGCGGCGATGATCTTCGCGGTGATCATCGGCATCCCGCTGGGGATCATTTCCGCTTACCGTCACAATTCGGCGGTAGACGTCGGCACGATGGTCGGCGCAAACATCGGCGTCTCGATGCCAGTCTTCTGGCTCGGCCTGATGCTGGCCTATCTGTTTGGTGTGCTGCTCAAAGACACCCCGTTCGCGCTTCCGCCTTCGGGTCGCCTGCCCGCTGGGTTTAACCCGACGCCGTTCTACGTGGTCTGGGGGTTGGCAAAAGACCCCGACAGCGCCAGCGGCCTGCTGGTCTTCCTTTCCCGTTTGAATATTCTCAACGCGATTCTGACGCTCAACGGTGATTTGTTCGTCAACGCGCTGCGTTATATGATTCTCCCTGCCGTCGCCGTCGGCACAATCCCAATGTCGATTATCGCGCGCATGACGCGCTCCAGCGTCCTCGAAACGCTGGGTCAGGATTATGTCCGCACTGCCCGCGCCAAAGGTCTGCGTGAACTGAACGTCGTGCTGAGTCACGCGGTGCGCAATGCTCTGCTCCCGGTGGTGACGATCATCGGCCTGAACTTCGGCGGGCTGGTGAGCGGCGCGGTGCTGACCGAAACGATCTTCGGCCTGACAGGACTGGGACGCACGCTGGTCGATGGCATCACCGCGCGCGACTATACGCTGGTGCAGGGCTTCACCATTGTGATTGCGGTCTCCTTTGTGCTGATCAATCTGGTGGTTGACCTGCTCTACGGCTATCTCGATCCCCGTATCCGCTTGAGTTAATGAGACTTCCTATGGCGACGACAACCACCGCAAATCCGATCAAGCTGGATAAAAGCGTCCATGAAGAACTAAAATCGAGCAGTCTGTGGCGCGACACCTTCAAACATCTGTTTCGCAACCGCAGTGCTGTCATCGGGATGGTGCTGATAGGTTTTCTGATTCTGGTCGCCATTTTCGCGCCGCTGATCGCCAATTACGACCCGATTCAGCCGATGATCGGGCAGCCCGGTGAAACCGGCAAGCTGCCGGGACGCGCGCCCTGCATTCATCTGCTCGGCTGCGATGCCACCCTGCCACAGCACTTCATGGGACTCGACCTGAACGCGCGCGACGTCTTCAGCCGCGTGGTCTACGGTTCGCGTGAGTCACTGAAGGTGGGCTTTCTGGCGGTGACGTTCGCGATTGTCGTCGGCACGCTGTTGGGTCTGGTCTCCGGCTATGCAGGCGGTTGGGTCGATAACGTGATTATGCGCCTGATGGATGTGCTGCTGGCCTTTCCGTCGCTGCTGCTGGCAATTGCCATCGTGACGGTGCTGGGGCCGGGGCTGCAAAACGCGCTGCTGGCGATCGCGGTCGTTTCGATTCCAGCCTATGCGCGGCTGACGCGCGCGAGCGTATTGTCAGTCAAAGAGTACGAGTACATCGTGGCGAATCGGTCGCTTGGTGCAACGCCCATGCGCATTCTGTTCGTCCACATTTTTCCCAATACGCTGACGCCGCTGATCGTGCAGGGGACACTGGGCATCGGTTCAGCGGTGCTGGATGCCGCCGCACTTTCGTTCATTGGCTTAGGCGCACAGCCGCCCACGCCGGAATGGGGCGCGATGCTGAGCGAAGCGCGCAACTCGATTTTCACCGCGCCGCACATGGTCTTTTATCCCGGCGTAGCGATTATGATCACGGTGCTGGGCTTCAACCTGCTCGGCGATGGGATGCGCGATGCGCTCGATCCCCGCCTGAATCGGGGCTAAGGTACAAAGAAGTACTGAGTGCTGAGTGCTGGGTGCTGCGTTAAATATTAAAGATAAAAGTACAGCGTCTCCGTTGAAAATCGCGCGGCGAGTCGCTTTCAACGACTTTTTTGAATGAGTATTAAGGAAAAATCATGCGCGACTATCAGCAGGAAATCGACGACTGCGACGACCCTGGCAGGCTGCTGCAAATCCTCGACGATCTCTCTGCTGAGATTGACAACGCCGAAGAAAGCCCCTACGAAGACCCCCTTGAACAGCGCCGCCTGCATGACCTCGAACTGATGCTGCGCTATGGCGAAGACAAGCTCGAAAATCTACTCGGTTAACGACTCCTACAACGTCGCCACCCGATAATTCGTATAAACTTATAGATACGGGGGGATCAGTTGGGGAGGCTGGTGCATGGACAAGCCCAAGAAGTACGAAGAACGGATCATGGCGGCGCTCAACTTTGACGAGGATGACCTCGCAGCGAACGCGGCAGGTTCCCTGTCGCAGGCACAGCGCGCCGATTTGGACGCCGAGCAGCGCCGCAGCGCGCTGGTTGTGATCTTCATTGTGCTGCCCATGATAGCGTGGCTCGGCATCGGGCTGTATTTTGGGGGTCTCGCGGCGGCATCGCTGCTGATACTGGCAATCCTCGCGCCGATTTTCGCCATACCGGTGTTGATTTACGCCGCCAAGCTGTTTCGCCTGCGGCGTGACGCGCAAGCTGGCGATGTGCGGACAGCAGAAGGGCGCGTCAGCCTGTCGATGCGAGCCGTGAGCGCGAACAACGTGCAATGCACCCTCAAAGTGGGCGATGTCAAGTTCATGGTCAAAGAGAAAGCCTTTTTAGCCTTCAAAAACGGCGATCCCTACAGTATTTACTACACACCATACTCCAGGCGAATTCTCTCGGTCGAGTGGCTGCGCGAGGCTGACCCCGGCGCGCCGAACCTGATCTCCACGAATCAGGCCGACACACCGGATGAGGTCACCGCGTTCGAGCCGCTGGAAAAAGCAAAGCGCGGCTGATACAGGCAACGTTAGTTCGGCAGCTTGCCGAAAATCCCCATACCTGTGCGCACAAAGCGATGAAAACCGTCAGAGGTTTTGCCGAACATCAGCGGGCACGCGCCTGCGATCACGCTGATGTTGTTCTGCTGGCAGAATTCGACGGCGCTCTGCGAAACACTCGTCCCCAGACTGTGAATGCCGTTGTGCATCCACACCCGGCTGATGCCCGCTTCGGCGCAATCCAGCACGATACTTTCGGCAGCAGCAGCAGGGGTCGCGATGATCACACCATCGACGCCGCCGGGAATATCCTTGACGGTGTGATAACAGGGATCGCCCTCGACCTGTTCGGCGTTCGGGTTGACGGCGTAGACCTGATATCCCAGATCGCGGAAGCGGCGGTAGATGCCGTTGGCAGCATTGCCGCCTTTCGGATCACGCGAGACGCCAGCGACGGCGATGCGGCTCTGTGAGAGAAAATCGTCCACCTTGACCATCAGTGTTGATGCCATCGGTTTGTTTACCTCACCCATTGATCAGCATTTCGATCATTCTAGGACAAGCGCCGCCGCCGCATCAGTGATAACTGTCATAACTTTCGCGCAAAGTGACCAGGTTTGATCCTGCCCAACTGTCTACCTCTATAAATGGGGGATCGCGGAAGTCAGAGGCGCGTAGACTCTAAGAGTCAGCAATGATGCTGGAGTCTACGATGCAGAAAACCAAGAAATACGAGGAACGTCTGATGGACGTTCTCCACTACGATGATGATGATCTGGAAGCGAACCGCGCAGGTCGCATGACGCAGCGCCAGATCAAGCGGCTGAACCAGGATCGCATCTTGCTCATGCTCCTCTGGTTGATTCCGGCGCTCCTCGGCGTCGGCGCGCTTTCACTCTCGTGTATGGTCGTCTTTGCGGTATCCACCCAACACATGGATACGCTGCTTTTTCTGCTGATTATCGGATTTGGGGTGATCATCTGGTTGACTTTGTATTTCGGAGCGAAGTCGAAGCGGTTGGTCGCTGATTTGCGTGAACAGCGGGTCGAAGAAGTCGAAGGCCGCATCGATCTTTCGCTGCAATATGGTCGAAATAACATCGCCTACGCAGTTCAGGTGGATGACGAACGTTTCGCCCTGAAAAAGCCGGTATTCTTCGCTTTCAAGAATGGTGACCCGTATCGCATCTACTACGCGCCGCACAGCAAACGCATCCTCTCGGTCGAGTGGCTGCGCGACGACGACAATCTGCTCTAGCTACTCCCCCGCCGTGACCATGCCGCCTTCGATGATGTCCGCCGCCGCCGCCAGCAGTTCGGCGCGGCGGTCGTCGCCGATCCCCTTGCTGAGCAGGTAGCGTTCCAGCAGTTGATCGTCGGTCAGCCCTTCAGGACTCGCGCCGAGGCGGGCGCGTAAGGGCTGCTCAACTTCGCGGCGAATCCCGGCGATGTAAGCCGCGCCGCCGCGCTTGAGCGCATCTTCGACCATGCCCTGATTGAGCTTCGCTTCCGTTTCCGGCGACAGATCGAGGATCACGCGCACGACTGCCCCTTGCAGGTCGTATTCCTCGATTTCCGTAACCGCTTCGAGCGTCGGATCGAGGCTCTGGCGCAGGTCAGCGCGGATCGTAATGAAGGGGCGCGCTTTCAGACGGTGGAATTTCCAGGTTGTCTGCTTGCGTTCCAGTTCGACCCAGCAGAAGCCCTTCGAATCGTTCTCCTCGCCAAAGTCGATTCGTTCGAGCGAACCGCTGTAAACAACCGGCGGCATACCGACCCGTCCGGCGCTCAAATCCTGATGTTTGTGGATGTGACCAAGCGCGACATAATCCCAGCGCTCATCGCCAATCGCTGACGGCAGCACCTGCACATCCCGACCGAGCATGATGCCCCGTTCGCTGCCCCACGCCGCTCCGCTGACCGTCAGATGCCCGGTGAGCAGGCGCGGCATATCGCCGTGCGAGTCGGCTTCGGCTGCCAGTTGATCGAGCAGCGAGGTCAGTTCGCGCTGAAGCAGGGTATCAGTTTCGGCGATGGTCATGCCAGCGGTCTTCACGCCGTCGAGGACACGTGAACGCAGCGGATAAGGCGCTGCGCCGACCACGACCTCACCGCGCTTGGTTTCAATGACTTTTGTCTCGTATTGATCCGCTACCCAGACGTTGGGGATCGCCAGCGTGTCGTAAATTTCGATGCTCGACGCCTTGAGCATGGTCGGCGGCAGATCGTGGTTGCCGACCAGCATCACCAGCGGCGCGAGCGCCAGCAGATCGCGCACGCGCCACGCGAACTCACGCTGATAAGTCGGGTTAGGGCTGCGCGTTTTGAAGGCGTCGCCCGCGAAGATCGTCAGGTCAACATCGTTTTCTTTGGCGAAGGCAATCATTTCGTCCATGCGGCGTAGGAAGTCGCGGACGCGGCTGCTGAGGCCGGTTTCGGCGTCGGTTTTGCCGTAATTTTCCATGCCGATGTGGACATCGGCGAAGTGCAGCACGCGAATCGGTTCGCTCATGACTGATCTTTCGGGTTAGGGAAGCGTTCCAGCAGGCCAGGGATCGTGGCGAAGTATCCCGCCACCGATTCACCCGACGATGCACCGCTCTCGAACTGCTTCATCACTTTGCTGAAGGGAGAAACCAACTGCGCGTTCACCAGTTTGACCATGAACGCGCCTTTGTAATCTGTCCATTCACCGCCGAACTGCTGGCGAATACACTCGCCGTAGAACGAGCCAAGCACGTTGATGAGCATAGCGGTATCGTCGGCGGAGTAGTTTTTCTCCCTCAATTGCTCGATATGCTCGTCGAGCCACTCGACCGACTCGCCGTCGTAGGCGAGGGAGACGCCGAACTGCTGGTAGGTCGATTGGATGACCAGTTCGGCGTTGCGCTGAATCATTTCAATCGGGCTGAGCGATGCCATGATGGTTTCCTGCTCACCTGTTCTGTGAGGCGGTTACTTTACCACAATTTTGCGCGACTCACTGCTGCGGTGATCAATTGTGGTCATTTGAGAGAACGAATCCGGCGAAAAAGCGCTCCTGTCACGCGAAGCATAAGTGCCGGATCGACAGCCAGTGGACACGTTTGCAGCCCGATAGCGAATGCAGCCTGTTGACAAGCTGATTTGCAGGATTACGCTGATGAGAGGAGGTGAAATTATTTTTGCGGGCTTTTGTTTGAACGACTAAATAAACGGTGAATGTTTACCTACTTACATCAAGGGAGGGCGTCAATGGACTTGCTTTTGCACGACCGATGCGTCCTGATTACGGGAGCTGGTGGCGACATCGGCCAGGGACTGGCGCGGACATTTCTGCGTGAAGGCGCAATTGTTATCTTACATGGGCTGGACAGGGCGCAGATCGATCCCGTCGCCGAGCACCTGAACAGCATTGCGCCGGGGCGCGTGTTCGCCGTGAGCGGCGATCTGGCGTCGGATGCGGGTGTGAAGCAGATCGCCGACGACGCTTGTGACTGCGTTGGGCGGGTTGAGATTCTGGTCAACAACGCCGCGACGTTCACGCATGGAAGCTGGTTCGACGACAGCCCCGCCGACATGCTCAGGCTGTATGCCGTGAATGTGGTCGGCGCGGCGCGGCTGATCCAGTGTCTCGTGCCGCAAATGCGTGAGCGCCACTGGGGGCGCATCATCCAGCTTGCCAGCGGCGACGCGGCTGAGCCGCTGGCTTTCATGTCGTCGTATGCCGCGACCAAAGCGGCGCTGGTCAACCTGACGGTGGGGCTGGCGAAAACGCTGGTCAATACCGGCATCACCGTCAATACCATCAGTCCGGGGATCATCGCCACCGATGGGGTGAAGCGATTTTATCAGGGGCTGGCAGCGCAGTATGGCTGGGGGAGCGAGTGGAGCGGGATTGAGCGGCACATCCTGACCGACGTGCTGCCCAACCCAACCGGAACGCTCGGCACAGTCGAGGAAGTCGCCGATCTGGTGGCGTTCGTTGCCAGCCCGCTGGCAAGCTACATCAACGCGGCTAACCTGAGAATCGACGGCGGCAGCTCGCACGCGATTAACTGACCTCACCCTGCTGAAGCAGAGCGGGCGAGGCGTGCCTCGCCCCTACAAACCTCCCGCTGCTCCCTCCCCGATTTCAAGGGAAAAACGCGCATTGGGGAGCATTGGACTCCCTGTTCAGCCGTTTTTCACGACTCCAGCGGGCGGCGTCCCTATAAAAACCTATCGAGTGCTGGCGGGACGCTTGCATTTTGCGGCGAAATCGGGCATGTTGATCCGCATACACAGGAGCAGATCAGCATGACGATTTCGATCCGGCGCTTCGGCGCGGGGGATATGCGCGCTCACCGAGACGCGTTGGTGGAACTGCTGCGCGATGCCGTTGATAACGGCGCGTCGGTCAACTTTATCGCGCCGATGGATTTAGGATTGGCGGCGGCAAGCTGGGACAAATGGGCGGCGGATGTCGAGCGCGGCGAACGGATCGTCATGGTCGCGCTGAATGAGGGTCGCGTGGTGGGCTGCGTGCATCTGGTGCTGGCGGGTCAGCCCAACGGCCTGCACCGCGCCGACGTGCAGAAGGTGCTGGTTCACAGCAGCGCGCGGCGGCAGGGCATCGCCACGCGGCTGATGCGCGCGATTGAAGATGAAGCGCGGGCGGCAAAGCGCTCGCTGCTGGTGCTGGATACCGAACAGGGCAGCGGCGCTGAGAAATTCTACGAAACGATGGGCTATGTGCGCGTCGGGGCGATCCCGCAGTTCGCGCTCAATTTCGATGGCAGCGCGTTGATCGCCTCGATGTTTTTCTACAAGCTGCTGAACTGATAAGCGATCAGCAATCAGCGGTCAGCAGTCAGCAAAAACATTTCATAAGTTGCTAAAAGAGATTCGTGATGTCATGGATGGTCGGGCTGTCTTAACGCTTGTGCTTATTGCGCATTGACTCCGTTGTGTTTTGAAAAGAAACCTATTACCTTTATTGCAAAAAGTCGAAGGGCTAAATGGTGAGGCTGTTTCGAAAATTTGCATTTCTGCTGATCGCGGCCTGTTTTACGACAGTCGCCGCGCAAGAAGCGGCAACGTGCAGCGCCATCGTCGATCAGGCGCTCAATACGGTGACGGAAGCCTGCGCCCCGACCGGACGCAACCAATCGTGCTACGGTAATTTCTCGCTCGACGCCACGCCGCGCGCCGATGTCCAGAATTTCAGCTTCGCCAAACAGGGCGATCTGGTCAACGTGGCGGACATCGAAAATTTGCAGTTGAAGGGGCTGGACACGGCGAAAGGCATCTGGGGTATCGCGCTGATGCGGCTTCAGGCCAATCTGCCGGACGCCCTGCCCGGTCAGAATGTGACCTTCCTGCTGTTTGGCGACGTGCAGGTGCAGAACGCGGTCGCGCCTATGCCTGACCTGACCACGCTCGACGTGACCGCCAACAGCGCGATCAACGTGCGCACTGGCCCCGGCACCGACTACCGCGTCGCCGGGACGCTGGCAAGCGGACAAAGCGCGACCGCCAACGGGCGCAACGCCAATGGTTCGTGGGTGCGCATCCAGATTCCCGACAGCAGCGCGGTGGGTTGGGTCTCGACGCCCTTGATCACCCCCGCCAGCGACGTGAGCACGCTAACGGTGGTCGAGGCATCCGCGCAGGAAGCGCCGCTCAAGCCAATGCAAGCCTTCTACTTCAAGACGGGCATCACCGGGACAAACTGCACCGAAGCCCCACCGGACGGGATGCTGATCCAGACGCCGGAGGGCGCGGGCAAAGTCGATCTGCTGGCAAATGACGTCAATATTCAGCTTGGCTCGACGGTGTTCATGCAGGCCAACGACGACACGATGACGATCAGCGTGATCGAGGGGGAAATCGTGGTCACCGCAACCGGCAAGACGGTCACGGTTCCGGCGGGGGCGCAGGTGATTATCCCGATTAGCAGTCTGCTGCACGCCATTGGCGATCCGGGCAGGGTGCATCCCTATAATCTGACGCTGGTGCAGTATTTGCCGATTCGGGTGCTGCCGAGGACGATCACGATTGCCGCGCCCGCGACTGCCGAGCAAATCGCGGCGGCAGGCACAGGCGGCGGATCGACCACCATCACGCAAACGAATTCGAGTTCCAGCAGTTCAAGTTCCAGCTCAACGTCAAGCTCCAGCACGAGTTCGGGATCGAGCAGCACGGTGATTTACCTGTTGAGCCAGTTCGGTGATTTCAGCGGGGGAACCTGCGCGCAGTTGGATGAAGGACTAGCGAAAGCGGGGTTCAGTCGCGGGCAGTTCGCCAGCCTGCTGCGGCAGTATCGCCCACAGTTTTCACCGGATCAGCAGGCGCTGGCGGATCGGGCACTGCAATTCGTCACGAGCTGCGGGTAAGCAGACAGGGGCATCAGGGCATGGTGTGCCATGCCCTGCGACCCGTTTATGCTTTGGGCATCGCCGCCTGCACGACTTCCAGCACGCGATCATGAATCGCGCCGTTGGTGACGACCATGCCCAGGTTGTTGGAGAGGATCGCGCCGGTCGAAAAATCGAGCAGTGAGCCGTCAATGTCGGTGACGACGCCGCCCGCCGCCTGAATCAGCGCCACGCCTGCGGCGTGATCCCATGATTTGTGCTTCGGTTTGGCTTCGCGGGGCAAACGCAGGTAGAGGTCGGCGTCGCCACAAGCGAGCATGGCGTATTTGTCCTGGCTGTCGATGCCTTCGACCTGCTTCGCTTTGTCGATGCCAAGTTCAGCGTAAATCTTCGCCATCAATTCGAGCGCGGCGTGGTCACGCTCGACACTTTCAACGACTTTCAGATCGCGCGATTTGCTGCGCAGCGAAACGGCGATGCGATAGGCTTTGCCGCCGAGCATCGGCTCGACGTGGGCTGCGCCGCGCTGCGCATAAAAGAGTAAGCCTTTGCCGTCGGGTGTTGGATAACCGGGCGATCCGAGAATGCCCGCCAGCGGCAGCCCGCGATCCAGCAGGCCGACGGCAATCGAGTAGCGGCGCATGGCGATGAAGCCCTTCGTCCCGTCAATCGGGTCGATGACCCACGTCCGTTCCGCTTCGACGCCGCGCCCGTGTTCAAGCCAGCCCCGGAGCTGATATTCGTGGACATCTTCGCCCAGCACGTCGCTGACAAGGCCGACGATCTCGGCGCGCTGGTCGTCGGCGAGCAGCGTGCCGAACTGGTCGGCGTGTTCTTCGGCGAGGACGGCATCTTCGGGGAAGGCGCTCAGAATCGCGCGGCAGAGGATGGCCTGCGAACCGTAGTCGGCAATCGTGACGGGTTCGACGTGATCGCCCGTGTCCTTCGCGCTGCTGACGAGGTGTTTCTGCTGGACGCGCCGGGTCAAATCGGCGGCCTGACGCACCGCCGTGAATATCGGCTGCAAGTCGATCAAAACGGTATACTCCTATAAGATCGTGACAAAGTGTGACTACTTTACATCAGATGATCCGACAAAAACAACCGCTTTTACACCTGCTGGTACTGGCTGTGTTTTTCAGCACCACTCTAGCTTTCGCACAGGACGCCGCCCTGCCCGACACGCTCGAACCAATCACGGCGAACAACATTGATCGCCTGCACGAGATCGCCAATCTCAGCCCGATGTTCTGGGGCGGCTTCTGGTCAAGCGATGGGCAGAGTTATTACGCCAACCTGAACGACGGTCTCTATCGCTATGACCTGAACGATCCAGAGCATCCCGTCGCTGTGCCGGAAGCGTCCGTACCAACACCACCGCCGCACTATCGACGGACGTTCGACCTCGCACTCCCGGTCGCGCTCAGCCCCGATTTGAGTATGGGGGCGTACATTGTTCAGCCGGACGACCCGGAAGCGCGTCAGGCAGAGGTTCGGATCGCGAAGATGTCCGATGGGAGCGAAGTCGCCCATGTGATGACTGATTCACCGCTTGTCCCGCAGCGCTACTCCGATGACATGGTGCTGCCGCAGTTCTCACGAACAGGCTTGCTGCTCTATCTGCGTGAAAACGATCTCTATCAGTGGAATCCGGTGACAAAGCAGGAAGCGTTGATCCTGAGTGCGCACGACGGCGACAAGTTCAAATTCTCCGACATTCGCCTGAATCCACAGGGAACGTATGCGGCGACCTATTTCGTTGGAGGAAGTGTCAGTACCAGCAATACTTTCACGCTCTACAATCTACGCACAACACCCGCCCGTCCGGTTTTTCAGCGTACATTTCCGCCCGTAGATCGCTGGACAAGCATCGCAATCAGCCCTGACGGGCAGTTTGTCGCGGCGGGCGGCGGCAATGCGAATATTCGCGTCTGGAATATCCAACAAGGCACGGATTCGTTCCATGAAGATTATCCGCCGAACGAGTATGGCGACGCTAGCGTCGTCGATCTCACCTATATACCCAATGGGCGTTTTATCGCCGGAGCGGTCGCAAGCGTCTCCGGCGGCTTTGCCTTCGTCCGCAACGCCCAAACGGGGGAAGAAGTCGCGCACATCAGGCGGGATAACTCGATCCCCGGTGAGACGTTTTCCAGCGTAGCGATCAACCCGGCAGGCGACAGGATCGCGTTTGGGACGAATGCGGGAACGGTGATTCTCTGGCCGTTTGACGATTTATTGAACGCAAAAGATGTCAATCAGGTGGACGCGCCAATCGTGCTGGCGGGAACGACGCAGCCGATCAGCGATGTCAATTTCAACGCAGACGGAACACAGCTTGTGGCGGCAAGTTTGGATAACATGGTGCGCGTTTGGGATATTGCAACGCAGCAGATCGTGGCGACGTTCAACACACCAGATAAAGCGAGAAGCGCTGTTTTCAGTCCATCCGGAAAAACCGTTGCAACGGCAAGCAATAACGGTTCGATTCTCATGTGGAACATACAGAGCCAGCAATCGCGCTTGATCGATCAACTTCCAAAACCGGATGAGAATTCGTGGCCTGCAATTTCGGAGCTAACTTTCAGTCCCGATGGCTCACTGCTTGCTGGTGCGGGAAATCTAGGTGGAATTTATATTTGGAACATAGAGACAGGCCAGCAACACATTTTCCAAGCTGAACGGAAAAACTGGTCGCTGGCCTTTAGCCATGATGGTCGATTCTTCGCCGCCGCAAACTCAAGCGATACAACGATTCGGCTGTGGGGTGTGCCTGTAACCGAAAATCCCTGACTCAAATTCTGGTTATTAGGAGAAATAGCAGGATGTTCACAAAGTCTGCGGAGTTTTACGACGCGATCTACAGTTGGAAGGATTACGCGGTCGAATCGGAACTGGCGGCGCAGTATATCGCCAAATACCAGCAGTCGTCGGGCAAAACGCTGCTCGAAGTCGCCTGCGGGACGGGGCATCACGCCCAGTATTTGCAGCAGGATTTCGAAGTCGAGGGGCTGGATTTGGATGGGGAACTGCTCAAGATCGCGCAGAAGCGCTGCCCGACCGTCCCCTTTTATCAGGGCGATATGGTCAATTTCGACCTGGGGAAAAAGTATGACGTGGTGACCTGCCTGTTCAGTTCGATTGGCTACACCGAAACCGTCGAGCGGCTGGAAAGCGCCCTCAAATGCATCGCCAATCACCTGCTGCTGGGCGGTGTGACGCTGATCGAACCCTGGTTCACGCCCGACCAGTATGAAACGCGACGCGTTCACGCCCGCTTTGTCGATCTGCCCGATTTGAAGATCGCGCGGATGAACGTCAGTTATATCGAGGATGGCGTTTCGGTGCTGGATTTCCACTATCTGATCGCCACGCCGCAGGGTGTCGAGAACATCCACGAAGAACATCGACTGGGCTTATTCACCGATGCGCAGTACCGCGCCGCTTTCGAAAACGCCGGACTCGACCTCTATTATGATCCACAGGGGCTGGATGGGCGCGGCATTTACATCGGGGTCAAACCGACAGCATAAGGTTTGAAGAAACAAATATTCGCTGGAAAATCAGCGCAAGTTTGCTTAATCTTTGTGGCGATCTTTTAATCATCGGTGATTCATTCCGAAGGTTATCCCAAAGAGTCAAGCACCTCTTTACCCAAGATTACCCAAGTGTGACAGGTCATAATATTAAGAGTCGTATACAACTGTTCAAAACCTGTTCAAAAGCCTGTTCACAACTTTTTCTAACCTGTTCACAACTTTTCGAGTCGTGTTCATAAGTAGCGGGCGCTAAGCAGATGGCTAAGAGGGCAAGTTTTGAGCCTGTTGAAACTGTTCATAACCTGCCGGAGTTATGAACAGGCAGATGTTCATAACTTTCCGAACAAGCGTTCGGCATAACCCAAAGATTACCCAAACCCCAAAGCATTTCGTTGATATATGGGATTTATTCTGCGATATGTTGGATCAATGGGATTTCGCGGGATAAAGTTATGAACAGTTTCAACAGCCCTACTTCTACGACTAAAAGTTATACAATCAGGAACTGCGTAAAAATATCTCTAAAGCAGGAGCGAACCGACGCGAGGTAGTTTATAATTGGGCAACCCTATGGAATGTGGTCATGCTGACAGACGACAAACGCATTGCGGACTTAGAACATAAAGTAACAATCCTGACGCGGCTCTCAGAAATCAGCGCCGTCCTCAATTCGACGCTGAAGATCAAAGTGCTGCTCAATCAGATCATGCAGGCGGCGGTCGAAATTGTGGATGCGGAAGCGGCTTCGGTGCTGCTGTGGGATCACAAGACCAACGATTTGCGCTTCGCGGCAACCACGACCGGCGCAGGCGGGCAGGCGCTGATCGGCAAACCCGTTCCGCTGGAAGGCAGTATCGCCGGAACGGTGCTGCGCGAAAACCGCGTGGTTCAGGTCGATGATGTGCTGGTGGATCGCCGGCATTACATGGGCATCGACCGGGCGACCGATTTTCTGACGCGCTCGATACTGGGCGTGCCGATGCGTTCGCGCAACGGCAATCAGGTGATCGGCGTGCTGGAAGCGGTCAACAAGCGTAACCTCCCCTGGACGCCTGACGACGCCAACTACCTGTCGATTGTGGCTTCGCAGGCAGCCGTCGCCATCGAAGGCGCGCAGATGGTGAGCGCGCTGCAAAAAGCCAACGAAGAACTCAACCAGGTAGACAAGCTCAAAAGCGACTTCATCGCTATCGCCTCGCACGAACTGCGTACGCCGCTGGGCGTGATCCTCGGCTACACCAGTTTTCTTCAGGAAACCAACGACGAAGAAGTGCGCGAACTGGCGACTAAAGTGGTAGCCAGCGCGCTGCAACTGCGCCGCATCATCGAAGACCTGACCAACCTGCGTTATATGGAGCAGAAGGAAGGCGAACTGCACCGCGAAGCCGTGCCGCTCGGTGAATTCCTGACGGAAGTCATCCACGACATTCTCTCGCTGGCAGAAGCGAAACGCCATCGCCTGCAATATGCACCGCCGCCGCCAGAACAGAAGGTGACGATTGACCGGATTCGCATGGGCATGGCGCTGACGAATGTTCTGAACAACGCGCTGCGCTTCACGCCCGAAAACGGACGCATCATCGTGCAATCGGAACTGCATGGCAGCGAGGTGTGGGTGACAGTGACGGACAGCGGCATCGGGCTGACGCGCGACCAGATGGAGCGGATTTTCGAGCGCTTCTATCAGGTCGAAGACCACATGACGCGCACCAAAGGCGGGCTGGGCATTGGGCTGAGCATCGCGCGCGCCATGATCGAGGCGCACAACGGACGCATTTGGGCGACGAGCGCCGGACTGAACCAGGGATCGACCTTTACGATTACGCTGCCAGTCGCGGAATAAACGCTGCGTCACCGGGTTGGGATAAGGGCAAGCGACTATGCCACGAGTCTTTATTTCCTATCGTCGCAGCGACAGCAGCACCATCAGTGGACGAATCTACGATCATCTGGCGCGAATCTTTAACGACGCCAACGTCTTCAAAGATGTTTACGACATCCCGGCGGGCAGTGATTTCCGCAAGGTGATCGAAGACAACATCAACGCCTGCCGCGCCCAGTTGATCATCATCGGCCCGACCTGGCTCGACACACCGGCGGCAGATGGCTCACGCCGACTCGACGATCCCAATGACGCCGTGCGCATCGAAGTCGAAAGTGGCCTCACCTGCCGCGACATTCTCCTGATTCCGGTGCTGGTGAGTGGCGCATCGATGCCGCACCCGGAGCAGCTCCCCGAATCGATTCGTGACCTCTCGTATCGCAATGCCATCGTGATTCGTGACGACCCCGATTTTCGCGGTGACATCGACAACCTGATCAAAATTCTGCGCAAGCTAGAGGAGCGCGAAAACAGCAACCGCTGGCGGCGCAGAATGCCCTTTATCGGCGTGCTGGTGCTGATCGCGCTGGTGGCGGGCGTGGGATTGTTGATCGCCAGCAATTCAGGGACGCGCTTCGACCTGATCGTCTCCAACGGGACGCAGACGCGCATCTTCAGCCTCGCACTGACCAACCCGGTGTCCGCGCGTGTGACACTGACTCCCTCACCGAATCTGCCCACCGCGACCAGTATTCCGCTGACGGCGACGGCAGTTGCGCCGACGGCGAGCGCTGTCAGCGCAGCGACCGAAGTTGCGAGCGCTTCAACGCCTGATGCCGCTGGGGCGATCCAGCTGATTCACGAGGGCGACGCGCTTCAGGATCAGGGCAGCTACCCCGAAGCGCTCGACCGCTATACCCGCGCGATTGCGCTTGACCCGACCAATTCCGAGGGCTACATCAGCCGCGCCAGCGTCTACGCCACGATGCATACGGATCTCGATAAGGCGGTGGAGGATGCGCAAACCGCGATCCGAATCGACCCCAACAATTACTGGAATTACGATGAACTCGGCAAAATCTATTTCACCCGTCAGGAGTATACGCTGTCGGTGTCGGCCTATACCCGTGCGCTCACGCTGGAGTCGAATCCATCGGCCTATCTGTGGCGCGGGATGGCCTATCACCTTCTCGGCGATCTCCCCCACGCGCTGGCAGACCTGACAAAAGCCAAACAGCTTGACCCGACCAATATCGATGTGCTTCAGGAACACGGCTGGACGAACTTCGACGCCAAGAATTATGCCGATGCGCTTCTCGACTTCACGGCGGCGCTGGAACGCAATGACCAGTCCACCAATGCCTACATCGGGCGCGGTGATGCTTACCGTGAGTCGGGAAACATCCCGGATGCACTCGCCGATTTTACGGCGGCGCTGGCGATTGACCCCGATTTAGCCATCGCTTATTACGAGCGTGGCTATACCTATCAAATGGATGGGGACAATGAAGCCGCGCGCGCCGACTATCTGGAAACGATCAAGCGCGACGACTATTACACCAGCGCCTATATTCAGCTTGCCCGGCTGGAACTCAATGATTTCCATGACCCGGCCAGCGCGCTCCCGTATGCGCAGCAGGCGGTCGATACGGATGGGTCGAATGCCTACGCGGAGGCCGTGCTGGGCGATGTCTATTACGAGCAGGGGAAGAATGCGAACGCGCTGCTGCATTACCGCCGCTACGTCGAACTGATCGGCGATCAGGCCGACTCGCTATATCTCACGCGTATTCAGGAACTGGAAGGCTCATAATAGGTTATACTTTTGTTAGGAGCTGAAGGTTACGAATGCGATCTCAAAAGGGAGAATCACGATGAGTGTAAAGCTGACCTGGTTGGGACACTCCGCGTTTGCGCTGGACGTTGACGGGCATCCAGTCGTGGTTGATCCGTTTCTGACGGGTAATCCGCTGGCGGCAGCAGCGCCGGATGCAGTCGCCGCCGAGGTCATTCTGCTGTCGCACGGGCATGGCGATCATGTGGGCGACACAGTCAGCATCGCCAAGCGCACCGGCGCGACCGTGATCACCAATTTCGAGATTGGCAACTGGCTGCAAGCGCAGGGTGTAAGCAAGACGATTGGCCTGAATGTGGGCGGTCATTACAACTGCGGCTTCATGAGCGTTAAATCAACCCCGGCGATCCACAGTTCGTCGCTGCCGGATGGCAGTAACGGCGGGTTGTCGTGCGGCTATGTCATCACCACGAAAAACGGTCAGCGGCTCTATTTTGCTGGCGATACCGCGCTCTTCTCTGACATGCAGTTGATCGGCGACGATGGTATCGATCTGGCGGTCTTGCCGATTGGCGACTTCTTCACGATGGGGCCAGACGATGCGCTCAAGGCGATCAAGTACGTGCGCCCGAAAGTCGTGCTGCCGATGCATTACAACACCTTCCCGCCAATCATGCAGGACGCGAGCGCGTGGGCGAATCGCGTCAGCAGCGAGACGGCAGCCGTTCCGGTGGTAATCGATCCGGGCGGATCGTATACGCTGGTGTGAAACAGCAAAAGGGCGCAGCACGCTGCGCCCCTACGAAGTTCTCTTGCCTGAGCCGCTTACACGCCGAGGATTTTGGCTTTGGCGGCAGTGAATTCTTCTTCGGTGATCAGGTTCTGCTCGCGCAGCCGACCGAGCCGCTCCAGTTGGTCGATGACGCTGGCAGCGGGCGCGGCTTCGCTGCTTTCGTCGGTTGGGGCAGCTTCCAGCGCGTCGATGACGTTACCGACGGTTCCGCCGACCGTTCGCCCAACCTGACTGCCCAGAACGCCGCCGAGCAGCGCGCCCGCAAATGTGCCAATCACGGGCAGGACGGTTGTCCCCAGCGCCGCGCCTGCCAGCACACCCGCGCCTAACCCGCTCAGACGACCCGCTTCTTCGGTTTTCTCTTTTTCAGACATTTGCTGCTTCTCCCTTGTGAACGCAATGCGATAGTGTTGTGTCTCAATGACGAACATCTTATTATACGTGACCGGTGTGGAGTAAGTTGCACGAAGTAATCACGCGGGGAATGTCGAAAAAAGTGAGCACTTGTAGGGGCAGACCTGTGTGTCTGCCCAAAACCAGGGCGCACGCGCAAACTTGTTTGCGTGGGTTCGCCCCTACAAGAACACCCACAGAATGAGACACTCCCGTTATGCGTATATGAACTCATACAGACATGAACAATATGTGGACATGAATATCACGCGGGATGAAGTCGAGCGGTGAAACAATCCACCCGTCGCAAACTGATCGCCGGGCTGATCGGCATCATCGCCGCGCTGCTGCTGAGCGAGGCGCTGCTGGCGCTGTTCGATCCGCTGGGCTTCGGCTACTTCCGCGATCAGGCTGCGCTCAACCCGCATTTAATCGCCGATCCGCGCGGCTACACACTTGCGCCGGGGCACTACACGCTCTCGAAATCGAATTTCACCATTCTGCCCGATGGCAACCGCGCCGTGCCGGATACGCCGCCGCAGGCCGACAAAACGCTGGTCTTTATGGGCGACAGCGTGACCTTCGGTTATGGCGTCAATGACGCGCAAACCTGGGTCGATGGCGTGGCGCGGGCGCTGCCAAACGTTCACGTCGTCAACGCGGGCGTGAGCGGCTTCAATTCGACCAACGTGCTGCGCACGCTGGCGCTCTATCCGGCTGCCGATGCGCTGGTCTACCTGATCATCAATAACGATGCTTATCCTGAAAATAAACCGAAATTCGGGCAGATTCGGCCTGCGCCCGCGCAAAGCTGGCTCGAAGTCTACCTGCTCAATCTGCCGGATTATCTGTTCCCGCCAGCGCCGGAAGCGGATGATCTGCCGCGCTACCTGAGCGATGTGCGCCAGATCAGCGCCGACAAACGTGTGCTGCTGGTCGGCTTCGACGAGGATTTCAGCCGCATGACCATCCGCGACTGCTGCGACGTGGCGCTGATCGAACGCGGGACGGATCGTGTTAGCGCGGCGGATGGGCATCCCGGCGTGCGTGGCAGTCAGGAGATCGCCGCCCAAATGCTGCCGCTCATACGAGCACGTTTCGGCTTCTGAGTGCAGAGCTGTCACATCAAAATCAGTCTGACGCTTTAATGCCCGCACCCTAAATCCCTCTCCCTCAAGGTTGAGGACAGGACAGTTTTAACACAGCAAAGGTCTATCGGGGCGAAAGTATAAGTCAGGAGAAAAGGAGTAGGTTTTCGTCAGGGTACGTTGGTGGCGCAACCAGCGGAGACCGCGACGAAACAGGCTTTGGCGGGGAGAGTGACGCGAAGGAGACAAGGTTTCGGCGGGTGTGTGCAGCAAGGCTTGCGATAAGACCCAGGTATAGGCCAGCGCCAGAACAAAAAGTAAGCGCTGGGCATGAGCAGGTTGCCAGATGTGAGAAGTATTCCAGTGAAAGCCAAAACTTTTCAGGTCACGAAAACTCTGCTCCTGCCAAGCGCGGAGGGCGTAATCCGTCGGACAGCGCCAGCGGCAGTTGGTGACCAAACACCAGGGGGCGGTTTCGCCCACACGCCAGTGAAGACAGACCCAGAGCGGCAGCCAGCCCGCCTTTTTGAAGACGTCGGCGCGTCCACACCAGGTCTCGCCCGGTTTGACCATCTGGTTCAGGGCGTGGATATGCCCGTTGGCTAAGCGTAAGCGCGTTTGCCCTTGCACCCGCAGCAGATACATCATGCCCAAATCCTCCAATTCACGGATCAGCTCCGGTGATGTCCCAATCCCGCGATCCGCTTGGATGGTCAGGGCGATGCGGGACGGTAGCCACAAGCGTAAACGCGCCAGCAATTCCCGGATTAAGGCAACTTGACCTTCCACCGGGTAGTCGGTGGGGGCATAACAGCGCCATAGCAAAGGGATAGCCCGCTGCTGGTAAGCCAAGCTGACCATCATCACACTTAAGTGGTCGCTCAGTTTGGTTTCATCCACCAGCACGAGCCAATGGGAACTGGCATAACGCTCGACGACCCAGGCGACCCATGCCTGACTGAGTAGTTCATCACTCACCCGCTCATTGTGCAACCAGCGGCTCAGGCGTTTCTCCAGCGCTCCCACCGAGGGTCGTTCTGGTGACAGGAGTGCGTCGGCTACCGCGCTGATGCGGCAATTTTCCGCCAACACCACGCCGCTACTCCACAGCGCTAGTCCGCGTTTTTGCCATGCGCCTAAATGGGGAAAATGCCCTAACAGGTGCAGAAATTGAGCGTACAATGGCTTTGAGCCTCTTGTTTAGGATAGGTGTGGTAACCGTTATCCTAAAACAAAAGGCTCTTTTGTTAAAACTGTCCTGTCCTCAACC
>DAOUCB010000117.1:0-12425 GCA_034432495.1 Anaerolineae bacterium | reverse complement strand
TCAGACCGTCAATATCGGTGTCGGCATTACCTGCATTGGTATAGTAGGTATAGATTTCGACACCATCGCGTAGGCCATCGCCATCCGTGTCAGGATTCAGTGGGTTCAGGTTGCGCACTTGCTCGCAGTAGTTGTCGCAACTGTCGCCATCCGGGTCGAGCGCGGGGTCCTGCCCAATTGCGCCAAAATACGTCGTTTCCCAGGCGTCGCTCAGACCATTGTGGTCGCTATCGACGCCGATGACGGTTGGGCTGTCAACAACCGTCGGGTTGGTATTGAACTCGAAGATTTCGTCGTAGTCGCTGTAGCCATCGCCGTCGGTGTCTCGTTTGACGGGGCTGGTATAGTACGTCGTGCCGTTCGCGCTTATCCCGTTAAGCTCAACATAGTCATTCAGGAGATCGCCGTCGGAGTCGGCTTTGGTCGGGTTGGTGCAATAATTGTAGACTTCCTGACCATCCGTCAAACCGTCGCCGTCCGTATCCGGATTGAGCGGCTGAGTCTGGTAGGTAGCTCCGCTGCATCCTGCGATGCCGTTGACTTCTGCTCCATCAGGAACTCCATCGGTATCGGTATCGCTGAGGTTTGGGTCCGTGTGGTAAACGCTGATTTCATCCGCGTCGCTCAAGCCGTCATTATCGGTATCCGTATTTGAAGGGTTGGTGTGATATGTGTTGACTTCATCGTAATCGGAGATGCCGTCGCCGTCTGTGTCTGCTTTGGTGGGATCAGAGTAATAGGTAACTCCATTCACCGTCACACCGTTGACTTCCTGACCATCGGTCAGACCATCGCCGTCCGTATCGGCTTTCAGCGGGTCGGTCTTATAGGTCACCGTCCCCGTGTGATCGAGTACGCCGTTGATTTCCGGCCCGTCGTTCAAGCCGTCGCCATCGCTGTCGGCTACCAGCGGATTGGTGTCGTAGGTATAGACTTCAGCTCCGTCGTTCAGGCCGTCGCCGTCCGTATCCGCATTATTCGGGTCTGTTGACCGCGTTTCTTCACAGCCATTATTGCAACCATCGCCATCGGGATCATCCGTGCCGGTCTGCGAGGTGTAATCGCCAAAGTGGGTGACTTCCCAGTCATCCAGCAAACCGTCATAATCGACATCGCCGGAAGCGCGCGACGTCAAGGGAATGTCTTTGACAATTGTGCGCTCGCCTGCAAAGTTGAACGTCAGCTTCGGAACGATTTGTCCGACCAGCGGCGTAATTGGAGTGACGGTGTTTGTCACCTCAATTTTCAGGATGTCGCCGTTTTCAAGCAGCGCCGAATCGATGGAGTCACCGGTACATGGGATGATGGAATTGTCGCTGGCTTTTTGATAACTGATGGTGATGGTTGGGCTGCCCAAAAAAAAGACCTGCTTGACCACATCGCGCATGTGGGCGCAGTCCGTGTAATTGATGTCGCCGCCGCTGTAACCAAAAACCTCCGCGTTGCGTAACGCGGCGCGCAGTGAGTTAGAAGCCATCGCGTAGGTAAAAAAGACGCGACCGAAATCGAAAATGCCCATCATGAGCAATAAGAGCACTGGGAGAACGAGCGCAAACTCCGTTAAACCTTGCCCTCGATTGCGTTGATGCCTGACCTGCATGTCTTTCTCCATTTCTCGCATCCAAACGCAGCTAGCTAGGTTTCGCGAATGATGGTCTGAGTCGCTTCGGTTGTGAGCGAGATCGGGTTGATTCCCGCGAAACGCGGCATGAATGGCGTGAGCAGTGTCAAGTGATATTCAATCGTCACTTTCACGGGGTCGCCTACACCGTAAACAGAAGGTCGCACAATCGTGATGTCTGCGTTCGACCAATCTATGTTCTCCCCGCCCGCGTTGCGCGCCCGATAGTCTGCATTGTTAGGATCTGCGCATTGGGGGCCATCGGTCGCTGTCCGGCAACCTGGGTTAATCGAGAGATAGAGTGCAGCTTCACCTGCGCCATCTTCCAGGCCGACATATACGTAGTAAGCTCGCCCAATATCCAGCAAACCAGAAAGAATAATGATCAGAACAACCAGCCCAACGGACATTTCGACGAGGCTTTGGCCTCGTTGCAGGTCATTGGACTGTAGTTTTCGCAGTAGCGTTTTCATTAAAGTCGCCCCACCGAGTCTTGAATTGTTTTCAGAAGTTGATTGCTAAATCGTTGAGGCGGCTCGAATGTCGCGTTTAAAATCAATGAATCTTGTCTGGATTTTGTCAATATTGCGTGAAACTCATCCATATATAGTCATAAAGGTCACACTAACCCACTTTCCAACCTACGCCGTTGCTGCCTGTATGATGATCGAAAATCGACCCACGCCTCTAACCGCATCCTAACTGAAGCAAGCGATTTGCTGTGAACCTACCCATCGAATAGATTGTTCATGTTTGGAAATTAAAACGATGGAATGGGTCGGATGTCGTAGCAAGTTCTTGAATCACCGCTTTTGCTTCCATCCGTCAGTTTCGAACCTAAGAAATGAGGAACAATTAAGATTGTCAAGAATCAGTGCGACGTTCATGGACTCATTAACGTTTATGATTCCGTAGATCTGGTACTTTAGGAGGCAAATATGCTTCGAAAACTGAAAACCACGCTGTTTATGTGTTTGCTGCTGACGCTTGCTGCTTTACCTTTATTCGCGCAAACGGGGACGTCCGATCCGAATTCCCAGGTCGTCGTCGTTGGCCCGGTTGATCTGACGCAGGGCGACGTCAGAGTCAACAACTACATCATCGCACCAGCATCCGCCTTTCAACCTTCCATCTTGCATCAGGGTGATGTCGTCGTCATCATCGGGAATTTGCTGCCTGACGGCATGACCGTTCAGGCCGTTAGCTTTGAATTTTTCGAACCCACTGAGGAAGTCACACCGGAGCCGACGAGCGAGGTCACAACCGAGCCAACTGCGGAAGTCACTGCAGAACCGACTGAGGAAATGACTGCCGAACCAACTGCCGAGGTCACAACCGAGCCAACTTCGACTGTGGGTTGCAGCCAACCGAATCAACCCGTTGCGCAGCGGCTTGCGGATTCATTTGGCGTAAGCTATGACGAAATCATGGGCTGGCGCTGCCAGGGCTTCGGTTTCGGCGAAATTGCCCGCGCCTATTTGCTGGCGGATGCTGCTGGTGATGACGCCTCAATCTATTTTGCAGCGCGGCAGAGTGGGCAGGGCTGGGGTCAAATCGTCAAGCAATCAGGTGTCCACCCCTCGGATCTTGCGCCCGGTCAGGTAATTCGACCTCATCAGGCCGCGACCGAGGAAAGCTCCGCTGCTGACCATCCTGGCAATGGCAATGGCAACGGTCATGGCAATGGCAATGGTGGTGGCAACGGGAATGGCAATGGCAACGGGAATGGCAATGGTGGTGGCAACGGAAAAGGCCATGGTCATCCCTAAACCTAAGGCCTGCTTTTCCTGAACTCGATGAGCGCCAATCTAAGGAAGATTGGCGCTCATTGCTTCTTTAGAGTTATTCCGTAAATATTTGTCCTCGAATCAAAGCACCTATCGACATTAGAAAATCATTTTTTCCGCGACGTTTGTGCCAATTTGACGTTTTTACGATTGTTGATAACTCTTTACAACCAAAAACTGTAAATTGTGCAGACAGTTACAGATTTCCACGGGAGACGCAGGCAATGATGTCAGATCATGGGGAATGGATTCAGCAAGCAACCGAACTGGCACATATGAAACATTATGATGAGGCGCGAGAGCTGGCGCTGCGCGTCATCCGCAAGGACGGACGTAATACTGTCGCTTTAATGTTGATCGCCTGCGTCACAAATTCGCTGACTGAGCGACGCAACGCGCTGAGAGCTATTCTACGGATTCAGCCTGCCAATGAGTCCGCACGCCAGATGCTCAGCGCGACCGAGCAGCAATTTCAGATACCCAATAGTGCAGACATCCATGGCAGTGTGCAGCGCACGAGAAGGTCGAGCGTTATTCGCTCGATCAAATCAGACTAGTCAGCGGATTGCGCTGTCATTTGACGGCTGAATTCGTTTTGTGCTGGCTCCTTCAGAACGTGACAACATAAACTTGCTAAACACGTTAAAAAACATCGAGCCTAGACATCAGGTCGCATCACTTCCAGACTGTTTCGCGATTCTTTGCTCCGAATCGAGAAAGATCGTCTGATGTTGCTCTTAAAAGTTGCCCAATTTCTTACCCGTAAATATATCTATTGCGTATAAAATTTATCTGTTTCTACCGCTCAGGTGCTGTTGACTGCAACCTCTAACGCTGTAGAAAAATGTGCCAGATTATCATCATGTGCGAACGGAAAACCGCTCGGCTCTACTTCATATGACATATGCTCAATAAGATCATGGCATTAAAGTGATGTTCTCGAACGGATTCCCCTGATAGGGCTGTTTTTGCAGGATTCTGTATCACTCCTGCGGGAAGTGCAGTTCCCCTTTATGCCTCGATGAACCTCTGCTTGCGGGAATCATAATTGACTATCCATTACAGAGGCTACCTCGCATGTATAGAAAAGACCGAAGGTTTTTGGTAGCGCTCTTAAAGTTTTGAAACCCGCTCGTTGTTATACGCTGGAACACATGCCCTATTCGTGACAAAAAGAATTGCATGGCTCAACACAATTCTTGGCGTACTAGTACCGATGTACTGGGGAGTCCAGCGAAACTTTTCAGACATTTGCGAGTCGCTATAAACAGACACTCACTCAGCAGAAGATCGAACCCGCCGCCAAATCACTAGAAATCATTCTGCATGTAGTGCCTATAGGGTCGCTCAACGCGATCCACAATCGTTCAGGGGCAAGATGATGAATTCGAACTGTTCCAAAAACCGCTGCTATCGACAATCTGCGCCTCAATTTCTATCTTGGTTGACGAGGCTGTGCCTTACTGGCGATTTTTCTGCTTGGCGTTCGTATAGAGAAGGTGCAGGCTCACCCAACGCGCTTCGAAGCGCATCTGTGCTTGCCAATGTCATCATCAACGATAAGATTCGGCTCCGTGTGGGAGAGCTGCTGCATGACTTTCTCACCCTGTCAGGTTATTTTGGATCACTATGCTGGTGGCAGAACGATGATCGTCCTTGTCCTACCCGATATTCCTACCGAAGACCGCTTGCTGGCGCGCGCGCGCAAAGGTGATTCGGATGCAATCATGCAAATATACGAACATTACTTCTCAGCCGTTTACCAGTTTATCCAACTTAGGGTTGACGATTCGATTTTAGCCGAAGATCTCACGAGTGAGGTGTTTCTCAAGCTCGTCGCCGCTTTGCGGGGTCGGAACGCCCCGCGTCATAGTCTGCGTGGTTGGATTTTTCGCGTCGCGCGCAACGTGTTGAGCAGTCATTTTGGCAAACTCCGTCAGTATCCGGTCGCGTCGTTGGACGAATGGGTACCCTCACCGCCGGATCATGACCCTGAAGTCCATTATCTTCGCTCCATGAATCAAGATGATGCGCGCCGGGCACTCAGAATGCTCAACCCTGACCAACAGGAAGTGCTGATTTTGCGCTTCGGTCAAAAGCTTGACCTGCAGCAGACTGCAGATGTCATGGGCAAGTCGGTCAACGCCATCAAGTCGTTGCAGTTTCGGGCCGTGACCACACTCCGGAAATTTCTCGGCGAGATGCGTTTGGAAGTTGAAAATGGTTGACCAAAAACTCCCAGAGGCGCTCAACGACTGCATTAATCGCATGGCAGCGGGACAAACTATCAACGAGTGTCTGCCGCACTACCCTCAGTATGCGGATGTACTCCTGCCGTTGCTCGAAGTTGGCACGTTGGTCGCCGAGACGCAGGCGAATTCGCTTGAGGTTGCAGTGGCTCAGGCGCATGTTCGCGTTCGGATCAGAGCAAGGGTGCAGAGCCAACCCCCGCGACCGGCGCGACAGTCATACAGTCGGCTCGTAGTATTGGTCGCCAGCCTGCTGATCGTCCTGAGCGCAGTGTTCGGACTGGCTGAAAACAGCCTGCCAGGAGATACCCTGTATGGCGTCAAGCGGTTCTCAGAAAACGCCCGCAGCGCATTGCTCGGTCAGCAGTTCGATACGCGGCGCTTAGACGAGATTCGTACCTTGAAAGCACTCAAGCGCTCGGCGGAAGTTGAATTCGGAGGGCAGGTCGAGCAGATCGATGGCACGACCTGGCGCATCAATGGTCTCGATGTCCAGGTCAATACAGGAACTTTAGGCGCGACTTCGGTGATTATCGGCGACACGGTTCACGTCACTGCACACACCACTGTACAAGGCGATCTTGTGGCATCAGAGCTTGCGCCGCTCCTTGAGACCGTTGCGCCCCCCATAATGATCGCAACCATCACGTTATTAGTAACGCCGCAGCCCACTATAGCACCAACTTGCGAACCAACCCGACCTGACGATTGGCGACGCTATACTGTGCAGTCCGGCGATACTGTTTCTGAACTGGCATTCTTGACGGGGACCTCGGTTCAGAAATTGCTTGAAGTGAACTGCCTGCCGCAAACGCGGATGATCATTGTTGGGCAAACCTTGTTTTTGCCAATTCTTCCCCTTGTAGCGCCGACGATTTCACCATCATCTCTGGAATCGCTCCCTCTTGAATCGCCAACAAAGTTACCCGCTGGCAATCCTGAGTACTTGAATTTGCAGGCGGAAGCACCAACCGAGCCATCCGTAGACCAGCCCATTCAGCCGAGTATTAAGCCGAGCGCGACTCGCGGTCATCAGGAAGATGATGGCGATGCGAGTGATGATCATCACGGCGAAGATGATGATTAGGGGGTCGTAAAGGTCGGCGATGCATCGCCGACCTTTACGACCTGGGTTTTGGTTTCCTGGCACGCTGCTTTCTAGTCGTCAGCTCCTCCTTTTCAGTGGTTGAAACCCGTTTTCTGAACGCCATTCCACTCTGAGTACCTAAGTACCAAGAAACTTTTTGGCTTGTGCCGAGTCGTTACCAAGTGTGAAAATCGTAAAGGTTCTGTGTTGGTAAAGCTTTCGGCAACGATGGAGCACCGATGCGAAGTCGCCAGTTGTGGCTGCAATGACCTGACGGTACACAGAGAGGGAATCAGTATGTCGTCATTGATTGGTCAAACGTTGGGGCAGTATCAAATTGTGGGTTTTCTCGGCGAAGGAGGGGCGGCGCATGTTTACCGTGCGCGTCGAACGAATGGGAATGCAGATGTCGCCATCAAGGTGATCAAATCCGGCATCCTCGATCCTGATGAGCTGGGTATGCGTCTCAAGCGTGAAGCACTCGTAAGTGCTTCTTTGAGTCATCCTCACATCCTTAACGTCATCAGCTATGGTCAAAACGGAACCACCGTTTACGCGGTTATGCCCCTGGTGACAGGGGGGAGCCTTGCTCAAATGGTGCGTCGCAAAAAACTGGGGTTGGCAGAAATCAGCCAGTTCATCGACCAGATCGCTTCTGCCCTGGATTATCTCCATATCCGGGGCATTGTCCACCGCGATGTGAAACTCGAAAACATCCTGCTCGATGACAGTGGGCGACCCATACTCTGCGATTTTGGCATGGTCAAAGCGCTCACGGAAACATCAAAGTATATGCACCAGCGCTTTACTGATTTCAAGCATTCGACCAAGACGGGGCTGATACTGGGTACGGCGGGCTATATGTCGCCGGAACAATGCCGCTCGCAAGCCGTCGATGCGCGCTCGGATGTCTATTCGCTGGGAGTTGTCCTGTTTGAGCTTTTGACTGGAGAACTGCCATTTCAGGGCCGATCAATGGTCGAAGCCATGAATATGCACATCACCAAAGAACCTCCGAAGGTCACAAGTCTAAAACCGGGGCTTCCCGAAAGTATTGATGACATTGTCCTGCAAGCATTAGCTAAAAAGCCCGAAGATCGCTTTGCCTCTGCTGGCGAACTGGCAGCAGCCTTGCGCGGAATTGCCTCAGGCAACTCGTCAGAGCAGGGCAGGGCCGCTTCCGAGACAGGCAAAGCCCGCGATCTGACGAATATCTCTGCTACGTCGCCAGAACTCGCTGCTCAGCCCGCCTCATCGTGGAGCGTCCGACTGAACCTGATCGGCGGATTCCTCAGTGTCGTCTGCATCAGCTTGCTCCTGGCAGTCGTGTTCCTGATCGCGCACCTCTGACGTTCAGCGCCTATTCATAACGGAGGCAATGATGGAGTTTGGCACCAGCGTTTATGTGGACGGTACCAACCCGAATAATAACGCAGGTGAGAATACGTTTCTGCCTGCTTGGAGCAGTGGCAATTGGGACGCTCTGCTGCAATACACGCAAACTCTGCTCTTTTCGGCAGGCGATACTGTCGTTCAGGCTGGCTCAAGCGAACAAGCACTTTACATTGTGGCGTTTGGCAAAGTCACCATGTTCGTGAATGCCCGGAAACGGCTGAAACTCGTTCGTCCAAGAAAGAAACTCAACCCGCTGATAACGATCTTCGAGAGCGGCGCGGTGATCAATGTCCTGGCTTTTTTCGATGGCAAACCTGGGATTGCGTCCTATCGAGCGGCGACCGACTGCCAGCTTCTGTATCTCAATCTTGACGCCTTTGCCGTATTTTCCGCGCGCCGCCCCGACCTCGGTCACGACGTTCTATTCGATTTAGGGCGCCTACTCGCGCTTCAGGATCACCGCCTGTCCGTTCTACTCGCCGCTTATGGGGGATTCAATGACAACTGACCTCATCTTTCCGAATTACACCGAGATGCGCCAACGCGTCCCTCAGGCCGTTTGGAATGTTGCCCGCGTCACCGCAATTGGGATTGGCTACGGGATTATCATTACGGCGTTCATTCGCCCGACGGTGGCTTTGTTCATTTTCTGGCGTATGATCGTCCCGCTGCTGCCGATCCTGTTCTTCATCGCGCCGGGAGTGTGGCGTAACATCTGCCCAATGGCGGCATTGAACCAGACGCCGCGCCTATTCAAATTTACTCGCGCTCTAACTCCACCGGACTGGTTGAAGGATAACGCGTATTTAATCGGCATTACTATGTTCCTGGTGATTGTCCCCACCCGTAAAGCACTGTTCAACACCAATGGGCCAGCTCTGGGCTTCCTGCTGCTCTTTGCGTTCACATCAGCGCTTGTGGGCGGCTATCTTTTCAAGGGCAAAAGTGGCTGGTGCAGCAGCATCTGCCCGCTGCTGCCAGTTCAGCGGATTTACGGGCAAACGCCCTTTGTGACGGTGCCGAATGGCTACTGTAAGCCCTGCGTCGGCTGTGCCAAGAACTGCTACGACTTCAATCCCCGGCTTGCCAGCATCGCCGATCAATATGATCGTGACCGGCACTATAGCGGCTACCGACGCATCTTTTCCGGTATCTTTCCGGGACTTATTCTCGCTTTTTACCTCGTCCCCGATGCAGCCCAAATCGGTGTCGCTGCGATGTACTTGCAGATTGCCGTGTTTGTGTTGTGCAGTGTTGGCCTGTTTCTCATCCTCGACACGATGCTTAAGGCGTCGTCGTTCCGTATCTCTACCTTGTTCGGAGCGATTGCTCTGAATTACTACTATCTGTTCAATATCCCAACGATGGCGAACACACTGCACCAGCTCTTTGCTGTCAATCTTCCCGTCTGGGTTTTGTGGTCAGCTCATGCGCTTCTGTTTGCTTTGACGGTGGCGTGGTTGCTGAAGACCTATCGTAAAGAACGCGTTTACATTCGCCAGGAACTTTCGCATTCTGCCCAAATGCGCGTCAGCGCGGTACTCAGCCGTTCGATGATGGTGCATCAGTCCAAAGTTGCCGGGAATCCTGAAGTCGTTTTCAAGCCAGAAGGGAAGCGTGTTCTGGTGTCACCGGGGTGTACCGTGCTCGAATTGGCTGAGAAGAACGGCCTGTCCATAGAGGCGGGTTGCCGCATGGGCGTCTGCGGGGCGGACCCTATTGCAGTTCTGGATGGCATGGACAATCTCTCGCAAATCGGCCGCGATGAACAAAGCACGCTGGATCGGCTGGGTTTTGCCCAAAATACGCGTATGGCCTGTTGCGCCCGCGTCAAGGGGCCGCTTACCGTTGCGCTCAAACCGGAAGCTGCGACCAGCCCCCACGATAGTTCAATTGTCGGCTTTCAATTTGACGCCGCCGTGCGGCGGGTTGTCATCATCGGCAATGGCATTGCTGGCATCACAGCAGCGGATCACATTCGCAGACGCCATCCTGACTGTCAAATTCATGTGATTGGGCGAGAAAAGCATCATCTATACAATCGCATGGGTCTCTCGCGCCTCATTTATGGACGCTCTGCTATGCAAGGACTCTATTTGATGTCCGATTCCTGGTATGACGACCATCGCATTACCTGCTGGCTCAATACGCACGTTTCCAGAATCGATCCCAATGCGCAAACGATTGAATTGGCTGACGGGGAAGTGCTGCCTTATGATCGGCTGATTCTGGCGACCGGCAGTAGCAGCGCTGTCCCGCCTATAGACGGCTATGGTCTATCCGGCAGTTTTGTGCTGCGCGAAGCCGACGATGCCATGCAAATTCGCAATTTTGTCCAGCAGTACGGCTGTCGCCACGCCATTGTCGCGGGCGGCGGCTTGCTGGGATTGGAGTCGGCCTATGCGCTGCATAAATTGGGTCTGGAGGTCACGGTTCTTGAAAGATCTGCCTGGCCAATGCGACGCCAACTCGATCAACGCGGAGGCTATTTCCTGAGTGAGTATCTGGCAGCGCTTGGCATTCACATCGTGGCGGATTCGGATACACTTGCTGTTGAAGGTAATGGGAGAGTTGAACACGTCACGCTAAAGGACGGACGAACTCTGAATGGTGATCTGTTCCTGGTATGTGCGGGTATCGCTCCGAATATTCAGTTGGGCGCTGACGCGGGATTGGCGACTCACAAAGGCCTGCTTGTCGACGATCATATGAGGACAAGCAATCCTTACATCTTTGCCGTTGGCGATGCGGCGGAATATCAGGAGAAAGTCTACGGCTTATGGCCGGTTGCGGTGGATCAGGCGCAGGTTGCCGCCGTCAATGTCGTCGGCGGTGACGCGGCCTATCAGGAAATCATCCCCACCACCATGCTCAAGGTCGCTGGTGTTGACCTGACCTCGATTGGTCGCTTTGAAAGTGAATCGGCGAATGGTCTGGTGCTGGCGTTGGAAGATGCGCCAGCCTATCGCTATCGCAAGCTGCTTATTAGCGGCGGCAAAATTGCCGGAGCCATTCTTCTGGGCTATCCAGAGCAGGCTTCGGCCGTCTTAGCGGCTATCAAAGAAGGCAAAAATGTCAGTGCTGTACTCCCCGCCTTGCAGTCGGGGAATTGGGAAGTCTTGAACGACTTGGAGCAGTCTGTTTCCGTTGCGGAGCGTTTGCGGATGGCACTCAATGACGCCGATAAAATCGATGATACGCCCGTGCGGTCTCAAGCAGTGGCGCGCATTCTCGCCAAAACCATTGAGGAAGTTGATAGTCTCGAGGAGATGCGCAGCTTACTTCATAGTCTGAGAAGCAACGGGTCTGCCACTGAACCGGGTTCTTGATATATGGCGGCACGAGCAGCAACCCTGCGATACCAATGAATCAGAGAAGCGTGAAAAGCTTGGTCAAGTGAACTGCCCCGTTTCGTTGCTGCCAATCGAGTATTGGTTTTCGGGGATATTCCACAAATGGCTTGGGCAAATAAGTTGTTCACGACCATCGCGGCTTTGCGCCAGAATATAAATCGTGTCTTGGCTCAACAAAATGAACCGTTCTGAAAAGGACGGTTCATTTTCCACAAGAACTTTCGGTAACCTACTTTAGCGGAACAAGATTTCTTCAAAGATGTTTTTACACGGTACGGCTTAAACCACTGGAAGCACGGATGAGACAGACGAAAACCAAGTTGATAATACTCTAGCGTTCCAGCTTGGTGGATGTTACAAGCGACGAGGCTGATCGTGATCCTGAAGGCGTTCACATTCTTCTACAATCAGTTCTGCCAGTACTGCCGATTCGCGGCGCTGGGGATAGCGATTGCCGTCTAACTCGTCGTCTTCTCGGTACCAGCGGCGCAAAAATCCCCATCCCAGCGCCTCGCAATCATCTGGTTTCGAGTGTGGCGGTCGCCAACTTCCTGGAAAACTGAGAAGATGTCCGAGATCATAGCCATAAAAATGCATGCGTCGAAGCTTTGCCCGTGTGCAAAGGCGGTAGAACTTGGGCTGAATATAGCGATGGACCAGGTTGCGGACAGCATCGTTGACAAGTTCGGGTCCGCCGAGAGAGGCCGTAGACAGCGGATTTAAGGGCAAGCAAATATGCACTCCGGCACCGGTGTACTCAACAGGTATGCCTGGTTTCCCGTTCAGCGGCCAGTCATCATGAGGCTCGGCCAGCCCCAGCTCCAGAAGGTGTTGAGCGAGTTCCAGCCCGATCCCGAGCGCGATGACAGGATCACTCGGCCATTCGAAGTCGAGTGTCAGATTCTGATAGATGGCGATGTCACGAACTGCCGC
>DAOUCB010000116.1:0-9726 GCA_034432495.1 Anaerolineae bacterium | reverse complement strand
CACTATTGGCAACCGATCTGATTGCGCAGCACTATGTGATTGCCACTCAAATCCCAACCAGTATGGGAAAAATCACGATTTACAAGCGCATGTCGAATTAATTTATAGATTTGAGAGGATTTTCGATGCACTGGATTGTTGAAAAAAATGGTTACACTTTCGCCTGGGATATTGAAAAGGACACGACAGCGCTCACGAATATCCAATCTGGCAAGCAGGTTTGGCAAGGTACGCTTATGCCAGCTTTTGACCTGATTTACAAGAACGAGCGTATCTTTCGCAAGGCGCGTGCTGTCGCTGCCGACCTCAACGAATTCGGCGGAATCATTCAGCTTGAGCTGGATGGCATTGGAAGCGGAACCCTTGAGATCGCCCAAACCGGCGCTGGTTGCGAGTTCCGCCAGCTTCATATGCAGTGGACGGACATACCACCGGCGCTGATCAGTCTGTATTTTGGCGTCGATGAATTGACCCTCGCGCAGCGTGACATTGTGCCAAACCTTGACCACCCTTTTTGGCCGAATTGGTCAGCACAAGGCTTCTGTATCCCCAGTGCCAAAGGGTCTCCGATTCAAAGCTTCTTTCGCTGCTGGGATTTTGGTCACGCCATCCTTCCATTGGGCAATTTCGGCCCTGCGTTAGGAACTCCCTACGCTGCTGCATTCCCTCGCCCCCTGTTTTGTGGAGCAATCGGCGGTGACGATGGCTGGATGGTCTTTGGCTCTGCTGTTATCCCAGATGCTGCGCTGACGCTGGATATTCGGGCATCGAGCGGCTGCCTGAATTATCGCTATCGGGAAGACCTGTGGGGAGCATCAACGAACAATCCGCGTGTCTGGAATGGGCTGTTGCGCTTATCATGGCAAGCCGACGCCTGGGATGCCTACAACGCGCATTTCAGTACATTCGATCTTGTTCCAGTTGATCCTCGTTTTCAGCTTAGCCAATGGAACACCTGGGGAGAATATCGCTTCAACATCTTTAAGACACGCCGCATGATCGACTTAATCGCGGATGAAGTGAAATCTGAAGTTTTTGTGTTCGATGACAAATGGGAAACCTTTCCTTCGAGTGGTATCCCCAACCGGCAAACAGTTCCCGATTTTGAAAACGACCTTGCCTATCTGCGCGAGCGCGGTCTGAAAGTGGGTTTATGGCAGGCAGTCGGCTGGTTGGATACGCCTGACGCAGTAGGTTTGACTAGCGACGATCTCCTATGCGGCATGGATGGGAAACCCAGACGAGCAAGCTGGTCAATGAATCCCCTTGCGCCTGAATCGGCGCATTACTGCCTTGATCCAAGTTCCACCAAAGCACGCGCCTACCTTCAGGAGCGTATCCAGCGGATTGTGCGCGATTATCGGGCAGATTTGCTCAAGCTTGACTTTGGCTATGGTCTGCCCAGCCCCGATGTCGCCGCCCCGCGCGACCCCGCCTATCGGGGCGAGCGCCTGGCCTATACGCTATACAAACTTGCCGCAGATGCTGCGCGCGAAGTCAATCCGAACATCATTCTGCAATCCTGGGGTCTCAGCCCGCTCATGCGCCCCGCCTATAATCTGGTTTCACTCGATGATTTGGGCGATGCTGGCAGTCATGAGGCTCTAGGTCACCGCCAATGGAGTATCTGGGCAGCTTTAGCGGGGCAAATGGATGCTGCGATCATGGCATCCAGCGGCTATGATTGGTCTGCGTTGCCAGACATTTTACTCGACACCGCAATTATCGGCGCGCCGGGCAGTGTTCTCGGTCTCCATTCTGCGGATGACGTGCGCGTATCGCCCGGTTTACTCAGCCGCCTGCGGGCACTCATGCTGTGGTATCGGCGTTCCACTCATTGGACGCCGCTGTGGTTGAATTCAGAAAAAGGTTCGCTGCATCACGAACCACTGGCGCGCTGCTGGGGTCGCCTGGAGACGATTGATGGCGAAGATCGACTCACAGCACTGGCGTTACGCGACGGGGCTGACAAGCTTGATGATCGCAGCCCACTACGCCAGATGGATTGGAGTGGATGCTGGGCGCTCATCGCTCAGGACGATGCCGAAATTTATTCCTCAAAACGGCTGGCGTGCGTCCCATTTGAACCGAGCAAGCTGTATCTGCCCTGCCTTGTAAAACCACAGACCGTCTTAAAGGTCAGCATAGCAGACGAAACACCTTACTCGGATTGGACATGGGCGGACGGGATGTTATCCCTCGACGCGAGTTCCATTTCGAGCTTCGATGAGCTTACGGGATTCCTGGTTTTGCACTAGGCAAGCAAATCCAGCTATCAGTGCAAAGAACATCGCAAATTGATAGGATTAGCGTAATGGATACAGACTCTCACGGTCGTAAGAAATCCCAGTTATTTCTACATTCGCGAGCAGACCGGTCTGCAAAGCATAGATCGCTGCTTCCGTTCGGGATGAAACTCCCAGCTTGTCGAAAATGTGGTAAAGGTGGTTCTCCACCGTTCGCGTACTGATGTACAGTTCTCGGGCAATTTTCGAGTTGCGGCATCCCTGGGCTACAAGTGCCAGAACTCGACGCTCCTGATTGGTAAGTTCACTGAAAGTCGTCATCACGTATCTCCCTTTAAAACTTTTGTCTAAGTGGAATGCTGCGGATTCAGCGGTATTCCCGTTTCCGTTCCTAATCCAGCGCGCTGCATAGGTCAATTTCTATTGCTGAGTAGCGTCTCAATTTCTGCGTGACCTATACGGCTTTCCGATATACCTCGCAGTATATGACGGGTAGCTTGATCCGTCAGTCACCATCTCAGTTCCCATCAGTTCCCGTTTTGGCATCAAACAAACGCTGAAAAGAGGGAGCCGCGCTCGAGGCGGTTCTCCTCCTACCACGTCCAGACAACTTCAAACTGTAATGGCGCTTGGATTCATTTCCAGCACAGCGCGAAGAAGAGGCGACTGCTGAGATCTGCCACGCAGTCGAAGAATGTACCGTCTCAATTTAATTACGGTGCTTTAGTACGGAACACGAACATCTGCTGACGTTGCGAAGCTTTGCTAGAAGAGCGTCCATCCAGCAAAGTTTGAAACGGAGAAAGTGGCTTTTTATTTAGAGAGTGAGCAAATCGCTCGGCGTACGGATTATGAGGAGAACATAAAACCAGATATTTAGATCATCCGCAGATGCGGAAGTTAAGACACTGATTTAGAAGCATTTGTTCCAGCAAGATTGATAGAAAATCGGACAGCGATCCCCTTCGGTAAATCGCCAAGTTCGTATATATCGCCATAGACAGTAACGCCCACAGTGCGCTTGAGTATTTCTATATCCATGAGCGGAACAGGTTTCCACCATTTCGCTTCGTAGAGGCAACATTGTATTTCCGAGAGACAATCAGGAACAACTGGATCGATAAGTTCCCAGACCTTGTCGACTGAAGCGTTAAATTGCTGCCCGGCTGCGCTGCACCAGCGCTCTGCCTGAGTATAAATTTGACCAATCGATGTTCGATAAAAAGCAGAATCTTTCTGTTGATTTGTCACTCTTAAAAATTCGTCAAGTGTTACGAGAGACTGTATCGCTTCTTCATAAGTCGCAAGGGTGCAACTTTCAGGTGAATAGCCGCAAATTTGGGCTAAACTCTCAAGCTGCTGAATTATCTCATTCGTTTCGTCGGCTGCTTCGGTTTCAACCAGCACTGCATAAGCGCTTAAGCAATTTATGTGATTATGGATGATTTTTTGAACTTCGGACCTTAGAGCAGTGCGTAGTGGATATTCCATTTCCATTACCCCCATTTTTGTAGGAAGACACTGTCTATTAACATTATAATTTGATTGCACTATAGCACAAACCATTGACGCAAGAATAATTTTTTCGTTAAACTTTCGTGAATTTTTACACTTATATTTAGCCGATAGTCACAACTTGACAATAAAGTTTCCTGTCTTTTAAGCAAAAACGTAAATGCTCCGTCTCTTGATTTATTGTTAAACTATCAATTAGACGTGAATCATGAAAAGTATATGTTTCCGTCGGATGAATTTTGTAACCACCATCGAGTCTCTTTCATCCATGCAATATCCCTGGCAAGGAGTTTAACCGGAACAAAATCTGTCAACCTTTTGGGGAGAATATGGTCACTCCTTCTAATCTTATTGAGGAACAATCGAAACTACTTGCACAGATCTATGCTGTGCTCCGAAATTTAGGGACTAATAACGTCGATGGTGTCGCCTACGATACGGCATGGGTCGCCCGCTTAGGCATACGTTATCCCAATTACGGGTTTGAAGCTGCGCTGGATTGGCTCCGCCAGCATCAATACCAGGATGGAAGCTGGGGCGCGCCGCTCAACCACTATCACGACCGGTATATCTCTACCCTGGCGGTGTTAGTGGCTCTGCGCGAGGGTGGACATAACAGTCGTGATAAGCGCCGCATTAAGCGAGGCGAAGACGCTTTATGGCAAATTGTGGGTCGCTTGGGCGTTGACGACAGTGATACCGTTGGGTTTCCAATTTTGTCCGCGACGCTAGCACGAGATGCAACAGAACTGGGTCTCGACGTCCCTGTTCCCTCCATCCGCTATGCGGAGAGCTATCAAAGGAAAGTGGAAGCTCTGCTCAGCGCAACGCAACGCAACTGGCGCGTAAATCCGCTGACGTTTTCTTTCGAAGGTATTTCGGCTGCGGCGCAAGATGATGATGACATTTTGGAAGACAATGGCATCGTGAGCACATCCCCGGCGGCAACGGCTGCCTATCTGCTGCGCTTCTCCAATGACCATGCTCTCCAGCAGTTACAGAATTTGCAGCGAGAAAATTCGGGAGCAATTCCTGGATTCGCGTGCGTTGACGTTTACGAGATCGGTTGGGGATTGAACTATCTGCGCCTCAGTGGCGCGATTGAACCTACACATCCCGATGTTCAGAAGTTGCTCGGTTATCTGTGGGAACTCTGGTCGCCAGACAAAGGTATCCCCTACTCACGCTACTTTGGCGTGACTGACCTCGACGACACGGCAATGTGTTTCGCCTTGCTCCGTTGGGGTGGCTATTCCGTAAGCGCCGATGTGTTTTCGTATTACGAGCAAGACGATCATTTCTGCTGCTATCGCGGTGAAACCAATCTCTCGACCTGTGCCCATATCCGACTTCTGGCAGCGCTTCAAGGCTGCGAAGATCATCCGAACTATGCCAGATGGGTTGAAAAGATCATCGGCGTGTTACGACGCTCAGATCAAAACGGAGTATTTTGGTGGGATAAATGGCACGCATCCCCCTACTATGTTTCAGTGACTGCCGTCAGTGCTTTACATGGCCTGGCAGATGATTTGGCGCGCTCACGCATTAAATGGATATTACGCACCCAGCGCGATGACGGTGGCTGGGGTTATCTTGGGCAATCAACGCCAGAAGAGACCGCCTGCTGTTTACTGGCGCTGCTTATTTGGGATCGTGAAGTTGAACGAATAAATCCAGCCATCTTGAAGGAAGCTACCGAGTACCTGCTCCCCCATGCGAACGATAAGAGTTTCACTCCACTTTGGATTAGTAAAGGTCTTTACACTCCACACTACCTAGTTCAAGCAACAATAGTAAGTGCCCTGTTTAGGTATATGAGCTAAAACATCAATGACCACACAAGCAAACCCATTCATCCACTATCTCAATCCTGTCCGGTCTTTAGCTCAACGCTGGTTGGAACCTCATTCAGTCAGCCGCGATGAAGCGTTTCGTGAGCGCAGTATCCGAATTTCGCTGCTGCTGCTAATTACGCTGGGTATGCTCAGCTTTTTGAACTCCATAATCTTCTTTCAGAATAGCTGGGATCTCATCTCCTTTCCAACCTTGCATGTTGTCATGCTTGGTGGGTGTTTTGTCTCCGTTGCAGTTTTGCAGCGCAAAAACCTGATTGGCGCGGGTTGGGCACTCATTCTGGGACTGCTCCTCAGTTCAAGTATGCTCGTTCTGCTAGGGCGGCAGGTCAATTCCGCCAGCGCGTTGGTAAATGCGGTTCCGGCATTTATGATCGTCATTATCGTAGCGACGCTCGCGCTGCCCCGTAGTACGATTATGCCCGTCAGTCTGGCAGCCGTTGTCTTCTACGGTTTCTCTCAATTCGTGGCTACAGTCGGTGATCCCACCCTCTTTGGCATTACGGCAAGCCAGCAGATTGCGACCACGTTAATTTTGCTCTTGGCGGAAGGCGTTCTCTTGCGTCAGTTACGTGGCGAATTTGACGCCCGACTTGAGGCCATGCGCGAATCGGTGCATCAAACAGAACTTGCAAGGCAGCAAGCAGAGGCATCACAAAAACAGGCCGAATCGGATCGAATACGTGCAGAGGAAGCCGATAAGGCGAAAACGCAGTTCCTCGCGAACATGAGCCACGAACTTCGCACCCCGCTTAACGCGATTATTGGCTACGACGAAGCCATGATCGGCGGCATGGTTGGAACGTTTACTGGTGAGCAAACGAGGCTCCTCAAGAATATTCAAGTCAACAGCCGACGATTGCTCGCGCTGATCAATGACATTCTTGACCTGTCCAAGATCGAATCAGGGTCACTCGAAGTCTATCTCTCGCCACTGTCGCCACGTCATGTTATGACCGAAGTTGTCGAGAGTTTGCAGAGCCTGGCGCACGAGCAAAAAGTGATGCTGGGCATCAATTTTACGGAGGATGTCCCTGAAGTCATTCTGAGCGATGCCAAGAAAATTCAGCAAATCTTAGTCAACCTGCTCAGTAATGCGATCAAGTTTACGCCACAGGGTGAAGTGACCGTTGACGTAGGGATGATCGACAAGTCCACCTGGCAGTTCAAAGTGCGAGACACTGGAATCGGAATGCCTGCGGATGCTGGCTCAATTATCTTTGAACCATTTAAGCAGATCGATTCGACCGACACCCGCAAGTACAAGGGAACGGGTCTGGGACTTGCGATCACGAAACGACTCGTCGAAACCCTCTCTGGCACCATTGATGTAGAAACAGAACATCATAAGGGATCAACTTTTACCGTCACACTCCCGCGTGTCAATATCCCGGCGGGAGTTGAAGCATAACGTCTCAGTTCCAGCAGCAGTATGACTGTAAGCCTATTTAAGGAGCAGTGAAAAATCATGAGCGAAAGCAACTATTCGGTTTTACTCGTGGATGACGATCCGCACATCTGTGAGATTTTCGAATTGGTGATGAAACACCATCACATGCCGTTCACGGTGACGTCAGATGGAGAAACAGCGCTCAATTATCTGCGCTCAAACTCGCCAGACATCGTGATTATGGATATATTTCTGCCGGGAATCGACGGTTTCCAGGCTCTCAAATCCATTCGTAAAGAGGCTCAATCGCCGAAGTGCCGCGTCATTGCCACAACAGCTTATTACACCAACGATACCCAGCAGGAAGTGATGCAGCGCGGATTTGATGGCTATATCCCGAAACCCTTTGGACCTGATGCACTCATGACGTATCTTACCGACATTGCAAGTGGCCTTTAACCAACCGACTTGAAACATCGCTGCTGACATAGACATCAAGATCGAGGGAACAATGTACGATTTTTCCAAATGGCACGTACTCATCGTTGACGACGAACCGGATAATATCGGTGTCTTGGAAGTTGTTTTCAATTTTCATCGGGCAGTGGTGCGCATGGCAGATTCTGGCGTGAAATGCTTGCAGCTTCTCGAAGAACAGTTGCCCACGTTTCTCTTAGTAGACATCCAAATGCCAGGGATGTCGGGCTATGAACTCGTGAAAATCATTCGAGAAAACCGTGATTGGAAACACCTGCCGGTAATCGCTGTTACCGCTCACGCCATGCCCGGCGATGATGAGCGGGCGCTTGCAGGTGGTTTTGACGGCTATATTCCGAAACCTGTCAACGCCATGACGGTCGCCGATGAAATCCGTGCCATCCTGGAACGCAAAGGCGTCCCCAGTGGTAGATAACACATTTGCAGAGCGCATTCGTGAGCGCTATCCAGAAGGCCTGACGGGCATCCTGGCAATTGGAGCGACCCGCACAACCTATATCCTTGAACATAATCGAGACAGTGACACCCCAGGGAAAATCACTGATTTTAAGCTGTATGTCGATACGCTCCTAAGTTCATGTATAAGTCTGCTGGAGTCTTATTTGGAACTGGGCGGTCAGAATATGATCGTCCCGTTCTTTTATTATCAGGGGTTCAAAAAGCGCGGCGATGAATATGTAAACTCGGTGATCGGGCCATTTTTGCGACTGGTCACCGAGCAATTTGAGCCATTCTATCGCGCTAACAACGTCGATCCCTATTTTGCCGGAATCGATACGCTGCTTCACACTCCCGAATCCGATCTTACCCATCAGTTCGGGGCTGGGTTAGCAGATTTTCAAAGGCAATGGCAGTATCAACAAGGACGCCGAAAACTTATCTGGGAGGTCGCGCCAATCCCGCTGTTCTCGCTCTTCCGGGCGCAGCAAGTCATGGGTGAAGCGGAAACAGCACAATTAGAAGCAGAAGTCGAGAAAACAACTTCCCTCGATGATCTCGCCACGTTGCTCTATAAATATTATTCGCGTGCCGTTTACGGGACGGAAATTCCGATGGCTCATTTTTATCTGGGCACAAACAGAAACGGGGATCTCAAACTATCTTCGATTCTGCCGCTGTCGCTCTACGATGGACGTCCGTTCAGATTGTATTATACGCCCTACCCCAGCCTGTTCACGACTCCCGAAGTACTTCGGCAGATACTTGAAGATTTAGCGTTCGGCAAATCCGCAAGTTCACTGGGAATTGATTATCGAAAAGAATATACAAAAGCTTCAGCTCAGGCCGAATATGAAACGTTTATCACCTTGCGTGACGATCCAAAATCCACTGTAGGTTTGCTGAGAAAACTCATGATCGTTCCCAAAGACGCCGCAAATCCGACTTAACGACGCCCTTTGCTCACAGCAGACATTCGTTGTGCAAAATGGGCGAACTCCGTGACATCGATAGGCTTATACATCACATAATCTGCGATGGCTTCCACTTCGCCCGTTGCCATATGGGGGTTAGCCGTCATCACAATCACAAATGTGTAACTTGTGACCCCACACTGTTCTAGCTCTTTGAGGACGTCATGACCATCAATCTCAGGCATGGCGAGATCCAAAACGATCAAATCAAAACGCTCTGTTTCAAGGATCTTAAGCGCCTCAATTCCATCTACCGCTTCGCTGACTTGGTAGCCGACATGGCGAAGTGCCAATGACGCCACATCGCGATTATAAAAATTATCGTCGATGACCAGGGCTGATTTAGTCGATACTTGATTCATAATGGCGCTTGTCAACTCGATTTAGATTCGCGGGAAGCGAGAATAAGAGTTGCAGTCTTTGCCTCCGAAGCCTCATAATTGATTTCACATGATTAATTGTTGGCGGGCAAAACCTGCTTCTTTTATTGTATTTCCATTTTTCAATTACTAACAATTAACTTTTCTACTTATCTTGCAATTCAATCCTATAGAAATCTACATATTTATAGAAATTAATTTCCTGCACCCTAACCTAGAACTTACCGAGTGTTCCCCTCCAAAATTGACAGACATTCTGTGCCACTTGCGAGTCCATCACAATAAACGAGAGGTAAGTTCTCCACCAAGCAAAACGTCCTCTATTGGCAAGCAATCCTTCTAGGTGCCTGTTAGCAAAAAAATCCAGACGCACTTGGCTCAGCGTTAGGATTTATGTTCGGCTATTACCATATAGGATATCTCTGTTTTCAT
>DAOUCB010000115.1:0-4608 GCA_034432495.1 Anaerolineae bacterium | reverse complement strand
GGATGACGCCTCGACAAAGACTCTCGAATTTTTTCGATATCCCAGAAGAACAGTTGCCGACATTTGATGTCGCTGCTTTGAAGTCAAGATCAGCAGGACCGGACTGTGAAGATCCTCACCATCGTAGTTGCATGGATCTACTATATCAGGCTTTGACAGATGATTTACAAGCTACAAATCGCGCTAATATGCAGGAGGTAAAACAGGCTCAAGTAAGAAAAGAAGCTTTTATGCGCGATCTTTTTACAGCTGATAGATATAAAAAATATAATGATTTTCGAGAAGAACTGCATAAACATTTGTTTTCAGCCCCTAATGGAGAATTCGATGCTACTTCTGCTAGTGCCTCAGAGCTTGAAAAATGGTTTGAGAAGTTGAGGTACAAACAGCAACAGAACGAAAACTTGGATATAGATTCAAAACATCTTGAATCTGGCATCGACGTATATCTTCAGGTGAAAGCAAGCCAGTGGGCTGCCGCGTTACAAACAGTTCCCCCAGACCTAATAAACACGTACATTTCTATTTCGGGACCCTCCGATATTCGTAAGGACTCTAGTGAATTGATGATGCTAATCGATATTGCGTTAGGTATTGGCGATTCGGAGACCTTTTATAATGCAATGCAAATTCTTAAGGATATGAATCCCAGCGCGTATTACGCTGTACGATGCCTTGCGGGAGTAGAAGGTATTCTAGCAGCATCAATGATTGATGCTCAAGATTACGCGCCAACCGGGTTAACACTAAATTTCGATCAGACATTGATACTTGGACTATTCGAGGCTAAAGGAAATCCGCAGAGACACACTGTAGCTGAGCTACTACGAGGTGCGAAACCTTATGAGAATGTTACAGGAGGATTGACGGGCGAATTATACTTCGAAAAACGTGATCCAAGGTTAGACTCAGCAGAAATGGTATCAATCAAGGTTCCCAGTGTAGGTATTGAAGATATATGGAAGAGAGAAGATGTTCTTGAGGGTAAGATGGATGCCTTACGCGAGAGAATGCAAAAAGAAGAAAAACAGTTAAAAGAAGATGTTATTGAAGCCTTAAATAATGGTACCGACGAACAGGTTAAACAGGCTCGAAGAAACCAAGAGGCAGCAGAAAAAGTTCGTGAGCAGGCAGAGAAAGAATTGAAAGAACTTAGGGAAGCTCGAGATACAGATGATAAGGTGCATCATCAGTCTGTAACTGATAGAGAAGAGAAATTTTCTACTACAAACAACACTTATGATACGGGTATGCACGCCATCGAAATGAGACAGTTGAACGCTGAGGAACAAAGAGCGCAGCGTGAACGTGAGCAGCGTGAGCAGCGTGAACGTGAGCAACGTGAGCAGCGTGAACGTGAGAAATTAATAGAGGAAAAGCTTGAAGGGCAAAGTGGTTCAGGGGGCGAGCATGGGGAACTCCAAAATCCCGATGAATCATTGTTAGTGGAAGATGGGCGTAGCTCATATTTGCGAGAATTGTTAGCTGAAAAACACTATGCATTGGCTGTTATGGAAGTTCCCGGATTTGAGGATTACGTCGAAGAACTGATGAAAAGAAGACTTCAGAAACTACACGACAATAGTCTTGAAAGTCAAATTCCATATATACATCCGGACCCAAACCAAGAAAAACGTAACGAACCGTTATCCATCAACGAATATGAATATCGTCCACTTGATACGATGGGGCCACAAATTGTGAATTGTGGTGATCCCAAGTCTCCAAATGATTGATAGATTTCTCGTAGTAATTTTTGCCGTGAAGCTATTTGAGCAGTAACCATCATTCGCTCGAAAGACGAGCTAGATGCCAAAGCATGAGGCGGGACATAGCCAAATAAATTATCGAGGCGCTCGACTTGATATTGTAAAATACCGTGCCGTTGCTATGTGTCCGCTTCGATTTCGTCGTCGGTGATGCCCTCAATCGCCGTCTTATTGTCGATGAATTGAATCACATAGCCGTCGTCCGTTACTTCGAGAATCTGCCCCTGCGTCGTTTCCGCGATCTCGCGCTGCGCCTTCGCCATCGGCAGGCCGTTGACGAGCCGCACCGCGTCACCCACTTTAAATTTCGCCATCTGTTATATCCCCTCGTCTTTTCGTTTTTGCACTTGCTGAAAGCTGACTGCTGACTGCTTTCTCTCAAATCCGTGCCATCAAAGCCGAGCGCGAAAACTGCCTGACGCCAATCCAGATCAACCCCGCGTCAATCAACCAGATCACCACGCCCAGCGCGAAGACCACGCCCACGCTCAGGTAAATCACCCCGGTCGCCTGCGCGACCACCAGCAGCACAATCGGCAGCACCAGCACGCCGGAAGTCTGCTGCGCTGCCATGAATGTACTCACTCGTGACGAAATCAGCACGATCACCGCCATGCCCAGCGTCGCCACCGCCGGAGCCACCCACAGAATCAGCGGATACCAGTGCGGCTGCGGAAACCAGACTCGCCCGATCAGATTTGCTCCGGCGATATTGAGGACTATCGTGTAGACGATAAAACTGCCCCAGGCAATCACAATCGCCGGAACCACCGACGACAGCAGTTTTGCCAGATACAGTTCGCGGTCGCTGGCAGGCGTATACAGCAGCGCTTCGAGCGTTTTGCGCTCTTTTTCGCCGACGATGCTGTCAGCGCCAATGATGCTGGCGACCATCAGCGGCAGGATCAGGAACATTGGCGCGAAGAAGAAACCCAAAATCAGCACGACCGTCGCCTGGTCTGCGTCCAACCCGGCGATCTGTTCGCGCACGGGCGCGGGCATGACGGTCATCAAAGCCTGAAGGCTTGCACGGCTGTTGTTCATGCCGGACAGATTGAGCGTGCTCGGCAGGTAGATGATGATCAGCGGGATGACGACCACGAACGCAATCGGCAGCAGCAGTGAAGAAGTCATCGCCGTGCGATTGCGCAGCACCTCTTTCCAGTCCTTGACGGCAATTCGCCAGATAATGCGTCCGTTCATGCTGGTCATATTTTTGACCCTTGCTCCTGCCGCCGCTGAAGTTCGAAATAAATGTCTTCCAGCGAATGTTCGCGTGGGTTGACGCGGAGGATCGCAATTTCGAGCGCGGCTGCTGCTGCAATTACCGATGGGATGTGCGCCTCGTCGCTCACCTGTACAGACAGCTTCACACCGTCAGCCTGTACATCGCGCACGCCGTCCGTATTCCGGAGCGTCGCCATCTGGGCTTCGGTAGCAGGTGCGCGCAGGTCAAAGTCGAGCCACAGCGCATTCCAGATTTGCTTGCCAAGTTCCGCCGTTGTGCCCAGCGCCAGCAGCCTGCCGTGACTGAGGATCGCCACCCGTGTGCATAAACGCTGCGCTTCGTCGAGGTTGTGCGTCGCCAGAAACACGGTGCGCCCGCTCTCGCGGCTCAGCGATTCGATCAGCGTCATCACGCTGCGCGCCGCTTCGGGGTCGAGTGCCGCTGTCGGCTCGTCGAGAAACAGAATCTGCGGGTCATGCACCAGCGAACGCGCCAGCGCCAGCCGCTGCTTCATGCCTTTGCTGAAGCCGCCCGCTTTATCCTTGGCCCGGTCGCTCAGGTTGAACAGCCTGAGCATTTCGTCCACCCGCGCATCAGGATTCGGCACGTCGTAGAAGCCCGCGAAGGTTTTGAGGTTGTCGCGGGCGCTCAGCCGCTCATACAGTGAGGGCGTTTCGGTCAGCACGCCCGTCTGCCGGCGAATCTGGTCGCCCTGCGTGCGCGCATCCAATCCCAGCGCGCGGGCGCTGCCAGAGGTCGGCTCCAGCACCCCATTAATCAGGCGCACGAGCGTTGTTTTGCCTGCGCCGTTGTGTCCCAACACGCCGAAGACCTCGCCTGCTTCGACCGTGAAGCTCAGGCCATCAAGCGCCCGCACGCTGCCAAACGTCCGCGTTAAGCCCTCAACTTCAATTGCTGCGCTCATGATCCGCTTTCATCATCAGCCCTTATGCTGATTCTTGTGTCGCCAGCCATGCCTCGTAATCAGCTTCCTTCACCAGATCGCCCCCGCTCACTTCGCTGTTGGTCAGTTGGCGGTTGTTGTTGAAATACAGGTCGAGTTCGACGCGCTGGAAGCATTTCTGCCCCATGACGACCTTATGCACCCAGTAGGTTTTGCCGTCCTCACCCTGGCTTAGGTCGTTGTTGCGGTTGATGCGCACCCGTACCACTTCGTCGCAGCCTTTCGGCTTCACGTAGTAGTACAAGCCTGCTGCATCCCCGCTGCTGCCCCCGCCGCCGCTGAATAATTTCTTGATAAAGTCCATCGTACTGCTCCCTTATGGGATTTCGATTGCTACCGCTCATACTGTAACAATCCGCGCAAAATTGACAAGCACTTTCGTCAATCCCACCGCAATTTAGGGGGCTGTTGCGCTATACCCCATAGAAGCCAAGTTAAGAAATTATTTCTCAAGAGGCGATTCGTTGCTGCCGCTTGGGGTATATGCTTTTTAATAAATGAATACGGAGGTTAAGCCTCTCCATCTCGTCGTTTTTCTTCCTTTCTTGTATCTTAGAGGCATAGAATAGAAGGAATGAGGCGGTGAGAGCTTGGAACTTTCTTTGTATCTTAGAGGCATAGAATAGAAGGAATGAGGCGGTGAGAGC
>DAOUCB010000114.1:0-27924 GCA_034432495.1 Anaerolineae bacterium | reverse complement strand
GTCCGCCAGGATCGCTACGTCTTTGGCCTGCGCGAAATGTTTACCAAGCATAAACTGCCCGTTGGCACGCACGTCATTGTTCGGCGACAGGCGGACAGCGATAAAATCGTCGTCGACTTCCACGCCCATCGTGCCCGCACCGAATGGGTGCGCCTGGTCACCAGCAAGAATAACCAGATCGCCTTCGAAGATCAGAAACGCGGTATTGGCGCGGAATACGACGATTTGATGATTTTGGGCACCGATAATCTGGCTGAGGTCGATGCACTGGCGACCCATTACAAACGCGCCAGCATGAGCAGCATCCTGCACACGCTTATCGCCGAACTCAGCCGTAATTCGCCACAGGGAACGGTTCACGCCAAAACGCTCTACAGCGCCTATAACGTGCTGCGCCGCTCGCCGCCGGGTCCGATTTTCGCCACGCTCGAAACCCATTCCGATTTTGATCATGTCGGCAATCATTACTGGCGATTGAGCGAAAGCGGCTGAACATCAGCGGCTGTGTAAAAGCTAGGAGTTCGTCTTATGCAGCAGAAACCGAGCGCGTTCGTTAAGCCGACGCTCGATACCCAATACCATATCGACTACAGTTGGTGGGAACGCAACGATGACCTGCACACCTATCTGCTCAGTCATCTGCCGCCAGAGCAGCGTGAGCGCCTCAGTCAGAACAGCGAAACGAGCGTCGTCGATTACATCGATCCTGAAACGGGCGAGGTCTCGCAGTTGAATGATCTGGATTTAGCCATTCAGACGGCGACTCAGCAGCCCGATTTCATCAACCCGCACACCTCGGTCGTAGACAGCATTTTCCGCGTTTTCCTGGCAAACGGCAACCAACCGCAGACGCCAAAACAAATCGGCGACGCCATTGGTCGCGCACCGGCAGTAATTTTGAAGACAGTCAGCGGCGGTCGGGTCTATAAAGGCATCCGACCCGTCGAGTCCTAAAACGGAGACCATGCAATTATGGGGCGTGTAATTAACACCGACAGCACAGGCAAGAACCGCAATCAGCAGATGCGTACTGCTGCCGAAATTCTGCGTCGTCTCACTCAGAAAGCCGACATCGACGGCGAAGTCAAGGATATGGTCGCCGCGCTAGTCTATGCTCTGCGCGAAATTGACGAAGGCATCGACAGTTCAGCCGCCGCCTGGGAAAAACGCGATTACTGGATGAAGGCTGACGAACTCCGCGTTAAGTGGGAGTGGACAGCAGATATAGCCGATCAACTGTCGGCGCTCGTTTATGAAGATCGCTGGAACGACCTGCCGCCGCTGATGGTCAAGCTGTTCCCCTACTTCAACGACATCAAAATCACCAAGATGACGCGCAAGGAAGATGCGTGGCAGGGCGCGCACGCTCGTCTGCTCCGCGAACAGCAGCCGAAACTGAAACAGTAAACATTGGGCGCTGAGGCACGTGATTGCCCGCGCCCGCTTTTATTCCGCTTTATCTGCCTGACAGCCACCTGAATAGCAGGCGAAAGAATATTCCGCTTTGACGTGATGCAGCGTCGCATCCCGCCGGTCAGTGAACACCTGCACGTAGCCGATCCCATCCGGCGCGTCGCAGCGATTGCCCCAATCGTCATCTGTAGCCAATGTCGAAAATGAATAGTAGGTCTTCCCGTACAATGTGATCGGGTAAGCGTGCGTCGAAGGCATATCCACATCTATCGCGTTGAACGGATCATAGCGCTGGTACAACTTCGAGCCGCACAATGCCTTTGCATAGGCGACCGCAGGCTCTGGCGGCGCGTCGAAACTCACGCCGAGGCTCGGATTTAAGCCTTTATGCCCGCTGATATTGATGTTGAAAGCATCCATCGGGATTGCCGCGCCGAGATACTGATTGACTTCGGAGATTGACCACTGATCGGACTGCATCCACCACACCAATCCAATCATCGCCAATGCCAGCAGGAGTGCGACTGACTTCACAAGGGTAAGCAGATTGCGGCGCACAGCAGTGGATAATTTCAAGCCGCTTATCCGAACACAATCCCCAGATCGCGCGCCATCTGCACCATGTCGCCGTTCGGATCGACATACTTTATCTGCGACGCTTCCGCCATTGGCACAGCGATCAGATCGTTGCCGCGCAGCGCGACCATGTGGCCCCACTGTTCATTCGCCACCAGATGCACCGCCGCCGAGCCAAAGCGCGTCGCCAGCCAGCGATCATGCGGTGTCGGCTGCCCGCCGCGCTGTAAATGACCCAGCACCGTCACCCGAACATCGACCCCTAAACAATCGGCGATCATGTTGCCCACCAGATAGCCGATCCCGCCCAGTCGCCCCTGCATCAGCCCGCTGCCCTGAATGTAGTATTCCTGCGCCCCACCCACTGGCGTTGCCCCTTCCGCCACCACGACGAGGCTGTAGTTCCGGGTTGACCACGAAGCGTCAATTCGCTCGCAGACGGTTTGCACGTTGAACGGGATTTCCGGGATCAGGATCACATCCGCGCTTCCGGCGACTCCGGCAGTCAGCGCCAGCCAGCCTGAATTGCGCCCCATCACTTCCATGACCATCACGCGATGGTGACTCTCCGCCGTCGTTTGCAGTTTGTCGAGCGCTTCCGTCGCCGTCAGAATCGCCGTATCGAAGCCGAAGGTCACGTCTGTTTGGCTCAGGTCGTTGTCAATCGTCTTCGGTACGCCGACGACTTTCCCGCCCAGCGCGACCAGCTTTTGCGCGATTGCCATCGTCCCGTCGCCGCCCGCGACAATCAGCGCGTCAAGTCCCATGCGCTCCATCCGTGCCAGCGCCTCGCCAGAAGTATCGACAAAGCCGACACTGCCATCGTCGCCTTCAACGGCGCTCACGAACGGATTCCCCCGGTTGACCGCGCCGAGAATCGTCCCGCCGCGTGCCACCAGATCGCGCACACGTGCCTCGTCCAGTGCAATCGTTGACACTTCATCCGAGAGCAGGCCGTCGTAGCCCTGCCGGATGCCGACAACCTCCCAGCCATAGCGGTTGCGCGCCGTCAGCACGACCGCCCGTATCACTGCGTTCAGGCCGGGCGCATCGCCGCCGCCGGTCAGAATTCCAATTTTTCGTATCGTCGTCATAGCGACTCACAACTACTGCATCCATCAGATCAAGTTACATTCAAATAAGCAAACGAACACTGTATCATGATTCATATCGACTGTTTCACGGTACGCCTTGCATCAAACCGCTTGGTGATTGTACCCCGGCGACAGGTCCGTAGGGACACGCCATGGCGTGCCCTGTCGTTAAGGAATAATCCTTAATTGCTTTTATCGTTTCTTCGGTACTCAGCATTCAGCACTCAGCACTCTTTTCCAATCATTTGTTCTGTTTGTTCTCATGCTCCCCTGCATTATACGCACAGGTGTGTTAAAATAGCATCTCTTAGACTATCCCTGAATGAGCCGAAGAAAGAGCCTTCCAATGGCCCGCAGACGCAGCAGATCAACCAGTGCATCGCGCAGCGAACGCACCTACGAACGTCGCAAGAGTGACGCCGAAGCCCGCGTCGAGCGCATTACCTGGGCGCTGCTGGTGCTCGTTTTTGCCATTATCCAGCTTCTGCCTGTTGGCGCGAACATCCCCAATTTCTTCGTCCCCTTTGCGGGCGCGCTCATCCTGCTCGGTTCTGGCCTCTATCAGTACTCGCGTCATTGGCGTGTCGGCCCCATTACCTGGGTCGGTGGCGCGTTTATGGCGCTGTTCACCTACTACAATCTGCAAATCAATCCGGCGACCAATTTTACTGGCGCGTGCCTGATTGTCTTCTTCGTCGTGATTATCTTTGGTTTAATTACCGGGGAAACGTAAAAATAGATAGTTTTCACAGGCAAACTATTGACATTTCGCTCCAAATGAGCTATTTCATGAGCATGAGATTGTGCAGATTGACCGAAACTGATCCCAGCCATGACTGAAGCCGCCCAACGCCTCACTGTCGAAGATGTTCGCAAGCTCGCCTTACCCCTCGGTACGCGCGTCTCGGCGGGGGAAGGCTTGCTCCTCAGCCGCCCCGTCGCCTGGACGACGGTGATCTATCCCAGTGACAGCGTCGTCTCGAAAACCCTTCAGAACGACGAGTTGATTCTGGTCGCTCCGCGCGACAGCAGTACGCGCCAGACCAGCGATGTCGATGTTGTGCGCTGGGCATCCGAGAACAAAGCGGCTGCCGTTGTCCTCAGCGACCCGCCCTCGCCCAACGCCATCGCCGAAGCCAATGCCTACGGCATCCCGGTCATGAGCCTGCCCAACGGCAGTCGCATTCGCATGGTCGAAAAAGCGGTCGTCAGCCTGCTGGTCGATCACAAAGGGCAGATCGAGCGGCGTGGCACGCAGATTTACCGTCAGCTCACGCAGATTTCCTCGCGCAACGAAGGCATGGCAGAACTGATCAGCGAAATGGCGCGCCTGACCAACAAAGCAGTCGTCATTCAGGACAAACGCCTGCAAATCCTCTACAGTTCCGTCCAGCCTCAGTTCGTCGCCTACTGGGAAGATGTCGAAACCTTCCTGCGCAAAGTCGATAACCTGCCCGTCGAAATGCAGGATCGCCAGCGCGTCGCCGAAATCGAAAACCCCGTGCTGATGCAGTCGCTCCCCACGCCGGGGATGGCACGTCTCGTTTCACCCATCATCACCAAAGACATTGGGCGCGGCTACCTGTCGATCATCGGGCGCGACAATGACCTCGACGACATTGACAGCCTCGTCGCCGAACATGGTGCTGCCGCCTGCGCGCTGGAAATGGCGAAAGCCAAAGCCATCAGTGATACCGAGAAGCGTCTGCGCGGCACATTTCTGGATCGCCTGCTGATTGGTGATGTCAGCCAGCAGGAAGCCATCCGTCAGGGCGAACGCTTCGAACACGACATGCTCAAGACGCACGTCGCCGTCGTCCTCGCGTGGCAGGGCGACAAAACACCCTCGCTCCGCCGCCTGGAAACAATCATCAACAGCGTCGTCTCGGTACAGCACGCGGCGGCACTCGTCTGGCAGCGGGAGCGCGAAAATGAAGTCCTCGTCTTTCACGCCGCCGAAGACAAAGACCCCGTCAACGCCGGAATGCGCCTCGCCAAGCAGTTCACCACCGAAATCCAGCGCCAGTACCCCGGCGCGAAAGTTGCCATCGGGCTTGGGCAAGCCGCTCATGACATCAGCGCCTGGCGCACCAGCTACCGCGATGCCGTCCAGGCGCTCGACCTTGCCATGCGCCTGCAAACCGATACGCCGCTCTATATTGGCGATCTCGGCGTCTACCAGTTGATCCTCAGCCTGTCCGACCGCGAGAAGCTGCTGTCCTTCTGCGAGCGAACGCTCGGCCCGCTGCTCGACTATGACATGCGCCAGCACGCCGACCTGATCAAGACGCTAGAAGCCTTCTTTACCTGTCACGGCAATCTCTCGCAAACAGCGGATATGCTGATCGTCCACCGCAACACGCTGCTCTATCGTATGAATCGCATCAACGAAATTGCGCAGATTGACCTGAATCGCCCTGAAATTCGACTCGCGCTGCATCTGGCGCTCACCGTGCGCCGACTGCTCATGCTCAATTGAGCGCTGCGCGGACGCTCAGGGAAGCTGCCTAAACGCGACTCTGTTTCTACGTGGCCCGCTTTATTTCTTTTTGGGCAAAATGCTCAGAATATTCCTCTTTTTTTCTTGTAGTTTTGACGTTCCATTCTAAATATAATTCACACTAGAGATACTATCCGATAGTATCCCTCCCTTGACCTGAATTCTGACGCTAGCCTTCGAGGAGTGCGATGTCCGACTCCAATTTTGTTCCCGACCCTCATTATAGGGTCGCTCCGCTTCACCGCGAAGATACTCGTGAACGTGATGCCTGCGCTTTGATCTGCTCCGTCCGCAAGGGCGGCGAGGCCACGCACGGTAACGTGAAACGCACGATTGAAGCGCTCACCCGTATGGGGCATCGTACCGGTTTCGTCGATGGCGAAGGCGACGGTGTGGGCATTATGACCGACATCCCGCGCGAACTGTGGGCCAAGACGCTGGCGCTGCAAGGCCTGCGCTCGTCGGTGGCAACCAGTTCGTCGTTCTGGGTTGCTCATCTGATGGTTCCCAACCGGATGCGCAGCGAATATGAAGACATCCTCACCCAGATCAGCGAGCGCATCAGCGAGGCCGGTCTCGACATTCTGATTGAACGCCCCGGCCTGGTCGAATCGTATGTACTCGGCAGCAGCGCCGAGAAGAACGAACCGCTCTTCTGGCAAATCGCCGGGTCGAACGGGCGCGTTCCAGTCGAGCGTATCGAAAATACCATCTATCGCCTGCAAATGGCGATTGAGCGCGAATTCGGCGTCCATTTCCCCTCGTTTTCGTCGCGCAGCGTCGTCTACAAGGTGCAGGGGACGGTCGAAATCCTGCGCCGCTACTATCCCGAAATCCGCGACCCCGAATACGCTTCGACGGTCACGCTCGGTCACGCCCGCTACAGCACCAATACCAACCCGGTCTTTGAGCGCGCCCAACCCTTCAATGTCCTCGGTCACAACGGCGAATTCAACACCATCTCGCGCTTCCGTCTGGAAGCTGCCATGCTCGGCATCAACCTCGCCGATAGCAACTCCGACTCACAGGACATCGACGCCGCTATTGACGCGCTCTGCATGGAATACGGCCTCGATCTGATTGAGGCGATGGAATACGTCTTCCCGCCCTTCAAGCATGATCTGATCGAGAACGAGCCAGAAATTCACGCCATGTATGCGGACATCCGGCGCGCCTTCGGGCCGTTCGCGCAGGGGCCAGCCGCGTTGGCAACCCGCGTCGGCGATCTGTGTGTCTTCAGCGTCGATGCGCTCGGCCTGCGTCCGCTCTGGTTCGGCGAAACCGAAAAGGAATTCTTTGCCTCCTCCGAGCGCGGCGTCTATCCGCTTGACATGATGTCGTCCGACCCCAAGCCGCTGGCTCCCGGCGAGAAAATCGCCATCCGCATCCAGCCCGGTCGAGACATTCAGGTGATGGATTATCCGGCTATTCAGCAGCATGTTTACCGGCGCTGGCGCGAACGTACTGGCAGCGCTGGCGCGCCGAAAACGCAAACCTTTGGCGCACTCGGTGCGTCGATTTTCCGCAGCGCGCAGCCGTCGCCCGCGCCCCTGACGCCGAACGGCGGGCAGCCGATGCCGGTTCCCTCCGGCGCACCCGGCGTTGCGGTCGCCCCTGAAGCCGTCGCGGTCGCTGCTAATCCGCTGCCTTGGCAGGCAGTCGCGACTGCCATCAACACCACGTCGATGGCGGCCTTCGGCTGGGAACGCTATCACCTCAGCGTCGTGGAAACGATGGCTGAAATGACGAAAGAGCAGATTGGTTCGCTCGGTTGGGACGGCCCACTCGCCGCCATCAGCCAGACGCGCGTCAACCTGTCGGACTACTTCAAGGAAACGGTCGCTGTCGTCACCAACCCGGCGATTGACCGCGAACGCGAACGGGCGCAGTTCTCGACGACGGTGATTTTGGGCGCGCGCCCCGAAATTGGCGCGGCCTCGCACGATTTCTTCGTCCAGCTTGATATTCCGCTGCTGCTCGGTGGTCATCCTGATTTGGGCACAGCCGACGATATGCGCGCCATCGCTCAGAAACAGGGGACGATGACGCTCGAAGACCTCGTGGAAACTTTCGGGGATCGCGTTGTCTTCCTTTCGACCAGCGCGGCAGAGGACGAAGCTATCCCCGCAGCGCTTAAACGTCTGCAAGCCGAGGCAGTCACAGCAGTTATGGATGGCGCGGCCTGCATCATTCTGGACGACACCGATGTATTCAAGGGCGAACGCCTCTGGATTGACCCACTGCTGGTCGTTGCCTCGGTTGATCGCGCGCTGCGTGAGGCCGACGCTCTGCCCAATCTGCGTCGTCAGGTCGGTTTGGTGCTGCGCTCTGGCGCGCTGCGCGACCTGCATGATGTCGTGCTGGCGCTGGGTCTCGGCGCGAACGCCCTCGTCCCCTATGCGCTCTACGCCGTTGGCTTGGGGATCGCGCCCCGCGCCCCGCGTGAGGCGCTCGCTTCGGACGAAGTGATCAAGCGGCTCAACAGCACGATTACTGCGCTCGTGACCGGCATCCAGAAAGTCACCTCGACGATGGGCTGCCACGAACTGCGTGGTTATGGTCAGACCTTTAGCTCGGTCGGTCTCGCGCCTTCCCTTGCCGAAGTCTTCGACACACCGAATTATTTTGGCTCCGAGGAGCGTGGCACGACCTGGGCCAGCATTCAGGCCGATGTCGTAGCCCGCGCCGCCGAATTCGCGGGCAAAGTCAAGAACAGGCTCGACAACCCGGATCGCCTCTATCCCAAGATGTGGAAGAAAATCGAGGATATTGCACTGGGCGATACCAGTCTCGACGAATATACCGAGCAGATGCTCAAGCTCGAAAGCGATATGCCCGTCGCGCCGCGTCACCTGATCGGCCTCAAAACCGACGAAAACAGCACCATCGATCCCGCGACGGTGGACATCAGCATCAATAATCATTCGATGCCCATCCTCATCGGCGCGATGTCCTTCGGCTCGCAGGGTGAACTGGCCTATAAAGCCTACGCCGAGTCCGCCAGCCGCCTGAATATTCTCTGCGTCAACGGCGAAGGTGGCGAACTGCCCGACATCATGGGCAAGTACAAGCCCAATCGCGGCAACCAGATCGCCTCCGCCCGTTTCGGCGTCAACATCGAATTCCTCAACTCCTGCGCCGTCCTCGAAATCAAGATTGGGCAGGGCGCGAAACCCGGCGAAGGCGGTCAGCTACCCGGCTACAAAGTCACCGAACAGGTCGCGCTGGCTCGTCGCACCACCCCCGGCGTCGATCTGATCTCGCCCAGCAACAACCATGACCTCTACTCGATTGAAGACCTTGCCCAGTTGATTGACGAACTCAAGACCGCCAACCCGCTGGCAAAAGTCTCGGTCAAAATTCCGGTCGTCCCCGGCGTCGGCATCATCGCCGTCGGCGTCGCCAAGGCGGGCGCAGACATTATCAACATCACAGGTTATGAAGGCGGCACCGGTGCGGCGCGCGCGCACTCGCTCCGTCACGTCGGTCTGCCCGCCGAAATTGGCCTCTATCTGGCGCACCGCGCCCTGATCGAAAGCGGCCTGCGCGCCGATGTCGAACTCTGGGCGGACGGCGGCATGAAATCCGGTCGTGACGTCATCAAGATGATCTGTCTCGGCGCGAATCGCGTCGGCTTTGGCACGATGGCGATGGTCGCGATGGGCTGTACCATCTGCCGCAAATGTCAGGAAGGCACCTGCCACGTCGGCATCACCACCCACATCCGCACCATCGAACAGGCTGAGCTTCAGGGCATCAAGCACTTCGAGCCGCGTGACCAGGAACATGCCGTTCAGGGGATCGTCACCGTTTTTGAGACTCTCGGTGAAGACATTCGCCGCTGGACGGCGGCGATGGGCTTCCAGCGCACGCAGGATTTGGTCGGTCGCGCTGATCTGCTCGATCAGATTGGCATGTGCGACCGCATCGACCTGCGACCGTTGTTCCAGTTCGTCCCGGTTCCCGAACGCAAAGAACTCGCCCCCGGCGTCGGTCGTTTACTCGCCCGCCCGCGCAACGCCCTGACCAAGCAGATCACCTCGTTGATCGCCGAATGGTCGAGCTACGGCGACAGCGAAATGACCTACGACGATGAGCAGGTCATGGCGATGGATCGCGCGCTCGGCACGCACCTCGCCGGAGCGATTGAGCGCAACGACTTCCCGAACGCCGACAAGATCAAGGTCGTCCACCTGCGCTTCAGCAGTTCTGCCCTCCCCGGTAACGGACTCGCCGCGTTCCTCAGCGACAAGCTCGACATTCTGGTCGAAGGCGGCGCGCAGGACGGGGTCGCCAAATGCGCCAAAGGCGGCACGCTGGCAGTTTTGCGCGGCATGAACCATGACGGCAAGCGCCTTGATGGTTCGGTCGGCAAGAGTTTCGCTTATGGTGCGCAGTACGGTCGTTTCATCGTTCAGGGCAACGCCGATACCCGCGCCTGCATCCGCCTGAGCGGCGCAGATGTCGTCTTTGGTGGCGAAGTCAAAGTTCCGCTGCGTGACGAACTCGGCGCACTCGCGACGCGTGCCAATCTCAAGGGCTACGCCTGCGAATATATGACCTCTGGTCGCGTGCTGGTACTCGGCGACCCCGGCCCCTGGATGGGTGCGGGCATGTCCGGCGGATCGCTCTATCAGCGCATCCAGCCCGAAATGAACCTGACGGTCGATGCCATCAAGCGCCGCATCGCCAAAGGCGCGACTCTCGACGTCTTCGAACTTGACGATCAGGGCATCGAGGACGTGCGCGATCTGCTGGGTTACTACATCACCACACTCGAAGAGAACAACCAGTCCAACGAAGCCGGGCATCTCCACGAACTCTTCAACCGCCCGCAGGATCACTTCGTTTTGGTGGCTCCGCCCGCTCGCAAGAAGGCCGCCGTCTAAACGCAGGGCTTCACATCCAATTTACCGCGCTCCTCAAGGGCAGACCATACGGTCTGCCCTTTCATATCCAACCATTTTTCCTACGGCGATGTTAAATCTTCGCGATCTCCCTTTCGCGTCCTCATCAAATGTGCGTATACTTATTATCGCAATAGAATTTTTTTGTATGAAGAGGATGATTCGATTATGCCAATTCCCAGCTATGGGTGCTGAAGGGGCAGGTGCTCGAAACCAAACCTGATCCCGCTTCCGACAAATCACCCCACTTTTATATTCACGTCCTTGCCGGGGGAACTCACTTTAGCATCCCCACCAACGTTCGCTCAGTCGCCAAAGGCTTCGACTCGCGCCTGCTCTTTCTCCAGGACAAGAATTTCACCCATCCCATCCTGGCACCCCTACAGGCGCTTGCCGATGGCTTTCATGCCCTCCCCAGCCAACCCGGTGGCGTTGCGCTCGACTATATTCGCGCCAACCTGTTTGACCGCACCCAGATGACTCCGCTTGACTCTGACCTCCCGGACACCGAAAACGATCTCTATGGGCAGATTGGCCTCTACACCGAGCGAGCGCGCCAGGACGCGACCGCGCGAATTTACGCCTTCGGCTCGCGCTGGCCCCAATCGAACGCAGTCAATAAAACCTTCCACTTCCAGCCGGATAACGGTGTCCACGATACGCACATGAATCAGGGCAGTCTCGACAAACAATACACCAAGGATGACGGCGTCTGGCAGGATGGCGGTTTGCTCATCAATTTTCCATCGCAAAACCAGTGGATCGCGATGTTTTTTGCCTTCGCTTCACAAGCCTGGCACACCGATGATCAAACGGGTCATGCAATTGTGGTTGTCGAAGGCCCAACCCCTGGCAATCAGCCGCGCCCCGAAGAACCCGATTTCAGCGTGCGCATTATCGCCGCGCTGGTCAATCCCATCGGCCCAGCCCCTGAACACGAGACCGTCACGCTGCTCAACACCACGCCCAATCCTATCGACGTTTCCGGCTGGCAAATCGCAGATCGCCTCAAAAACAAATGCACGATTTCCGGCACGATTGCGTCCGGCGCAGCGCAGATGTTCCCGCTGCCCCAGAATGTCCAGTTGGGCAACAAGGGCGGCATCATCACCCTGATGGATGCCAACGGGCTGAAAATCGACGGCGTGCAGTATACGCAGGATCAGGCGCGCGAAGGCTGGACAGTCGTCTTCTAGCCCTGTCTGCTCAGCAAATCTACCCTGACCATCAAAAGCTCATGTGGGACAGAAGAAGTTTCTGTCCCTTTTTCCACCCTATGACCAACCCTTACGTGAACTTTTTCCGCATCACGTTCTTTTCGCTTTTACTCAGCACTCTGAACGCGTTTGCAAAAGTTTTTATGGCGCTTGATTCACCTCAAGTCCTGATATTTATGAAGCAACCTATGAAACTATGCGCTTGTTTTTCCCCCTTTCTCCCCGCTTGCGTGGGAGAAAGGGTCGGGGATAGAGGGGCAATCAACAGACGTAATACTTCTCTTTACAAACGCACACTCAGCACTCAGTCCTCAGTCCTCAGTCCTCAGTCCTCAGTCCTCAGTCCTCAGTCCTCAGTCCTCAGTCCTCAGCACTCAGTCCTCAGTCCTCAGTCCTCAGTCCTCAGTCCTCCCTTTTTCTGGACATGATCCCTGCGGGCGGCTATACTCCCCGATACTATGCACATTGGAATCGATGCACGCCTGACCTACTACCGCACCGGCGGAATCAGCACTTACATCGTTCGTCTCGTGGAAGCGTTGGAACGGCTCGATAGCGTCAATCGCTACACGGTCTTTCACAGTCGCAAAGATCGCGAGTCACGGGTGAGTCGTTTTCAGGCTGCACCGCTCTGGACACCGTCGCATCATCGCATCGAACGCTATGCCCTCTCCGCCGAACTCCTGCCGCGCCGTCTCGACGTATTCCACACCACCGACTTCATCCCGCCGCAGTTTGGCGCAGGTCGCCACATCATCACCGTCCATGACCTGACCTTTTTGCATTATCCGCAGTTCCTCACCGCCGAAAGCCGCCACTACTACAACGATCAGATTCACTACGCCGTACAGCACGCTGATCACATTCTGACGGACAGCGAAGCCAGCAAGCGCGACATGATGACCATACTCGGCGTCCCGGCAGGGAAAATTACGGTGCATCTGCTCGGCGTCGATGAGAGTTTTCAACCGCTCCCCAGCGAAACGGTCGATCATTATCGCCGCGCGCTCGAACTGCCAGAGACGTATTTTCTGTTCGTCGGCACGTTCGAGCCGCGCAAAAACATTGACGGTCTGGTCGAAGCCTATCGCGCCCTGCTCGCCATGATGCCCGACGCGCCGCCCCTCGTTCTGGCGGGACGCATGGGCTGGAATTTTGACGAGCATCGCGAGAAGATCGAAGCCCTCAATCTCGGCGATCAACTGCTCTGGCGTGAGGCCGTCCCGCAGGATGCCATGCCCGCCCTCTACAACGGGGCGCTGGCGCTCGTGACACCTTCTTTTTACGAAGGCTTTGGTTTTCCCGCGCTCGAAGCGATGGCCTCCGGCACGATGCCTATCGTCAGCAGCACCTCGTCGCTGCCCGAAGTTGTCGGCCCGGTCGGATTACAGGTTGCCCCCGATGATCAAGCTGCGCTGACGAAGGCCATGCACACAGCGCTCACGGACGAAGCATGGCGGCTCGAACAGCGCGCAGCGGGTCTCCAGCGCGCCGCCACCTTTACTTGGGAAAACACCGCCAAAATCGCATTGTCGGTCTATACCACCCATCCCTGACAGGATACTATGCAGATTCTGCTGCTGACACCTTCCTTACCTTATCCACCGCATCAGGGCGGCGCGCTCCGCAATCTTGGGATTTTACGCGGCCTGCATGATGCCGGTCACAGTATCAGCCTGCTCAGCTTTCACGAGGGCGCGAACAGCGCCAGCGGACGATCTGATACAGCGTCGCCGCTGCCAAAATACTGCGCGCGCATCGAAACCGTCGCGCCGCCGCCGCGCACGACGCTCCACCGCCTGCGCGATCTGCTCCTCTCCGGGCAGCCCGATCTGGCGCGCCGCTTCGACTCGCCGCCTTTCCGCGAACGCCTGCGCGACCTGCTCAAACAAACGCGCTTCGACCTGATTCAGTTCGAAGGGCTGGAGATGACGATCAATCTCGCCCTCGCGCGGCAGTTGCAGCCCTCCGCGAAGTTGATCTACGACGCGCATAATGCCGAATATGCTTTGCAAAACATCATCGCCAACGTCGAACGCAGCCGCCGCAGCCGCCTTGCCGCCTCGATCTTCTCGCGTATTCAGGCACGCCGCATCGCCCACTTCGAGCATTCGGTCTGCGCCCAGGCCGATGCTGTCATTGCGGTTTCGCCAGAAGATGCCGCCGCACTCAGCCCGTTCCGCCCCGATCATCAGGTAGAGGTGCTGCCCAACGGCATTTTCACCGATGACTACGCGGAATCCGATCAGGGCGTCGAACTTGGCGGCGCAGTGTTGGTCTTCACCGGGAAAATGGACTATCGCCCCAACGTCGATGCCATGCAGTGGTTCACCGCCGCCATCCTCCCCAGGATTCGTGCCCAGTGTCCCGACGCGCATCTCTACATCGTCGGGCAAAAACCGCACGCCACCCTGCAAACCCTGCGTGAAGATGATCATGTCGAAGTGACGGGCTGGGTCAGTCAGGTACAGCCCTTTTTACACGCCGCCCGGGTTTACGTCGCTCCGCTGCGCATGGGCAGCGGCACACGCCTCAAAATCCTTGAAGCGATGGCAGCAGGCTGCGCCGTCGTCGCCACCTCTGCCGCTGTCGCTGGTCTGGACAGCGAAACCCGTGACGCGCTCATCATCGCAGACAGCGAATCGACTTTCGCCAGCGGCGTGACACGCCTACTCCAATCGCCCAAAGAGCGCGCCGCGCTCGGTCAGCGCGCCCAGAAGATCGTTCGCAAGCACTACGACTGGTCAGCGCTCATCCCCTGCCTGCTCGACATCTACCGGGAAATTGGTCTTGGATAGAGAGGCGCTCGTTCTGCGTAATCGTGGCATGGCGGAAGCCTTCCATGCCCTGCCGCTCAAACATCGCATCCGTCGCGCCGCCTTGCAGACGATTGCCGCGCTGCCCATTCCGCCGCAGCGCAAAGCGGTTGATCGTATTCTGCTCATTCGCCCGGATCATCTCGGCGACGTGCTGCTCACCACCCCGGCGATTCGCGCACTCCGTGCCGCCCATCCCAGCGCCGAAATTCACGCGCTCGTCGGATCATGGTCAGCCAGCGTGCTGGCAAACTTCAGTGAACTCGACGTTATCCTCACGCTGCCCTTTCCCGGCTTCACCCGCCGCGAGAAGACCAGCATCGGTTCGCCCTACGAACTCGTCATCGAGTCTGCCCGCAGCCTGCGTCGCATCGGCTACGGCACGGCCATCATCTTCCGCCCCGATCATTGGTGGGGCGCGCTCATGACCTATCTCGCCGGAATTCGCCAGCGCATCGGCTACAACACGCCCGACGTTGCCCCGTTTCTGACCGAAGCCATCGTCCCACAGCACCAGCACGCCATTTTACAGAACGCCCGCCTCGTCGAACGCCTGACCGGAGCCATCGCCCGCGAAGACCTGCCCCTGCACTTCCCGGTTGATGACGCTAACCGCGCCTGGGTGACGGGGTATCTTGAAGAGTGGGATGTGGATCGCGGGACTCCCCTGATCGCCATTCATCCCGGTTCCGGGACGTGGGTCAAGCAGTGGGAAGAAGATCGCTGGGCGTATGTCGCGGATGTCCTCGCGGATCAGCTTGACGGGCTGGTCATTCTCACGGGCAGCGACCACGAACTGGCGCTCTGCCAGCGCATTGCCACTCGCATGAAGAATCGCGCCTGCATCATGGCGGGCGACACGGGTGTCGGATCGCTCGCCGCCCTCTTTGAGCGCTGTGATGTCGTTCTCGGCCCCGATAGCGGGCCGCTCCATCTCGCTGCTGCCGCTGGCGCGCCGACGGTAACGCTCTTCGGCCCTGCCGATCCAGTCGAATTTGGCGCTTGGGGATCGCCAAGCCGCCATCAGGTGCTGACCTCGAACATCGGCTGCCGTCCCTGCCGCGTCCTCGATTGGGGCAGCGACGATCCCAAATGCCACCCCTGCGTGCGCGACATCACCGCCGCCCGTGTCCTCGACGCCGCCCGCCGCGCCATGAACACCTGATCAGGCCGTGTTGCGCTGCGGCATCGGCATCACGCCAAGCTGACGCATCATCGTCGGCGTATCCCACACATGCCACAGATCGGTCGTCTTGCCATCAACAATCCGAACGAAGTGCATGTGCGCGACCTTGATTGATTTGCCCGTCGGCGCGACCGGCGGCATGTTGGGCACGCGCAGCACGCCAGTATGGGTTCCCGTCATCGTTGAGTGAAACGCGACGATCTCACCATCCGCCACCAGATGATGAATTTCGAAGTGCAGATCGGGAAAGCCCCCGCGCAGCGCACTGACCACTTGTTTCAGATGGCTGATGAAATCCGTCCCCGGCGGCTCCTGATGATCGATTCCATCGGGCGCGGCCTGCTCGTCAATCACCGCTAGATCGCCCGAATTAAATCCGCGTTCCAGAAATTCACGAACAAGAGCTTCATTTACATTTACAGACATAGCTCACCTTCATTCATTGTAGTTTAACTACATTCAACAGTTCCATGATATAATCAAACAATGGAAAATGTCAACAAACCACTCACACATCGCCAGAAACAGGCGCTCGCTACCCGCAGTCTGATCGTCGAATCGGCAGCCTCGCTTTTTTTGGAGCAGGGCTATACAGTGACCACGATTGAGGCGATTGCGGCGAAAGCGGGCGTCGCCGTCAGCACCGTCTATTCAATTTTCACCAATAAGCGGGGAATCCTGCACGAGATACGGCAGGCATGGCATACGGCAACGCAGGTGCGCGAACTCTACGCGCAGGGGGTTGCTCAGGGCAGCCCCGCTCGTTTTCTCGAAATCGCCGCGCGCGCCACCCGCCGCCAGTGGGAAGCAGGCGCGACCATGATGGCAATTTATGAGAGTGCCGCCAGCGCCGACCCGGAAGCGGCGGCAGAATTACAGCAGGCGCTTAATGGGCGGCGCGCCAACCTGCGCCAGTTTGTCGAACAAATCTATCCGAAGCTGCGCCAGGATTTGAGCCTGGAGCAAACCTGCGCAGTCCTGCTGGCGCTCACCCATGCCGAAATCTACAACGAACTCGTCGCCGTCGCGGGCTGGTCGCTCGATGACTATGAACTGTGGCTGGCGGGCGTCTTAAAACAGCAGTTGCTCCCTAGTGAATGACCAAACAAATTTGGGTGGGTCTTTTATAGGAGCGATCCCACGTGTTCGTGCAGTACTTGTAGGGGTGGTGCGAACAAAGTTCGCCTTGCTGCGCCCACCAAAATCAGACAAATCGTCTACGGGATTAGGACACTGAGCATCACATTCCTGCTATCGCTTCTCTGTGTCCTCTGTGTCCTCTGTGGTGAAATATCGTTTCGCTTTTAACTCATAGATGACCTTAATAGATACAGTCTAATCTGTAGGGGCAGACCCGTGTGTCTGCCCTGGTTCTTGTAGGGGCGCAGCGTGCTGCGCCCTGTTTCCAAGCCACCAAAATCAGGCAGTGTCTATATCGGTTATCTATCAGTCCTCAGTCCTTCTTTTCGTTTCGTTTAGTCCGGAATCTTGATTCCCGTCAAATCCTCAGTTGGCTTGGGATAATCCACCTTCATATCTTCCAGCGTCTCGACAATCGCCCGCGTAATCACCAGGTCGCGATACCACTTGTGATTCGCCGGAACGATGTACCAGGGCGCGTACTCGGTGTTGCACTTCGTCAGCACCGCCTCATACGCTTCCATGTAATCGTCCCACTTTTTGCGCGTATCCAGGTCACCGACCGCGAATTTCCACCACTTGTCCGGTCGATCCAGCCGCTCCTGAAAGCGTTCCTTCTGCTCATCCTTGCTGATGTGCAGATAAAACTTGAGGATGCGCGTACCGCTGTCCGCCACCAGCCGCTCGAAGTTGTTGATGTGTTCGTAGCGAGCTTCCCACACATCCTTCGGAACCAGTTCGTTGACGCGTACAATCAGCACATCCTCGTAGTGACTGCGATTGAAAATTTGGATATAGCCGTCCAGCGGCGTCTGCTGATGAATGCGCCACAGAAAGTCATGCGCCAGATCATTCGCATTCGGCGCTTTGAAGCTGGCGACGCGCACCCCCTGCGGGTTAACGCTGTTGAACACCTTCTTGATCGTGCTGTCCTTCCCGCCCGCGTCCATCGCTTGCAGCACGATCAGCAGCGATTGTGAACCCTGCGCGTAAAGTTTCTCCTGAAGCTCTGCCAGCTTCGTTTCCAGCTTCTGCGTTTCCTTGCGTGCGCTGTCTTTTTCCTTCTTCCCCGTATAACCGGGGTCATAATCCTGCAGGTTCACTTTGTCGCCGATTTTCGGAACGAGACGCTGCTCAGCCATACGATTATCCTCTCTAAAAGTCCGTATTCCCACTGGGTGCGACGGTCTGCGTTTGCTCGTTTTTATACGTCACCATCCCTGCCGCCCCACCCTTGATCTTGCGCACGTAGCGGCGGTAGGTTGTGTCCACAATCACCCGGCCTTCGCTCCGGCTGGCGCTGTAATACGCCGCCAGCGCTGCCGCCCCTTCCAGCACCTTATCGGGGATTTGCCGCCCATCGACCTTGACGATCACGTGCGCCCCCGCGACGCCGTGCGCGTGCATCCACAAATCCTGCGGCCCGCCCTTGTCGAAGGTCACGATCTCGTTCTGGCGGCTGTTCCGCCCCACCCACACGACAAAGCCGTCCTTGCTCACAACCCGCAGCGGCGCGCTCTTCGACGCAATCCGCGTGGTTGCTTTGCCCTTCCAGTAGCCACGCGCCTGAAGCGTCTGCTGCACCTCGTCGATCTCCGGCCAGTTCGCCGCCAGTTCAAGGTCGGTCGTCAGTTGCGTCAAAAAGCCAATTTCGTTCTCGGTCTCGCGGATCAAACGCGGCACGTCTTCCAGTGCGCCTTTGGCTTTGTTGTACTTCTGGAAGTAGCGCTGCGCGTTTTCCAGCGCCGTCATCGTTGGGTCGAGCGCGATTACCAGTTCCGGCGCATCCATCTCGTACTGGGCGCGGAGTTCCGTCTGCTTCGGCTGAATCGTGTACTGATACGCCAGAATCAATTCGCCGCTTTGCTTCAGGCTTTCGCGCTCCGTCTCGTCCGTCATCGAACGCTGAAGCGATGCCAGTTTCGTCCGCAGTTTATCCGCCGCCTCGCGGATCGCCTCATGCACTGGCACTTTCCCCGCGTTGTAGGCATCTTCGCCGACGGGAGCAGTATAAAACAGTGTCATCGCCTCGCTGACCGACGCGACCCTGTGCCAGCCGTCCAGGCTTTCCAGCGGATACACGCTGTACGCCTGAATACCGCGCTCGTTCTGCGCCACGCCCGGCTGCCAGTCACGCCGTTGCAGCGGCGCAATCACACTCTGGATCGTCGCCAGCAGCTTTTCGGCGTCAGCGCTGTCAGCTTTCTGATCGGTCGTCTTCGTCATCCGGTAGACGATTTCCTTCGCCAGCAGCGGACTCATCCCCAGCACCCGCGAAGTCAGCACCTGATGCGTTTTGCGCTTGGGGTCGTCGTTCTGCGCGAACATCCCCATCACGCTTTCCAGTGTCAGCGTGAACGGGTTCAGCTTGCCAACTTGCGGCGGCGGTGGCACATATGGGTGATTCGGCAGGCTCACGCGGTAGCGGTTCTCGTCCGGCCCCACCCGCCGCATACAGTCGAGGATCATGCCGTCCTGCACCAGCAGAATATTGCTGCGCCGCTCCATCGGCTCGATGATGATCGTGAACTCACCCTGCTCGCTCTCCACATCGATGTGCAGAATACGTTCCCAGTCTGGCTGGCTCACGTGCGTTACCAGCCCGCCCTCAATATCGCGCCGGAACAGCAGCCCCAGTTGAGTCGGTGTCTGCACCCCGCGCCGCAGCTTTTCCGGCACAATCTGGACGCGCGGCGTCTGCGTATCCGCGCTCATATACAGGTAGCGCCGCTGGTGTGCGCCGTAAATTTCCAGCCCCAGCCCCGTTTCATCGACGCTCAGCGAATCCTGCACGCGCCCGCCGACCAGTACGTCCATGAACTCATCGACCAGCGCCGAGAGTGTAAATGCATCCAGGTACATCGTTTAATCCACTTCAGGTTGAAAGCCGAGCGACTCTTGACACGCAGCCGGATAGGGTGCGTCGTCGCCACTGATAGAATATTACATACTTTGTGTCGTAATTGCGAGGGAAGATTTTGTAAATGGTCTCACGAGCCGAATGCACACTACGAGAAGGCTTTCCCTAACTCAATAAAGCGATCTTCCCCGTTTTCGTCCTTCTGCGCGACGTACAGTTTGCCGCCCTTGTCCATCCGATCCAGAAACAGCACCCCGTTCAGGTGATCGACTTCATGATGCACGACAATCGCATCAATCCCCTCGACCCGCAGCTTGATTTGCTTCCAGTTTTCGTCGCGTGCGGTGAAGGTCAGCCAGGTCGGGCGCAGCGTATCCCACGTCGCCAGCCCCGGCATACTCAGGCAGCCGTCGAAGCCTTTACCCAGCGGCCCCGCCGCCGTGATGATCGGGTTAATCAGCGCAATCGGCGGCCCAATTTCCCCCTGATCCTGCCCAAAGCGCACCAGTGCCACCCGTTTCAGCACGCCGATTTGCGGCGCAGCCAATCCCGCTCCGGCCTGCGTCGCCAGCGTATCTTTCAGGTCGCCGATCAGCGCTTTGACCTCATCATCGAGCCGCTTGACGGGCAGCGATTTTCGCCGCAGCGCTGCTTCATCCTTCGGGTAGAGCAAAATCTTTTGAACCGTCACCGAATCCCTCGTGAAATGTGTAGCCTAAAAAGATATTGAACCACAGCGAACCTAGCGTTCACACAGAAAAGCGTTGTTTCCGCTCAATTATAGCGAATCTGTCGCTAAGATGTATTGAACTCGGTACTCAGAGGATTACCGTTTAAAACGGTATTACGCTTAATTGCGCTCCTAAATCCGAGAACAGCGCAAAGAAAAGCGCCGTTTTTCTCCCCTCTCCCCGCTTGCGTAATGCGAACTTGTTCGCGCGAGGGGGGTCGGGGGAGAGGAGTATAACAAAACTTTAAACGGTAATGCTCTCGTTACTCAGCACTCAGCACTCAGAGCGTGTTTGTGAATGTTTTTATGACGCATGATTCGCCTCAAGCCCCGATGTTTTATAGAGAAATCTCTGGAACCGTGCGCTTGCTTTTCTCCCTTTCTCCCCGCTTGTGTGGGAGAAAGGGTCGGGGATAGAGGGGTACTGAACAAAACGCAATGTTCCCATTTACAAAGACGCTCTCAGTACTCAGCACTCGTTACTCTGGTTTACTTCGCGTTCGGCGTCAGCAGGTAAGCGATCACGTCCGCCAGTTCCAAATCGCTCATGCGCGCACCGAAATCTCCCGGCATCACGTTCTGATAACCCGGCACGACATACGCAGCGGGCTGGGTGATCGACTCGTAGAGATAATCAGCCGCCGACATCGGCGCTTTGCGCGTCGCCGCGCGTGCCGCGATGCCCACCCACGAGGGGCCAACACCCGCCACCTGCGCCGTATGGCAAACGTGACAGCCATACTGATTGATCACCGATTGACCATCGACCGCGTTGCCCATCGCCAGCAGCGCCGCCACGCGCTCGGAAACGGGTTCGCTCGTCGCTGCCGCAGTCTGGTTTTGCGCGTCATCGCTGATTGTGGGGATCGGCTCCGGCGTGGGTGCTGGGGTCGTTTGCAGCGCCACCAGCGCCGCTCCAAAGATTACGACGACCAGCACAAACAGAGCCAGCGCGAGATAAACCTGCCAGCCCAGTGTCCGCCAGTTGAATTGTTTTTGCGTCATAAGGTGGATTCCAGACAGGGGGCACAGCAAAATCCGAATGCGCCTCGCTGCGCCCCTGTCAATTCAGCAGTTAGAGGAAAATTCTCAGAAAAACCCGGTCGAGGATCATCGCCATGAACAGAAAGGCGAGGTAGGCTGTCGAGAACTTGTAGGCGGTGCGTGCTGCCGCGCCAGTTTTGGAACGAATGAGCAGCAGCGCCGTGCGAATCAGGCCGCCGCCCAGCACCAGCGCCGCCAGCATGTAAATCGGGCCGAGAAACCCAAAAATCACCGGCAGCAGGCTGATCAACAGTAGCAGAATCGCATACATCAGAATTTGCTGGCGCGTCACCGCTTCACCTTTGGCAACGGGCATCATCGGCACATCAGCGCGCGCATAATCGGTGTTGACCAACAGCGCCAGCGCCCAGCTATGCGGCGGCGTCCAGTAGAAAATGATCGCAAACAGGATGAACGCCTCATAACTCAGGCTTCCGGTCACTGCTGCCCAGCCCACCAGCACCGGCATCGCTCCCGCGCCACCGCCGATCAGAATGTTCACGACCGTGTTGCGCTTGAGCAGCATCGTATAGATGACCACATAGTAGAGCGCGCCACCAAATGCCAGACCCGCAGCCAGCCAGTTGACGAAGAAGCCGAGAATAAAGGTTGACCAGACAATCAGCCCCAGGCCAAAAAGCAGCGCATTCAGCGGCTCAATCCGTCCCGATGGAATCGGACGGCGTGCCGTGCGGCTCATCTTCGCGTCCAGATCGCGATCATAATACTGGTTGATCGCGCTTGCGCCGCCTGCGGAGAGCGCCCCGCCAATCAGCGTTGCGATCAGCACGCCCGCGTCAGGTCGTCCATTGGACGCAATCATCATAGCGGTGAGAGTCGTAAAAATCAGCAAGAGGACAATCGGGAGCTTGGTCAGCTCCAGGTAAGCACGAAGTGTCTTCTTGAAGCTTGGTTTTCCTAGTTGAGAAGTGGTTCCGACTGAGCTTGCCATTCACCTTCCAATCGCTCGGCAGTATTGGACGTTTCAATTACGCTTAATACAATCAGCAGCGCCCAGGTCACCGCCGCGAAACCAACGTGCGCCGCGCCCCAAACATCTTCTGCGCGGCTGAAAACCACCATCGCGCCCACCCCGGCTTGACACAAATAGGCGACCAGCGCCAACAGCGCCAGTGTGCGCGCGCGACCGGTGCGGCTCGTCCAGGCTGACCCAACCAGCAGCACCAGTGAAATACCCAGCGCCACAACGGCGAAACGATGCATCATCTGAATCGTTGCCAGTGTCCCTTGATCAAACGGGAAAATTTCACCATTGCAGGCGGGCCACGTCAGGCAGGCAAGGGTCGCGCCGCTGCCGCGCACAAATGCGCCCGTCAGGATGATGATGAAAGACAGCGCCGCCGTGATCAGCGCCAGCGCCGTGAAACGGTCGCGTTGAGTATGCGTTTTAGGCACATAACTCGACATCACTGCCGCCACGACGAGAAATCCGAGCAGCAGCATCGCCGTTGCCAGATGCACCGTCACCAGCACCGGATTCAGTTCATTCAGGACAACCGCGCGTCCCAGCAAATCCTGTACGCTGTAGAGCGCCGCCGCCGCAATCGTCGCGAACAATACACCGCGCTTCTGTTTGCGATAATCACGAATGGCGACGATCAGCGATGCCAGCCCGAATAGCCCGATCAGCAGCGCCAATAGACGGTGCATCCATTCGATCCAGGCCGTAATGTTGTCAAGTGAAGGGAAAATCGTGCCATTGCATAGCGGCCAGTGATCACCACAGCCCAGCCCGGAATCAGTGACGCGAACGACACCGCCCAGCACAATCAGAACCACCGTCAGCAGCGCCGTGATCAGCACCAGTGTCGGGAATAAACGTAAACGCATACGACCTCAACATTAAACGATAGTCTAAATTCTATATCAATCTGTGGAGATTTCTATAGAATTTTACAGTAATCCCACAATTCTACCAGGATTGCTAGTCTCATTTTCCACCCTCGACGCGCTTGCGTGGGAGAGGGGAAACTGACCTATTGCGAACATCCTTTGTTCGCACGGTCAGCCGGGGTGAGGGGTGCAGCGCGTAATCCCACAATTCTATGAATCTTGTGCAGTGACCTCGGTCGCCGCTGCGTTGGCATCCGCTTTGCTGCGCTTGAGCTGCCAGTCAATCAACCAGATCAGAATGCCAATCGTCGCCGCTATCCCAATCAGGTTGAACAGCACAAAGGCGATAAAGAGGAAGAACTGGTTGGCCTTCCAGGCGAGCATGGTCGTTGGATCAGCATCCGGGGCATTGACCTGATTGAGAAATGGAAGAACATTACCGCCGCTACTAATGAGCAGAGACGTCAAACCGCCGCCCGCAAGCAGCACAAAAATCAGAACGACGAAAAATGTAAACCGTCTCACGCGCACCCTCCGCATGTAAAAAGCTGGCTAAAATAGATTGTACTCTTTGGAACAAACTCGTGCAAGCATGTTATTCCTGTGGAGTGGGAAAGATTGCGAGCATGGTGCCTAAAGCAAGTTGTCATCGCACAGGTTCGCTCGTTTTTTCTCCCCTCGCCCCGCTTGCGCTGAGGAGAGGACACCTTTGTAAAATGCCAAAAATCTTCCCGTGAACGGTTTTGTTTTTCGCCCCCTCCTTGAATTCGGGGAGGGGGTCGGGGGTGAGGGGCTGATCACATCTCCTCGAAGTTCCCCACTCTCTATTCCTGTGCCGATGCACCCGTTTCATCGCGATCCACGTAAGTCTGTGTTGGCTCTTGTAGGTTATCGTCAACGGCATCGAGTTCTTCGTTGCTGTTCTCTTCCGGTATAAAGTCGAAGCCCTCGGCGGCATCCATCAGGCCGTTGCTCGGTTCACGAGCACTCTCGTGCCCCTCATTCAACTGCGGCGAACGCGGCAGAATAAAGGCAAATGTCGAACCGACATCGACCTGGCTTTCGACCCACACCTGCCCGCCGTGCTTTTCCACCAGCGACTTGACAATCGACAGACCGAGACCCGTCCCGTCGATTTTCTCTTTTTCGTGTCCTGTATTGGCACGGAAAAAGCGATCAAAGATGTGCCGCTGATCATCCGGTGAAATCCCCACTCCGGTATCGCGCACCGAAACTTCGACCGAATCCGCGCTGCCCTTCGCCGTCACCCAGACGTCTCCCTGAGGGCGATTGTACTTAATCGCGTTGCTCAGCAGATTGAGCACGACCTGGCTCAGACGATTTTCCTCTGCCTGAATCAGCCCCAGTGCCGGGTCGATCTCAACATGCAGCGTCACATGACGGCGCTCGGAATATTCCTGAAGCATCGCCACCGAGTTGTGGATCACGACGACCAGATCGCACGTCCCCGTTTGCAGCGGGCGTTCTGCATCGATCCAGGCAACTTCCAGCAGCCGCGCCACCAACTGTTCCATTTGCTGCAGCGCGACCAATGCGCGCTCGTTGAAATACTCCTGCCGCTCATTCAACTCGCCGCTGTATTTGATCAGCTCAATATAGCCTCTGGCTGATGTAATCGGTGTTTTCAAATCGTGGGCGATGATACTGACAACGTCCACCCAGTTGGGTTCTGACATCAGCTTGACTCGTCACATAGAAGCGAAGGAATGCTGTTTAGTGCGCGCCCGACGCGCGTGCCATGCCACGTCAGAAGCGATCCATCCACCAGATGAATTTTTTTAGTGCGTGCCGCCGGAATATCGAGCGCGGCAAAAATCTCAACGTGCGTCTGATTAAATTCGAACGGTTCGCTTGGCAGCAAAACCACATCCGGCTGCGCGGCTTCAATCTCTGCAAATGTAACACGCGGATAGCGTGTGTCGCGTTCGGCAATCCGGGGATCGTCGGGAGCGAGCGCATCCGCTTCGCCCAAATCGGCTTTCAAAGGAAACAGGCGCTCGCGTTCCGCGAAAACGTTCTCACCGCCGCAAACCCGCAGCAAATCGTGGGCATACGTATCGGCATTGAAGGTCATCAGCGGCTCATACCAGATCGGCACGAACACCTTGCAGGCTGGCTCATATTCCATTCGTTCGAGCCAGTCGCACGTCCACTCCATCGCCCGCACCCGCTCCACCATCGACGGCTCATCAAACAAATCCATGATTGCCCACAGCAGGTTGAATGCGTCGCGTACCGTGCGCGGATACGTCACCCACACGGCGATTCCAGCCGCTTTGAGCGCTTCGGCATCTTCCTTGCGGTTCTCTTCCTGATTCACAATGACGAGATCCGGCTGAAGTGCGATAATCTGCTCGATATTCGGGTTTTTCGTCCCGCCCATGCGAGGTAAGCGTGCCACTTCCTGCGCCGGATAGACGCAGTAATCGGTGATGCCGATCAGGCAGTCGCCAACGCCCAACTCGAACAGCGATTCAGTCACGCTGGGGACGAGCGAGACCACGCGCTGCGGCACGTGACCTATCGGTGCTTCTCGTCCCACTTCATACGTTACCATGACTAACCCCGATGCACCAACTGATCGCGTTCCGGCCCAACACTGACGGTATTGACGGGTGTCTCACACAGCGCCGCAATTCGGTCGATATAGGCGCGTGCTGCCTGGGGCAAATCATCCCAGCGCCGCACGCCGCTGAGGTCATCCTGCCAGCCGGGCAGCGTGTCATAAATCGGCTTCACCCGGCTCTGTTCCGCCGTCGTCACCGGCAGAAAGTCAATCACCTGACCGTCGAGTTCATAGCTGGTTGCGATTTGCAGCTCGTCAAAACCGCTTAGGATGTCAAGTTTGGTCACCACCATGTCACTGAAACCGTTGACCTGCACTGCATAGCGCAGCATCACCGTGTCGAGCCAGCCGCACCGACGCGGACGCCCCGTTGTCGTGCCAAACTCGTCCCAGAAGCTTTCGCCCGTGCCGCGCAGTCGGTCGCCCAGTTCGCCGGAAAGCTCAGTCGGCAGCGGCCCCGAACCGACGCGCGTGCTGAAGCACTTGGTCACGCCCACCACGCGATCCACATACATCGGGCCGAAACCCAACCCGGTCAGCGCGCCCCCCGAAGTCGGCGAAGAACTGGTCACAAACGGGTAATCGCCATGATCGATGTCGAGCATTGTCCCCTGCGCGCCTTCGCACAGCACCCGCGCACCCTGTCGCAGCCGCTCGTTCAAATACTGAGTCGTGTCACGCAGGAACGGGCGCAGCCGCGTTGCCGCGTCAATATAGGCTTCAGCGCTTTTCTGTGCGTCAATCGTTTCGCAGCCGTCACGAGCGAGCTTGGCATTCGCGCCTTCGATCTGCGCGTAGAGCGCATCGGCAAAGGCTTCGATCTCGATCATCTGCCCCATGCGTAAACCGCTGCGTCCGGTTTTGTCCATGTAGGCGGGGCCGATGCCGCGCAGCGTCGTCCCGATTTTACCCGCGCCCAGTGCCTGTTCCGACGCTTTGTCGAGCGCAATGTGGGCAGGCGAAATGATGTGCGCGCGCGTGCTGATGATCAATCGCTCCGGCGTGATTTCGATGCCCAGCGCGGTCATCTCGTCAATCTCGCGCAGCAGATTGACCGGATTAATCACCATGCCGCCGCCCAGCACACCCACGACGTGTTCGCGCAGGATACCCGACGGAAGCAGATGCAGCTTATAAACCGTTGAACCCACATTCACGGTATGACCGGCGTTGTCACCGCCAGCGAAGCGCGCCACCACGTCCGACTGGCTGGCGAGCCAGTCCGTGACGCGGCCTTTCCCCTCATCACCCCACTGCGCTCCGACAAGAATTGTTGCAGGCATTGAAAATCCCCTTTTCGTACCAAGTATTAAGTACCAAGTACTGAGGATGCAATTTTACGAAGTATGGCTCATTTCTTCGCAAATCACCTTTACTGATTTAATGATTGCCTCAGCCATTAGTACTGTCTGTTTATGTTCCGTAAGCAGGCCCCAGCACAATCGTGACTTCGCGCTCACCCCACCGCTCAATCTGCCCGTCTGGCCCCAGCGCCAGCGCCGACCCGGTTCTCACGTTGACGGCGATCCCTTCCGGCTGCGCGGCGAAAATCGGCTTGGCATACAGCGCCGCATCCTCGACGTTGGTCAGCACCGCCGCGCCTACTAACCATTCTAACCCGTCCTCAATCGTCTCATGGATTAACCATGAGCCGAATGCGGTCGCGCTGTAGCCTTCCAGCAAAATGATCGCCCCGTTCGCGTAGGCCGCCTGAACTCCTTCCAGTGCCGCGCCCCGCAGCGCCCCGCGCACGTGAGCAGCATCTTCCCCGCCTGCGATGATCACCATCCCCGATTGCGACAGCTTGTCGTTCAGCGTGGCATCGTCTTCGCCGTAAACATCCACCAGATAGCCTGTTGGTGCGCCCAGGTCGGCAATGTCGTCGAGCAGGTGATCGGGATCGCCCGTCAGCGAGACGCAGGCAACCGCGCCATCCGCCGCCATGCGAGCGAGAGCCGTCGCCCGAATCTCGTCATCACCGCCGCCGGAAAAAACCAGCC
>DAOUCB010000113.1:0-50829 GCA_034432495.1 Anaerolineae bacterium | reverse complement strand
TTCACGTAAATGCTGGAGTTTCATATCTGTTCCTTCCCATTAGGCAGTACAGGGGCACACGTTACTGTGCCCCGACAAAACAATTCCTGATGTTTTAACTTATGTCGTGACAGTGCGTACCTGATTGCGCAGTTTCTTCAGCCGCTTCATCACATCATTTTCACCACGACCGAAATAATCGTGCAGCGTGACATATTCGGCGTAAAGTTGGTCATAGATTGCTGTGTTTTCTGCGATGGGTTGCACGACTTCATTCGTTGGCGAAGCCATTTTTGCGGCTGCTGCCTGAATCGTCGGATAGACCCCAGCAGCAACAGCAGCGTGCATGGCTGCACCGAGGGCAGGAGCTTGTTTGGCAGCAGCTAGGCGGAAGGATCGGCCTGTGACGTCGGCGTAAATTTGCATCAGCAGCTTGTTTTTCTCAGGTAAGCCCCCGGCGGCGACCAGTTCATTGACGGGAACGCCACGTTTCTCGAACGACTCGACAATCACGCGCGTACCAAAGGCAGTCGCTTCGATCAACGCGCGATAGATTTCCGGCGCGCGTGTGGCAAGTGTCATGCCGACCAGCAGGCCACTCAGTTCGGCGTCAACGAGGATCGAGCGATTGCCGTTCACCCAGTCGAGCGCCAGCAGCCCCGATTCGCCGGGGCGCTGCTTGGCAGCTTCCAGTTCGAGATGCTTGTGAATATCGACTCCGTCGCGTTTGGCAGCATCGAAATACTCCTGTGGAACGCCGTGATTGACGAACCAGGCGAAGATGTCACCGACGCCGCTCTGACCCGCTTCGTAGCCATAATAGCCGGGGATGATGCCATCACGGACGACGCCGCACATGCCTTCGACCGTTTCGGCGCGGTCGCCAATCAGCATGTGGCAGGTCGATGTTCCCATGATCATGACCATCGCGCCTGTGCCGACGACGCCGACTGCCGGAACCGTCACATGCGCGTCCACATTGGCAACGGCGACAGCGATGCCGGGCTTCAAGCCCATCCAGGCCGCGGCTTGCGCCGTTAAGCTGCCCGCTTTCGCGCCCAACTGAGCGAAATCACGGCTCATTTTCGTATCGACGACCGTCGCAAAACCGGGTTCAAGCGCGCCGAAGTAGGCATTCGAGGGATAATTGCCGTCCTGAACGATAGCTTTATAACCAGCGGTGCAGGCGTTACGAGTCTCGACGCCTGTCATCTGCCAGATAACCCAATCAGTTGCTTCGAGCAGTCGATCTGCTTCATTGTAAATGTCGGGCGCTTCCTGATAGATTTGGAGTGCTTTGCTGAAGAACCACTCGGACGAGATTTTGCCGCCGTAGCGTTGCAACCAGCCTTCACCGAGTTTGCGCGCCGTCTCGTTGATCTGATCGGCTTGAGGCTGAGCCGCGTGGTGCTTCCAGAGCTTGACCCAGGAGTGCGGATTGCTCCGCAGCGAGTCGATGAAGCAGAGGGGCGTGCCATCAGCCTTGACCGGGAGCATCGTACAGGCTGTGAAGTCGATGCCGATGCCAACCACGTCTTCTGCTGCGATACCAGCGGCTTTGATGGCGGCGGGGACGGCGTTTTTGAGGACTTCGAGATAATCGTTGGGGTCCTGGAGCGCCCATTCCGGGGGCAATGGGCGGTCACTACTGGGGAGGTGCTGATCGATGACGCCGTTACGATAGGCATGGACAGCGGTTGCGATGTCACGACCGTCGCGGGTATCGATGACGACTGCACGCCCGGATTCCGTACCGTAATCGATTCCAATTGTGTATGATGTCATAGGAGGAGCCTTAAATTTTTTATGCGAACGGTCACAATTATAGCGAATGAAGCGAAAAAAGGCGCAAATTTGTCTGTGCAATCGAAAGAGACATAATGACAATTCTTGTTCTGGACCTCGGTAGTTCATCGGTGCGGGCGATGCTTTTTGACGAAGGCCCGAAATTGCTGACGCAGGTGACACATCGCCATACTTTTGTATCGTCTCCGCCTGGCGCTTCAACGGTTGACGCTGAAGAACTGCAAGCGCGTGTCGAAAGCTGCATGGACGAAATTCTCGAACAACCTCAGGCCGCCAACATTCGCGCTGTGGGCATGGACACGTTCGTCGGAAACATTTTGGGAGTTGATGCACAGGGCAGGGTAGTTACGCCGGTTTATACCTACGGTGATACGCGCAGCGCCGAAGATGTTGCGCTTCTGGCGTCACAAATTGACATCGAAGCAGCCCATCAACGCACAGGTTGTATTCATCACACCGCCTATCTTCCTGCACGCTTACACTGGCTGCGCCGAACCGAGCCGGACTTGTTCGCGCGGGTCGAACAGTGGATCGACGTAGGAACCTATCTTTATCGGCAGTGGTTTGGTGACTCGCCGTGCAGTTATTCCGTCGCGTCATGGACGGGAATGCTTAATCGCAAGACACTCGATTGGGATACGGCCTGGTTGAAGACCTTGAATATACCTTCCGCACGATTCCCGTCGTTAGCGGATTATTCGGCGGCCTGTTCGGGATTGGTATCGACGTATGCGAAGCGCTGGTCAATTTTAAGCAAACTCCCGTTTTATCTGGCTGTTGGCGATGGTGCAGCGGCGAATGTTGGATCAGGCTGCGTTGAAGCAGGGCAGGTTGCCCTCAGTATGGGAACGACTGCTGCCCTGCGTACTGTTTCGACGGAAAAATTGCCGCCTGTTCCTGAAGGCTTATGGAGCTATCGCATCACGAAAGATCGACACCTGATTGGCGGGGCGACTACTGAAGGGGGCAACATTTTCAAGTGGATCGAGGAAACGTTCATGCTCCCTAAGGATGCGGAGCAGCAGCTTCTCCAGCGTGCGCCGGATGCACATGGGTTGACGTTTTTGCCGCTGCTGGCAGGCGAACGGAGTCCCGGTTGGGCTGCGGACGCTACCGGAACCATCAGCGGACTGCGCTTGTCTACGACTCCACTGGATATATTGCAGGCTGCACTTGAAGGGGTGGCGCTGCGTTTAGGCATCATCGCTGACCAGCTTGGCGGCGATAAGGCGGTCATAGCGAGCGGTAGATCGCTTGAAGCATCACGCGCGTGGACGCAGATCATCGCCAATGCTTTGAATCGCTCGGTGAAACTTAGCGGGGAGAGCGAAATCACGGCACGCGGGACAGCGATTCTGGCTTTGAGTGCACTCGATCATGAACCGCTGTCGGGATACTTTTTGCCCATTGCCGAGACGATTGACCCTCAGCCTGCCGCTGTGAAGACGCTGCGCACCGCGCGCGAACGGCAGGAGGCCCTTTATCACAAGTTTTACGTCAATGCGGATCGCGATACATGACTGGGTCGCGGATGCCAACTTCAGCAAAAGCTTTGAGGCGTTCAGCACAGGTGGGGCAGCGTCCGCAGGCGATTTCTTCGCCCGCATAGCACGACCAGGTATGCGCATAATCGACACCCAGGGCTAATCCTGTGCGCAGGACATCGGTTTTGCTGTACTGGACGAAGGGCGCTTCAATTTGGATTGGCTGCTGGCGGTTGAGTTGAAATACGGCATTCAGGCGGCTGAGAAAGTCAAGAGTTGTGTCCCAGTAGCCATAGAGATCGTGGGCTTGCGCACCATAATACACGCTGGTGACGCCGACGCTCTCCGCGTAAGCCGCTGCCAGTGAGAGAAAAATCATGTTGCGGTTGGGAACGTAGGTCGGTGGCTGAGGGTTTCCCTGTACCTCCTCGATAGTTGGAATGGAGATAGCTTCGGAAACAAGCGCGGAACTCGAAAACAGATAGGCGAGGTCGGTGAGGGAAACGATGCGGTGTTCCAGGTGGAATTGGGCGGCCTGGAAACGCGCACATTCGACTTCCTTCGCGTGTTTTTGACCGTATTCAAAAGTGATTACGGCAGGAGTATGACCTTGCTGCACCAGATAATGGAGCAGTGTCACGCTGTCCATACCGCCGCTGACAATGGCAACGCAGTCGATTTTCGGCATGATTTATAGCGATAAACTAACCGTCATATAACCTGATTTTTACCGAAAAACGGAATGAAATGCAAAAGAATGACGCAGCATATGGGTCGGAAACTGGCGGTTTAACAGGCATTCAAGGTCATTCCGACAGGCGGGCAAAGACAATGGTCTGCGCGGTCAAGGGTGGTCGGATGGTCGCTCGCTGGATGCCGACTAAAATCAATAAATACAAGTAGAAAAGCCTTCGCAGAAATGCTATAGTCTTAACATCCCAATGTACGGAAGGCCATCATGAGCACCCAGCGACCTCTGACCCTACTTTTCATCTCCAGTTCGTTCAAAGGCGAGGTCATGCTGCAAACAGCGAAGGCGCTCGGCTGCAAGGTGATCCTCGTGATCGAGGAAGCGCTGCGCGATCAGCCCTGGCCGCGCGAGAGTATCGACGAATACCACTACGTCACCGATTTGCGACATTACCAGGAAGTCATTTTCGGCGTCAGTTGGATCTGTCGCGGACAGGTGATTGACTATATTTTCCCAATCGACGAATTTGATGGCGAGCTGGCAGCGCAGCTACGTGAGCATCTGCGCCTGCCAGGAACGGGTGTGACAGCCATCCGCTATTTCCGTGACAAGCTGCTCATGCGCGAAACAACCGACAAGGCAGGCATCCTCGTGCCGCCGTTCATCGGCATCAAGAATTACGATCAGCTACGCGACTACATGGAGCGTGTACCTGCGCCCTGGGTGCTGAAGCCGCGCACCGAAGCCGGGTCGATGGGAATCTCGAAACCGCAGAATTCTGAGGAAGTCTGGCGCGCACTCGATAAGCTGGGCGACCGCCAATCGTACTACTTGCTGGAACAGTTCATCCCCGGCGACGTATTTCACATCGATACCCTGATGGTCGATGGAGAAATTCTGTTTGTCAGTGCGCAAAAATACGGCGCGCCGCCGATGCAGGTGTATCAGGGCGGCGGTGTCTTTAATTCGCGCATTATCCCGCGCGATTCCGATGATGCGAAACAGTTGAAGGCGCTCAACGAAAAGGTGATCAAAACGCTGGGGATGCGGAACGGCGTCACCCATGCCGAATTCATCAAAGCGCACGCCGACGGACGCTTCTATTTCCTCGAAGTAGCGGCGCGCGTGGGCGGTGCGTTCATCTCTGACATGATCGAGAAGGCGACCAATATCAACCTGTGGCGCGAATGGTGTACGCTCGAAGTGGGGCGGCTGCGCGGCGAAAGCTACCAACTGCCGGAAGTGCGCAGCGATTACGGCGGGCTGCTGGTGACCCTGGCGAAACAGGAACACCCCGATATGTCGTCGTATAACGCGCCGGAAGTCGTCTGGAAAGCAGACAAACCGTATCACGCGGCGATGATCGTTGTCTCGCCGGATTATGCGCGCATGGAAGCACTGTTGAACGAATACACGGGGCGCGTGATTGGCGATTTCACAACATCGGCTGCACCGATGGATGCATCACGAACGGGGCAGGCGGGCTGATGCCGCTCTTTACCAGCAATGTTCCTCTGCACGACCGCTATCTGCGGGCAGTCCTGCCAACACCGGAACGCCTCGGCGCGCCGCCGGAATATACGGGGCGCGGCGTTGTGATTGCGGTCGTCGATTCGGGTTTCTACATGCACCCTGATCTCGACGGGCGGGTGCTGGTTCACGCTGACGCAACGACCAACCACATTATTGAACAGCCGCGTGTGATGGAAACCGATGACTTAAGCTGGCACGGGCAGATGACGAGCGTGATCGCAGCAGGGAATGGATCGCTCTCCGGTGGGCGTTTTCGCGGAATTGCTTCGGAGAGTGCGCTGGTGTTGGTCAAAATCAGCAGCCCGCGCGGACAGGTCAAGGAACGTGACATTCTGCGTGGCCTGCGCTGGTTGATCGACACTTACCGCCGCTTCAATGTCCGCGTGGTCAATCTCTCGGTCGGCGGTGACGATGTGAGCAGCGATCCGGAACATCCGCTGCATTGGGCGGTACGTCGGCTGACTGAAGCCGGGATTACGGTCGTGGCAGCAGCGGGGAATCATGGGCGTGATGCGCTGGTTCCACCTGCCAGCGCTGTCGAGGCGATTACGGTCGGTGGCTATGACGATCACAATACGACCGACCGTGCTGAGTGGACAGGCTATCACAACGACTACGGTCGCGCTTATGACGGTTCAGCGAAGCCGGATGTGGTTGCTCCGGCGAACTGGATTGCCTCGCCGATCCTGCCTGGTTCGCTGGTGGATCGGGAAGCCCACTGGCTTGGCCCGCTGCTCGAAAGTGAAAGTGAGCGGGCGCTCAAGCGTCTGCTGGCGCAAGGCTACAGCGATTTAGGATTGCCGCGTGAACTGACGCAGAAGCCAAACAGCCAGCTTTACGACATGCTGCAAGCGCGCATTAACAGCCACAAGCTGATCGATGCCAAGCACCAGTATGTCGATGGAACCTCGGTTTCGGCGGCGATTGTTTCGGCGGTCGTCGCGCAGATGATTGAGGCCAATCCCGCCTTAAAGCCCGCGCAAATCAAAACCATTCTGATGCAAACCGCGCAGCCGCTTGCCGCTGTTCCGAGCGCTCAACAGGGTGCGGGCAGCATCGACCCGGCGCGTGCCGTCCGCGCTGCCTTAGAGGCTATTTAGCTTATGAATCGCGAACATCATCGCTGGTACAGTCCGTCGCTGAACCGCAATATGGATCTGCTGGTTTTTGGTCATGCTGGCGCGAAGGTGATCATTTTCCCTACGTCGAAAGGCCGCTTCTATGAGTGGGAAGATCGCGGCATGATTCACGGGGCGCTGCGCGAACCGCTGGAACGAGGTTGGCTACAAGCCTACTGTGTTGATGCGATTGACGAGGAAAGCTGGTACGCACGCTGGGCGCACCCCGGCGGACGCGCCTACCGCCATCACCAGTACATTGAATATCTGCACAACGAAGTGCTGCCGCTGATGTGGTCGAAGAATGGCAATCCCTTCACGATGACGATGGGCGCGAGCTTCGGCGCGTTTCACGCGATGGGCTTCGGCCTGAAGTATCCGTTTGAGGTCAACCGCATCATCGGCATCTGCGGATTGTACGATATTCGCGAATTCACGGGCGGCTACAGCGACGATTACGTTTACTTCAACAACCCGATGCAGTTCGTCGCGGGTGAGTATGACAACTGGCGGCTCGATGCAATGCGGCGGCAAGACATTGTGATTGTCGTCGGCACGGGCGACCCGCAGCTTCAGTGGTCGCGCGATATGTCAGGGATGCTGTGGAACAAGGGCATCGGTAACGCGCTGCGCGAGTGGAACGGCTGGATTCACGACTGGCCTTACTGGCAGCGGGTCGTGCCGACCTATATTTTCGGGCATGATTAGGGCTAATAGCTGTCAGCAGTCGGCTATCAGCTTTCAGCTAAAAGCTTACCTCACCCCCGACCCCTCTCCACTTCGTAGCGAGGGGAGAAAACAAAAGAGCGCATCCAACGATGCGCTCTTTTCGCGAGAACCTCAGCGACTTAACCCCACTGCGACGGGTCGCCAGCGGCGGCGAAAATCGGTGCGACCTGCGAGGCAATCACCAGCACAGTGACGAGTACGACGAGAAACTTAGCCTTCATGATTTGTATCCCCCTGAATTTGGAAAACGTTCGCGTTTCATGTTGATCAGAATACGCCGGAAGCGTCTGCGGCTGAACCGACCGCTGGCTAGTTCTTTATCTGTCCTGATGGTCAGGCTTTGGTCGGCGCAGTACGCGGCGAATTTTTGACAAGCTCGTTATAATACGCCTCAAAGGGCTGATCACACCGAGGAGAGGCGAGTATGCAAGGCAGGGAACCTGTTCGCATTGGGTTATTCGTCGGTCGGGAATGGTCATGGCCCCCGGCGTTTCTGGATGAAGTCAACCGCCGCACCCCGGAAACGGGCGTAGTCGCCGAATACGTACAAATTGGCGGCACGAAAATGAACGAGCCTGTCCCGTATCGCGTGATCGTGGATCGCATTTCGCACGAAATCCCCTACTACCGCCTCTATCTGAAAAATGCCGCGCTGCAAGGCTGCAAAGTGATTAACGACCCCTTCATGTGGACGGCGGATGACAAGTTCTTTGGCGCGTCGCTGATGACGCAGTTGGGCGTGGCGCAACCGAAAACGGTCACCCTGCCGAATAAGGACTACGTGCCGGGGATCGTCCATAACGAGAGTTTGCGCAACCTGACTTATCCGATTGACTGGCAGGGGCTGGTCGATTACGTCGGGGGCTTCCCGGCGGTGCTCAAGGACGCTCACGGCGGCGGCTGGAAGGAAGTCTACATCGTGCATTCGATGGACGAATTGTTCAACGCCTACAACCAGACCGGCTTGCTCTCGATGGTGCTGCAAGAGTTCATTCAGTGGGAAGATTACGCGCGCTGCATGTGTCTGGGGCAGAGCGACGTTCGCGTCATGAAGTACAACCCGAACAATCGCTACTACTATCCTGAACCCGATTTTTCGCCGGAATTATACCAGCACATCCACGACGATACGCTCAAAATCTGTCAGGCGTTCGGCTACGACATGAATACCTGCGAGTTTGCCATTCGCGACGGGATTCCGTATGCCATCGACTTCATGAATCCCGCGCCGGATATGGATGTGAATTCGCTGGGGCGTAATCACTTTGACTGGATGGTCACGCACATGGCGGACATGACAATTCGGCTGGCGCTGTCGGACGAAGAAACGCGCTCCGGGTATCAGTGGGGTAAGCTGAGCAAGGACGCTCACCATGATTAAGCTTGCCAATGCGATTGAAGCGTATCATGAGCTGCTGCTCGATGAGCAGATGTCAAGCGAGGCCGACGGACAAATGCGCGGCGAACTGCGTAAGCGCGGCTTATATTTCGGAGAGCGCCCGCTCTGCAACGTACTGCGTCCTCATTTCTACTTCATCGATCAATGGTCGTATTTGCAGCAGGAAACCGAAATTTTGCTGCGCGCCTTTGGGATCGCGCATGACGCCTGTATGCGTGATGCCAAACTGCGCGGGCAGCTCCTTCTGGAAGCTTACGAGGAGCAGTTATTCGGCCTTGACATCAACAGCGTGATTCCCTGGACGAGTTCGCGGCTGGACTCGTTCTTCCAGACGGAGCGGAACTCGCTGAAATTTGTCGAATACAACGCCGAAACACCCGCCGGGATGGGCTACGGTGAAATTCTCGGCAACCTGTTCTACGAACTGGAGCCGATGCGCCGCTTTCAGGATCAGTTCTACGTTTATGCGATGCCGACGCTGAGTACGCTGCTCGAATCGCTGATGCGGGGCTATGGCGAGTGGGGTGGCGTCGAAATGCCGCAAATCGCTATCGCAGACTGGCAGGACGTCCCAACCCTCAACGAGCATGAAATCTGCCGCCAGTATTTTGAGCGCAATGGTGTGAAGGCGATTCTGGTCGATCCGCGCGAACTGGAGTATCACGATGGGCATCTATGGGCGGGCGACTACCGCATCGACATCATCTATAAGCGCGTGCTGATCAGCGAGATGATTCAACGAATGGGCGTTGATAACCCGATTGTCCACGCCGTCGGCGACCATGCCGTCATGATGACCAACTCCTTCAGCGCCAAGCTGATGGCGAAGAAAGCCAGTTTTGCCTTTCTGAGCGATGAGCGTAATGCGCGCCTGTTTACGAATGAGCAGCTACGGGTGATTCACGAACACATTCCCTGGACACGGGTCGTGAGTGAACGCAAAACGGTTTATCAGAATAAAACCGTCGATTTGCTCGAATTTATAACTGAGCGGCGTGAGCAGTTTGTACTGAAGCCGAACGATGAATACGGCGGAAAAGGCGTGATTCTCGGATGGGAGGCGTCGCTCGATGAGTGGAATGAGACGCTGCAGCAAAGCACGAACACGCCGTTTGTCGTTCAGGAACGGGTGTCGAGCGTCACTCGCGATTTTCCGTCGATGATCGATGGGCGGCTCGACATCAGCCCGCGTTACGTTGATGCGGATCCCTATGTTTTTTACGGCAGAACGGTCTATGGCTGCATGACACGGCTGTCATCGGTATCGCTGCTGAATGTTACGGCAGGCGGTGGATCGGTTGTGCCGACGTTTTTACTGGCTCGAAAATAGCGTTAAAGGAATTTATGATGCTGGCAGCAAAACTCTATGGCCCGCGCGATATGCGTATCGAAACGGTGGATGAACCGGGCGATCCGGAGCCTGGACACGTCAAAATCAGGGTGAAGGCGGTAGGCGTTTGCGGCTCGGACTTGCATAACTATCTCGATTTTCGCATCGGCGACACGCTGATTAGCAGGCCGATGATCCTGGGACATGAATTCGCAGGCGAGATCATTGCTGTCGGCGAAAATGCCCGTGACGGCGAAGATCATCCACTGCATGTGGGACAGCGCGTGGCGGTCGATCCTGCGACGCCGTGTTTGCGTTGTGAGATGTGCGAGATGGGGCATCCCAACCTGTGCCGCAGACTGCATTTCTGCGGCCTGTACCCCGATGACGGGGCGCTTCAGGAACAGATGATCGTCGAAGCCCACACCTGCTTTCCAATTCCTGACAGCATCAGTGATGCGGCGGCGGCGCTGCTTGAACCGATGGGGGTGGCGCTGCACGCGGTTGATCTGGGCAAGCTGAAACTGGCGCGCAGCGTGGCGATTATCGGCAGCGGCCCCATCGGTCAGTTGATCACGCAGCTCGCCAGCATGAGCGGCGCTGATCCGATTTACACCTTCGATTGCTTCCCCTGGCGTACTGCCAAAGCGAAAGAATCCGGCGCGACCGATGCCTGGACAGTAACCCCTGACCTCGACGCCGTCAAAGTCATTCAGGAAGTGACGAACGGGCGCGGCGTCGATGTGGCGTTCGAAGCCGCATGGGCGGATCACAGCATCGCCCAGGTCGCTGAGATGGCGCGTCTCGGTGGTAGGGTCGTGCTGGTCGGTATTCCATCGGATGATCAGATCAACATGAAGCACTCGACAGCGCGGCGCAAAGGGCTGAGCATCATGATGTCACGGCGGATGAAGCTCACGTATCCGCGCACGATTCAGATGGTGACGACAGCACCGCACCCGCTCAATCTCGATAATTTAATCTCGCATCGCTTCCCTTTGTCAGAAGTTGACAAAGCGTTTGCGCTCAATGTCGATTATGCAGACAACGTCCAGAAGATCATTATCGATATTTAACAATAGAAATTGGGTTGTGATATGTTGTGACCCGCTGCGACGGTTTGCGGTCTTAACACACGTATGATGTCACATTGGCACTATTTGGTTATAGGCGCTGCTGCTAGTATAGAAAGCCCGTCTAAAATCAGGTAGGAGGTCTGTCCGGCGCGTGGCTACGGCAAACTTGCAACGCGCACAGCAGGCGGATATGAGGTGGTTGTGGCGCTATGTGAATCGCCACCGCTTCGCTGCTGCTGCGTCTATTCTGAGCGGGTTCCTTGGTGGGGCGACCTCGATGGCCGCACCTTTCTTGATCGGCGTGATCATCGATCACGTCAACGATGGTTTTACGTCCAGCGAAATGCTGGGCAATATTGCGCTGCTGCTCGGTCTGGCAGCGGTGACGGTCGTTGCCTACTACGGGCAGCGAATTTGCAGTGGCGAGGTCGCTTATGCCGTGCATTTCGACATCCGGCGCGATCTTTACGATAATATGCTGACGCTTCAGCAGGATTTTTACCAGCATTACGCGACCGGCGATTTGATCTCGCGGATGTACACCGACCTCGACTCGATCTGGCGACTGGTACTGCTGGGCTTTAACGTCTTCGGCAGCGCCTTTTTCGGGATTGTCGTGGCATTTGTGCTGCTGGCAACGATTAATTTCCCCCTGACGTTGGCTGTTTTCATCATCCTGACGATTTCGACAACGATACAAATCCGCGCTGGTCTTTTTCTCGCACCGATGTTTGAGAAAGTTCAGGAACAGGCGGGAAACCTCTCTGCGCTCGTGCAGGACGCTGTGAGCGGCATCCAGACGATTAAAACGTTTGGCAGCGAAGTAGGCGTTATCGATAAATACAAAGATGAAAATAACGAATTTCGCCGCCGTTGGCTGTTTTTCCGCCGTCGTAACGAACCGGTGGGTATGGTGCCGAACATGGTCAGCCAGTTGACTGCTGGAATTGTGGTGCTGTTTGGCGGTATTCAGGTGGTCAACGGCGCGATGACGGTCGGCAATTTCGTCCAATTCCTGAGCTTTCTCAGCCTGGTCAGCGTGGCGCTGCTGCAACTGGGAACGATTTACCAGCGCTACCAGCAAACAATGGGCGCGCTCTATCGCGTGACGCCGCTGCTGCAACCCGCGAATATCTTCAGCCCAACGGATGCTGTCGCGCTCAAAGAACCTCGCGGTGATATTCGCTTCGAGCATGTGAGCGTTGCGGTCGAAGGACACAAGCTGCTCAATGATATTTCACTCGAAATACCTGCCGGGAAAGTTGTAGCAATTGTCGGCGCGACAGGCTGCGGAAAAACCGTGCTGGTCAATCTGCTGGCGCGTGTTTTTGACCCGGCTGAGGGACGTGTTCTGATTGATGGACACGATGTACGTTCGCTGGATCTGCAAGACCTGCGCAGTGCCATTGCCTATGTACCCCAATCCACCTTCCTGTTTGGCGATACGCTGCGCGAAAATGTTCGCATGAGCAAGCCCGGCCTGACGGATGAACAGCTTGACCGCGCTATCCATATTTCGCGTGTGAGCAATGACCTGGCACAGCTTCCGCACGGGCTGGACACGATGGTCGGTGAAAAGGGTGTCATGCTTTCGGGTGGTCAGAAACAGCGTGTTGCCATCGCCCGCGCTCTGGTGCGCGACCCCGCAATTCTGGTGCTCGACGATGCCCTTTCGAGCGTAGATACGCATACGGCTGCCGATATTCTGGGCGATTTGCGCCAGGTGCTGCGAACCCGCACGAGCCTGATCATCGCGCATCGTATTGCCACCGTCAAAGATGCTGACCACATCGTTGTCATGGCTGAAGGGCGGATTGCGGAGCAGGGGACACACAACGAATTGGTAGAAAAAGACGGCCTGTACGCTCGCATGGTGGAGCGTGAACTCAAGCAGGAGGATAAGGCCTATGTCTGATCAGCACAGCTACGACCAGAAAGTCTCAGATCGTTACCTGACGAAGATGCTGGCGCAGTTTCTTGCGCCGTTCTGGTGGCGAATTCTCATCGTTTTCGTCATGCTTCTGGCGGTCACTGGGCTGACACTGCTGCTGCCTTATCTGATCCAGCGGGTCGTCGATGGGCCGATTGCTCAAGGCGACGCAAGCGCGATACCTGCTTACGGTATCGCTTATCTGGTGGCGATTGTCCTGCTGATGACGCTGCGGTTAGGCTATACCTATCTGCTGCAAAATGTCGGTCAGGATGCGCTGGTGGATATTCGCCAGACGCTGTTCAACCACATCATGCAGCAGGATATGCGTTTCTTTAACAATACGCCGGTTGGGCAAATCGTATCACGCATGTCGAACGACATCGACGCGCTGACCGAACTGCTCTCAACCAGTATCGTCATGGTTGCCAGCAATATGATCACGCTGATCGGTATTATCGTGGTCATGTTTGCGATTAACTGGCGGCTCGCCCTGATTGGTTTGGCAACATTGCCGGTGATGGCAGTGGCGACCGTTTATTTTCGGGGTCATATCCGACGCGCGTCGAACGAATTTCACAAAGTCGTCGCCGAATATCTGGCATTCGTCAACGAGCAGTTTAATGGGATGCTGGTAATTCAATTGTTTGGACGCCAGGAAACCAGCCGTCACGGGATGAACGTTATTAACGTTCAGTACCGCAATGTTCACAATGCCATGCGCAACTACTATACCTACTACGCTTCCATCATCCAGATTTTGACGACAGCGGGTCTGGCGATTGTTTTATGGGGCGGTGGTAACGGCGTGCTGGCGGGCTGGGCAACTCTGGGTATGCTGATCGCCTTCATTGACTATACGCGCCGCAGTTTCGAACCGATTTTGCAGCTTGCGGAACAGTTCTCGCAGATTCAAACGTCGCTGGCAGCAGGCGAGCGTATCGCCCGAATGCTGCATGTTGAATCAGAGATTGCCGAACCTGATCAACCTGCTCATATTGACTGGGTCGAGCGCTCATTCAAGTTCGATCATGTGAATTTTGGCTACGAACCTGCTCAGTTCGTTCTGCGTGATGTCAATTTCACCGTCCCGACGGGACAGCGTGTCGCGATTGTTGGCGCGACCGGCGCGGGCAAGACGTCGCTGGCTGGTCTTCTGGCGCGTTTCTATGATGTCAATGAAGGCCATGTCATGATTGATGATGTGGACGTGCGCAGCCTGAGCCTGTCCGATTTGCGCAAGTATGTCACCGTTGTGCCGCAGAACCCTTACTGCTTTAATGGCACGATTGCCGATAATCTGCGTTTGTTCGACCCAACGATTACTTACGAACAAATGAAAGAAGCCGCTCAGACTGCCTGCGCCGATAAGTTCATTGACAAGCTGCCCGAAACTTACGATTTTGAACTGCTGCCCGGTGGCGCAAATCTTTCGCAGGGGCAGCGTCAGTTGCTCGCGCTGGCACGCGCGCTTCTGCATAATCCTGAAAGTATTCTCATCCTGGATGAAGCCACCAGCAGCATTGATACCGAGACGGAAGCTTATATTCAGGAAGGGCTGAAACACGTCATGGAAAAGCGTACCAGCCTGGTCATCGCGCACCGCCTGAGTACCATTCGTGAGGTGGATCGCATCCTGGTGATGCAGCTAGGCCAGGTGATTGAGGACGGCACCCATTTGCAATTGTTGAAACGGAATGGGATTTACGCTCAACTATATCGCCGACAATTCGAGGAAGCCGACGCGGAGAAATCCGCCGCAAATTTCTGAGATTGTCTGCTGCCGTAAAATTGAGTTCCCTGATGTTCGCGTCAGGGAACTCAGGCTAATCACCCAAAGCTGGTGACTCCTGCACGCGCATATTTTCCGCAATTCGCGCTTGCAACTCCCGCTGAATATGGACAATATCGGCGCTGTCCGTGCCTGCGATAATGCAGCCAAATTCATGGGCTTCGAGTGCCGATGAGACTGTGATAAAGATACCCCGTTGTTCTCCGCTCATGGGATATTGAAAGTCACCAATGACGCTCAGGAGTTCGTCGAAGTCGGTCACGCTGCCGCTCGATAGCGTATCGTTGCTGAGCAGGGCGACTGTCTTGAGATAATCTTCCCCAAAGACGAAATCTGCGAATTCGTGAACGTGTGTCCCGCCGGTGCGGCGCGGATTGATCTCCAGCAGATAAATGCGCCCCTCGTCGTTGACGACGGTGTCCAAATCAAACTGACCGACGTAGCCCATTTGCTGCAACCGACGCGCAATAATCATCCCACTTTCGGCAAGTGGGGCATACCAGGGCGAATCGAGGAGTTCGCGGCTGACGAGCACGCCGCAGAAATCGCCAAATCCCTGAAACAGTTGGTCGGAGACATAGGTGATGTAGGGTTCGCCTTCCGCTGGAACACAAACTTCCAGGGATGGCGACAGAGGGTGCTCGGCTTCGATCATTTCCTCGACCGTCAGCCACTGGTCGTTGACAAACGGACTGCTGCGAATGTGTTCGACGATGTCTGCTGGTGTTGCAAAGTCGCCGGGGCGGATGCGGAGATTGCCGATGCCATTCTCGCCGATGTCGGACTTGATGAGACATGAGCGCCCATTCAGCGCAAACCAGTGGGCTGCGTCGGCAGCGGTTTCGAGGGTCTGGCAGGCAAAGCCTTCCGGCAGAAGTTCTTCAGCGTTCGGCAGCCAGCGCGACGCAAGAATACGCCAGCCAACCTTCGAATCGATGTAATCGCGAATCCAGAGGCGTTCCGCTGTTGGCGATTCGGGCAGGATGACGCTCAACCCATACTCGTTTTCCAGCGTCTCGACCAGTGCCAGAAATTCGCGGGTGGAAGCATAGGGAATCAGTTGGACAATGCGCTTTTCGCCCGCATAAGCGATGAGTCGCTGAAGCAGTTGCGGTTCGCGCAGAATATCCAGTGATAACCATGAGGTCGGGTCATCTGGCGCGAGATACTCGGTATGGTCATAGCCTGCTTGCCGATAGAGATGCTCCGCATGGGGGATTGGTAGGCTGGTGAAGACGAGTTTAGGGTCGCCTGCCCAGATAATCGCCCGGTCTCCCCGGTATTGTTCTCCCCTAATCAGATGCTCGGCGTTTTCACCCCGATTGAGAAACTCGTAAAATGTCTCCGAAATGTTGCAAACGACAACGACGGGAAGCGAATGATTGATATGTGCAGCCAAAAACCTATCCCCTTGATTTTCTGCTATTCAGATTCTGGTTCCTGCGTTTGCCGGCGTGATCGCATTTCGAAGGCTTTGGATTGCAGCGACTGGAAGAAGTCGTTTTCGACGATTTCCTTGACCTGCTCATCACGCTTGGAGTGATCGAGAATGATCTGAAGATCTGCGACCTGCTGCTTGAGGACTTCCTCGCGTTTGGCGACTTTGGAGACCATGATTTCAAAGACACCCGTCAGCGTGTCGATTTCGTCTTTGGTGAAGCCTGCGGGTTTGACCTGTGACAAATCCTGCGTGTAATTGCCTTCACCGATATGCTGCGCGACGCGAGTTAGGTTGATGATCGGTTTGGAGAGCGTGCGCGAAATCAGCCAGACGGTTCCGAACAGAACCGTGTAGGCCAGGATGAAGGCTACGAAAACGCTGTTCAGGATAGACTGACGAACCTGAACCACATAGTCGGCTTCGAAATCGACCCCTAATGCGCCAACAATCACACCGCTGGAGTTCTTGATAGGGGTGTAGCCGGAAATCCAGTTGCCGAAGCCGTCGCTGTAAATATCGGTCTGGTCAACAATGTGTCCTTCGGCAATTGCTTCGAGGTTTTGCGATAAGTCACCGCAGTCGTCCGGCGCTTCGGTACACACCTGAAGAAAATGCGCGCCTGTTGGGGGTGTATCGAGCGCGCCACTGCTGCCAATGAACGTGATCTCGCGCGGGCCAGGCCCGGCAACAAACGTGTACAGACTCGCGCGGGGATCAAGCTGATGAACTGCATACAGCCACTCCACGTGCTCCTGGTAACGGGGGTCATTGGTGTAGCCATCGGCATTGGCTTTGACGTTGGCTGCCAGATACTGTAAATCATCCCCGTTGATCTTGGCGGCAGACCCCGTGAGGATAACATTGAGGTCAGTCGTAACGCGGTTCAGCGCCCGTTCGACGGATGACGTGTAAAACCAGTAGTAGGAGGCCGCGAAGACGACGCTAAACAGTACCGTAAAGGCAATGATTAGCTTGAAGCGCAGGCTGAGAAAAATCTGGCGGCGGGCAATGGGAGCGGCAAGTGCTTCTGTCATGATTTCAGATCCCTGGAACAACGGCAATCGAGTTGAGAGCGGTTTGAACCGCCCAATGCGTTTCGGAGAGTTTGTAATGATCGACGAGGACGGCAAGCGCACAATCTCTGACCATACGTGGATTGCCGATTTCGAAATGCCCTCCCGCAAGCGGTAAAATGCTGAGCAGCATTCGGTGATACACGAGCGATGCGGGATCGACATTTTCGAGATACTGTTCGTGACCGGAAATGTGCGGCGGCTCGCGATAATCGATGCCGAGATCGAGATAACCTAACCCGCTGAAGCGATCAATGACGTGCTGATGCCAGCCCTGTTCATGCTGAGTCATGTTTGCTTCGGGTCGTTGAAACTCAGCGACCATGCCCATAGGAACGGGTCTGCTCAGTGATGCCGCGTCTGCCATAAGCTGCTCATTACTGATGTCCACGATAAAGTCGAGCAGGCGGGGATATTTCCCCACCCTGAAATTGCGGAACTGGGGGAGAATGCCGATGCTCAGCAAAAAACCGCAGTCACGCTCTGGCGCGTACTTGATGTAATTCAGGCCGGCGTTTTGACCTTCGATGTCGATGAGCCACCAGCGTTCGATAAAAGCCGGGTCGGAATCGATGGATTGTTCCATCTTATAAGCCATATAGGGCAGATAGTAGGCGTATTCGGGGAAAATTTCGGCATAGAGTCGAAGCATTGCTTCCCGGCGCGACGGCTCGCCGCCGATTGTCTCGTAAATCGCAAGACCTGGAACGTCCAAAGGTATCATAAACTGCACGCTTTTTGAAAACAGGGCTGATGGATGAATAATTGTCTTGCCATTGTTACAATCTAGCATTTTTTATGCTAAAAGACAATGTAAATTCTGTAAGCTTAGACCGAATTGTACGTTGGAATTGTTTAATAAATGTAATCTTTGAGGGTCTATGTGGCAGATTGATGGCTATCTGAATGCGCGTGACAGTCGATTATACATTGAGGGTGTCGATGCTCTCGAACTATCGGCTCAATTTGGAACCCCGTTATTCGTGTTTTCAGAAGCGCGCATCCTGCACAATATTCACGAGATTGGTGAAGCTTTTCAACATCCCACCGTCAAAACCAAAATCTTTTATGCCAGCAAAGCAAACAGCAATTTGGCGCTGCTGCAAAGCATCCGAAAAAGCGGTATCAACGTCGAAGTGAACAGCGGCGGTGAATTGTATAAAGCGCTGCAAGCCGGGTTCACAGCCGAGCAAATCATTTTCAACGGGGTTGCCAAAAAGACGCACGAAATCGCTGAGGCAGTTGAGGCGGGGATTTTCTGCATCAATGTCGATTCGGCTTATGAACTGGGGCGTGTCATCGACGCCGCGCGCCAGCTTCACCGCCGCGCGCAAATCGCGCTGCGGATGGTGCCCGAAGCTGCCGCAACGCTGCATGGCGGGTTGGCGACAGGCAGCCACAGTTCGAAATTTGGGATCAGTGAACTGGCGGATGTCTATCGTGAAGTGCTGAAACACCCGCATCAACTCGACCTGATTGGTCTGCATATGCATGTGGGTGCGCAGCTCACCGATGCTGGACAGTACGGGAAGGCGGTGCGTTCGCTGGTGACAACGGCTTTGACGCAAGCGGAAGCGACCGGATACAGGGTTCGTTACCTCAATCTCGGCGGCGGCCTGCCTGTCGCCTACCTGAAGCCCGACAGCGAGGCAGAGATAGCCGAGCAGACGCGGACCATGCTGAATGCGGGAAACAGCCCTCAGACGATGGCGCAAACTGTTTTCGCCGTGTTGGAGAGCATTCCTGGCGCAGACGTATTTCGCGATCTCATACTCGAACCGGGAAGCCGGATTATCGCGGATACGGGCGTGCTGTTCTCCACCATTGAGAATGTGAAATCGCGCCCAAGCGGGGATCATTGGTTACTGCTAGACGCAGGTTTTAATACGCTGATGGACATTCTCGGCTACAACTGGTATTTTCACGCACTGGCGGCAGGGAAAATCAGCGAGGATGCCAGCGTGTCTTACAAACTGGGTGGCCCGCTCTGTGACAGCGGTGACGTTTATCACGACAGCGAGGGTTACGACCGACTACCCGAGTATCGCCTGCTTCCGGCGGGAATGCAGCCCGGTGACGTGATCGCGTTTCTGGACGCGGGCGGCTATACCCTCGAACAGATGAATCAGTATAACGGTCAGCCGCGCGCTGCCGCCGTCTTGATTCGGCGTAACGGTCAGGTGCAGTTGATTCGTAAGCGTGAGAGCTATGCTGACCTGCTGGCACACGATCTCGATTTGGACGACTAGACTGCTAGAAATCGAGTTTATCAAGCACCTTTGAACCGCGCTGACGGCGTTTCAAACGCCAGTTGAACAGACTGGTATCGTAGACGCCGCGCATCTTGTAAATCGCCCAGAGCGCCACAAGCGAGGCAATCAGCGCGACACCCAGATAAAAGTAGAAGTAGTTTGCGCTGCCAAGCTGCGTCCCGACGAAGACGATGATTCCGGTGATGATACAGCCGACAATCACGCCGCTGGCAAACAGATAGCTGTCCATGAAAAAACTGACTCGCCCCCGACGTTCTTCCGGAACGAGTGCCAGCAGCGACTTATTCGACGATTCGTCAATGGTCTGCTTCCCCAGCCGCGCTGCGATGAAGCCCACAGTCGCGCTGCCGATTCCTGGTAAAAGCATCATTACGGCGCTTGCCAGTCCGACAATCGTGGGCAGGATGAAAAAACTGTCCTTGAGATTCATCCGCTGCAAGATGCGTCCTGTGATAAACGTCTGGATGAAGAATGCACCCAGCGTTCCGACGATTCGATAAAAGCTGTAAAACGTCTGGAAACTTGCGCCGGTAAACACTGCGTCGGAGATACTGAGGAAGTAATATTCGAGAATGACCAGCACAATGGCGACTGCAAAGGCGGAAATCATCAGGTAGCGAAATGAAGGGACTTCGCGGACAAACCCCCAGCCTTCGAGCAGTGTTTCGCGCACCGGAACGTGTTCGTGCGAAGACGTTTCGCGGACTTTTAGGCGTCGCAGTCCAACCACGACGACGAAAAAGGCAAAAATATAGATTGCAGCGCTGAAAACGAGTAGTTCGACTGACGAGACGTTCACGCTCGTCATCAGGGCGGGCGCTGCGCCAGCGATCACCAGCCCGACGATTTGACCGATAAAGCCGCCGCTGGCGATCAACGGGAACAGGCGTTTGGCTTGGCTCATGTCGAAGGCATCGTTTGCCAGTACCCAGAAGATGAGCGGAAAAAACAACCACTGCTGGTCGCTCAGCAAATAGAGCAGGGAATAATTCAGCCAGCTTGGTGAGCCGATCACAAACAGCAGGCGCAGCCCTAAATAAGCAAAGGCGATGGCAATGCACATCCAGCGCATCAGGTTCACGCGCTGGAAGCGATCCACGACCAGCGATTGTAAGCCCGCCGTGAAAATGATCAGCAGCATATCGACAATGTAGACGATGAGCAGTTCGGGGACGCCAACATTTTCCAGGAATCCGCTGATGGCGACCACATCTGAGATTTCCAGCGCCAGCGAATTCGCAAACAGCAGCAGCCCCATAATAATCACGAGGCGATATTCACCAGGGCGAAGGCGAAATACCCGACCAACCAAAGTTAACATAGAGAGACGCTGTCCGTGTGTACAAGAAATAATTCATTCTGACAGGTGTACCACATTATGCTACAGATGAGCTAAAAGCTATCATGAAATTATTCGACATAAGATAGCTCCAAAGGGCGGAAGCCTGCCATTATACGCCTCTGTTCGCGGAGAATGGCCTATGAAGGATAATCGTTTGTCGCTATTATAAGCGGGCATCCACAGGGAGAATAACAATGCGGATAACGGTACAAAGTGTTCATTTGGGCGAAATCAAAGTCATCGGTCATGAGGCTTTTGAAGATCATCGCGGCTTCTTCATGGAAGCCTATCATCACGATCATTTCCGCGATGTAGGGCTGCCTGCGGATTTCGTCCAGCTCAATCATTCGGGATCGGTCAAAAACGTTGTGCGCGGCCTGCACTTTCAATGGGAACCGCCGATGGGCAAGTTGATGAGGGTCATTGAAGGCGAGGCGTTTATCGTCGCGGTAGACATCCGCAAAGGATCGCCAACCATTGGTCAGTGGTACGGCGAAATCCTCACCTCCAAAAATCGGCTGCAAATGTGGGCACCAGCGACGTTTGCGCGTGGCTTCGCTGTCCTTTCCGATTTTGCCCAGATTCAGTACCTTTGCACCGGCATGTACAACGGTGCGGCGGAATCGGGCGTGTTGTGGAACGACCCGGCGATTGGCGTCGAATGGCCTGTGAGCGAACCGATCCTCTCGCAGCGAGACATGGGCGCGCAAACGTTGGCGCAGTGGCTTGCGCGCCCGGAATCCGACAACGTAGTCTATTCTCCGTAACGGCTTAGGAGCCGGATGCATAGCCGTGTGGGTGGGTCTTGTGCCATTCCCACGCGGTCTCAATAATCTGACCCAACTGGGCAAATTCAGGTGACCAGCCGAGTTCGGCTTTAATCGTGCTGCTGTCGGCGATCAGCACCGCCAGATCGCCAGCGCGGCGCGGGCCATACTTGACCGGAATGGGGTGTCCGGTGACCTGGCGCGCGACTTCGACGATTTCCTTGACGGAATAGCCCTTGCCATTGCCCAGGTTGTATTTGCGGCTGGGGCCGTTGGCGAGTGCTTCGAAGGCCAGAATGTGGGCAGCGGCAAGATCGAGGATGTGGATGTAGTCGCGGACGGCGGTACCATCCGGCGTGTCATAATCGCTGCCAAAGATCGTGACCGACTCGCGCTGACCGAGCGCGACTTGCAGCACAATCGGGATCAGATGCGACTCCGGTTGATGATCCTCGCCAATGTGACCGAGCGGGTGCGCGCCAGCGGCGTTGAAATAACGCAGACAGCAGTAACGCATCCCATAAATCTTGTCCATCCAGTACAACAGCCGCTCAATCATGGCTTTGCTTTCGCCATAGGGGCTGCCGGGAACAACCTTCTCATCTTCCTTGATCGGGATGGTTTCAGGCGCGTCAAACAAGGCAGCAGTCGAGGAAAGGATGAAGCGCCTGACGCCGTGTTCGGTAGCAGCTTCGAGCAGGTTCGCCGCAGCGACTACATTGTCGCGCAGATACTTGAACGGCTTCTCCATGCTTTCGGGAACGACAATATAAGAAGCGAAGTGAAAAATGCCATCGAACTGATGCGCGTCAAACAGGTCTGCCAGCGCAGCGCGATCCATGAGATCGCCAATCACGAGCTGTGCATCCTTGTGAATGGCCTCGCGATGCCCGGTGACGAGGCTGTCGAACACGACGACTTCGTAGCCCTCACTGATCAGCAAATCGACCATATGGCTGCCGATATAACCCGCCCCACCGGTAACAAGAACCTTCATCCGCCCGCTCCCTTGCATACGTCCACGCATAAACTCAAAAGAATACTCGCATTTAAAGAAACCGGATAGCCTGCTGTCCCCCTAGGGAGTGTCGAAAAGAGTGAGCACTTGTAGGGGCAGACCCATGTGTCTGCCCAAAGCCAGGGCGAACACGTGGGTCTGCCCCTACAAAAACACCCACAGAACTAGACACTCCCGTCCCCTATTGATGGCGAATGTTTTATCCCAAGTTAACCCAAATTATCCCAAATACTGACGCGACTTAGCGCTGAACTACGCCCAGCGTATGGATGGTTTGCAGTAGCGCATCGACTTCGGCGCGGTTCGTGACGACAGCATCGCCGTGCTGGCTGAGCGCGAGTGCAGCAAGGGTGACTCCATAACGCAGGCCAAGCGCCAGATCGCCGTTAAACCAGCCGTGCAGGACGCCGCAGGCCAGCGCATCACCCGCACCAATCCGGTCAATCACTTCAACCGGGAGCGCGGGCTGCTGCGTGATGTGCGCCCCGTCCCAGCCAATCACGCCTTCGTTGCTCAGCGAAACGACGACCGCTTTCGCGCTGCTGAGGTCAGCCAGCGCGCGAACCACCTGTTCCGGCGTTCCCTCGATGCCAAAGACTCGCCGCGCATCACCCTGTCCGCAGAAGAGCAGATCAACACCCTGAATAACGGGCGTCAGCCACTCGCGGGCGGCGGCTTCCGACCACAGTTTCTGGCGATAGTTGATGTCGAAGCTGATCGGGATATTTGCGGCTCTGGCGCGTTCCATGATCGCGCTGATGGTTTGCGCACACGTAGGCGAGACGGCAGGTGTAATGCCCGTCAGATGAACCAGTCGGGTGTCGAGCATTTGATCCCACCGGATAAGATCAGGTGTCATGCGTGTGACGCAGGAGTCCGCGCGGTCGTAGATCACCTGAATTGCACGCGGAGGAACTGCGAATTCGACAAAAAATGTGCCCATCCGTCCATTCTCATCCCAGATCACGCCGTCAAGATTGACCCCGGCCTGACGCAGGTGATCGCCAACTAGCCGACCGAGTGGATTATTCGGCAGAATGCTGTGAAAGGCCGATTGATAGCCCAGACGCGCCATAAGAGTAGCAATGTTGGTTTCAGCTCCCGCAGGATGAACATCCAACTGGGCAGCGGCTTGCAGGCGCACGCCCTGAGGGACGCTGAGACGCAAAAGTGCCTCGCCAAAGGTGGTAATGTCAAAAGTCAACGTAATCTCTCCTTACGAATGGCACTATGGACTGTCATATTGAGTTGGGACTCCTTCATAAAACGTCATATAATTTATCGGTGCCATGATAACGCCTTTTTGAGACAAATAAATTTTCGGTTTTTCGCCGTCCTGAAGTGTGTACTAAAGACGAGTTGTGTCCCCGTATGGAGTTTTAGCAGATGAGTAATTTAGTTCGTTTTTATCGTCGCGATCATAAATCTGCCGTGCTTGGTTTGCAGATTGACTCGACCATCTATGACCTGAGCGACCGTTATACCTCGCTCACGGCGCTGCTCCATGATAGTTTGGGCAGTGTAAAGGCGACGATCACCAATCTTGAATCGTTGGCTGCTCAGGCCGAGGTACACTATCCAGTCGAGTCGCTGAAACCCTTCAATGAAAAAAATGCCGAGGCGAACTGGCTGCCACCGATTGATCTGCGTCAGGAAGTGTGGGCAGCAGGGGTCACCTATGAGCGCAGCCGCGCCGCGCGCCAGGAAGAAGCGATTGACGGTGGAGATGTCTACGCGCGCGTCTATGGGGCGGAGCGCCCGGAATTGTTTTACAAGGGACGTGGGCATCATGTGGTCGGGCATCTCGGTGAAGTTGGTATTCGTTCGGATGCAGCCTGGTCGGTGCCAGAGCCGGAACTGGCGGTCGTGTTCAATCCTGCGCTGGAAGTGATTGGCTTTACGGTCGGCAACGATATGAGCAGCCGCGACATCGAAGGCGCAAATCCCCTCTATCTGCCGCAGGCGAAAGTTTACACGGCGGCCTGCGCTTTAGGGCCGGGGATTGTTCTGAGCGCTTCCGCAGAGTTCCCGCAGGCTTCGATTCGCATGGACATTGCGCGCGCAGGCCAGTCGATTTTTACAGGCGAAGTCCACACGGATCGCATCCGGCGCACGATTCTGGAACTTGCGAATTATCTGGGGCGCTGCAATACCTATCCCGATGGGGTGGTGCTGCTGACGGGAACGGGAATTGTTCCCCCGTCCGATTTTACACTCACGGCAGGGGATGAAGTGACCATCAGCATTGACGGCATCGGCACGCTCAAGAATACGGTGAAAGTAGTCTAGGCATGTATCAGGTACGCCCCTGGTTGTTCATCGGTAAATACAGCGAAACCCTCAACCATGATTTGCTGGAGCGCAGTAAAATTCGGGCGGTGCTTGAATTGGCGGAGCCGGTTGACTACGATGATATTACGACGCTTTATTTGCCTGTCGATGACGGCGTGGCGCTGCGACCTGGCGTCCTGCCCAACGGCGTGGCCTTTGTCCGGTCGGAATACGCGCTCGGAAACCGCGTGCTGATCGCCTGCGGGGCAGGTATCAGCCGCTCAGTTACCTTTGCGATTGCGGCGCTTAAGGAAGAAGAAAACCTCGGTCTGGTCGATGCCTTTCACGAAATTGCGAAGGTGCATCCAGACGGGATGCCGCACCCGGAACTCTGGCAGTCGCTCTGCGCCTACTATGGCGAAGAGATTTCCTTTCTGGAGATGTGGCGACAAATTCGAACGCGTGTGGAAGAAGATGAGGAAGATTTCTTATGAAACTTAAATGGTATGGACAGGCCGCGTTTGCCATCAAGTCCAGCGACGGCAAGACCATCATCACCGACCCTTATACGCCGGAAACGGCTGGCTACGTCCCGATTCTCGAACCCGCTGATGTGGTGATAACGTCCTCGGATAATGACAGCTTTCACTGCCGCGCCGATTTAATTCAGGGCAATCCGGTCGCGATCAACGCCCTCGAAGTTGCCCAGAACGGCGGCGAGCGCACCGAAAAGGGCATCACCTTCCGCGCCATTGAAGCAATGGAAGCGCTCAATCACATCTATCACGATCCTGACCAGAATGCGATGTACCGCTTTACGGTTGATGGGATTACGATTGGTCACATGGGCGATGTCGGCAACGCGCTCACCGATGCTCAGATCGACTTTTTCAAAGGTGTCGATGTTTTTCTGGCGCTGGCGGGCGCGCATCCCACCATTGAACTGGATGATCTCAAAGTGGTGCTCGATGCGGTCAAGCCGCCCCTGATCGTGCCGATGCATTTTCGTACCCTCCGGCTCAAGACACGCAATCAGTTCTGGATTCAGAATTTTCTTGACTACTACCCCAAAGAACAGGTCGATTTTGCCTGCGACAGCGAAGTTACGCTGACGAAGGCCGATTTGCCTGACTCAACCCGCGTCCTTGTTTTGAGCTACGTCAGCTAACCGAACCCCTCAAGGATTTTCCATGCCGCCGATTGCAAATTTACCGATTTTTCTGGCTGCTGCCCTGATTTTGGTACTAACGCCGGGGCCAGCCGTTCTCTATATCGTCACGCGCAGCGTCGATCAGGGACGCCGCGCGGGACTCGTATCGGTGCTGGGCATCGAATGCGGCAACCTGTGTCACGTATTCGCCGCTGCGTTGGGCGTTTCGGCCATTCTGGCGACCTCGGCGCTGGCCTTTGAGGTGGTCAAATATCTGGGCGCGGCCTATCTCGTTTATCTGGGCGTGCGCAAGCTGATGACCCCCGTGCATCGCGAAGAAGTGGCAGTCATTAAAGAAAAGAATCTGCGCCGGATTTTCACGCAGGGCGCGCTCGTGGCGATCCTCAACCCCAAGACCGCCCTGTTTTTCCTGGCGCTGCTGCCGCAGTTTGTTGATGCGACACACGGGCAGGTTCCCGTTCAAACGCTGGTGCTGGGGCTGATGGTCGTCAGTCTGGCGATCTTCACCGATAGCTGTTACGCGCTGCTGGCGGGAACCGCTGGCAACTGGCTCAAGCACAGCCCCTGGTATCTGCGCTTCCAGCGCTACGTCGCAGGCACGATTTATATTGGTTTGGGGCTGGTGGCGGCCTTCTCCGGCAGCAAAAAATAATTGGCTCTTTCGGTGGATTTTCCACCGGGCAATCCATAATCGAGGCGAAATCATGAATGTCGGTGTCATTGGTGCAGGGCGAATCGGGAAGGTACATGCCGAAAATCTCGTGCTGCGAATTCAGGAAACAAATGTCGTTGCAATCGCGGATGTTATGCTGGCGGCAGCGCAGGAAACAGGCGCGCGGCTTCATATCCCGACGGTCACAGCAGATTATCACGATCTCCTCAACGCCCCGGAGATCGAAGCGGTCGTGATCTGCTCGGCGACCGATACCCATACGCAAATCATCATCGAAGCGGCGCAGGCAGGTAAGCACATCTTCTGCGAAAAGCCGATTGATCTGAACCTCAAACGGATCGACGAGGCACTGGCAGCCGTCGATCAGGCGGGCGTAAAGCTGCAAATCGGCTTTAATCGTCGCTTTGACCCCAACTATCGTCGTATCCGTCAGGCCGTCGAAACGGGCGAAATTGGCAGCCCCTATCGCCTGAATATCATCAGCCGCGACCCTGCGCCGCCGCCGATCAGCTACGTTAAGGTATCCGGCGGCATCTTTGTGGACATGACGATTCACGATTTCGACATGGCGCGCTTCCTGATCGGCAGCGACGTTGAGGAAATCTACACCGCCGCTGGCGTCATGGTTGATCCGGCAATTGGCGCTGCGGGCGACGTGGACACGGCGGTAATAACACTCAAGTTCGCCAACGGCGTCATCGGCATGATCGATAACTGCCGCAAAGCCGTCTATGGCTACGATCAGCGTGCCGAGGTCTTCGGCAGCGGCGGCAGCGCCAGCACCGAAAATAATTACCCCAACAGCGCCACCATCAGCACAGCCGACAATATCCGCCGTGACCTGCCGCTGAATTTCTTCGTCGAGCGTTATACCGAAAGCTATCGTCAGGAAATGCTGGCTTTTGTCGATGCCGTGCTGCACGACAAGCCTGTTCCGGTGACAGGCGCGGATGGTCGCGCTCCGGTGGTGATGGGCATCGCCGCGCGCAAGTCGTATGACGAAAATCGTCCGGTCAGGCTCTCGGAGATCACGGCCTAGCCGCGAACGCATGACAACAACTTTTGTGCGGGTTCGCTTCACCTGGCTGGCATACTTGATGCTGGCATATTATTCTTATATGCAGTCCTCGCTCGGCCCGCTGATACCGTTTCTGCGCTCCGAGCTAAACTTGAATTACTCCGAAACCGCCGTACACCTCGTTGCCTTTTCAATCGGCATGATCATCGCCGGGTTGACCGCCGAGCGTTTTGCTGCTCGTCTTGGACGGCGCGCCGTCTTCTGGATTGGCGGGGCAGGGATGGCGTTCGGCGCAATTCTGCTCACCCTGGGGCGACAGCCGCTCTTGACGATTGCCAGCAGCTTCATCATGGGCTTGATTGGCGCATACCTTCTCGTCATGATTCCTGCGGCGCTGAGTGATCTTCATGGCAGGCAGCGGGCTATCCCCCTGACCGAATCCAACGTGGCTGCGAGCATCAGCGCGACCCTTGCGCCTTTGATGGTCGGTTTTGGTGTGGAAATCGGCCTCACCTGGCGCTTTGCCCTGCTGATGGGCGCGGCAGCCTGGGGGATGCTCTGGCTCGTGTTCCGCCGAACGCCTGTCCCTGAAAGTGAACGCGCCTCACATACGGGGGCGGCACGTCGCCCACTCCCGCGACTCTTTTGGGCCTACTGGTTTTTGATTTTCCTCGGTGTCTCGCTGGAATGGTGTCTGAGCTTCTGGGGCGCGGACTTTCTCCAAAACTCGGTCGGCCTCGAAAAAGTTGCAGCTTCGACCTTGATGAGCGTCTTCTTCATCGCGATGGTGATTGGACGCCTGCTCGGCAGTCGCATGACCCGCAGGTTTGAAAGCGGTCAGCTCCTCATCTATGCCATTGGGATCGTCTGTATTGGCTTTCCGCTCTTCTGGCTGGGGAAAAGTCCGGTCATCAACATTATCGGGTTATTCGGCGCGGGGCTGGGGATCGCCAATATGTTTCCGCTCACGCTTTCCGTCGCCACGAGTATTGACCCGCAGCAGGCCGATCTCGCCAGCGCGCGCGTTTTGCTGGCAGGCGGTCTGGCGATTCTGAGTGCGCCGCTCGTTCTGGCCTCCTTCGCTGATCGTGTTGGCATTTATCAGGCGTTCGGGGTGGCGGCGGCGCTCCTGGTCGCGGCGGCGCTCATTGCGCTCTCAGCGCGACGTGTTCCCGTCGCGGTTGTCTGATCCCTCGCATCACAGGTGGACATCACGAGAACGGAAGGGGATGTCCGCGCTGCATCCACACAAAAACGGCAATGGTTTTCGTAGGGGCGCACCCGTGTGTGCGCCCTTGCTTTTCTCCCCTCGCTACCGAAGCGAAGCGACGTGGAGAGGGGAAGCTGACCTGTTTTTGGTCAGCCGGGGTGAGGTAAATCTGTGCATTCCGCCAATTCTGAAATACGCTCACGCCTCGCCCTCCCAGCCCCGCTTGCGCAATGCGAACTTGTTCGCGCGAAAGGGATCGGGGGAGAGGCGTAATTCTTCTACGCTTGTTCGCGAATCAGCGGCATGGTCGAAGCGCGCACGATAATCTCTGGCGGGATTGTGATCTGGCGCAGATACTGCGTATCGCCTTCGATGCGATGGATCAGAATTTCGGCGGCGGTTTGTCCAATCCTCAGAAAAGGCTGCGCGACTGTCGTCAGCGGGGGATCGAGATGCTCGGAGATGTCGAGATTATCAAAGCCGACAATCGCTAAATCCTGCGGCACAGACAGGCCAATCGACGCAGCAGCGCGATACAGCGCAATGGCGATCTGATCATTGGCGGCGAGCACGGCAGTCGGGCGCTGCGGCGACGAGAGATACGCACGAAGCGGTGTCAAATCAACCGTCGGGTAGCCTTCCACGTGGCAGACGAGGCTGGCATCGGCTTGCAGCCCCCGTTCGCGCAGCGCCTGGATGTAACCGAGATGGCGATGCTCCATGCTGGTTGCCGGGGAGAGCCACGTCACGAACCCGACGCGCGCATGACCCTGATCGACCAGATAATGAACGCCTCGAATCGCGCCGCCGAAATGATCGGCAGTCACATAATCGGTGGACAGCCCTTTCAGATAGCGGTCGATCAGGACAACGGGAACTTCGGAACGGACGACCTGATCCACCGGAGAAACGTGGTCAGAATCAACCGGGTAGAGCGCAATTCCGGCAATACCCTCGCGCATCAGCTTGCCGATCACCAGCTCCTGTTGACGCAGATCATTGTTGACGTGGTTGAAAATGACCACGTAATCCGCTTCCTCCGCGACTTGCTGAAAGCCAATCAGGATCGTCGAGACCGACGAGTCGCGGACGTAGGGCACAATAAATGCGAGGCGCTTGGCCTGCGGTCGGTCAGGGGGTGCGGGCGGTTCGCCGTAGCGCACGAACGTCCCCCGTCCCTGTTCGCGGCGTAGATAGCCTTCCGCTTCCAGCTTTTGCAGCGCCTGACGGACAGTTCCGCGTGCCACATCGAATTCGGCGCACAGTTCTTTTTCGGTAGGAATGCTTTCGCCATTGCGCCAGGTTCCATTCACCATGCGCTCTTTCAAAATGGCGGCGACTTGCGCGTGCAGCGGCAGCGCGTTTGAATCACGTTGCAGAATGGTTGGCATAAAGGCAGCCTGGACAGTGTTCAAAAAGGTCTATACCTTTTAGGATAGAAATAAACGTTGCCTGTGTCAAATCGCATCTGGAGAAAATAAGTATGAAAACTGGAGTTATTCCTGCCGATGGTATGGAAATTCGTGAGGATACGCGCTTTGCGTCAGGCGTTTACGTCCTTCCCAACGGCCTCAACGTCGCGGCGGACGGCATTACCATCGAAGGCGACAACACAGTCATCCTGAGCGCCGAAGGCATCGGTGTTGGTATCAGTGCGCAGGGTCGCAAGGGTATTACGCTGCGCGAACTGCGGCTGTCGGGCTATTATCACGGCGTGCGCTGCGACGATTGTGAGGATGTCACTCTCGAAAATATTCAGGTGCGCAATACCTACGAAATCGAGGGTATCGATACCTTTCTATACCTGTGGCTCCCGCTTGAGAAAGCCTACAGCGGTGCGATTCTGTTCAACAATGTTCGTGGAGGGGTGCTGCGAAACTGTGATCTTCAGCATCAGATGAACGGTATTTTGCTCTACGGCTGTGCGAATCTGACCATTGAGCGCAATAATGCTTCGTTCAACAGCGGTTGGGGCGTGTATCTTTCAGCGACAAATGATTGCCAGATTGCCGACAATCACTTTGATTTCTGCAATCGGCTTTACCGCCGTCCCGAAGATGGCTCGGTGCGCGCCGAAGCGGATAGCGCGGGCATTGTGCTGGTCAAGGCATCTTCGCGCAACCGCTTCCAGCGCAATAGCTGTATTGGCGGGGGCGATGGCATTTTCGTCGCCGGGTATGAACATCCCGGCAACATTGACCCTTGCAACGACAATCTGTTTGAAGACAACGACTGCCGTTTAAGCCCCAACAATGCCATCGAATCAACCTTCTCGAAAGGGAATGTCTTCCGGCGTAACCATTGCAGCCGCTGTAACTATGGCTTCTGGATGGGCTTCTCGTGGGAAAACACACTGGAAGACAACATTATTGAGTTCAATCGCTTTGTTGGTGTCGCTGCTGAACATGCCCACGATTTTGTCATGCGCGGCAACACCTTCCGGCTCAATGGGGAAGGGGTGCGCCTGTGGACGCGCGGTGGAGCGGTCGTGCCCTATTGGCCCGGCTTTGAGGTGTCCTACAACATAACACTGGAAAACAATACCTTCGAGGGGAACAGGCTTGGCTTCGCGGGTTATACAGGCACGGAAACGCGCGAACCGGAAGCCTATGGCTACGTGCTGCGGCACAATAGTTTCAAAGACAATCGCGTTGGAGCACAGTTCAGTCGTGTCCATGACTGTGTCGTCGAGGACAATGAGTTTGTCGGCAATATTGAAGCTGCCCTGCGTCTGATGGATCAGCCGGGCGTGACTGTGACGAACAATCACTTTGTCAACAATCGGGTTGATCAGGACGAAACCTGATGAATGTGCGTCAGGCAGGGTGCCAAAACGCGCATCCTGCCCGCTGATCCGGTCGGGGAACTTCTCTTTCGCCACGCAACCGGAAATCGCCGGAAGCGAACAGCGGTCGCGATGAGCGAGAATTTACCGGAAGGGAACAACCGTCGCTTTGAGGGACGAAGCTCCCTTCCGGATCAGTTAGTCCAGCATGATTTTGAGCGTGTAAACCTCTGCACCGCGCACCTCAATCGGTATGCTTCTCTCATGAACCGCCAGCGTTTCCTGATATTCCTCCGCCATATTCACGCGGAAAACACGCCCCACCGGGAAACCGAAGCCGATTTCTCCTCTCACAGCTTCTCGTGTGATGTTGTATACCCGAACAATCACGCTCTCGCCGCTGCGATAGACTGCGCTCAAAACCAACGCCGCTGGCTCCACCTGAATGAAGCTGTGAACATCCGGCAGCGTCCCGCCACGAGGCCATTCCCGCTGCGTTACTCGGCTAGGATCGTCGCGGGTGATGTTCATTTCGCGTAGGACAAGCCCGGCATGGGTATCGGCACGGCGGGCGTACAGCGGCGCATTGTAGTTGTGCGCGACTTGGTAGACACTGCGCCAATCGCCTGAGTGCGGCAAAATAGCATACTCGTACTCATATTCGCCGAGACATTGCGCGCCCGGCGTCGGCACGAGCGGCCCGGCAGCGATGCGGCGCACCCACAGATCGTCGCGCGAGAGCCAGCCGACCGCGCGCAGCAGTGTCAGCGCAATTGTGCCTTCTTCGCTGACCTCAACCGACGGCAGCCCGCGATTCAAAATCGCGAAGCCGTGATCCCCGTCGCTTAGGTCGGTGAAGCTGCGCTGGTGCATCAGCGGTGTTGGATCTTCAACCCAGCCTGTCGAATCAGGCAGCTTGAGGTCGCGTTCAGCGACCATAAACGACTCATCCACGTGTGCTTGAGCGACTTCAAGCCCGGTAGGGAAGTTGACTGTCAGTTTGTGATCCAGGGCGGCATTCTTGATGCGCGTTTTGATATACAGCCCCGGTTGATCGGCATAGAGATAAATCTCTGATGTGATTGGCAGGTCGATGGTTTCGCTGCTGCGCTGCTGGCGATCTTGGCTCAGTTTTGCCGGGATGCTAAGCGTTCGCTCGATGCGGTAGGCGATGCGGCAGGGGCCATTTTCAGTCTGGGTGATATTGGCCGTGCAGCCTTTGCTGCTAATCGTTTGCGAGTGGATAGCAGGGCAGTAGGTATATTCATCGCCCGCGTCTTCCACATCATAGAAATGGTGCAGCCCGCTGTAAGTTTCCCCCGTCGTTTTGTCTGCGACGGTGATCCCGCCCGCCGAGTCGAGACTAAAGCTGAGGAAGCGATTTTTGCCGCCGTTTTCCCCGCCTGCGAGGCTGCTGTCTGAGGCCGATACAGGGTTCGCTCCGCTGGTTGGCTGCGCATACACCGTCGTGTAGCCGAAGGCGGGAACATCGACCGAAATCAACACGGTAACTCGGCGTTTGTGATTGGGCTTGAGGACTTCCATCCAGAACAGGGTCTCGTCGCAAATGACCTGATGAGGAATTACCGCCCCGTTCGATGTGATGAGGCAGAAATCCTCAGCTTTTGGATCATCGACGTCGAAATCGATCTGTGCTTCGACGATCTCGTGACGCGCCCAGCCAAGCGGATTGTAGATGATAACGGGCGTGCCGGTTTGCTTCGTATAGTCAATGTTTTGAGCAAGCTGGCGTAGACTGTCGCGCACCAAAAACTCGCCAATTTGCTGCGATTGGCTGAAGCGATAGTCCATCTCGTGATGGACTTCGTCAATACCGCTGCCGTACATATCGTCGTGAGGGTGGTTAAGCAGCAGCCAGTGCCACGCTGTCGCCACCAGATCGGGCGTCCCTGCGGGAACATCCGCACCGGAGAGCCAGGCCAGCGCCGTTAACGGCTCTACGAGCTTTTCAAGCAGCGTTTCGCTTTTGTGATTGGCTTGCTTGAGATGGATGCGCGTCGAGTAGACGCCCTGCAAAATCTCAGAGTAGCGCCCCCAGCGGAATTCACCCTCGAATTCCTGTAAGGCAACACCGGATGCCTGTACCCGCGCCAGGTGATCCGCTAGTGTGCCGTGATGAACGGTTGTATCGCTTAGGCGCTGGTTGGCCTCGGCTATAATAGAAGGAACGCGAGGTTCAGCTTCAGCGTGGTCGATACCATTCATGAGCAGAAGCGCATCGGTATTCGCCATTGGCGTGAGTTTATCGATGGCGCGCCTGATTTTCTCCTGCGCCAGTTCCATGTTGAAGGTCATTTCGGACGTGTCACCCCAATGGATGCCGAAACCGAGATTCGTGATGTTATGGTAGCCCCAGGGCATGAGGATAGTTGTCACGCTGGAGCCATCGGGTGCGCACCAGACGAACTCTGTCCCCAGGCGGTCACCGTCTGCGCCCATGCCGCGCCAGAAGAAAGCGTTGTCGATGCCAAAGCCGCGCAAAATCTGCGGAAGCTGAGCGATATGACCGAAGCCGTCGGGTACATAGCCAATCTTCATCACGCCGCCGAAGGCTTCCCCCATTTTGCGACCGAGTTTGAGGTTACGAATCAGTGCTTCAGGGCTGACAAGGAATTCGTCTGCCAGCACAAACCAGGGACCGATTTGAATCCGACCGGAGCGGCAGAATTCCTGCAATTCGCCTGCTTTTTCGGGGCGTACTTCGAGATAATCCTCGATGACACTCATTTGCCCGTCGAGCATGAAAACGCGAAAATCGGGTTCGTCGGCAAGCGTTTGCAGCAGCCGATCCACCAGACGGACAAGTCGGATGCGGAATTCCTGAAACGTGCAGTACCAGGCGCGGTCCCAATGGGTGTGGCTGACGAGCGTAGCGTGGTAATGAGGCTGAGTCATGGAAACTCCCAAATTTGCATAAAGATGCACAAAACTCTATAGTAGAGTGAAGTTGTTTATACAAATAACTGTACCATAGGTCTAGTAAATTACTGAGGACAGTTTGATGGCGCACATTACGATTGAGCAAAATGTCGAATATTTGAAACGCTACGCCTTTCTGGAACGTGCGTGTATGCGCACGCTGGCGGGTTGGCTGCCGGGCGTCCCTGAATGGGAGGCAAAGAATGAATTCGGGCTGCACATTTGGGAAGCGTCGGAAGCGGCGGACACAATTTATGCTCGGCTGCGCGAACTACGCTGTCATCAACCTGAACGCGGGCTGAGCGAGGGTTTGCTGGCAGTCGGGCGCGAACTCGACAATGCACAGAATTCGGCGGAAGTGATTGCCTCGGTCTATCTGGTAGTGCGGAAAGCGCTGCTGCGCGCCTATCGCCAGCACCCGGAAACGACGTGGAGTGATTTTGACCGCCCGACAGTCAAGCTAACGGAGCAGTGGATTCCTGCACTGGAACGACAGGTCGCTTGGGCGGAGAAGTTCTTCGAGACGATTGAGGCGAACTACCCCGGCTGGGAAGCATGGCAGCGCTACATCGAAGGTTTGTTGGCAGCAGATGGTGGCGTGACCGGCGATCAAGACAAAACGCCCTCGCCGCAGCGACCTGAAAATCACGGACTGCGCTTGCCCTGGATGACCTGCCAGCGCGAGTCGAGCTGGCCCGTTTTCAATCCTGATGCCGACTTCGAACCGGATCGCAAAGCCGAGCCGGAGGCGCATCGCCTATGGCGCTTCAAACATTACCTCAACGAGATGACGGCTGCCGAAACGCTCGGCTCGATTTTGTGGATGACGCCGGAGATGATGTGGGAATATCAGCACAACGTCGCACGGCACCTGTGGGATGAAATGCGCCACAGCCAGCTTGGACAAATCCGCGTGCAGCAGCTTGGTCTGAAGATTTCTGATGTGCCGCAGGTGGTGCAGATTTACAACGTGATGATGAAGCTCCCGGCGGTTGAGCAGTATGCGCTGCTGACGACTGTAATCGAGCCGAACGGGATGCCGGAAAAAGTCGCCAACCGCGAACACTGGGAGGAAATCGAGGACGAGATTTCAGCGGCGGCGGTCAGCTACGACTGGAGCGATGAGAACTTTCATGTGCGCTGGGGGGCGAAATGGACGCCAGTTTTGCTGCAAACCTACGGCTATCAAGAGACGCCCAAACAAATCGCTGAACGGATGGATGCCTGGTTGATGGAGAACACTCCAGTCAAGATGCAGCAGAAGATGGCGGTTGAGGCACATAAGGATTAGGCTTCAGAGCATGACTATATAAAACAATGTTACGTTCAGTTTCTCTCCCCATATTCGAGCGCAACGCAAAGAAAAGCGTCGTTTTTCTCCCCTCGCCCCGCTTGCGTGGGAGAGGGGTCGGGGGAGAGGGGCGTAATAAAACTTTAAACGGTTATCCTCTCATCACGTATTCTAAGAGTCTTCACTGGAAGGGGCAGACAATGGAGCTGGCTGTTTTTCGCGCACTGTGGGGCATGACTGGGACATTGGATGAGCAGTTTGACCGTATCGCTGAAGCGGGCTATGACGGCGTAGAGGGCTTTCTGGCGGCGTCCGCGCTGACGGCGGCGCAGTTTTCGGGAATGGTGGCGCAGCGCGGCCTCAAGCTGATTATGGCGGGCGGAGTCGAGAAAAAGGAAGACTTGGAGCCGACACTCAAGAAGCTGGCAGAATATCAGCCGATCAAGATCGGTTTGCAGGGCGGGCGCGACCACATGACGCGTGATCAGGCGAAGGCGTTTTACGAGGAAGCGCTGCGGGTCGAGCAGCAGATCGGCATCCCGGTTTCGCACGAGACACATCGAGGCCGCCCATTGTTCACACCCTGGGATACGGCGTTCTATGCGCGCGAACTGCCGTCGCTCAAGCTGGTGGCGGACTACAGCCACTGGGTCAACGTGCTGGAGCGCCTGCCAGATGATCAGCAGGATGCAGTCGATGTAGCCAATGCGCACGTGTTTCACGTTCACGCACGAGTGGGTTACGAAGAAGGGCCGCAGGTGCCCGATCCCTCTGCACCCGAATACGCCTACACACTGGCATGGCATGAGAAACAGTGGAAGGCCATCATTCGCGCGCGCCAGCAGGCGGGCGACGGGCTAATGACGGTCACGCCGGAGTACGGCCCGCCCGGTTATCTGCATACCCTGCCGCATACCAACGTTCCTGTGGCAGACCTGTGGAATGTGTGCCTGTGGGGGGCGCAGCGCTTTCGTCACCTGTTCGCGGAAACCGTTTGATGCTGAGTCCCTACAATGCGCCGCATGGGTTTGATTGGGTGACGCGCGCGACGGATTGGCGACAGCAGGATAACGCGCTGATGGTTGAAGTGGTGACAGCTTGTGAGAAGAACACTCAGGTGACTTTTCGAGCGCTATCACCGGACATTTGGCAGATCGAATTTGCCCTGCCGGGTGCGCAGCCTTCAGCGCCGACACCGATGGTCGTTGGGAAATTTGATATGCCTCGGCTGAATGTTGAAGCGATGGGGCGGGGCATCACCGCGACGGCGGGAGGCTTCGAACTGCGACTCGATTTTGATCCCTGGTATCTGCGCTTCGTGAACGTTGATGGGCAGGAAGTCTTCGGCGAAAATCCGTGTGACATCGATGGTTTGGGACGATCATTCATACTGCCATTGGGCTTTGTCGAAGTTGACACGCCACAGATCACGGCCTCGTATCATCTGCGCCCAGACGAGCACTTGTTTGGGTTGGGTGAGAAATTTACACCGCTCGATAAACGCGGACAGCGGATCATTAGCTGGACACAGGATGCTTTTGGTTCGACGAGCGAGCGTTCGCATAAAAATATACCGTTCCTGATGAGCACACGCGGTTACGGCTTATTTCTGGATACCAGCGCGCGGGTCACTTGGGAACTGGGGACGGTTTCGGCGCAGTCGTACACAACCACAGTGGATGCGCCGTCGCTGAGCGCCTACCTGATCGGTGGCAGGACTTCGGCTGACATTCTGGCGCTCTATACGCAGTTGACTGGACGCGCACCTGTGCCGCCGAAGTGGTCGTTTGGCCTATGGATGTCGGGGACAGGCGGGCGGCGCGATCAGGCGTCAATGGAAGCCTTAGCGCAGGGCGTCGAGGATCATCGCCTGCCTGTAGACGTGATCCATGTTGATACCTGGTGGATGAAGTGGCGGCAGTACTGCGATTTTCGCTGGGATGCGGAGTCGTTCCCGGACGTGCCGGGCTTCATCAACGGGCTGCACGCCAAAGGCTTCAAGCTGACATTATGGGAACACCCCTATATTTCTGTGGAAAGCGATTTGTTCGAGGTGGGCAAGCGGGAAGGTTACTTCGTCACGCGACCCAATAACGAGGTGTATGTAATTGATTACGGCTTGTCGCTTGCGCCGCGACCTGACGGTGTGATCCGTACTGCGACGCCTGAAACTTCGTGGAACGCGCGCATCGCGATCATTGATCTGACCAACGAGGCTGCCTATCGCTGGTATCAAGATTTGCATCGGCCCGTGTTACGCAGTGGCGTCGATGCCTTCAAGACTGATTTTGGCGAAGACATTCCTGCGGACGCGGTGTTCAGCAATGGGCAAACGGGTGCGACGATGCACAATCTGTATCCGCTGCTCTACAACCAGGCGGTCTACGAGGTCACGCAGCAGGAAAAAGGCTACGGGCTGGTCTGGAGCCGCGCCGGGACGGCGGGGAGCCAACGCTATCCGGTGTGCTGGTCGGGCGATCCTGCGGCAGATTGGGACAGCTTAGCCTGTACCATTCGCGGCGGTCTGTCGATTGGCATGTCGGGTGTGCCGTTCTGGGCAAGCGACATTGGCGGCTATCGTGGCAGTCCGTCACCCGATTTGTATATTCGCTGGGCGCAGTTCGCGCTGCTCTGTTCGCACGCGCGTTTTCACGGTGACAGTGCGCGCGAACCCTGGGCATTTGGCAGCGATGCCGACCGAATCGTGCGCGAGTTCGCGGAACTGCGCTATCGACTGCTTCCGTACCTGTACAGCGCCGCCTACGAAGCACATCTGACCGGATTACCTGTGATTCGGGCGATGCCGCTGGCGTTTCCGCAGGATCGCAATACCTACGACAAGGATTTGCAGTTCATGTTGGGCGCTTCCCTGCTCGTCGCGCCAATTTACGACGGAAGTGAACAACGGTCGGTGTATCTCCCTGCCGGTCGTTGGATCGACTACTGGACGGGCCTTGAGCAGGTCGGTGGGCGTAATATCGAGGTCACTTGCCCGATTGAACAGATTCCAATCTATGTTAGGGCTGGAGCAATTATCCCGACAATCGCAGATGCGCGGCGCGTGCCGAATGGTGTGATTTCGCCGCTGATTGTCGATGTGTATCCGAATGGGAATGGGGATTACACGCTTTACGAGGACGAAGGCGAAACCCGTTTCAGCTACCGCGAGAACGGGCAAAACTTCCGCTTCGAGTGGAAGGGCAATATTGAGCGGGAACTTATTGTGCATTTTCGCCCATCCGGGCATTCGCAGCCTGCCCCCCAAAAAGACGTGTGTGTGCTTGAGGATGGCACGCTCGAAGTGAGAATTACCCAAGCAAAACAGGGTGCAATTGACAGCCATTATGAAACTCGCTAGACTTAGGTCTAGACAACTTTGGAGAGTGATGTATACAAGTAAGGGGGGTGCGAAAGTCTATTAATACAGGTTCCATCGGTTGAATTCACGAAAGATGAATTGACTTTAGGAGAGAAAAATCACTATGTCTCGTAAATTGCTCTCAGTTTTGTTCTTATGCGTTTTCCTGCTGCCCGCTGCGCTGACGGTTTCGGCACAGGATGCCACCTGTACGGGGGACAAAGTGACGCTGGCCGTCGATGACTGGTCGAGCGCTGACCGCGTCGAATATATGAATCAAGTCGTCGATGCATTCCAGCAGGCGAACCCCTGCATCACCGTTTCGCTCGTGCCTAATATTGAGAACGACGCCAACACGCGCCGCCTGACGATGATCGCCAGCGGGACCGCCCCTGACCTGATTGCAACGGGTGAGTCGTGGATTCCGCTCTACGCCGAAGCGGGTGGTTTCCTCGATCTGACGCCGTTTATCACGGGTTCGGATGGTTTCGACCCGGCAACCGTCTTCCAGGAGGCAGTTTACAATCAGGGCTTTTACAAGGGTGTGCCTTACGCCATTGCCAAAGACTACAGCACCAGCGGCTTCTATATCAACAAGGCGCTGTTCGATGCGGCAGGTATTGAATACCCGAAAGAGGGATGGTCGTGGAATGATGTGCTGGATATCGCTCAGCAATTGACGCTTGACTCGAACGGTAACAATGCAACCAGCCCCGACTTCGACCCGACCAAGATTGTTCAGTGGGGGACGGACGAGATCAATGATGGCTGGTGGCGTGGTTACCAGAGCTACCTGTACTCGTGGGATGCCCACACCATTAGCGATGACGGCACGACGACTGACGGCTACCTGAACAGCGATAACGCTGTCAAAGCTTGGGAGTTCTATCGCGATCTGGTTTTCAAATACCATGTTGCTCCAACTGCAAATGAGATCGGCTCGGTGCAGGGTGGTCGCGTGCAGATGTTCCAAGACGGCAAGATTGCCATCGGCGTGACGTTTCACGGCCCCTGGTGGCAGGATACTTTCAACCAGACGCCAAACCTGTCGTGGGGCGTTGTTCCGCTGCCCGTTGGCCCGAATGGCACGCATGAAAGCGCTGTCATGTGGATGGGCTGGGGCATCAATGCCAAGACGGCGCATCCAGATGCAGCCTGGTCGCTGCTCAAGTTCCTGACGACGGAGCCGGGCGAGCGTGTGTTTGCACTCAAGGCCCTGACGGCAGTCCAGTCAGTATCGGAAGATATGCAGCGCGTCAATGACCCGTACTGGGGCGTCTTCATTAACGAAGGTAACCATCTCGGCGCGCTGGACGAGCAGAAGAATCCGTACTATGGCCCGTGCGTGTTCACGCCTGCACAGGATTTGGTGGTGCGCGTTCTGAGTGACGGCGGCGACCAGATCGACATCAAGGCGGAACTGGACAAGCTGTCGGCCTCGGCGGATCAGTGCCTCGCGGATTCAGCCAAGAACGGCGTGATGTCGATGGTGCCAACACCGACACCTGAAGCCACCGCCTCGTCGTAACCGCTTCATAAAATTAAAACGAGGGGAGTACACAGAGATTTCACTGTGTACTCCCGTTTTGGAGCCTCTGACATGCTGGCACAATTACAAAGACGAATCGGTTTCGGGTCGCCACTTTCGCGGCGCGAGGCGTTCACATTTTACGTTCTGATCGCACCCTGGTTCGTCGGTTTTATCGTATTTCTGGCCTGGCCGATGGTGCGCTCGTTCTACCTCTCGTTTACCGATTACAGTCTGCTCAGCCCGCCTGTGTGGGTAGGGTTTCAGAATTACCAGCGAATTTTCGCTGACCCCGATTTCTGGCAGTCGCTGAAAGTGACGCTGATCTTCGCGTTGGGGAGCGTCCCTGGCGGGACAGTCATCGCGTTGGCTATCGCGATGGTGCTGGCGCAAAAGCTGCGCGGAATCAATTTCTGGCGGACGATTTTCTTTATGCCGTCGATTTTGAGCAGCATCGCCGTCGCGATTTTGTGGTTGTTTATTTTCCGACCGGAAGGCGGCCTGCTGAACGTCGTCCTCGGTTGGTTTGGCATTCAAGGGCCAAGCTGGGTGACCAGCGAAACGTGGGCGCTGCCTGCGCTGATTTTGATGAGCTGGTGGACGGTTGGCGGGCAGATGGTGATCTATCTCGCCGGACTAAAAGGCATCCCCGACACATTTTACGAAGCTGCGGAAATTGATGGGGCGAACAGTTGGCACAAGTTTCGCTTTGTGACGATCCCCATGCTTAGCCCGACGATTTTCTTCAACGTTGTGCTGGGAATCATCGGTGCGCTGCAAGTTTTCGATGTAGGCTGGGTGATGACTCGCGGCGGCCCGAATAAAGCGACTCTCTTCTACATGATCAATCTGTATCAACGCGCTTTCGCGTACGTGCAAATGGGTTACGCTTCGGCACTGGCGTGGATACTTTTCATTATCATTATGGCTATCACGCTGCTGGTGATTCGTTCATCGGCGCTGTGGGTGTTTTACGAGGCGGAACAGAAATAATGGCTGGATCGACACAATCGCTTCGTACTGCTCATACGCCGTCGCGTTGGGAAAATCTACGTACTTCGAAACAATGGCAGCGCGCCGTTCGCCACTCGATTAGCTATGTGATTCTCATTTTTGGCGCGGCCTTCATGCTGTTCCCGATGATCTGGATGCTTTCGGCGAGTCTCAAACCTTCGTGGCAGATTTTCACTGATCCGCCGATCTGGATTCCGCAGAATTGGGTGCAGGTTCAGGCAGGCAGCACGAATCGCCAGCTAAGTCTGTTCAAGGTGAATTATAACGGTGAAGATCGCGTGGTTGCGCAGCTCGGCACGCGCAAATACACGACGGTGATCGATGCAGCGCAGCTTCACAATTTACAGACGGTGCCGTCGAGTCAGGTGGGTGAGGCAGTACTGACTACGCTTGACAATGGTGTGACGCTCAACGTGCGCGATTGGACGGTTGATGGTGTGACGAAGCAGGTCGTGGCGCTGTCGAAGTCGGGTGACAATCTGGTGGTTGCGACGGTGGACGATATTCGTGCCGGGGCATCGCGCCTGCCGCTCGATGAGGTGAATGCTGGTAAGCGAGCGACAGCGACAGTCGAGGGGGTCGATTTTCAGGCACGCGAAATCGCTGACGCCAATGATCCATTAGTGACGCATCATTTCCTCTCGGTGGGGCCGCAGAGCGAACTGACCATCGTCGGGCCGCAGGAAATCGTCTCACACGCGACGATTGTGCCCGCCGACAGCCTGAGCGATGCTGGCTTCGATAAAATCGGTAATACCGAACTGCGCCTGGTGCAACCAACCGACGATCCCAACAAGTATGTGGAACTGACGAGCGAAACATGGCAGCCCGTCATCAATCAGGACGAGATCGACACGAACGGTTTTCTCGCGCAAAGTGATCAAATGGGTGAGCGAACTGAGCAGCAGGTCAATGGTGTCGCTGTGCAGGTTGCGAGCTTTACTCCTGACAGCGGCGATCCGTATGATGTGGCGATCCTGATCAGCGGGACAGCGCAGAGTCTGGTGATCCCGGTTGCGAAGATAGAGAGCTTACGGCTGGCACAGTTGGGTGGATTGGCGAGCGCGCACGGCGCAACGGTCGGCGCAGTTCCCTACCGAATTCAGGATGGATTCTCGGATGGAACAGGCGTCAATTCGGTGGCGATTATCGGTGATCCGCGTGAGATGGCGCTGGTTGTGCCGCAGCAAGCCGTAACTGACGCATTCGATGTTAACCCGGCGGACATGCAGCGCGATATGTATGCACAGTTAAGCTTTGACGGTTATCGTGAGGCACTGCAAACCAAAGTCGCGGAGACCTACTTCCCGACCTTTTTCCGCAACTCGTTTGTGCTGGTGGTGCTGAATACCATTGGGCATCTGATTTCGTGCATCGTCGTGGCCTATGCGTTCGCGCGGCTGCGCGCTCCCGGCAAGGGATTACTGTTCCTGATTCTGCTGAGCACGATGATGCTGCCGTTCCCGGTGACGCTGGTTCCGGTCTACGAAATCTTCCGTGACATGAACATGATCAACACGCTTTGGCCGCTGTTCCTGCGCTCGTTTTTTGGCAACGCTTTCCTGATTTTCATGCTGCGCCAGTTCTTCATGGCGATCCCGCGCGAACTGGAAGAAGCGGCGCGCATCGACGGAGCGAATACGCTGCAAATCATCTGGAATGTGATTGTTCCGCTCAGCCGTCCGGCGATTGCGACGGTTATTATTTTCACGTTCTGGTGGACGTGGAACAGTTTTCTCGAACCGTTTATTTATCTGAGCAGCCCGAATCTGTTCCCAGTCTCGCTCGGCCTGAATTTCTTCAAAGATCAGTATGGTACAATATATTATGATCGAATGATCGCGGCCTCGGTCATGAGTATGCTGCCGATGCTGGTGATTTTCTTCTTCGCGCAGCGTTATTTCATCGAAGGAATTCAGCTTACAGGAATGAAATCATGATTGGGATGGGAACACTAGCGGGACTGCCTCGTTTACGACCGGGAGTCAAGCGTCTGCGCGAGTCGAGTTACGACCGCAAAGGCGGCAATTACGACTGGTGGGAACTTGAGGCAGGCGCAGCGCGCAACATCGCTGAAATCAGCGGTGCAGGGTGCATCAAGCATATCTGGATGACATTGTGGTGCGAAGATAAATTCGCGCTGCGCAAAATTCTGCTGCGGATGTGGTGGGATGGCGAGGATCATCCGAGCGTTGAAACGCCAATTGGCGATTTCTTCGGCATGGGGCATAGCCTGACGAAGAATTTTGTATCGCTTCCGCTGCAAATGAGTCCTGACGAGGGGCGTGCCTTCAACTGCTGGTTCCCAATGCCGTTCGGGAAAAGTGCTCGTGTCGAAGTCATGAATGAGGCGCGGCTCAAGGTCAACCTCTATTTCTACATTGACTACGAACTTTATCCCGATGGGACAGAGATGGCGGATTATGGTCGGTTTCACGCCCAGTGGCGGCGGGTGAACCCGACACCAGGTTGGGCAGACCCGAATATTCGCTGGGAAGACGATCACGCGGCGATGCAGCGTGCCTGGCAAACAGCCAACACGACCGGACGCGGCAATTATGTGATCCTTGATGCGGAAGGGGCAGGGCATTTCGTTGGCTGCCATCTGGACATCGATTGCTTCTCGCGGCAGGCGAATGACTGGTATGGTGAGGGCGATGACATGATATTTGTCGATGGTGCACCCTGGCCGGGGATTCACGGGACGGGAACCGAGGACTATTTTAATACGGCGTATGGCCCAAAAACGGAATACAGCGCGCCGTATCACGGCATTATCCTGTATCAGGGAACAGCGGACTGGCCCTGGCGCGGCAAAAATTCGATGTATCGCTACCACATTGAAGATCCGATTTTCTTCGAGAATTCGATTCGCGTGACGATTGAGCATGGTCACGCGAACAAGCTGACCAATGACTATTCTTCAACTGCCTACTGGTATCAGACAGAGCCGCACAAGCCTTTCCCGGCGCTGCTGTCTGTCGCGGAACGGCTGCCGAGGCTGTAAGAGCAGCAAAAGATAAAGATTTAACGCAAAGACGCAAAGAAAAGATAAAGGGGCGAGTCCTAGACTCGCTCCTACTATGTCACATTAGGATGACTTGATGTTTGAAAATGAACTAGCGGAAATCCTGTCGCTGAATGGAACATGGCAGATCGAAATTAACAATCAGAGCGGAGAAATTTCCGTTCCTGGCGCGTGGGAAGCGCAGGGCTATTCTGGAAAAGCGGGCGTAAATGATCCCGTGATTTACCGCCGCTCATTCGATGTGCCGCAGAATTGGAATGATGCTGACATTTGGCTGCAATTTGGCGCGGTGAGTTCCTATGCCGAAGTCTTCGTCAACGGGACTTTGATTGGTACGCATGAAGGTTTGTGGACGCCGTTTGAGTTCGACGTGACCCACGCGATAAAGCTAGGAGAAACGAATCAGCTTGAGGTACGGGTTGTCAAGCCGGGGTATAAGGGGGATCGATTTCCTTATCGTGACGTGTTGGTGGGCTTTCTACCCTATGTCTTCGACACTTTCGGCGGTATCTGGCAGGAAGTGAGGCTGGTCGCCTTAAGAACGGCGCAGTTTCATTTAGTGACAGTGTTTCCGAAACTAAACGAGGGCATCGTCGAAGTGCTGTGTCCCTCAGTTCCAGAGGATAAGGGGCAAACGCTGATTGTGACGTTGGTTGACTCACGCGGGCAAATGGTCACACAAGTACGCGAGCCAGTCAGAGGGCTGATGAACCGCATCAACCTGAAAGTGGAAACACCAGAAGGTTGGTCACCAAAAGTGCCAGCACTGTATATGCTTATTTTGGAACGCGAAGATTTTGGGAAAATTATCGCAAAGACAACGCGGCAGGTTGGTTTTCGACGGCTGGAAGCGCAGGGAGAGCGGTTGCTGTTCAATGGCGAACCGATTCATCTGCGCGGTGTGCTGAGTTGGGGCTGGGATCCAAAAACGCTTGCGCCGATGCCAAGCGACGAAGAAGTTCGCGACGAGTTCCGGCGCGTGCGCGAACTCGGCTTTAACATGATCAAGCTGTGTTTGTTCGTGCCGCCAGAGAACGTGTTTCGCATCGCGGATGAGGAGGGAATGCTGCTGTGGCTGGAACTGCCGTTGTGGCTCCCAAATCTGAGTGATCATTTGCGGGAACAGGCGAAGATTGAATACGCGGAGATTATGCAGCACGTTCAGCAACACCCATCTATTGTGATATACAGTCTGGGCTGCGAACTGGGTTCGGATATGGCGGACGCTGCACTGCTTGATGCGCTCAACACAACGGTGCGCAGCTTGACGCGCGGAGCGCTGATCTGCGACAACAGCGGATCAGGCGAAGCCTATGCGGGACTGAATTTCGACTACGCAGATTTCAACGATTATCACTTCTACGCGGATCCACATTATTTTACGCCGCTGCTTGATCTGTTTCGGCGCGACTGGCGTCCGTCGCGTCCATTGATTTTCGGAGAGTTCTGCGACAGTGACGATTATCGCGATCCGGCGCTGCTGCTCGAAAACGGAGAACGCCCGAAATGGCGCGACTATATGGGAATTGAGGGGAATCTGAGCCGTTGGGCGTACTCGATCCAGGAAGATTTAATGGCGAAGAATGCTCTGCCGTTCACGGACGCGCAGATTGCGGCGATTTCGCGCAAGCAGTCGTTCGTTGTGCGCAAGACGATTCTGGAGCGAACGCGAGGACGGGGCGAAATCGGCGGTTACGTGCTGACAGGGCTGCGCGATACACCGATGAGTTCGTCGGGGGTGTTTGATGATGCGGGACTGAACAAATACGACCCGAACGAGTTTCGGTTGTTCAACAGCGATACGGTGCTGCTGCTGGAACAGGGGCGCACGCGGCGCTGGACGAATGGCGGCGACCGTCCTTATCCGATGGATTTGTTCAATCATCGGAGTGGTGCGCAGGCGAGTTTTCGGGTGGTGCTGGCGTTCACACAGGCGGCAAAGGGCGGTAACTATGGCGAACTGGTTTGGAGAATTGGGTCGGTAAGGGGCGGTAACTATGGCGATAAAATCCATTTAGACAACTCAGTTACGGAATCGCCCCGCGAAATTGCGCGGATTGAGTTCGAACTGCCAGAAGTCGAACGGGCAGAGCAGTGGACATTTGAAGTTGAACTGGATGGCAAGCTGACGAATCACTGGCCTGTGTGGATTTATCCGGCGCTGCCAGCGTTGGATGCAACAGTTTATGATCCCGCCGGGACGCTGGGCGAACTGCATGTGCTGCCGAAAGCAGATTTTTTAAGCGATACCGTTGTGATTGCGGGGGCATTCACATCAGAACTCGAAGTGTTTCTGCGTGAGGGTGGACAGGCAGTGGTGATTCAAGCAGGGGTAGGCGCGCTGCCGACACAGGGAGTCCCGTTCTGGCGCGAATCAATCAAATTGCTATACGATCATCCGATCATGAATCAGTTTCCTCATCAAGGGTACGCTGACCTGCAATTCTATCATCTGGCGACTGACCAAGCTTTCGACACAGCGGCGTTTCGCGACATGGAAGTTACTCATGTGATGCGGCGGCTCGATGCACGGCTGTTCACGATGCTCGACTACATTGTGGACGTGCGCGTTGGGAAAGGACGAATGATCGCGACGACGCTGCGGTTGTTCGGCGGATCAGGCGATCAGGTACAGGGGTTGGAGGCCAACATCGCGGGGGAATTCCTGCTGCATCAGATGAGACGCGCATTAGACTCGTGATGATTGTTCGCCTCATCTGCGCTATTATCTGGCCTTGATGAGTCTTCTACACTTAGGGAATTAGCAATGACAAAACCAATTGCGCTTCAACTTTATACGGTTCGGGATGCGCTCGCGAAAGATTTTGAGAGCGTTATCAAACAGGTCGCGGCCTTTGGCTATCAGGGGGTAGAGCCGTATGGCGGCCTGGATGCGAAGAAAGTCGCAGAGTCATGCAAGGCGCTCGGTTTGCAGATACCGAGTACGCACAGCGATTTGCCGCTCGGCGATAAGCGAGAGGCCGTGCTGGCAGCGGCAAAGACGCTGGGAGTCAAGTATCTGGTCTGTCCGCATATCTCGGCAGACGAGTTCAAAACTGTCCAGGGGGCAATTGCAGTCTGTAATCGTCTGAATGAAGCGAACAAGATCGCGCGCGACGCGGGTTTGACGCTTGGCTACCATAATCACTGGTTCGAGTTCGAGCCGATTTCCGGGATGGGAACCTATCCCAACAAGGTTATGGCGGAATATCTCGATCCGACCGTTGTCTTTGAGATCGATACCTATTGGACACAGGTCGGCGGACATGATCCGGCGGTCGTTGTGAAGGAACTCGGTGCGCGTGTGCCGCTGCTGCACATTAAGGATGGGCCAGCCGACACTAAGGATTCGGACATGGTTGCGGTGGGCGACGGCGTGATGGATGTGGCCGGGATTCTGGCAGCAGGAAGTGCGGCGGAATGGCTGGTCGTGGAACTGGATCGCTGTGCGACGGATATGCTCGAAGCGGTTAGAAAGAGCTATCCCAACCTGGAGGCCATCGCCAGTGGAAAATAACGCGAAGGTACGAGTGGGCATTATCGGCTGCGGCAACATTTTTCCGGCTTATGTGAAAGGCAGCCGCGCTTTCAAGATTCTGGAGGTCGTGGCCTGTGCCGACCTGATGCTTGACCGCGCTGAAGCACGGGCGAAGGAATTCGGCATCCCGAAGTGGTCATCGGTCGAAGATTTGCTAAACGACCCTGAGGTGGATGTGGTCGTCAACCTGACAGTACCCGTATCTCATGCGGAAGTCAGTCTGAAGGCGATTGCTGCTGGAAAACATATCTACAGCGAGAAACCGCTGGCGATCACGCGAGCGGATGGCAAGGCCGTTATCGATTCGGCAAAGACAGCCGGATTACGTGTCGGCTGTGCACCGGATACCTTCCTCGGCGGTGGATTGCAAACGTGTCGCAAGCTGATTGATGAAGGGGTGATTGGCGTGCCAGTCGCGGCAACAGCGTTCATGGCGGGGCATGGGCCAGAGGCGTGGCATCCGAACCCAGACTTTTTCTACAAAGTGGGCGGCGGGCCGCTGTTTGACATGGGGCCGTATTACCTGACGGCTCTCGTGCATCTGCTTGGCCCAGTGCGGCGTGTGACAGGCTCAGCGCGGATTTCCTTCCCAGAACGAATCGCGACCAGTCAAGCACTGAACGGACACAAGATTGCGGTGGAAATTCCGACACACGTCGCGGGCGTGCTCGATTTCGGGAGCGGAGCCGTTGCAACGCTGATTACCAGCTTCGATGTGTGGTCACACAATCTGCCGCGCATTGAGATTTACGGCTCGGAGGGGACGCTTAGTGTTCCCGACCCGAATACATTCCAGGGGCCGGTGAAAGTGCGGTTGGCGGGCGAAAGCGAGTGGCGCGACGTTCCGCTGACGCACAGCGCCGATGTAGCGCGTGGGATTGGCGTGGCAGATATGGCTTACGGTTTCACCTATGGACGCCCGCACCGGGCGAGCGGCGAGCTGGCTTATCACGTGCTTGATTTGATGCACGCTTTTGGAGACGCGTCTGAATCCGGGCGGCATATCCTAGTTGAGAGTACCTGCGCGCAGCCCGCACCGCTCCCAGTTGACCTGCCGGTGGGCGAACTCGACACGGTACAGGCATAAATTACCGGGGAGCGTCCGCGAACAGGTGGGTTTTGCCCGTCTGTATCAGCGCGCTCTCAGTTAAAGCTATGCCCAAACTTTCAACACTCGACCCTTTCGGGCTGCGGTAAGCGACTAATCTAGCAAGGTAGTTTAAGTGAGAAAAATTAAGGCAGAAATGTTGAATTTAATTTCTAACGCGGTCGCTTTCATATTATAATAGAAGCGGTTCAGTTAGAAATGGTTAGTCTGGTTTCTGCGCCTAATTTTTAAGTCGCACTGGGCGATTTAATTTACCTCGTCAATTTGCAGGAGCGAATATGTCCAAGAAAATTCTAGTCACGCTTTCCGAATACGGCTACTGGGGTGAAGAACTGATCGGCCCGCTCGACGTGATGATCGAAAAAGGGTACGAATATACGTTTGTGACCCCGCGTGGACGGAAGCCGCCGGCGCTGCCGCCGAGCATGGAACCGGGTTTTGTCGATCCGCCGCTGGATAAGGTTGTCACGGACGAATACTACGCCAAGCGGACGAAAGAAGTTCATGAGTCCGATTTGCTAGCCAATCCGGTCAATCTGGAAGCGTGGTTCCCGGCGCGTCCTTACTTTAACGGGCCGAATTATGGTCATGCGCTTGCCGACTACTACACCGCTCGCGATAAAGCGTGGGAAGACCTGGAACAGTACGATGCGCTGGTGATGCCGGGTGGCAGCGGCCCCATGATCGACATCAACAATAACATCCGCATTCACGACCTGATTCTGGGCTTTGTGAAGCAGAACAAGCTGGTGGCGGCGGAATGCTACTGCGTGACGGCGCTGGCGTTTGCCCGTGAACTTGAGGGACGTCAGAGCATCATTGCCGGGAAGCACGTCACTGGTCATGCGGTTGAGTACGACTGGCACGAAGGCACGGGCGTGATGAATATCAACGCTGATTTCCGCTGGCCGTTCTACCCGCTGGAATACATTCTGCGCGATGCGACCCAGCCGGGTGGACAATATCACGGTGGTGTCGGGCGCACGATTTCGACCATCCTCGATTATCCGTTCCTGACCGGACGCTCGACCCAGGACTCCCGTCTGGTCGGCGAATTGATGGTCGAAGTACTTGAAAACGGTCTCCGCCGTTACGGCTGGTAAAAGCCAATTCTC
>DAOUCB010000112.1:0-33281 GCA_034432495.1 Anaerolineae bacterium | reverse complement strand
ACCTCCGGGCTGCACGAAATCGCCGAGCAGGGGCTGGCGCGCGCGATTCCACTGGAGAGCACACCCCAGCAGATCGCCCAGGCAATCCTCGAACAGCTTCGTGAGCCGCTCCAACCACCCGATTTTCAACTGCCGACCTGGGAACAGTGTACCAGCCGTCTGCTCGACGTTTACAGCCGAGTGCTGGAGGAAACTCACCTATGCGTATCATGATGCTGCCGCAGTTCTACCCGCCAATCATCGGCGGTGAGGAACGTTTCGCCCACGATTTGAGCATGAGTCTCGCCCGTCGCGGACACGATGTTTCAGTTGTGACGCTGTGGCAGCCGGGGATGACCGACTTCGAAATGGAAGGCACGGTCAAGATTTATCGGGTGCACGGGTTTACGCAGAATATTCGCTGGATTTACAGCGATCTGGATCGCCGTCTGGCGACGCCTTATCCCGATCCGGGTGTGGTGCGGCGGCTGCAAGAGATTATCGAATTTGAGAAGCCCGACATCATTCACGGGCATAATTGGATGATCTACTCCTGCTTCCCGTTGATCGAGCGCAGCGGGGCAAAACTGGTCTGGACGCTCAACGATCACAGCCTAGTCTGCTCGAAGAAGAAAATGATTCACTACACGGGTGAGAACTGTACAGGCCCCGGGTTTGAACGCTGCCTGCGCTGCGCCTCGGATCATTATGGTGCGGCGAAGGGTATCCCGACCACGCTGGCGAACTTCGTCATGCACGAAACTAGCCGCCGCGTCGTGGATCGCTTTCTGCCCGTCAGCACGTCGGTCGCGGAAAGCTGCGGATTAACGGCGGCACATCTGCCCTTTGAAGTCGCGCCGAATTTTGTGCCTGACGATGCGGCTCAATCGCGCCCGGTTGACCCGGCGTTACTGGCGCAGCTTCCCGAAGGCGATTTTATGCTGTTCGTCGGCGCATTCGGGCATTACAAGGGCGTCGATGTGCTGCTGGACGCCTATCGTAAGCTTGAAGGCGTCAATGCCCCGCCGCTGGTGCTGATCGGCTACGAAACGACCGAATACCCGGTCAAGACGACTGATTTACCCGCTAATGTGCGCATCCTCAAGAACTGGAATCACGATGCTGTGATGGCTGCTTGGCAGCGCGCGACCATCGGCCTCGTGCCGTCGATCTGGGCGGAACCGTTCGGGATTGTCGCGCTGGAAGGGCTGGCAACAGCGACTCCGGTGATTGCGTCGAAGATTGGTGGGCTGACCGACATTATCGACGATGGTGAAACGGGCTATCTGGTGACTCCCGGCGACTCGACCGCGCTGGCGGAGGCGATGCGCCGCCTGATTGAGCAGCCGGAACTGCGCGAACAGATGGGGCGTTTAGGGCGCGAGCGCGTGCTGCGCTTTCAGGAACGAACGGTGATTCCCCAGTACGAACGCATTTATGCCGAGGTGCTGGCTCAGCGCCAGTTGATTCCTGCCTATGGCAGCTAACATCGCCGCTTTGCCGGTTCGCGAGCGCGAGGGCTGGGGCGCGCTGCCTCAGTTCGCACTCGCGAACGCGGGCGTGCTGCTGGCATTAGCAGGCGTCGATAATGCGGCGCGGAACGGTATTTCGTGGGCAGAAGCAGGCTTCTGGCTCTGCCTGATCGGCCTGTACGCGCCGATGTTTTATCGGCTGCTCAAAGTCGATGTGCCACGAAACGAACGCATAGGTCTGGTGCTGGTGCTGGGCTTATCGCTCTATCTGGTCAAGGTGATGCACAGCCCGAACGGCTTCACGTTTCACGACGAACTGGTGCATCTGCGCACCGTCAACGACATCGCGCTCACCGGACATCTCTTCAAAGGCAACACGATTATTCAGGTCAGTCCGCTGTATCCGGGGCTGCATCTGGCGACGGCAGCGTTTACGCAGGTCACGGGACTGGAGATTTTCACGTCCGCTGTGATCGTGCTGGCGCTGGGGCGGATTGTGCTGGTGGGCGCGCTGTTTTTGCTGTTCGAAACTGCCAGCGATTCGCCGCGTGCCGCCGGAATCTGCACACTGCTCTACATGACGACACCCAACTTCATCTTTTTCATGTCGCAGTTTGCCTACGAGTCGCTGGCGCTGCCGCTGGCGGCACTCGTGATTTATTCGGTCAGTCAGCGCTTTCGCGCGACGCAGGGACAGCGCGTGACCGCGAATGTGTCGATAGTTCTGCTGATCCTCACCGTCGCGGTGACGCATCACCTGACCTCGTACATGCTGGCGCTGTTTCTGGCGGCGTCGGCTATCATCGCGCTGTTCTGGCAGCGGATTGCGGGCGTGATTCTGGGTGTGCAGGCACGACTGGAAACGCACAACTGGTATCGGCGCTTGCTGCAAATCACGCTGCCACCGCCGCATGATCTGCCGGACACACTCAGCACGAGGGCGCGGCCCGATTTTGGTTGGACGGCTGGCATCGTGATCATCGTTTCGCTGGCATGGATGATGTATGTCGCCAAGCCCACCTTCGATTATCTGGAGCCGGTTTTCAGCGACGCCTTCAACGAAGTGCTGAAGATTGTCCAGGGCGATATGCAGGGACGCCAGCTTTTTTCATCGACGACAGGTGATGTGCGCCCGGCCTGGGAACAGATTACTTCGCTGGCATCGGTCGGGTTGGCGATGCTGATTCTGCCATTTGGCATTCTCGAAGTCTGGCGGCGCAGACGGGATCGCATGACAGCGCTTCTGCTTCTGCTGACGGGGTTGGTCTATCCGCTTTCGCTGGGGCTGCGCTTCACCTCGAAGGGCTGGGAGATCGGCAACCGTTCCTCGGAGTTCCTGTTTGTGGGCGTGGCTTACCTGTGCGGCGTCGGCCTACTGAGCACCTGGCACAAGGTACAGGGGATGCTCTGGCGGCTGATATTCACGGCTTTTGGCGTGATGATGCTGCTCGGCGGTTTGATTGCGGGTTGGCCTTACTGGGCGCGGATGCCGGGGTCGTATCTGGTATCGGCGGATACCCGCTCGATTGAGGCGCACGGCGTCGATGTGGCGAAGTGGGCGGAGACGCATCTGCCCACTGATTCGCGCATGGTGGTGGATCGCATGAACGGGCTGCTAATGAACGGCTATGGCAATCAGCACGTTATTCGTGGTGGCTACGATCAGGTATTCACGGGCGCGCTGCTGTTTGCGGATGGGATCGGCGTATATCAGGCGCAAATTTTGCGCGCCGCCCAACCGGATTACGTGCTGACTGACAGCCGCCTGACAAAATCGCTGCCGCAGCTTGGCATCTACATGGAAATTGGCGAGCCGGATACCTTTACGCACCTAACACCACTGCCGATGTCAGCGTTTGCAAAATTCGATTACATCGCTGGCTCCAGCCGTGTTTTCGACAGCGGGAGTATCGTCCTGTATGACATCCGGGTGCTGACTGATGCCTATTCGCGCTAACCTCGACATGATCGTCGTGATCGTCCTGAGTGTGATTGTTGGCGTGACGACGTTCGCACATCTGGAGACCGCGCTGACGCGGGCGCTGTTTGGCCTACCGTTTCTGCTGGCGTGCGGCTATGCGGCTTACACTGCTCTCACCTATCTTCAGCCGTCGCGTAATCCGCAGCCGACCGCGTTGTTTGAGCAAGCACTCTACTCGCTGGCTTTTACGCTGGTGCTGGTCGTGCTGGGCGGGATTGTGCTCAACAACACAAGCTGGGGGATTCGTCGCGAAAGCTGGACGCTCTATCTGGTGGCGGTGACGATTGGCGCGAGTCTGTTTGTACTCGTTCGACGCGATGGAGCGGTCTTTCAGGTGCGGGTAGGGTCGCGTCAGCTTGTGCTGCTGGCGATCTACGTCGGGATGATTGTGTTGGCGCTGGGACTAAGCTGGTTGGGTGATAAGACGCGCCCGTCCGACGGCTTCACGATGTTCTGGACGCTGCCCGACCGCACGCAGGTCAATCAACTTGATATTGGCATCGACAGCGAAGAACATACGGCGCAGGATTATCACCTCAGCCTGCTGGTCGATGGCACGCCTTTCGGCACGTATCCCTCGATTGAACTCGCGCCGGGGGAAGTATGGTCGGTTACGCTCAATCTGCCGCCGCAGGCAGCGACGGTGGAAGCTCAGCTTTTTCGTTCCGGCGACACCACCACGCCCTATCGCAGTACCCATTTGGAATGGGGCGCGCTTCAGCGCCTCGAAAACGATTCTGACACAATCCCGGTGAAATCCTCATGATGACTCTCAAACGATTGATTCAAGGCAATGGGGCGATTCTCGCGAATGCCTCGTATTTGCTCGGCACTGGTATTGCGACGTCCGGGCTGGGTTTCGCTTACTGGTGGCTGGCCGCACGTTTCTATCCCCAGGCGGCGGTTGGCATCGCTTCGGCGGTCATTTCGGCGATGATGCTGATTGGCACGATTGCCATGATGGGACTCGGTACGCTGCTGATCGGCGAACTGCCGCGCCATCCGGGGCAGGAACTGAGCCTGATCGCGACGGCGGGTGTGATTTCCGGGGCGGTGAGCATCCTGTTCTCGCTGGTGTTTGCCGGAATTCTGCTGCTGGGCAGCAATGACCTGCAAATTCTCGTCCATGACCCCGGTTATTTCCTGGTCTTTGTCGTCGGCGTGATTTTGACGACGATGACGATGGTGATCGATCAGGCATTCATCGGTTTGCTACACAGCCGCACCCAGTTCGTGCGCAATGCGCTGTTTGCCGTCGCCAAGCTGATGTTGCTCGGCGCGGGCGGCGTGATGATCCTGAGCAAAACTGATGGCCTGATCATCAATACCTGGGTAATCGGCCTGATTCTGTCGATGGCGATTCCGGTGGTCTTTCTGCTGCGCGAATACGGCAGCGGTGGGATTCGCTCCATTCGTTTGCAGCCGCGCACGTTGTTTCGCCTGCGTGACAGCGCACTGACTCATCATCTGCTCAATCTCGCGCTCGACGCGCCAATGCGCCTGATGCCTGTGCTGGTGGTGGTGCTGATTTCGCCGGAGATGAACGCCAGCTTCTATGTTGCCTGGATGATTGTTTCGCTGATTTTCGTGCCCGTCGGCTCGTTGACGCTGGTGCTCTACGCGGTAGGTGCTAAAAACCCCGAACTGCTGGCAAGCAAGCTGCGTTTCACGCTCCAGCTTTCGGTTTTGGCGGCGGCCTTCTGTTTTCTGGTGTTGACATTCTCGGCGGATTTTCTGATGCACATCTTTGGCGCGTCGTATGCTGCCGACGGCGTAACGGCGCTGCGAATTCTCGGCTTTGGCATCTTCCCACTGATCGTTAACGATCACTATGTAGCGATTGAGCGGGTGCAGCAGCGTACCTCTCAGGCGATGATTGTGATCGGCCTCGGCTTCGGGCTGCAACTGCTGTTGTCGATTATCGGCGCGAAAGTCGCGGGGTTGGATGGCTTCTGTGCTGGATGGGTGGCGGCAATTAGTCTGGAAGCTGTCTATATGGCACCGAGCGTCTATCGAACCCTCCGCGGTAGAGCGGCGCGTGTCGTTCTGGAAGCAGTACAATCGCCTGAAGTGATTGGTGAGGCTTTATGACTGTGAAACGCTTCATCCTGACAGCGCTGTTTCTGGCATTCGGGCTTGCGCTGCCCATTTCCGCGCAGGACAGTACCGCTGAACCCGCCCCGCAGGCCACTGAGGCAGTCGCGCTGACGGCGGAGCCGACCGCGCTGCCGACACTTGCGCCGCTCAATCTTACGTTCACTGATTTGGGCAGTTCGCGCCTCAATCTGAGCGGCATGTTCGGAACCGCTTCGCTCTACATTCCGTTTGAACCTGCCTGGGCTTTTGACGCACCGGCTCAGCTCACGATCCATTATCAGACATCGCCGCTGCTCACCGAAATTTCCAGCCTGAGTTTGCTGGTCAACGGGACGCCCGTCAGCAGCATTCCGCTGCGCGTCTCGGACAACATTCAGACGTTCACGGCAGCGATTCCGCCCGATTTAATGCAGGGCGCGGGGTTGTCACTGAGTTTTCAGGGCTACCTGCGTGTGACGGATCAGGAATGCGAGTCCTACAGCATCCCCGGTCAGTGGGTGAATATTTTGCCGGACAGCACGATTGCACTTGCGCCGAAGCTTTCGCCTAACGTGCCGCAGTTGAGCGACCTGAGCAGCACATTTTTCACAACGGATGTCACCAAACATTCAATTCCGGTGCTGCTAGTGCTGCCGCAAGCGGTTTCGGCGGACGTGCTCAACACGAGTGCGCGTATTCTCAAGGGGCTGGCGCGCCTGAGCAGCCCGGCAGATTTGAACCTAACAGTCGCTTCGGCGGATGATGTGTCTCAGCAGCAGCTTGCCACCTCAAATGTGATCCTGCTTGGTTTGCCCAATCAGCAGCCGCTTCTGAGCCAGCTTGCAGCGCCAGTGAGCGATCATGTGCGCGACGGGAAATTCATCAGCGACGATGATCAGGTCGTGCCAGACGATCATGCGGCGCTTGCGCTGGCAGCTTCGCCCTGGAATCCCGAACGGACGGTACTGGTGCTGAGCGCGAATGGCAGCGCCGGACTCGACCTGCTGGAGACGCTGTTTTCGGATAGTCACACCCTGAAAAATTTGAGCGGCAGCTATACCTTTGCCTCTGCGCCGCTGACTTCGCTGGATGCACAGCCGTCCGATCAGCCCTGGATAACGACAACGACCACCTTCGCGCAGCTTGGTCAGTTTGATCGCACGCGGCAGGGGCTAGGCGTCTTTGATGAATACTATACGCTCTATCGTCCTGCCGGATGGGTCTTTGAAGCGGGCAGTACACTTACGCTGCATGTAGCGGCGAGCGCGGCGATTGCTGCCAACGCCGGTTCGTATGTGGCGGCCTTCATCAATGAAATTCCGCTCGGTTCGTATCCACTCAATAAATTGTCGGCAGACGGCAAACTGACGTTCGACCTGCCGTCGGAAATCAATCAGGGGACAGACGGCGAACTTCCCCAGGTCATGAACCTACGCATTCAGCTTTCCAACCAGTTTGATCAGGGTTACTGTCAGGAAATTGACCGTGCGATTGGCTGGATGACCATCAGCAGCGATTCGTCATTCACGACCACGCACAGCTACCGTTCCACGCCAGACTTGCAGGTGTTCCCCTATCCCTTTGTGAGTGATGTCCCGCAAGCGCCAGTGACCATTGTCATTCCGCCGTCACCGCAGCCAGCGGAGTTGACTGCTGCACTGCGCCTGTCGATGTATCTCGACCTGTTCGCGACCAGCAATTTCAACCTGAATATTGCCACGAGTGACCAGCTTGGAGATCACGCGAAGGACAACCTGATTGTGTTGGGCGAGCGCCAACGCCAGCCGCTGATCGATCAACTGCTTGCCAAAGATGCATTGGCACAGGTCAACCAGCTCTATACACAGTTGAATCCTGATCCACGAGGCATTCTGTATACGGCAGTTTCGCCCAACGATCCGCAGCGCACAATTCTGCTGGCCTTTGGCGCAAGTACGGCGAGTATGCAGGCAGCGGTGGACGCTCTGCTGACGATTCCACCGCCGCCGATCAGCGCTTCGGGTACGCTGGCGCTGGTCGAAGCGGACAAGCAGCTTCGAATGATCACTGGACTGCCTGTTGATCAGGCAGCGGTCAGTGGGGGGGGGGCTACACAGACACCTCCCACCAGCACACCAGCCAGCCCGACGCCTTCAACCTCCAGCGCTGACAGCAGCCTGCCATCCTCATCATGGATCATTATCGTTGTGCCCGTTGGACTTGCCCTTTTTCTGATCGTGTTGGTTTGGGGTGTGCAGAAGCTGCGCAAGAAGGATTGAGTCATCGCGATGAGCGAGCCACTGATCGAAACGCTGCTTTTGCTGACCATTCTGATGCTGCTCGTCGTGCAGGAATTGACGACGGGCATCACGCCGGATTTTGCGCGCCTGCTCAATCGCAGTGCGAGGATTGGCATTCCCCTGCTGGTGATCGCTTACGCAGCCCTGATCGTCTTTCGCCTGCTGAGCCACAACGCCTGAGCCACACTGATTCCGCGCTGGACGGCATCAACCGTTCACAAACCACTCCCTTTTGGTATGCTGATCAGGCGCGCGTTCTGAGCTAACATTCAGGCGCGTCTATTATTCTCTGGTTGTTGACACTTAAAGAAGTGGAGCAGGTTCATGCCAAATTTACGTTTTGCCGCGCCGAAAGAACGGCGTGTTGCGGTAATTACCGGCGGTGCGCAGGGGATCGGGCGGGCATCCGCGCTGCGCATCGCCGAAGAAGGCCGCGATATTGTCATCGCTGACCTTGACCCGAACGGTGAAAATGTCGTCAAGGAAGTTGAAGCGTTGGGACAGCGCGCGCTGTTCGTCAAAACCGACGTCACCGATGAAAATGCCGTCCACGCGATGGTTGATCAGGCCAAAGCCGAATTCGGACGCGTCGATATTCTGGTCTGCTGCGCGGGCATTCTCGGCATCGAAGCCGACTTTCTCGAACAGTCGGCGGCACAGTTCGACAAGGTGATGAAGATTAACCTCTACGGGACGTATTACGCGCATCAGGCTGCGCTGCCGCACATGCTGGCGCAAAACTGGGGGCGCTGCGTCTCGATTCCCTCAGCGGCGCGTTTCGGCGCGGTCGATAAAGTGCCATATGCCGTTTCGAAGGCAGGCGTTTATTCGTTCATTCAATCGCTCGGCAACGCTTACCCCAAGCAGAACGTCTTCGTCAATGGCGTTGAGCCGGGTCGCGCCTTGACCAATATGGTTGTGCCGCGTTTTTCCGCCGAATTTCTCGCCAACCCCGGCAACCCGATTGGGCGCTATTCCGACGCAGAGGAAGTCGCTGAAGTGATCGAATTCCTGTCGTCGGAGCGCAACACCTATACGACCGGTTCGATCTGGAGTGTCAAAGGCGCGTCTGGTTGAGCGACGGCTTTGCACTCACCGAGCTGTTTAGTCTGCAAGGCCGCACTGCGCTGATCACCGGGTCGAGTCGCGGTCTTGGCTACGTCATCGCGCGTGGTCTGGCACAGGCAGGCGCAGCTATCGTTTTAAATGGTCGCAATCAGCCGCAGTTGGATCAAGCCGCCAACGCTTTGATCGCGGAGGGTTATGGTGTTCGCGTCGCGGTCTTTGATGTGACCGATTCGGCTCAAATCAAAGCCGCTGTCGGGCAGATCGGTCAGGTCGATATTCTGGTCAACAATGCTGGGATTCAACATCGCCAGCCGCTGGAACAGTTTGATGAAGTGGCCTGGCATCAGGTGCTCGACGTGAACCTGACGGGCGTTTTTCTGACGACGCAGGCGGTTGTCGGCGGCATGATCGAGCGCAAATCCGGCAAGATCATCAATATCAGTTCGCTGATGAGCGAGGTCAGCCGCAAGACCATTGCCGCCTATTCCGCGTCGAAAAGCGGCGTGAAATCGCTCACGAAGACGATGGCGACTGAGTGGGCGCTGCACAACATTCAGGCCAATGCGATTGCCCCCGGCTACTTCAAAACCGAGATGAACGAAGCGTTGACCAATGACGCGGCGTTCGATGGCTGGGTGCGGGCGCGTACACCCGCAGGGCGCTGGGGCGATCCAAGTGAGTTGATCGGCGCGGCGGTATTTCTGGCATCGAACGCCTCGAATTACGTCAACGGGCAAACGATTGTGGTCGATGGCGGTTTGCTAGCGGCGATTTAGCCTGCGCTGGCTCGCTCGGCAGCCAGTCGTCCCAGATAGCCACCGACCAGCCGCGTCATGGTTTCGACTTCTACCAGAAATGAGTCATGCCCGAAAAAAGCTTCGATGTGATGGTATTCGACCTCACGACCGGGCAGGGCTTCGACCAGTTCGCGCGCCTGCGCCGCCGTGTAAAGCCAGTCGCTCGAAAAGCTGATCACCAGAAATTTCGATGTCACGGCTTTGAGCGCGTCCGTCATCGAGCGATAGCCCGCGCCAATGTCGAAATAATCCAGAGCTTTGGTAATGTACAGATAGCTGTTTGCGTCGAAGCGCTGGACGAACTTTTCGCCCTGATGCTTCAGGTAGCTTTCGACGGCAAACTCGGTCTTGAAGCTGTAATCGACCCCGTCGCTGAATTGCAAACGGCGGCTGAATTTGCTTTCGAGGGAATATTCGCTCATGTAGGTGATATGCCCGACCATCCGCGCAACAGCAAGTCCAGCAGTCGGATGAGCGCTGTCGTAATAATTCCCATTACGCCAGTTCGGATCAGCGTAAATCGCCTGCCTGCCAATCTCGTTGAAAGCGATGTTCTGGGCCGATGAGCGTGGCGTCGCTGCCAGAAACAGCACCGCGCCAACGCGCTCCGGCGTATCGACCGCCCACTGAAGCGCCTGCATTCCGCCCATGCTGCCACCCGCGACCGCGAACAGCCGCTCGATGCCCAATCGGTCGAGCAGATGGCGCTGCGCCTGCACCATATCCGCGACCGTCACCACCGGGAAACGTAAGGCATACGGTTTGCCATCGGCTGCCAGCGACATAGGGCCGCTGCTGCCCTGACAGCCGCCAATCACGTTCGAGCAAATTACGAAGAAGCGATTCGTGTCGAACATTTTGCCGGGGCCAACCGCCTCATCCCACCAGCCCGGCTGCTCATCAGGATCATCCGTGTGATAGCCCGCGACATGAGCGTCGCCGGAGAGGGCGTGGCAGATTAGGATTGCATTGGAATGATCCGCGTTCAGTCTGCCATAGGTTTCATAGGCCAACGTGAACGACTCCAGCGCTGCGCCGCTGCTGAGTCGCAGGGCTGCGTCGAAGTGCGCGAACTGAGTTTCTACGACGCCAACCGAATTCGCGCGCAGAAAATTTACGGGTGGAATTGCGTTGGATTCAGGTGTATCTCCCGGTAGAGCAACCATTCGGGAGCGCCTCCTTATACTGCGGTTTTAGCACGAAACAGGCTACAGGTGCATCCTGTAGCCTGTCGATTTTACCGTGATGTGCGTCTTAACCCACTGGAACGGGTGCAACGCCCTGCGAGATTTTGAGCGCCTGGTCGAGATCCCAGAGAATGTCGGAAATATCCTCGATGCCAATCGCGAGGCGAATGTAATCGTCGGTTGTTCCAGTCGAGACTTGTTCTTCGGGACTCAACTGCGAGTGCGTGGTTGTCGCCGGGTGAATCGCCAGCGAACGCGCGTCACCGACGTTCGCGAGATGCGAGAAAATCTTTAGGTTGTCGATGAAGGTACGTCCGGCGGCTTTTCCGCCCTTGATGCCGAAGCCGATCACTGCGCCTGCGCCTTTAGGCAGATATTTCTGCGCCCGTGCATAGCTGGGGTGGCTTGGCAGACCAGGGTAGTTGACCCATTCCACCGAGGGATGCTTTTCAAGGTACTGGGCGACCGCCAGCGCGTTATCGACATGGCGCTGCACACGCAGCGGCAATGTCTCCAGCCCGATGATGTTGAGGAAGCTGTTGAAGGGTGCTTGCGCCCCACCGAAGTCGCGCAGGCCAACGACGCGGGCGCGAATGATGTAGGCCAGCGGGCCGACCGCGTCGGCAAAAACCGCGCCGTGATAGGCCGGTTCCGGTTCGGTGATGCCAGGGAAGCGACCGCTGGCTTTCCAGTCGAACTTGCCGCTGTCCACAATCGCGCCGCCGATACTCAGGCCGTGTCCGCCGATCCACTTGGTGGTCGAGTGAACAACAATATCGACACCCCATTCAAACGGGCGCACCAGATAAGGTGTGCCGAAGGTGTTGTCAACAATCACCGGAATGCCGTGCTTGTGCGCGACGGCCGAGATGCCCTCGAAGTCCGGGACTTCCAGTTTCGGATTGCCGATGGTTTCCAGGTAGATCGCTTTGGTCTTGTCGTTGATCAGCTTTTCGTAGTCAGCCGGGTTGTCGCCTTCTACGAAGTGAACGGTGATCCCCAGGTGCTTCAGGCTCTGCGAAAACAGGGTATAGGTTCCGCCGTAAAGTGCCGTTGAGGAGATAATTTCGTCGCCGCTGCCTGCAATCGTCAGGATCGCCAGCGTTTCGGCGAACATACCGGAGGCCGTCGCCAATGCGCCGACGCCACCTTCCAGCGCAGCGAGCCGCTGCTCGAACACGTCGGTGGTCGGATTCATGATGCGCGTGTAGATGTTGCCGAATTCCTGCAAGCCGAACAACCGCGCAGCGTGATCGGTGTCGTGGAACTGATACGAAGTTGTCTGATAGATCGGCACCGCACGCGCGCCCGTTGTCGGGTCGGGGCTGTAGCCTGCGTGCAATGCCAGCGTGTTGAACTTCTGCTGGTGTTCCTTGCCATTTCCGTTCGTCATGTGACACACATTCCCTTCTGGTTCAGGTGGATGAATTAACGGTCAACAAATCTGTTTCTGCTTCAGGCGTCATGAGCGCGTGTTCGTCTGACGAACTCAACAGCATCGCAGCTCAAAAACCAATTCTGCCGTGTACTGCTTGAAAGAACATACCATTCTGTTTTTGCTGACGTGTTCAGTATAGCAGTTCGTGGCTGCCTCAGACATCTACCAAATGGTAGAATCTCGGTCGTACCGGGCTAAAATTTCACATGCTCGGCACGAAAAGGTCAGGCATCGCTTTGAAAAATCATCTGCGTGTACATGTCCGTTATCTGAAAATCCCTTCTGTTCAGAACGCAAATAAAAAAGGGGTCAACCGGACTGGTTGACCCCTTCGACTTACAATGGCGTGATGGCTACTCGTGTCGAAGTGTCGCGCGTCCTGGCGGCGTAGAGATTTGACAACACATCATACAGACGGTTTTTAGATTCATCTGGAGAGCCATCGGACTCGCGAACGCGCACACTTCAATCTTAAGCATAGTATAAGAGAATAGCATACTTCAGAATTGGTGACAAGCGCGCTGTTCAGGCTACCATTCACCGTGCCACGGCATGATTTTTTTGCCGTTTGAGCGAAAACAGTTGAAAATCAAGCAAACTCGATCTGTAAAGGACTCATAAAAAAAGATGCCGTTGATTGTTACCATTGGGGGAAGTCCGTCCGGGCCGTCGAAATCTGCCAACGTCCTCGAAATCGCGCGCCAGCGTTTGGAGCAGGACGGTTTCACGACACATTCAATTGCCGTGCGAAATTTGAATACCGAAGATTTGATCTACGGACGCTACAACAGTCCCGAACTCCAACACACCTTCGAGATCGTTGGGCAGGCCGACGCAATCATAGTCGCCACGCCCATATACAAAGCAGCCTACAGCGGCGTCCTCAAGGTCTATCTCGATTTGCTGCCTGCCAACGCTTTCGCAGGCAAAGTTGTGCTGCCTATTGCCACCGGCGGGTCGCTCGCCCATGCGCTGGTGATCGACTACGCGCTGCGGCCTGTGCTGGTCGCGCTCGGTGCACCGCATATCCTGACGGGCGTCTATCTGATCGACAGCGAAATGAAACCATCTGATTCCAGTGCTGAACAGGGTGCGTTACAATTGGAAACGAGCGCCGAAACCCGCCTGTTTAGTGCAATCGATGAACTGGCGCGGTTGCTCACCACTCCTCAGGCAGACTAGGGACATTCAGTAGATGGAACTGATGTGGTTTATCCCGACGCACGGCGATAATCGTTACCTGGGCACGCCGTTACAGCGCCGCGTCGCCAGCCCGGATTATCTGGCGACGGTCACCAAAGCCATTGATGCGCTGGGCTTTAGCGGAGCGCTCCTGCCGACCGGTGCAGCCTGCGAGGACTCATGGATTTCTGCGGCGACACTCATTCCGCTGACGACGCGCATGAAATTCCTGATTGCGGTGCGCCCTGGCAGTCTGCCGCCGACTTTAGCCGCGCGCATGGCTGTGACCTTTGATCGCCTCTCCAACGGACGGCTGCTGCTCAACATCATCACCGGGGGCGATCCAGTGGAACTGGCGGGCGACGGTACGTTTCTCAGCCACGACGAGCGCTACGAAGTCACCGATGAATTCCTCGATGTCTGGAAAGCGCTGTTTACTGGACAGCCCGTCGATTACGACGGCAAGCACATCCGCCTGAAAGGTGGGCAGCTTGCATTGCCACCGGTTCAGCGCCCTTATCCGCCGCTCTATTTCGGCGGATCGTCACCTGCTGCGCTCAAAGTTGCCGCCAAACATATCGACTTGTATCTGTCGCTGGCAGAACCGCCTGCCATGCTTAAGCAGAAGTTCGATACGATACGAGAACTTGCTGCAAGAGAAGGCCGGACGATACGGCTGGGTGTGCGTGTGCATGTATTTGTCCGCGAGAAGGCCGAAGATGCCTGGGCAGCCGCCCGCAACGTGTTGCGCTACGTTGATGAGGCTGCGATTGCCGCCGCGCAGGCGAAGCTGGAACGCTTCGACTCGGTTGGGCAGGGGCGGCAGAAGGCGCTCCACAGTATTGACGGCGATTCACTCGAAATCAGCCCGAATTTGTGGGCAGGCATTGGCCTGATCAACAAAGGGATTGGCACGGCACTGGTTGGCGATCCCGATACCGTTGCTGAGCGCATTCAGGAATATGCCGATTTAGGCGCAGATACCTTCGTTTTGTCGAGCTATCCACACCTGGAAGAAGCATACTACACGGCAGAACTGCTCTTTCCGCGCCTACCTGCCTGGCAGGAGAAGCTGCGTCAGCGTGACGCCGTCTATCATCCCGCAGCGCTGCCGCAGACGTGGGACTAGCCGGGGTGCCTTGTCTGGCTGAGCGTTGAGGACGGCACAGCATCGAATGGGGCGGAAGGTGACGTTTGTCATGCGCGAGGCAAGACCATTGTTCCTGGAATGTCCTCTACTATAGAAAATAGTAGTAAAAGATGTGTTCATACTCAGGAATGTAAATTTTTGGGATGACACAATTCATTTCACTGCGGTGCGCCCATGAACGTTTGCGACGTTATGACCTCTCAACCCAGTACGATTCATCCCGCGGCGTCTCTGGCACTTGCTCTGGCACGAATGCGCGATTTAGGTTGCCATCATCTTCCAGTGGTCAGCGCAGCACAGCATGTGGTCGGGATTCTGAGTTTTCATGATTGCCAGCGTGCGCTGGGGGAGCTGCTGAAGGGAAGCGAATCGCCTCAAAATATGGAGTTAGCGCGGCAGTTGCCCGTAGGGCAGGTGATGACTCCCGCGCCGATTATTGTCGAGCCGGATATGCCTGCTTACGAGGCCGCACGGTTGATGCTGGAGCATTTTATCGGCTGCCTGCCGGTGATGCGTGGCGAAACATTGGTTGGCATCGTCACCCGTTCTGATTTGCTGATGGCCTTTATCATCATCAGCCAGCGACCCGTAACTCAGGCGATCTCGTCGAATAGCTGAATCTATTTCAAAAAGCGGCCTCCTCTCCATACTTTCCGCTTCCGTTTCATGACTCCGGTTTCCATTGTTCAGCCGCGCAAAGATCAGCTTCGCTCGCTGACGGTTTTCGAGATCGGCGCACTGTTTGACCTCGATCTCTTCCTGTGTGGACGAACCACCTGATTTACTATTTTTGAGCCGGGTCAAGAATATAGAACAGTTCCCACAGGTTGCCTTCAGGATCGGCAAAATAAGCGGTACGCCGTCCCCAGGTCTGATCTTTCGGCGGCTTGATAAATGTTAGCCCTTTCGCGGTAAGCGATTGATAGGCCGCATCGACATCTTCCACTTCGGCGCACAGAAGCACACGATGACCCGCCCCATGCTCCAGCGAGAGTGCTGCCTCGCCGACCATCTCGATGGCCGCGGAGAGCTTTAGTAGGAGAAAATCCTGATCAGCGGTGCGGAACACCACCGAAGAATCATCACTAAAAACCGCCTCCATGCCAATCGTGTCGCGGTAAAACCCAGTGCATTTTTCCAGGTCTTCTACGAACAAAACGGTTGCGTTGATTTTGCGGATCATTGTTTACTCCTCTTCTTTGATTGCTGGATATCTCGACGCAGGACTGCGCTCAACGTGAGCGCCTACGGGTATGACTTAATGCGTTTTATGTTGCCTTTAATCGCCAATCTGGCTGCTGACGCTGTTGGCTCTGACGCTGGCCTTTGTGCCGAAGTTGCCTGAATAGAGCAGTCCCAGCGCGATGAGACCCACAATGACATAACCCAGTGCCAGCGGCGTCATCGAATCGACCAGAAGATTGTTGATGAACGATCCCAGAATGGAACCGATAACGAAAAAGGAGGTGCCATAGATTGCCGCCGCCATCCCTGCATTCGATCCCAACGGCTCAAGTGCTAGTGCGCTGCTGTTGGGATCGATGGCGACAAAGATTCCTTGCAGGAGCGCGATCACGGTAAAGAAGGCGAAAATGTTGGGTGCGCCTTGCAGGACGAGCGTCAGGACAAGGAGTAGTCCGCCTAAAAGCAGGTTGGCGATGAGCAGGCCGCGAATTGTTCGCCGTGAACCAAAGCGGCTGATCAGGCGTGAATTGAGGAAAGTGAATAGCGCCATCGTGATACCTACGCCGGAAAAAATCCAAACAAATAATTCCGGGCGTCCATAAATCTCGCTGATGATTCGTTCGGAACTGCTGACATAGACACTGAACGTGGCGAAGAGGATTGTGGTAATCGCCGTATAAACGACAAACACTCGATTTCCGCCTACCAGTCGCGCTGAGCGGATGATGGTTGCTGGAACGAGTGGGATGCGCTTTTCGCGGGGTAGAGATTCGCGCAGACGCAGCGACCAGACAAATACAAGAATCGCGACAACGGCGGGCGTCAGGAAAACAATCTGCCAAGACGTGGCTGCGAGAATCGCGGAGCCAATCAAGGGAGCAATAATCGGCACGAACAGAAAAATTGTGATGATGAGCGACATGGTGCGCGCCATTTGATCACCTGAAAAGCGATCACGGACACTGGTGACTGCGCTGACCGAAAGCGCCGCCGCACCCAGCCCGACGATAAAGCGTGCCGCCAGAATCAAGTTTAGGCTGGGCAGGAGCGCTGCCGCTATACAGCCACTGATGTAGAGCGCAAAACCCGTTCTGAGAATCGGGATGCGACCGTAGCGGTCAGCCAGTGGGCCGAATACGATTTGCCCGATTTGCCCGATGAAAAAGAAGGTGACAATATTCGCGGTGGCTGTCGAATCGGCTCCGAGTTTGAAGTATTCGCGCAGTTCCCCAAAAGCAGGCAGCATAATATCAATTGCCATTGCCGTCAGTAGCATGATACAGGCCATCAGCACGATGAACTCAACCGCGCCAATCTCTTTTTTACTCTGCATCGAGAGCCGCTCCGATTTTTTATCGCTCGCACGAAGATAATAAGACATATGTTCTATCAGGTAGTTTAGCCTGTTCGATTCAACGTGTCAAGTTAAAACTTCAAAAACTAAAGTCGCAAATTCTAATATTGAAATTGATTGCTCTAGTTTCGTATAATGAGACTATGAACCGAAGCTACCAGCAATTTTGCGCCTTAGCCTTTGCTCTTGATCTTGTGGGCGAACGCTGGACGCTGCTCATTATCCGTGAACTGCTGGCGGGACCGCGCCGCTTTAAAGATCTCATGTACGGACTGCCGGATGTCAGCAGTAATTTGCTGACCGAGCGCCTCAAAAGTCTGGAGCAGCAGGGCATCCTCAGCCGCCACACACTGCCGCCCCCCGCTGGATCAACGGTCTACGAATTAACGCCAACAGGTCAGGCTCTGGAAAATGCGGTGCTTGAACTTGGAAAATGGGGCAGTCAATTTCTCCCCGCCTCGCTCGAAGGCTTGGCTTTGCCGAGTATTGGCGCGGCGACACTGGCGCTGAAGGCTTTTTTCCATCCTACTCAGGCTCAGGCGGTAAACGAAACTTACGAACTCCACCTCGGCGATGAAATCCTGCAAGTGCAGGTTCGGGAGCGGAAGCTGCATATTCAGCAGGGGCAGCCGCTTGATGCGGACGTGATTTTCCATACCGAGATGGCGATCTTTATGGGTTTGTTCTCCGGGCAGCTTTCACCGGACGCTGCACTGGCGGCAGGTCTAATCGTAATTGAGGGCGATCCGGCTGCGTTGCGCCGCTTCCTGATGTTATCGAGTGTCACACCGCCAGCCGACTAAGGGTGTCGTTCTCCAACTGTCGATAGCTACAGTATTCGCCTACAATGGGACGATGATCATCCGTATATTTTCACGGACATTGATGATCCGCAGCTTGACTAGACCCGGAAGCTGGGGCGCAGATCGGTTTTGAGGCTGGACATTCCTCATCGAATCTGAGCAGGAGCAAGGTCGATGCTTTCTATTTGCAGCCTGCTGTCGCCCGCATTCTGCAACTGCCAGACGACATGAGGATCACGCTGACGTACAACACACTCACTGGCTAAATAAACTGGGATGAACCATGACCTGCACCTTGTTGGATGGAATGGTTAGTGAGCGAAATTTACTGTGACTGACCTTGAAGCATTTTGGGGGCATACCCTGCAACCCATCATCCTGCCTCAGGCAATGATGCCGCTGCTGCCTGAAAAAACGCTCCAGTTTCTCTCAGGTTATGGTCTGCCTACGCTTGAAAAATTTCGAGAGGAGCGCATTGAACTGCTGCATCGGCTCGACGGCCCGATGAACGAAGCTGTGATCAATAATATGAACCCGCGTTTTGAGTTCGAACCGCACGCAATTATGCGCATCGAGTTTCAGGGAGAGTCCTACGTCAAAATTGGCTACGAATACTACGTGCCGATTGCTCTGAAATCGGGGAGCGGCGAAGTCGTAATCATCAACGGCGAACGGCCTGCCGAGCTTCCAGTTGACCTTTTCTTTCAATCCGTGACCTTCGTCAATTCCTCGATTGAATATTTGCTTCAATTCGCGGCTCTCCTCCTGCAAAGTCGTATGGCAATGATGGACAGCCTCGTTCAATCCATGCAAAAACACTCGACGGCTGCGAAAAAAGATGCAGCTCGCCAGCGCGTGATAGAGGCGGCTGAGGCATTGGAGCGGCAGTTTATCGCGCTAGACCCCGCTGCTATGGCAGAATCCCACCATCGTTGGCCGTCATATCTCGCTGAATATCAAGACCTGTATTGAGGAATTACTTCAGCCGTAAAGGAACACGACTCGATCATGCAACTGACCCGTCATCCCCAAAGTCCACTCATTTATCCGAATCCATTGCACCGTTGGGAAGCGATGAATGTTTTCAATGCTGCTGTCACCCAGCATAACGGCCTGTTTCACATCCACTATCGCGCGCAGGGTGTCGATTTCATGTCGCATATAGGCTATGGTGTCAGCGTCGATGGCCTGCACTGGAATCGACTGGAAGAACCTGTGATCTCGCCGCATCGTGAGCGCGAGGATTATCGCGGTGTCGAAGATCCGCGCGTTACCCCTTTGGATGGCGTCTTCTATATGACCTATACTGCTTATGGCATTCGCGGCAATTACCCGATGATTGCTCGCTCGGAAAACCTCATTACCTGGGAGGATATTGGCCCGCTCGAAATTGCCGATAACAAGGATCACGTTCTTTTTCCCGAAACGATCAACGGGCGTTATGCCATTCTGCATCGTCGCCCGAAACACATCTGGCTGGCTTACAGCGATGATCTCAAAACCTGGACGGATCATCAGGTTATTATGGCTCCACGCAAAAACGGTCAGGGCGGCTGGGATAGCTTAAGCATCGGCTCGAACGGCGTCCCGATAAAAACACCGTATGGCTGGCTGCTGTTTTATCATGGCTATAACGACAACCACGTTTATCGTCATTCCGTCGCGCTGCTTGATCTTGAGAACCCCGCGAAGGTCATTAATCGCCCGGCTGCCTATATCATGGAGCCAACCGAAACCTGGGAGATCAAGGGGGATGTAGGCAATGTGGTCTTTAGCTGCTCAAATAATGTCGTCGGTGACCAGCTTTACTTCTACTATGGCGGTGCGGATCGCTTAATCGGGTTAGCGACCGCACCCTTCGCGGAAGTGGTTGAGTTTGCTCGAACAGGAAGCGCTGCCAACATCTGAGTAGATCGACTCCGCGCGTTTAGAGCCGCTCTAAATGCGCGACAGATATTTTTGCTGATCACCTCACAAATGCAGATTTGTCGGGTGAGTCGGATAAGCAACGTCTCGCCTGATGATCTCCATGTGCTTTACCTGACGGCGACAACTACTTTTCCGCGTGCATGGCCCGCTTCAAGATAGCGAATCGCTTCGGCAGTTTCGCTGAGCGGGTAACATCGGTCAATAACGGGGATAACCTTGCCAGCTTCAAGAAGCGCTTTCATGAAAATCAGATCCGGTTGGTTGGGTGTCATCGTTGGCATGAGGCCGACTTGTTTCCCGTTGGCCTTCGACCTGCGCGGCCCCAAAATCATGTGTTCGAACAACAGCCGCAGGTTCGTAAATCCGGCGATGACGCATCTCCCCTGTGGTTTCAGAGCGCGCTTATAGTCAGAAATGGAATGATTTCCTACGGCACAGTAAATCAGGTCATACTGCTGTCCTTTCCGTGTGAAATCTACCTGTGTGTAGTCAATAACATGGTCTGCACCAATCGAACGCACCATCTCCAAATTGCGCGTGCTGCATACACCCGTCACCTCTGCCCCAAACGATTTGGCAATCTGGACTGCAAATGTCCCTACACCACCCGAAGCCCCGTTCACCAGAACTTTTTGTCCCGGTTGAACATGCCCTTGATTACGAAGCCCCTGCAAAGCGGTGAGTGCCGCTAGTGGGACGGCTGCTGCTTGCTCAAATGTCGTATCGGCAGGTTTCAAAGCAAACGTATCTTCATTTGCGCAGACATACTCCGCAAAACTTCCCATTGTATTGAGTGATAGACAGCCATAAACAGCATCACCGACGTGGAACTGTGTTACGCGACTGCCGACCGCTTCAATCCGTCCCGCGAGATCAGCACCGAGTCTGGGATGTTTGGGTTTGAAGAATCCGTTCACTAAACGGGCTAAGAACGGTGCACCCCTCATGGTATGCCAATCCGCCGGATTTGCGGAGGCCGCCTGAATCTTTACCTGGACTTCATTCTCTCTGGGTGTAGGTTTTTCGACCTCTTTGAGCTGAAGCAAATCCGGCGATCCGTATTGGGTGTAGACAATTGCTTTCATTTCAGCCTCTTTGTTCGCTTAGGGAAGTCAGCGTAATTTCACTTGCCGTTGTTTGTGCGGGTTGTGGAACGAGCGCAGTTAAATTGAAGCCTTTGACGATGAGCCATACCGCCAATGACATTTCGTAGGCAGCGATTGGAAGTGCCAGGACAGCGCCCCAGGCTGAAGTTTGAACAATGACGCCAAATATTTCCAGCAGGGCGGCTGTAAAGATCAGTACTGCTCCCACCTGGCCCAGGATTGCGATGATTCGGGGAACAAGACGTGTCTTGTACAGAAGGTAACTGCACATCAGCGTATTGATGCCCAGCATGAAATTCGGGCCAAGCATGAACGTCCAATCATGGACAGCGACGAGCAATCGGCCTGCGGTCGCAAAGGAAGGAGCATTTAGAGCTGCGAGTGTTGCAAATTCCTGGCGTAAAGTCACAATCGCGAGCAGGCTGATCAGGCCGATCACAATCAGGACAGCTTCAAACAGCCTGAAGCAAACGTAACCGAGCGCAATGCTTTCATTGTGTTTCTTGATGAAAGGAAACAGCCCAATTGCGGTGCCAACCGCAGTAGCCGCCAGAATTAACTCCAATACTGCTCCGAACAGCACCTGTGAGTCATCGGCGCTCGCCTGAATAATGTAATCGGAGTTATGCAGAACTGATCCATATAAGCCCAGCGCGACGATTGAGGTAACTGCCGCCACAATAAAACAGATGCCAACGCTCACCGCACTTTTTCTAGCTACTGTCATTTGATAGTTTCCTTGTTTGAACGATCAAGACAAATTTGGGGGTCTGATTTTCGATACCGTTCCCGGTTAAGCCTGAATGCGTGTGACCGCAATCAGGGGCATTCCTAAATCACGGACTTTTCTGAGCAGTCCATGCAGTGCAGCCTGATCGACCACAGAGCCAGTAAGCAGCGTTTCGCCGTTGTCTTCGAGCGCGATAACCATGCCCCCAAACCAGTCAGTCCATTGGGAACCCAGATGCCCCTGAATCCTGATCTGATAGATCACGGCTCCATTTGAATCCGGATGTGGGGTAGATTTGTTTGGCTTCACACTCTACCTGTTGAGCGACTATAACCGCCTGCGTCCCTGTTTCAATCTACCGCTAGCATAGGCGCAATTCGGTATCAGTGGAGAGACACTAAAGTGTTGTTTGGAGTGTTATTTTTGAGGTGTTTGTGTGGCTAAAAGAGTTGTAGCGTTAGCGTGCTGACCGACTTGCGAGATAGCTAAGCTTCAGGTTACAACAGCCCCAACTCGCGGGCGCGGGCAACCGCTTCGGTGCGCCTTTCGACTTGAAGCTTGGCAAAGATTTTCTGATTGTGACCTTTAATCGTGTTCAAGGCGAGGAAAAGCTGCCTGGCTATTTCGTGATTCGAGAGTCCTTTGGCAATCAGTTGGAGCACTTCCAACTCACGCGGGCTTAGTGGCTCGTAAAGGGGCTGTACAGAGGAAGTGGTGAGGCGAGGGGATGCGCCTGTGTCCCGCTGTTTCTCAGCTTCAAAAGCAGCCAGCAGTTTATCTGTATAGTTCGTCATCATTCCTTGCGACGCTGCGGCGGATAATAGTTGCGCCATTGGTAGTCCTTCATCGACAAACAGACGGATGAAACCGCCTGATTCTGCGAGCGTGAGCGCCTCATCCAGCAGTGACAGCGCTGCGCTTTTTTCGCCCTGCGCCTGTAGGGCAATCGTCTGTAGTACCATCACCTTGAGTTGCTCATCCGCCCAACTTTTTGTTTCCGCCTGCTGGCGTAAAGGTTCCAGCAGCGCCAGCGCAGCGGATGGATTTCCTTGTACGAGATGTACACGAGCCTGACTGATTGGGAGTTCGTGCGCCTGAGCTAGTTGCGCAGCCGCCGATAGATCGCCTAGCCGTAGGAGTGACAACACCTGCGCCGCAGCAATCTCAGGGATGCGATACACAAAGTTATTTTTCTGTGCAGATTGATCGGCCTGAGACAAGAGCGTGGAGGCAGCAGCGACATCTCCCTGGGCAAGTTTCAGACGGACGAGAAATAACTCACAGACAACGAATCGATCAATCACACGGTCGTATTGCCGTGCCAGTTCGAGACTCTGCTGACCATGCTGTTCAGCGGCATCCAGATCGTTCCATTCATATAGAATATGCGCCAGACCCAAATGGGCTTCGTAGATAATCTGGAGCGGCTGATCCCCCGCCATTTGCAGGATGTATCGGTACGTATCGGCTGCCTGATAAAGTTGGTTGTTGGCTTCCTGAACTTGGCCCAGTCCGATGGTCGCCAGGATGGTGGTGAAGATGTCACCGGCTGCCTGGCTGAGAGCAATCGCTTCAGTGAGCATTCGCTGGGCTTCGACTCGTTCTCCCTGGAACATATAGGCAAATCCCAGAGTCCAGTGAGCAGTGGCGCGGTAAGATAGGTTTTCGGGGGGCAGATACTCCAGTGCACGCTGTGCCTGAATCAGCAGCGTGTCAACCTGGTATTTTGTCAGCGCTAATGTCGCTCTTGCGGTGGCAATTTGCCCGATCAGGTTTCGAGTTGTGTCCTCCGAGTAGCTTTCGGACAACGCTGCTTCAGCAGCTTGTAGTTTCTCTTCGACGCCCGTTGTTTGACCATTGACCAGCAGCAATGACGCATATCTCCACCACAGTGAAGGCCGCGCATTCAGCACGGTCGCTGGCAGCGAGTCTAACCAATCGAGTATGGCAGTTACTGCGCCCCGAAAATGCAGGGGAATCCCATCACCTTCAATCAGGCGTGCCGCACGCTCGACATCATGGGCAGCAGCCGCGTGCTGAAACGCTTCAATTTCCAGGCCGTTGGCTTCATACCACATGCTGGCTCGGATATGCAGTTTATCGACTGCATCCCATTTTTCGACTGATTGGGAAGTCATGTTCTGATGCAGGCGCTGGCGCAACAAATCCGCAAATAAGTGGTGATAACGATACCAATGCCGCTCATTATCCAGCGGAACGATGAAGAGGTTTGCATGTTCGAGATAGGCCAAAATTTCTTGCCCGGAAGCAGTGGAATTGAGCACAACGGCGTCACATAGAGAGCCGCAGAGTCGGTCGAGAATCGAGGTGTGCATAAGGAAAGTCTGAATGTTTTCTGGCTGTCGTTGCAGAACTTCTTCCATCAGATAATCCAGCACGAAATAATGGCTGCCCGTGAAGGATTGGATGAAATGGGCCGTATTTTGCTCTCCTCGCATTGAAATTGTTCCTTGCAACGCAAGCGCAGCGAGTTGCAGCCCCGCAATCCAACCTTCTGTGCGCGTTTCCAGCGCGGTTATGTGTTCGGCTGAAAGCGCCAGATCCATCACCTGACTGAGAAACTCGGCGGCTTCGGCGGGCGTAAAACGCAGGTCCCCAGCACGCAGTTCAGTCAATTGACTGCGGGCACGTAAGCGAGCTATAGGAAGATCGGGATCTTCACGTGTGGCAATGACCACATGCATCTGAGGGGGCAGGTGTTCCAGCAGAAAGGCGAGTGCGGTGTCAATAGGTTTGGCATCAATTGCGTGATAGTCATCCAGAATGAGGACAAAATCATCCGACAGTGAAGTCAATTCGTTGAGCAGCACAGTGAGAAGCATTTCGACGGGCGGTGGCTGCGGTGATTCAAGTACAGCAAGCACACCTTTGCCAATGTGGGCGGCAATTCTTTGCAACGCTGCGACCAGGTAAGTGAGAAAGTGGGCGGGGTCTTGGTCGCTCTTATCCAGTGACAACCAGGCGATGGGATACGTGCAACTCGCAATCCATTCGCTGACCAGCGTCGTCTTACCAAAACCAGCCGGGGCGGAGATGAGGATCAGTTTGCCGCGCAGCCCCTCGTTCAGTCGTTCAATCAAGCGAGGGCGAGCGACAACTTTCGGCCGAGGTCGCGGGACGTAAAGCTTCGTGGCGAGAATTGGCGTCAGCATAGTTCCATTATAAAGATCGTATCGCATCTGTGGCAAATTCAACGCTGGCAATACTTGAGTGTAGTATTGTCAACCCGGCAGGGAACATACGTTTGGAGTTACGCGCTCCGTTTGCATACTCGCAAGCTATTTCACGCCAAGTATTAGGGCAATCAAAAGTTTTGGTAAAGGCAAGAAAGCAAAGACCGCTAGAACTTCTAGCGGTCTCGACTCAGAAAACTGTTTGGATAACTTCTTATCGTGCGGGAACAGCAGGAACTTAACCGAACAATCCCCAAGCTTTGTCAGAGCTAATCTTCTCAAACGAATTCAATTTCCGCAATACGCACATCTCGTGCGCCTCTCAACCGCAAACTAACTTCGGCTTTTGCGGGTAACGGGGAGAGGGTTCAGACTCTCCCCGCCCCTTGAAGCTCGCTGCCCGTGCCAGCGGGACTCCCGGATGTCACTGTACCACATCTCCGCGAAGTCCTTGCCAGCCACAGCGAAATTGATGGTTCGTTGGGTTCTGAGGAAAAACGGCAATGACTCGCTCGTTCGTATTTACCAACCATAAAGGCGGTGTCGGCAAATCGACTTCTGCCACCAACATCGCGCTCGGCATGGTGCAGCTGCTGCGCCGCGCCAATGCGTCCAATCCACGTGTGCTGATCATCGACACCGACTCGCAGGCACATGCGTCGCTGGTCACAACCGGACGCAAGGACTACGGCGCGGATGACAGCTTGTACAGCGTGCTGCTGGCGGATCGCCAGAATGCGGCGCAAACGCTGCTCAACTGCATCGCGCCGAGCCAGTGGGACGCCGACCTGCACATCCTGCCTGCTTCGCCGATGCTCGAAGGCGCAGAACGCGAGTTGGTGGGCGTGGCAGGTGCACCCTATCGCCTCGCCGATCCGGTCGGCAAGATTGCCAATCAATATGCGGCGATCATTATCGACACGCGCCCTTCCTTCAGCCTGCTCACCGAGATGGCGCTGCTCGCAGCGACCGATGCGATAGTCCCGGTCGAGCCGCGCTATCTAGAAACGGTCGGTTTGACCAGCGTGATCGAGAAGATCAACGACATCCGCGAAGGCTGGCGACATCCAACGCTGCGGGTGAGCGGGCTGCTCGTAACCAAGATGGACAGCCGGATTCGCGGGCATAACCATCTGCTGGCGGAGGTCAAAGCGCATCCGGTCTTGGGGAAATTGTTGCTGGGCGTGATTCCCGCCAATGAAGCGGTTTCCTATGCCCACAGCAGCCATCAGAGCCTATTCACCTATAGCCCTAATGCGGCAGCGAGCAAGGCGTACATGCAAGTGGTTGCGTCGCTGGTGCGTTATCTGCTGAAGGGCGGCGACTAATGGCGCGCCCAAACCACGACACGAGCCGCATTGATGAGCTGCTGGCTTCTGTCACCAGCGATCTGCTCAGCGACTTGCCGCAGAATCTGGTCGACAACACGATCCACGTGGAGCGCATCCTGCTGGAGATGGTGCGCCCCGATCCCGTGCAGCCCCGCCGGGTACTACCGGAAACCATTCACGTCCGCTTTCACCAGAATCAGATCACGCCGACGCAGGCGTTACGCGAACTGGTACAGATAGTCCAACTTGCAGCGCGGCATCGCGGACGACCGTTCAACAGCCTGCTGGAACTGCTGCCGAACACTGACGATGAGCGTGACGACGAACCTGCTGTCAACTTGACTCCGGAAGAACAGCTCTTGCGTGATCTGGTCAATCTGGCGATCACGATCCGGGATGATGGACAGGTCAATCCGCTGACGGTGGTGGACATCAGTCAAGGCGTGACGCGACTGTTCCGCATCGAGACGGGTGAACGGCGCTACTGGGCGACCTGGCTGCTACGCGACTTCCTGCCCAACTACACGGGCGACGGCATGATCCCGTGCATCATCATCCCTGCAAACCATTCATCGGTTTTTCGGCAGGCGAAGGAGAACACGGCGCGCTCCGGGCTAACAGCAGTGGCACTGGCGCGACAGGCGGCACTGCTGCTGCTCACCGTTCACGGCTACGAAATCCCTGCCTATGCCGTCGAGAACGATTTCTACCGCCAGGCGCTCAATCTCGACTTGCGCGGCAAGCGCGAGTACACAGATGTGGTTCTCAGTGCTATGGGTGGTATCAAACGTGCCCAATTCAGCATCGTCAAGTCCCTTCTGCGCCTTTCAGATGAAGCGCTTGAGATGGCAGATCGTCACAACATCGAAGAAGGCAAGCTGCGCTATGTCGTCGGTGTTTCGGCTGAATACCACGCTGAAATCGTGCGCCAGATCATCGACTTCAATCTCAGCGTGAAGCAGGTCAAAGAGCTGTGTGAAGGTGATGGCTCTGAGCAGCAAAAGAATGATGCAGATGAGGTGTCTCCGTCAGCCATGAAGATGGCAAAAGTAACCCAAGCGATCCGGGCTACGACTCCTCAGGAATTCGCTCGCGCATTAATTCGCCAAGAAGGAGACACCAGCATCGCAAGAGCACGACTTCAGGCGATGAAAAAACTGATCTCAGAAACCGAACGCTACCTCGGAGAGGATTGAAATTGTTTGCACGTGCAAACAATTCGGGAGTATGGATATGAAGCTGGCGCGATCACCGCCCTCGAAAAGAAAAAGCCCATAGCTGGAAGGCACATGGGCGGGGGGCTGGGTACATCTGTGAACTCGACACTCACAATGTATCACAACCTCTCTCCCGGTGCAACTCGATATCCCGCTCAAACCGTGTCTTTTCGACACCGGTTGTCTTCAACACTGCCCGCGCACAGCGCAAGGAGAGAGCTTTCATGAGTATCGATCTGGAGCAGATTCGCTCCGCCAATCCGATTGAACAGGTCGTCGGCGAGAAGTTCGCCCTGAAGCGTCAGGGGACGCGCTTCGTCGGTGTGGAACACGATAGTCTGGTCGTCACCCCGCAGAACGGACAATATTTCTGGAACTCCCGAGGCGAATTCGGCGACGCCTTCGACTTCGCCGGTCGGCATCTGCTGAACTATGGTCAAGGCTGGAACAACCGCGACGCGGCGCTGTTCTTGGAAGCGGTGCGCTATCTGGCACAGCGTGCCGGGATCGACCTTGAGACGGAGAACGACTTCCACAAGTCATCGGCGTGGGCGGAGCGTCAGTTGGTGCAAAGGCTGCATGAGGCGCTGCTCAACACGCCAACCGCGTTGGATTACGCGACCCAAACACGCGGCTGGCAGTCTGCCACCGTCAAAGCGGCACGGCTCGGTTTTATGCCCCACAACAAACGTGAGTTGCTGACAGACCTCAACCTGCCCGACAAGTGGCGAACCGTCGTCGGCAAATTCCCGTCGAGGATGCTGGTCTACATCCATCTGGAACGGGGGCGTTTAGCCTACCTAAGCGGACGCTCCATCACCGGCAAGCAGCACTACAATCCGCCGCGCGAAATTCTGGGTGAGCGCCGCCCCTACGCCAATCACCTGTACAGTGTTGGTGCCGAACAGGTGGCGCTGGTGGAAGGGCAAGCGGATGCCATCACCTTCGGCGAGTGGGGCATTCCGGCGCTGGCGATTGCCGGAATGCACATCAGTGATGATCTACTCACCGCGCTGCGCCAGCATCGCCGGGTCTTCGTCGCGTTGGACAATACGCCTGAGGCGCTGGAGCAAAGCCGTGAGATCGCCCGCAACCTTGGCGCAATCGCCTTCATCCCGCATCTGCCGGAGGGGGTGAAGGATGCCAACGACTGGCTGACGCAAGGCGGCACCGTCGAAGCGGTGCAGGAAACACTCAATCGAGCTAGAACGTGGCTGCAAACCGAGATTGAACGTACCGCCTTTATGGTCGGGTTGGAACGCAAGGATGCGGTGCGCGACCTGTTCCAACACGCCATCGATCTCGACGAGCTGGAACTAAGCGACTTCCGCGCCGCGCTGGCGAAGCTCGGCATCAAGGGGCGCGCCTTCAACGATCTGCTCAAAGCAGCGCGGAAAAAGAGTGAACAGACCCAGCAGGACACAAACAACATGCCGCAGATTCTCCGCGACGACATTCCACTGCTGTCGCCCGCGCTCGGCTTTCAGCGCGACGTCGCGTTGGTGACGGTTTCGCTAGTTGAGCGGACGAAAGACAACCGGCTGAATACCCAGCCTTATCTGGTCACGTCGTCGCGTGAACTCGTCCGCGTCAGCGATGTGCAGATCATCCCGCTCAATGGCAAAGAAATTGCGCTGCGGGTGCTGCCGGAAGGCTCGGACTTCCTGATGCGCTGGCGCTTCAGCGACATCCAGCGCTATTTGAACGGCGAAACCGCTGACGTCGGACAGGTCTTCAAAACCGTGCATGACCTGTTCACACGCTACGTCGATTTCCGCTCGGAGGTCGAGAGCGCCATCCTCGCCTTGTGGACGATTGGGACGTACTTCTACACCATGTTCCCCGCCTACCCCTATCTGGCGTTGAACGGACCGAAGAACAGCGGCAAAAGCACGGTCATGCGCGTGATGCAGCCGCTGGCGTTCAACATGGTCAGCACTTCCGACCCGACCGGTCCATCGATGTTCCGGCTGATCCATTACACCAGCTGCACGGTTGGCATCGACGAAGCCGAGCGCTATCACAATCCCAAAGACCCCGGTATGCAGCAAATCCGCCAGCTCCTCAACAGCGGTTACAAGCAGGGGATGCCAGCTATCCGGCTGATCGGGGAGGAACTGAAGCCGCAGGCGTTCGACGTCTACTCGCCGAAAATTCTGGCGGCGATTGCGGGACTAGAGGACATTCTCGCCAGCCGCTGCATCGCCATTCCCATGCGCCGCACCGACCAGAAGATGCCCTGCTTCCCACCGGACTTCGATGGCGCGGCGGTGCGGCATCAACTCTACATATTGGCACTGACGGCGTTTCCGTATGTCTACGCCAACTATTTCGAGCGTCCGGCATTGCACACCCTGCATAACCGCTCCGGCGAGCTATGGTCACCGCTGGTCGCACTGGCAGCATTCTTCGAGGAACAGGGGCAGGTGTCTGGGCTGCTCCAAGCGATTGCATCGGCGGCAGAGGCGGATGAACAGATCAGCCAGGGCAAGGCGCTTAGCGAGCGTGAGGAAGCGGTCTTGCAGGCGCTGGAACTACTAACGCGCGGGCAGACCAGCATGGTCTGGATCAAAGCCGCAGCGCTGCGCGAGAAGGTCGCGCGGCTACTCGGTCAACCCGTTGAGAAGATGGGCGACTCGCAGTGGATTGGACACATCATCAAGCGGCTGCATCTGCTCGACGACGCGGGGCGCAAGCGCGGCATGGATGGTGTCACCTATGCGATCCAGCCGCTTGACGTCATCGATATGATGCGCCGCTACGACGTACCAATGGTCAATGAGACTCGCTGAAAAACCGTTCAGACCGTTCAAACCCTACATACCGTTCATGGCTGTGGGAAAGACTTAGCAGGTATCTGGGAGGCGAGTGTCCCATAAAAACAGGTACAAGCCTATAATCTGTGCCGTGCACCGGCAGTTAAGGGATATTCGCCTTGTTCCATTCAGATGCTCTCACTCCTCCTGAACCAGTTCTTGGACGACAGATCACGATATTATTTTTCTTCGTTTGTGAAATGATCGCGCTCAATTAACTCAACAGGTGCTGCGCAGTCATCTGATCGGTGATGAGGTCGTTGATCCACCCACCTGTAGTAGCAACAAATCCAACTTGGAACCGGTATAATCCGACCATGTGACCGTTTCGACCGAACCATTCATCGATGATCTGGCATTTCATCTATCTTGTTGTGCATCTACTTTGGGACAGTCTGCGCTTCAGTCGGCTTGCACCGGATAATAAAACCGTTGAGCTCCTGTTTCTGCGCCAGAGCTTCTGATCGTGCGGCGTCATCAGAAACGCGGACCGATCATCACCCGCACGGAAAGGTTGCTGCTGTTGACCTTGGTGGGGCAGCTCCGACCGATCGTCGAGCTGCCGAAAGCCCAACAGGAGTAGTTGGTTCTGATTTTCAAACCCGATACGCTACTGCGGTGGCACCGCAAGCTGGTCAAAGGCAAGTGGACCTTCAAACACCAATCAAAGCGTGGCGGGCGACCACCCATCGAACTGCAAGTTGTCCAGTTGGTGCTCCAACTCGCTCGAGAAAATAATTGGAGCGATGACCGCATCACGGGAGAACTGAAAAAACTCAGCTATCGGATCAGCCACGAGACGGTTCGGCAGATTCTGCGCCGCCACGACATACCGCTCGTTCCCCAACAGCAATTATCCTCAACTTGGCGAACCTTCCTCAACCACTACAAAGACACCTTGTTAGCGTGCGATTTCTTTACCATCGAGACCATTCGCTTGCAAACCCTCTATGTCTTCTTTTTCATTAAAGTTGGAACCGGCCGGGTTCATATTGCTGACATTACGGCTTATGCGACCCAGAGTTGGATGTCACAGCAGGTGCGCCAGATCGTCTGGAACCTGCAAATGCAACAGCAGATGTTTACCCATGTGATCCGTGACAACGACGGCAAATATAGCACTATCTTTGATGTGGTCTTCGCCTCCGAAGGCATTGAAACTGTCCATACGCCCATTCGAGCGCCGCAGGCGAATGCTTATGCAGAACGTTGGGTGCGTTCAGTGCGCGAGGAATGTCTTGACCTGCCGATCATTCTGAATACGGCGCATTTGAAATATGTGCTGCACGAGTATGAAGGCTTCTTCAACACAGCACAACCGCATCAGGGCATTGGGCAGAAGATCCCCGATCCACTCCCCAGAAGCTTCAATCACCGGAATGGTCAAACGGCGTGTACTCCACGCCTACTATCGAGCTGCTTGACTCAAGGGAAACACCGCGTGGATAGGGCTTCTTGCTATTACAGGTTCACCTGCGCGGTTATGGGTTGGTCAAGCTGTTTCGGACGGTTGACCCACACGGCAACGCGGAACATTGGGCGACCAACCGCCTGAGCATGACCGAGGCCCAGCGACAGAGGCTTGGCTCAACGTGCGTGGCTGATTGAGGTCTATCATCGCGCCCTCAAGCAGTTCACCGGTGTCGAGCGCGGACAGATTCGTTTGGAGCGTTCGCAGCGCAACCACATTGGTTTGGCGCTGCGTGCCTATGTTCGTCTGGAATTTCATCGGCGCACACGCTTCTCGATCTTCAGCAGCAAACTCGACATTATTCGCGCAGCGGTTCGGCTTTACTTGGCGCATCCCATAGTATTCGCTTCCTTCAACCGCGTAACTTCTAGTCTATTTTTAAATACCCAGATTCATGAAATTCTTGCGTTATTCATACCACAATATTACTATTACCTCTGCAGAAGAATTGTTTTGCCACGTGAGGAAAACTCTATGACATTGTCATTAATTGGGGTACAGGTTGAAGGTTATCGAATAGAGTCAGAACTTGGTAAAGGTGGAATGGGGATCGTATATAAGGCGCGTGGGAATGGACGCACATCGGTTATTAAAACCATTCTGCCGGAAGCCGCGCATGATGACAGATTGAAAAAGCGCTTTATGCGTGAAGCTGACGCACTAAAAAAATTCTCGGATCCTCCTCACCCTAACATCGTCAATGTTTACGGCTATGGCGTTCTGCCATCCAATAAGGATATCCTCTATATCATTCTAGAGTATGTCGATGGAGGTGACCTGGAGAAATACGTTCAAAAACATACCTTAATGGTTGGCGATATGCTCAAGATATTAGAACATGTTGCCATCGCATTAGATTACATCCATGACAATGGAGTTATACATCGCGATCTTAAACCACAAAACATCCTTATGACAAGCACCGGAGTTCCAAAGCTTGGTGATTTTGGTCTGGCCCGAGTTGACGACAACCGAAACCTGACGCGCTATGGTGATCGAATGACCGGAACTCCGATGTATATGGCTCCTGAGCAACTTAGCACTTCAAAAGTTGAAGCACCGGCTGACCGTTACGCCTTTGCCGTAATGGCCTATTATCTGCTTTTAGGCGGATTTCCCTATCCACTGGAAATCATAGAAAACGAAGCCCAAATCTTCCAGTGGATTGCAGTGAATGATCCTTTGCCTGCAACGGCACGCATCAAGGATTTACCGCCGCTCGTCGATGATGTGTTCCATATGGGAATGGCGAAAAGTCCACGGGAACGTTACAAAACAGCTCAGGACTTCATGAAAGATTTAACCCGTGCTTATCGAGGGCAGGATTTGATCGCACTGCCTCAAGTAATGGCGGAACAACAAGGCGAAAACGCCCGCGATCACGTTACCGATAACGAGATTGAGACGTGGAGTCGCAGCGGACAAATACAACACGCGGTCAATGTTGGCGGTTTGATGGCTGTAGCCATGATTTCATTTGGGGTAGCAGTAGCGGGAGCGGGCGCAGCCTACATCGGTAGAAACCTAGAAAATCGC
>DAOUCB010000111.1:0-9357 GCA_034432495.1 Anaerolineae bacterium | reverse complement strand
TCTGCTCGCGCAGATGGAAGCGTGGTGGAAACTTCTGCCCGAAGGCACGATCCTCACTCCACATCCCGGTGAAATGGCGCGGCTGGCTGCCACAGAGGTTGCCGACGTTCAGGCACGCCGCTGGGAAATTGCCGAAGAAAAAGCGCGTGCGTGGAACGTTGTGCTGGTGTTGAAGGGCGCGCATACGCTGATCGCCGCGCCGGATGGGCGAGTGGCGGTGCTGCCCTTCAAAACTTCTGCGCTGGCGACGGCTGGCACAGGCGATGTCCTCGCCGGAACGATTACCGGCCTGCTGGCACAGGGACTGAAGCCCTATGATGCCGCGCTAGCGGGCGCATACTTGCATGGCCTCGCAGGGGAACAGGCGGCGCGCAAAGTCGGCAGCGAACGGAGCGTGATCGCGGGCGATGTCGTCGAAGCGCTGGCAGATGCCTTCCGTCTGCTCGATTAAGTCTCTATTGAGGTGAGGAAACCGAAACGCGGTGGGCAGCTTTGCGCACCGCGTTTTTAATTGTCCAGACTCGTCGTTGTTTAGGGTCGCCCCGGTTCGCCCAGTTCAGCGAGGCGGCGGCGCGCAGCGGCTTTACCTTCCGCCATACTCTCGGTCAGTGGGTCAGTCGGAATTACAGCCACAATCGAGGTGCGCACGTTTTGCCCCGTTTCGCCGACAATCTGCTGGCGGAAGGCTTTACCGCTAGCAGGGGCTTTAAATAACGTCACGACGCCACCAATCACGAAGCCCAGGATCAGCCCGAAGATCAAGAGGCCGCCGTCAAGCGCGGGTTTGTCTGATTCACGCTTCATGCTTCAACCTCACGCTGATTATCCGCGTCGCGCACGGCGCGGCGAATGCCAAAGAGATTGCTCAGCAAGACCGACGTTCCCGCCAGGAAACCACTGGCACGGATGACGGGTTCGGTCAGGTTATCACTCATAAACTCAACCGTGCTTTGAGCCGTCTTAACCGTTTCCTGCGTATTTTCAAGAATAGGCTTGACTTCGTTTTGCAGCAGATTCACCAACTGCGCGACCTGCAACGCAAGAATTGCCAAACTGAGGATGATCAGAATACCTTCCAATGAGAGGAAGATGATCACCAAATCGCGGATCACGCGAATGGTGGCTGCAAAATCTCCGCCTGTGACCAGTGTCAGCACCAGTGCAATCACGAACAGCAGAACCATCGGGCCAATCAAAGCTGCGCTGCCGATAATGACAATCCGGCGAACGTCAAACCTCGATTTTCCCTCCGTTGAAGGCGGTGAAACTGCGGGTGTATCCGTCATAGTACCTCTACTCTACCGTTAGCGGGCGGAGCGCCGACGCATCCGGCGCGAGGTCAGAATACTGACCGCCGTCAACGCGGTAAGCGCTCCCAGCGTTGCGGGAACGACCCGCAGCGCGCCAATATCAAAAAAATCGATGAGAAATGTAATGCCGACAAGCTGCCCAAAGGCAAAACCCAGCCAGCTCGAAAGCAGAAGCAGCGCCAACCGCCGCGCGTCACCGCCCAGAATGAGATGAAAGCCTGCGCCATATAAAGTCGCCAGGATAAACGCAAACGTCAATATTGGGCTTAGCAAACGACTATCCTCCGCTCATCACAATAGAGATTGTAACACAGAAAGCCTAATTTTGAACAGCAATCTAAAACGATCTATAATCTGTGGTTATGACGATAATTGACCACCGAATTCTCATACCCGCTGCGCCCGATGTAGTGTGGGATTATATCAGCGACATCACCCATAACCCGGACTGGCAGGTCGATTGCCAGGAGGTGATTTTCCTTACCTCACGGCGTGAAGGGCCAGGCGTGCGCTGGCGTTACGCCGCGCCCAATGGGCATGAGTCGGTCGTCGCCGTCACCGCCTGGTACAACGGCCTCGGCTATGAATATTTTCTGGTCGATGGCGTCCCCTATCGCGAAAACAAGGGACGTATTCGGCTTCAGGAAATCCCTGAAGGCACGATTGTCCAGTGGACATTCACCTATGAACTTGGCGGACTGCTCGGAGGGATGCGCAACGCTCTCGGCGTTAGCCGTCAGGTTGACCGCACCATCGCCGAGAGTCTGAAAACGCTCTGGCAGAAAGTTAAGCAGTCCGGTGCGACTGCCCGTCCTCACGAAGCCAAATCGCTGATGCGCGATGCACCCAATGTTGATGCTCGTTCGGCTTATCAGCCGCGCCATCCGGCCCATATGGAGGTGGAAGGCCAGAAACTTGAACCTGTGCCGACCGCCAACTTCCAAACCGAACCGCCGATCAGCGAAGACGATGGACAGCCGATCAGCATCATCGACGAACCGCCAGTGAAGCAGGATGATACCCGTCCACGTCCAGCGGTGATCGTTCCGTCGCGGGAACCTGTTATCCCGCCAGACATCGAAGGCGAGCCGGAATTTCTTGAGCGTATGACGGATGTTGATCTGTCACGCTTTGAGCCACCGCGTGATCCCTCCGATACGCAACCGCGCAAACCAGTCGCGCCGACTGAGCCGACGCCGACAGCAATCGTTGAGCCGCCAGCCGCTGCCGCTGCGCCCGAAACCAAATTCGAGCCGGATGCCGAAGCGGAAAATCAACGTTTTGCGCCGCCAAAAGTTGGTGAAGAAACGGAGCCGTTGGCTATTCCGCTCCCTGAAGTGCTGCCCATTTACCGTGCGCCACTGGTGGACGACGCTGAACCTGAAGCCGAACCTGAAACGACACCAGAACCCGTTGAAGAACTTCAAACTCAACCCGTCGTTGAGCCGGACGAAGAAGCGCAGATTATCGACGATGCCCCAATGACCGAAGCTGCTACTCCCATCGTTTCTGAGCCGGAGCCTGTGGTTGACACCGCGCCAGCCGCCGCTATCGAAGCGCCGCCCAAGCCCGAAGCCCAGCCAAGCACCTCATCCGTCGTGCACCCGGAAACTGACGAGAAGTCAGCCACCATCTGGGAAATTTTCGGCGTGCCGCGCCCCAGCGAAACTCAGGAAACGACTACCGCTCAGAGCGCATCGGCTGCCGAGCCATCCGTCGCAGTCGCAGAACCTGCACCCGTGACGTCCCTTTCGCTGGAACAAACGTCATTTCCGCGCGGCTCCAATCGCGTGGGCTTGCGCATTGTTCTACGGCGCAGACTCGTGCGTGTGCGCCGCCCCTAAGCACACTGGTTTCACTTGAATTCAGGCTGCTTTTACTGTCCAGAGGCGTTCGTTGGAATGCTTCGTTTTATTTTTACGGCTTGATGACCAGAAACGCGGGGGTACGCTCGCGGACGATTGCTCCTACCTGCTGCGCGAAATCGCCGTAGGCTTCCGCCGCTATCGCCACCAAATCATAGGGGTGCTCTTCCAATTCATCACGGATAGCGCTGAGCAGCGTTTGCTGGCGAATCTTCAGCCGCCCGCCGATACCCAAATCACTCAGCATCCGACGGCATTCGGCAATATGCGCCTGGCGGCTGTCCTTCAGCATGAGGATGTTGCCCAAATCGGAGACCAGCGGGCGGCGTTCGCCGCCATCGACGCCCATAAACAGCGTAACCTCGGCAGCATTGAAGCGTGCCAGCGGAACCAGCCAGTCCAGCACGCGATAGTCCGGTATATGCCCGCGCAGCACATGCAAAATCGCCTTCGGCGGCTGCTGCGGATGGTTCATGACCAGGAGTGAAGCCGACGTTCGAAACAGGCTTTCGGGGGGTTCAATGTCTGCCGCAATCACCAGATCAGCGCTCGCGGCGAAATTCCCGTCTGCTGAAACCAATCGTTCGATCTCTGCATTGCGTTCCAGCGCCGCGATCAGATTGTCAACGTACTCGGCGGAGCGTTCCAATGCTTCACGCGTCGCTGCCCAGTAGATCGCCCGAAATCCATCCGCACCATGCTGAATCTGCCACACCCGGTCAAGCTGCTGACGAATTGTCTCAGCGAAACTACGTACCGGAATGATCGTTGCATCGAGCGCGCCTGCCAGCACACTGACGACTTTCCGATTTTCGGGATGCACCATCGCAACCGTGATGCTCTCACCGTCCTGCGCAATCGGCAGCGCCAGATGATAATAGGCCAAACGACGCGGGAGATGCCGTGCCAGTTCTACGTCAAGATCAACATCGTCGAGCGACAAAAACGGAAACATGATTACGCCAGTGCAGGTTGAGGCGCAGGCTGGGTAACGACCTGCTCAATGGGCAGCAGATGATAATCCGTCACCCCCAACCAGACGCGATCTCCCGGACGAATACCCAGGCGGCGCGCACGCTCTGGGGCGATGACGATCTCAATCGGCTCATCGAGATCCACCATGCGCACCGTGACTCGTTCCAGTGCTCCCGCAAACGTGATCGACTCGATTTGGCCTTCGCCCAGCGCACCGCCGTCAAGTTCTTCCTTGTTCAGCGCCAGATCAATCGATTCCGGGCGCAACAGCAGATCGATCATTTGCCCGGAGAGATGCTCCGTGCCTTCCGGCGCAGGCAGGTGTTGATCCCCCACATGGACGACCGTCCCGTTTCGCCGTGCCCGCAGCAGATTCGCCGTGCCCAAGAAGGTCGCCGTGAAGTGATTTTGCGGGCGGCGGTAGAGGTCTTCCGGCTTGCCGATTTCCAGCAGCTCGCCTTTCTCAATGATACCGATGCGATCCGCCAGTTCAAATGCTTCGTCCTGATCATGTGTCACCAGAATCGCCGTGATACCCAGTCTCTGCTGAATCTCACGCAGATTTTGCCGAAGCTGCGAGCGAATTTTCACGTCGAGCGCGCCAAAGGGTTCGTCCAGCAGCAGGACTTCAGGTTCCGGCGCGAGCGCTCGCGCCAGGGCGACACGCTGCTGCTGACCGCCCGAAAGCTGTGCAGGTATCCGGTCACCCAATTCGCTTAGTCCAATCAGGTCAAGCAGTTCCTGAACACGCTGATTGCGCAGGGCACGCGCCATGCCCCGGATTTCCAGCCCAAAGGCGATATTTTGCCGGACGGTCATGTGTTTGAAGAGCGAGTAATTCTGAAAAACGAAGCCAACACCGCGCTGCTGAGTCGGCAGGTTGGTCACGTCACGCTGATCGAGCAGGATACGCCCCTCGTCCAACGATGTCAGTCCAGCGATCATACGCAGGAGTGTGCTTTTGCCACTCCCGCTCGAACCGAGCAGCACAAACAATTCGCCCTGCTCAATTTCAAGTGACAGTCCCTTGACAACAGGCTCCCGCCCGAAACGTTTGGTCACGTTACTCAGCGAGATCGACATGGCTCAACTCCTTCTTAGCTACCGGACGCTGCCGGAGCAAATTCATCGCAATTAAGACCACAATAGAAATCACACCAAGCAAAATCGCCATGCTGTAAGCGCCAACTTCATTCCGGTTCTGCATCGTCCGGTAGACATAGATGGTTGCCGTCTCCGTCAACCCCTTAATGCCGCCGCCTGCTACCGCTGCTGCGCCAAATTCGCCCAGCGCTCGCGCCAGCGTCAGCACTAATCCATAGACCACACCGTGCCTGATTCCAGGGAAAATAATTCGCCGGAAAACCGTCCACTGACTTGCGCCGAGCGTTCGGGCCGCTTCTTCCTGCTCCGAGGTCAGCGCCGCGAGCACAGGCATCACCTCGCGAATCACAAACGGCAGCGAGACGAATACCGTGACCAGCAGCATCCCCAGAAAGGCGAATGCAACCTGAAATGGCAGGTTGCGAATCCAGCCCTGCCGCCCAAACAGCATCACCACCACAAAGCCGACGATCACGGGTGACATCACAAATGGCAGATCGACCAGCCCATTCAGCAGCGTCTTACCGGGGAAATTCTGGCGCACCAGTACCCACGCGACCATGATGCCCAGCACCGTATTGATGGCTGAGGCCAGCACCGTCAGAATAGTCGTCAGCTTGAGCGCCGCCAGCGCGTCCGGCGAAGTCAACTGCGTCACAACCGCTGGAATACCTTCCTGAAATGCTCCCGCAATAATCGTGAGCACTGGTGCAACAATCAGAATTGCCGCGTAAAGCACGACAATCGCGATCAGGAGAAACGCAATCGGTGAGCGAGCTGACTTTTCAACCATGACCGTAACTCCTGATCAGGCGCTCCGCGATCAGGGTCGTCCCTAGTGCAATCGCCAGTACGACCAGCGAAACACTGCTGGCAGCGGCATTATTCCCACCTTCGACCTGACCGTAAATATAAACGGCGGCGGTTTGTGTGCGCAGCGGGATATTTCCTGCAACCAGCACAATCGAGCCAAATTCGCCCAATGCGCGTGCGAAGCTCAGCATCCCCCCGGTGATCACAGCAGGCATAATCGCCGGGAGGATCACGCGCCGGAAGGTTGTCAACCCGGACGCACCCAGCGTATGCGCCGCTTCCTGCTGATGAATATCCAGCCCAACCAGAACGGGTTGAACCGCGCGCGTCACGAAAGGATAGCCTAAAAACAGCAGCGCCAGGACGATCCCCGGCGGCGCGTAGATCAGCCGCGTGCCAAACTGACTTTCGAACAGCGAGCCTATCGTCGTCTGTGGCCCGTAGAGCAGCACCAGCATCACCCCCGTGACCAGCGTCGGAATCGCAAATGGCAGGTCGATCAGCGCATTGAGGAGACGTTTACCGGGGAAGCGATAGGTGATCATCACATAGGCGGTCACCGTCCCCATCACCACGTTGATTGCCGCCATCACCAGCGCTGTCCACACGCTCAGCCAGATTGCACTGAGCGCCTGCGGTTTCGTGATCGCTTTCAGGAGCACATCAGCCCCGCCGCGCAGCCCCTCCACCGTGATGACCAGCACTGGCACGACGATTAACGCCACCAGATAGAGAATGACCGTGAAACGCAAACTCCAGGTTCCTACAGGAACCCGGAGACTTGTAGATTTGTCTTGAACTGCCGTGCTACTGAGACTCATCCGCCCTTCACCTCAGCGATGACCTGGGAGTAGACCCCGTCATCGCCAAATACATCCGTCTTGACCTGCGCCCAGCCGCCAAAATCATCAATCGTGAACGGGTCAGCAATGGTCGGGAATTTCGTGTCATCAATCATCGCTTCGACGGTCGCCTGCTCACCCATTTCAGGATTTGACTTCAGGCGCGGCGAGCGAAACCCGTCTTCAGCGAAAATGGCCTGGATTTCCGGGCGGTACAGAAAATCAATGAACGCCTGAGCGGCCTCGCGCGTCCCATGCTCATCGGCGTAAATATCGACCAGCGCAATCGGATTCTCAATGACGATGCTAGACATTGGATAAATTACATTGAAATCGTCACCGAAGGCTTTCCCAGCGAAATACTGGTTCTCGTAGGTAATTGAGACATCACCAATGCCGCGCTCGAACGTTTGGTAGCTATCAAGCCCGCTCGCATCCATCACACTCACGTTGGTGAACAAATCCGCCAGGAACTTGCGTGCGCCCTCCGCGCCTGCATCGTAACCTTTGACCTGTCCGCGAAAGGCTGCGCCATACGCGCCCATCACGTTCCACTGAGCGCCGCCGCTAGTGGCTGCATCAGGCGTAATCACTTCAATACCGGGCTGCGCGAGGTCGCCCCAATCCTGAATCTGCTTCGGGTTGTCCTTGCGCGTCACCAGAACAACCAGCGAGTCCGAGACCATGCCGCCGTAAGGTGTCGCTTTCCAGTCGTGGGTAATCAACCCGGCGTCGACCAGCCGATTAACATCCCCTTCCAGAGAAAGGGCCACAATGTCGGCCTCGAAACCGCCCGCCACCGCGCGCGACTGCGCGCCCGAAGCCAGATACGACTCCTGAAAAGTAACATCCTGTCCGGTTTGTTGTTTCCAGTAATCCATAAACAGAGGGAGGATTTTTGCGTAGGTCGTTTGGACAACCGTATAGCCTGCGAGGGTCAGCGTGACCGAGCTACCGTCCTGCGCCGCAGCCGGGATCACTGCCAGCGCCGCCAGCAGCCCCATCACCACTACTGTCTTAAAAACACACTTCACAGTTTCCGCTCCTAGAGTACCTCAAAACTCTAAACTGCCGAAGTGATAGGAGTGGTTACAGTGTGGTTACAAAGTGGTCACAATTATAGCAGCACAGATCAATTACAAGAATTACAGGCCTTAACCTTAGCGTACAAATGCCTGAATCTGCCCCGTCAGCGCGTCTTCAATGCGCTGAAGATGATGTTCCATAACATCAATGTACTGCATCTCATCCGGTGTGAAATACCCAAATTCCGTAGTCTCGTCACTTAAACCGAGTTCACCACCGACAACTTCAGATTCGAACGAGAGCGCGATGATCTGCTTGCGATTGCCATCGGCATATTCGATAATTAGGTCGGGTGATGAATAGACCCCAATTAAGCGGAGATCGCGAACTTCAAGCCCGGTTTCTTCCCAGACTTCACGTACACAGGTTTCCTCGACGCTTTCACCTACTTCGACTGCCCCACCGGGCAAACACCAGCGGCCATTATCCGTCCGCCGTGTCAGCAAAATCCGTTCATGTAGCTCATCGAAAATCACCGCCGAACAGCCGACACTGAGTCGCGCAGTCGCACCGATTCGTTCTCCATAAATCAGTTTTGCCATCCCTTGACCTTCCCAGTTAAGCCTGATCCGCCCGCATCAAGGCATAACCAACGCCGGGGATCGCTTCCAGGTCAACATCCGACTCGCGTCCTTCTCCCGGCTCGATTTTCCGTCGCAGCCGATAGACCAATTGTTTGAGCATCGCCTTATCACCGCCGTCCGGCCCCCATACCCGATCAATCAGGGTATCGAACGGCAGCACTTGTTCACGATTGAGCACAAGCGTCTCTAGCAGCCTGTATTCGAGCGGCGTAAGCTGCGCTGCCTCCTGTTCACCGACATAAACCGCGTGCCGTTCCGCGTCGAGCGTGATTCCGCCGAAAGCGAGCCGTTTCGGCACGGCGATTTGACCACTGCGCCGAACGACCGCCTGTGCGCGCGCGACCAACTGCGTCGGGCTGAAGGGCTTGGTAACGTAATCGTCCGCGCCCATTTCCAAACCGCGCACGACCGCCTCATCGCCGTCACGCACCGTCAACATGATGATCGGCACATCCGACTGCGCGCGAATCGCTCGGCAAACTTCCAATCCGTCGAGTTCAGGTAATTCCAAATCGAGAATTACGATTTGCGGCAGCGCCTCGCGGAAGCGTTCCAGCGCAGTCCGACCATCGTGAGCCAACACGACCTCGAACCCCGCCCGTCGCAGCGTGAACGAAACCACGTCCGCCAGCACTAAATCGTCATCCACCACCAGCGCTTTCATGGTTACGTCTCTTTCCTTGCTTCGCTTTCCAGAATCGGCAGAGTAAACCAGAAGACACTCCCACCCCCAGCCCGCGCTTCGACGCCCACCTGCCCCTGATGCGCTTCCGCAATC
>DAOUCB010000110.1:0-113470 GCA_034432495.1 Anaerolineae bacterium | reverse complement strand
ATGTTACGTTCAGTTTCTCTCCCCATATTCGAGCGCAACGCAAAGAAAAGCGTCGTTTTTCTCCCCTCGCCCCGCTTGCGTGGGAGAGGGGTCGGGGGAGAGGGGTGTAATAAAACTTTAAACGGTTATCCTCTCAGTACTCAGCACGCTTTTCCCCGTACATCTGTGCTAAAATAGAGACATGAAATATGCTAAAGTTGCCGTCAATACCCCGGTCGATGCGACCTTCGATTACCACATCCCACCCGACCTGGAAGGTAAGCTCCAACCGGGGCATCTGGTGCAGGTGCAGTTCCGCACGGCAATGGATCACGCCATTGTCCTGTCCCTACATGATGAAGCCGAGGTCGAACAGACCAAACCCATCCTCGCACGGCTTGATCCGCGTCCGGTGGTCACGTCCGAACAGATTGAACTTTCATGGTGGATGAGCAGCGCCTATCGCGCGCCGATGGGGCTGTGCGTCTGGATTTGGCTGCCGCCCGGATTAACGGGTCACCGCGATCTGCTCGTGCGCCTGCGCGCTCAGTATGCGCCCGAACTGGTGGTCGATGCGGTCGAGGAGGCAGTCGTCGCGCTGCTCAAGCGGCGCGGAGAACTGCGCGGGCATCAATTGAATCTCGCGCTGACGGGCAAGAACTGGCGCGCCGCCGTCGAAGGCTTGGAAAAATACGAAGTCGTCACCACCGAGTCGGTGCTCGCGCCGCCGCGCGTCCGCCCGCGCATTGTCCAGACGGCAGCACTGGCGATCCACCCGGACGAAATCCCCAACGCCGTGCGTGCCCTCGAACGTCCATCCCTAGCAGCAGATTTGCTCGAAGTCGTCGCCAGCCAACCGGAGATCGACGCGAAGGAAGCACTCAAAGCGTCCGGCGCGGGCAAAGCCCACCTCGACAAGCTGGTTGAGGCTGGCTGGATTGAGCGCGAAAACGAACAACTGGCGCTGGCACTGTCTCCGGCAGAACTCAGCTTACACCTGAACGAACTGTGCAAGCTGGAAAAGCCGCTGCGCATCCTCAACATTCTCGCCCGCGAAGGCGATGCCGTCGATGTCAGTTGGATTTACGCGCAGGCCGATGCTTCGCTGGCGGATCTCAAGCGCCTTGAAGAACAAGACCTGATCCTTTTGGGTGAGCAGCAGCACTGGCGCGATTCGCTGGCGGATAAGGACTTTGTCCCGGTCGCGCCCCCGACGCTCGCGCCGGAACAGCAAGTCGCCTGGGATCGGCTGCAATCCGCCATCATGGAAGCGGCACATTCGCAGAAAAAGCTGGATCAGCAGGCTGAGCAAAAAGAGAGCGTCGAAGCGCTTCAGGATTTGGACGTTCAGCGCCGCTCCAATCCCTCGCCTGCCCAGAACAAGCTCTGGGACATTCTCAAAAGTAAGCGCTTTGATGGCTATCAATTCCGACGTCAGGAGATCATTGAGCGCTTCATTGTCGATTTCTACTGCCGCGAAATTGGCGTGGTTGTCGAAGTCGGCGCGACGGGGCAGTACAACCGTCAGGAAGAAGCCATCCGCGAGCGTTATCTCAACAGCTTAGGGCTATACCTGCTGCGCTTCAGCGATCAGGAAATCGCCGACGATCTGCCCGATGCGCTCAAACGTATTGAACGCGCTGTCACCGAGCAGGCCGAATACGCTGACGATTTTGAGCCGCTGCCCGTTATGACTCATGCGCGCAAAGGGTTGGTGAGCGCGAAAGAGCAGACCCCACCCCTGCTGACCAAGAGCGGGTCAGCTTCCCCTCCCCGAATTCAGGGAGGGGAGAAAACACAGGACGTGCGGGGAGAGAATTATCGCCAATGGAGTGTCCCTAAAGAACTTTATGACAAGTTGGGAAAGCTAGCCAAACAGCATCGCCATGAGCCTACACCAGCAGAGGATAAACTTTGGCAGTGGCTCAGAGATAAGCAACTGGAAGGCTTTAAGTTCCGGCGACAGCAGCCAATTGATCGCTTCATAGTCGATTTCTATTCGAATCAGGTCCGGCTTGTCATCGAAGTCGATGGCGAAATTCATCAATATACTCAGGCAGAAGATGCCGTACGTCAAGCATATCTTGAAGCGCTTGGGCTGCGCGTAATTCGCTTTACTAACGACGAGGTATTGCATGATACTCGTCGCGTTCTTGCACAAATTGCTCAGGTTCTACAAGACCAACTCAGTAAAACGGTAGTGTCTTCTCCCCTCCCTGAAGTCGGGGAGGGGGCGGGGGTGGGGTCTGCATCGGATCCGAGCACTGTGTTTCTCCTGCATGGCGTCACCGGCAGCGGCAAAACCGAACTCTATCTGCGCGCCATCGATCTGACGCTTGCGCTCGGTCGTTCTGCCATTTTCCTCGTGCCAGAGATCGCCCTCACGCCGCAGACCGTCCGCCGCGTCGCAGCCCGCTTCCCCGGCAAAACAGCCGTCGTACACAGCGCGCTTGGCGAAGGCGAACGTTATGATACCTGGCGGCGCGCCCGTGACGGACTGGTGCAAATCGTCGTCGGCGCGCGCTCGGCATTGTTCACGCCGCTGCAAGACATTGGCCTGATTGTCCTCGATGAGGAACACGACCATAGCTACAAACACTCGCCGCCGACGCTACCGCCCTATTATCACGCCCGCGATCTCGCCGAAGCGATGATGCGGCGCAACAACGGCATTGTCATTCTCGGCAGCGCCACTCCCGATATTGAAACGTCTTTCCGGGCTGAGCAAGGCGCAGTCGAAAAGCTCGAACTGCCGCGCCGCATCATGGGGCATCGCGTCCGCATCTATGAACAGGCCGAACGCGCCGGGGTGCTGCCGCGCTACCAGTCCGATAAATCGAGCGCTGATGATGCCGTCATGATCGATCTGCCGCCCGTGCAGGTCGTCGATATGCGCAGCGAACTTAAGGACGGCAACATCAGTATCTTCAGCCGACCGCTGCAACACGCCCTCGCAGATGTGCTTGAACGTCGCGAGCAGGCGATTCTATTCATCAACCGGCGCGGGCAATCAACCTTCGTTTTCTGCCGCGACTGCGGCTATATCGCCAAATGCCCGCGCTGCGATATGCCGCTGACGCATCACCGCCTCGGCTCGAATTTGCGCTGCCATCACTGCGGCTTCATCCAGCCGGAGCTGGAAATATGTCCCAACTGCAATTCACGCCGCATCAAGTTCTTCGGCGCGGGGACGCAGCAGGTCGAGCAGACGCTGGTCGAGATGTTCCCGCGTGTCCGCGCCGTTCGCTGGGATAGTGACACCGCCGCTTCACAGGAGGCGCACGAGGCGATTTTGCAGCGCTTCATCGAGCGCAAAGCCGACGTTATGGTTGGCACGCAGATGGTCGCCAAAGGGCTTGATCTGCCATTGGTGACGCTGGTCGGCGTCGTCAGCGCCGATATTGGCCTCGGCTTGCCCGATTTCCGCGCCGGGGAGCGTACCTTCCAGATATTGACGCAGGTCGCGGGGCGGGCGGGACGTGGCTTACTCGGCGGGCGCGTGATTTTGCAGACCTACCAGCCCGATAACTATGCTATCAGCGCAGCGGCGAAACATGATTACGCCGCTTTCTACCAGCGCGAGATCGCCTACCGCCGTGAGATCGCCTACCCGCCGTTTCGCCGTCTCGTGCGCATCCTCTTTCGTTTCCCCAACGAAACCCAGGCGCAGCGCGAAGCTGAACGCTGCGCAGTGCTCCTGCGCAAGCGTCTCGACGCGCTTGAGATGACCGGGACGGAGTTGATCGGCCCCGCGCCCTGCTTCTTCACCCGCGAGAACAACATTTTTCGCTGGCAGGTGCTTCTGCGCGGCCCTGATCCGACTCTCGCGCTTGACGGTCTCGACATTCCGCGCGGCTGGTACGTCGATGTCGATCCGGTCGAGGTGCTGTAAAAGAAGGACTGAGTGCCGAGTGCTGAGAGCTGAGTAAAAGCAAACATTACGGTTGTCCAGTGCCCCTCTATCCCCGACCCTTTCTCCCACGCAAGCGGGGAGAAAGGGAGAAAAACGACGCGATGGAGAGGATTAAACTCCGTATTCATTCGTTAAAAAGCATAAGCAGGCTGCGCCTCAGCCGTCTTTAGACGGCTTGAAAGGCTAGCCGGAGGGCTTTGAGTCTCCGGCGGAGCAAAATCGTCGTCACACTTATTTTAACAGTGATGCTCTGAGGACTGAGTAAAAGCAAAAGGCGGACGTTCAGCATGTGGCAGCCTTCAAGCCTGTTGATAAGGCTGAGGCCGCACCGCGCCACCCGCGCCCCAGATTTCGACAACACGCCCATCCTCGAAGCGGAAAATCTCCATGATGATGGCTTGCGGCTCGGTAGCAACGGCGTCGCCATAAATCGAGACTCGCAGCGCGACGCGATCCCCTTCCGCGATCAAATCCTCAACGACGAAGTGCCGCCCCGGAGACGTAACGAAGGCTGCCATGACAGCTTGTTTGGCTTTTTCGATGCCGATTTCGCCCATCGCGTGACGGATGATCTTCGCGTCGAACAATGTTTCCAGTGCTGCTAAATCCTGCGCATTGATCGCCTCGTAAACCTGCGCTGCCAGCCGCTTATTTTCGCTTGAACTCATGGTGAATTCCGCTCCGTGCTATAGTTAGCATATTCCGCTTCAGCTTTGGTTCTATGGAGCATAACATGGATACCGTCAGCAAAATTCTGGTCGCGCTGGTTGGTTTGGAGCACGTCTACATTTTGGTTCTGGAAATGTTCCTTTGGACGACGCCCCGCGCCCTGCGCTCCTTCGGCACGACCGAGCAGTTCGCTAACGAATCGAAAGCGCTGGCAGCGAATCAGGGACTTTACAATGGCTTTCTGGCGGCGGGGCTGTTCTGGAGCGTGCTCCACCCCGACCACGTCACCGGAGTTCAGCTCTCGGTTTTCTTCCTCGTCTGCGTGATCGTCGCGGCGATCTACGGCGCTATGACTGCCAAACGCTCGATCCTGCTTATTCAGGGGCTGCCCGCCTTGATCGCGCTGATCGCCGTGCTGATCGCGGGCTAGGGGGCTGGAGAAATTAGATGAGTAAATGATGAGAAGCAGTGTCGATCTGTCATTTTGAGCGATTCGTATTCGACGTTTGTATAGAGGCTTATCCGATTAAATACCTATACAAACCAGAAAGGGAATCACCATGAGCCAGATCAGCTTAATCGTCTATCCGGTCAAGGATGTGAACGCAGCGAAGCAGTTGTTTAACACGTTTTTAGGTGTTGAACCCTATATCGACGGGGCTTATTATGTCGGCTATAAAGTGGGCGATCAGGAAGTCGGGCTGGACCCGAATGGGCCAGCGGCGGGGCCAATCGGCTACACGTTCGTCAGCGACATCAAGGCCAGTCTGCAAGGGCTGATCGATGCCGGGGCGCAGATGTTGCAGGACGTCAAAGACGTGGGCTATGGCAGGCTGATCGCCACCGTCAAGGACGCCAGCGGCAATATCATCGGACTGGTACAGAATCCGTCCTAGCGCCAGAGAGTTGAAGGAGCGTTAGTCTATGAAATACATGCTGCTGCTTTACGGTAATCAGGCTGAGATGCCGCAGTTCACGGCTGAAGAACAGCAGGCTAACATGCAGGAATGGTTCGCCTTCAATAAAGAGGCAGAAAATGCCGGAGTCATGCTGGCTTATAATGGCCTTCTGCCCACCGTCAACGCGACGACGGTGCGTGTTCGAGACAGCCAGACCTTCATCACTGACGGCCCCTTTGCCGAAACGCATGAGACATTGGGCGGTTTCTATGTCATCGACGTGCCTGATCTTGACGAAGCGCTCAAATGGGCGGCAAAGGTTCCCAGCGTCAGGTATGGCTCGATTGAGGTGCGTCCGCTCTGGTCACCGCAGGCGTAAGTCATCTATTCCTGTGACTGCCTGACCTATCGAAAATCAATCGAAAGTATAAGGAGAAAATCCTGTGAAAAAAGCAGAAGAAGCTACTAAGAAACCAGCCGCGAAAAAGAAGTCCGGGGGACTCTCGGCTGAAGAACGCGCCGCGATGAAGGAAACGCTCAAGGAGCGTAAAGCGGTACGGAATCGTGAAGAAGGCGAACAAGACCTGCTCGCCAAAGTCGCCGAGATGCCGGAGCCGGATCGCAGCATGGCGACACGCATTCATGAGATCGTCAAAAGCGTTGCGCCGGATCTCATGCCGAAAACCTGGTATGGAATGCCCGCCTATGCCAACAAAGAAGGCAAGGTTGTCTGTTTCTTCCAGACAGGTGAGAAATTTGGCTCACGCTACGCGACGCTCGGCTTCCAGGACAGCGCTCACCTCGACGAAGGCAGCATGTGGCCGACCACTTACGCGCTCACGGCGATGTCTGCTGCCGAGGAGAAAAAGATCACCGCGCTTGTGAAGCAGGCCATCAGCTAAGCATAGCGCTCCTCATAATTAGTTCTCGCTTCAGCCTCGATCATCGTTGCGCTTGCGTGCCTGAGAACGCTTGAAAAAGACGCCAAATCGGCGTCTTTTTCATCTGCTTTCCTGTCAATTATGAGTGAATGATGAGAGCACCTCGAATTTGTCATCACAGGAAGCCGTCGGTTCGACGTTTGTGTAGAAAGGCAAAAACAACCGATAATCTATTCAACAGGAGAGCAATACCATGAAGTACATGCTGCTGATTTACACCAACCCGAACACCCAGATGACCGAAGCTGAAATTCAGGCCGAGATGAACGCTTACTGGGGCTTCGAGGAAGAAGTTCGCAAGGCAGGTGTGCATCTCGCAGGGGAGGGCTTGCATCCGATCAACACCGCTACGACCGTGCGCGTCCGTGAGGGTAAAACCGTCACGACCGATGGCCCCTTCGCCGAAACCCACGAGCATCTGGGCGGTTTTTATCTGATTGATGTGCCGAACCTTGACGAAGCGATCCAGTGGGCGGCGAAAATCCCCAGCTCGGTCAGCGGCTCGATTGAAGTCCGCCCAGTCATGAACTACGAGCAGTAGAGCAGGCGCATCCGATGACGGCAGCCGCGCAGATCGAAACCACCTTCCGCGAAGAACACGGGCGTGTTCTGGCGGCACTCATCAGCCAGTTGGGCGATTTCACCCTGGCGGAAGATGCCTTGCAGGACGCGCTCGTTGAAGCGCTCGAAGGCTGGGAGATCAACGGCGTGCCGCGCAACCCCGGCGCTTGGCTGACCACAGTCGCCAAGCGCCGCGCCATTGACCGCCTGCGTAGAGTGTCAACCGCCGACCGTTATTCTGCCAGTGAACGTTCGCCTGGAGCGCCAGTTTCCGCCATTGAAGAAGCCGATATGGATATGGATGAAATCCCCGATGATCGCCTGAAATTGATGTTCACCTGCTGCCATCCTTCGCTTGCGCTGGAGGCACAGATTGCCCTGACACTGCACACGCTCGGCGGCCTCTCCACCCCGGAGATCGCCCGCGCCTTCCTCGTTCCCGTCCCGACGATGGCGCAGCGTCTCGCTCGCGCACGGGGAAAAATCCGGGATGCGGGCATTCCTTATCGCGTGCCACCTGCCGATTTGCTGCCTGAACGCCTCGACGCGCTGCTGGCGGTCATATACCTGATCTTCAACGAGGGCTACGTCGCAACCGGCGGGGACAGCCTCACACGCAGCGACTTGTCGAGCGAAGCCATTCGCCTCTGCCGCGTGCTGGTCGAACTGCTGCCGGACAGCGCCGAGGCACGCGGCTTGCTGGCGCTCATGCTCCTGCATGACTCTCGCCGTGCCGCGAGAGTCAATGATCGAGGCGAACTGGTGCTGCTCGAAGCGCAGGATCGTTCACGCTGGAATCAGGCGCAAATCCGTGAAGGTGTTGCTATTCTCGACGAAGCGCTGGAGATTTACAGCCCCGGCCCTTATCAGGTGCAGGCGGCAATCAGCGCGCTCCACGCCGAAGCCGCCACGCCCGCCGACACCGATCGGATTCAGATCGCGGCGCTCTACGATACGCTGATGATGATGACGCCCTCTCCAGTCATCGAGGTCAACCGAGCGGTGGCAATGGGCATGGCGCGCGGGCCGCTCGTTGGCCTGACGCTGCTGCATCGGCTCGATTATGCAATGGTCGAGAACTATTATCCCTATCACGCCGCGCTGGCAGATCTGCTGCGGCGGACGAATCAGCGCGAAGCCGCCGCCGACGCCTACGAACGGGCGATTGCGCTCTGTCAGAACGCCGCCGAACGCGCCTATCTTCAGCGGCGGCTCGACGAAATGCTTGGCTAATTATCCGCCCATCGCTGCCTTGAGCATCGCGCAGGCGGGACAGCCCCCGTCACGGCGCTGAATGGCATAACCTGCCATCGGATCGCTGCTGGTATAGACGGTGAAATTGACATTCCAGACGATCATCATGGCGACACGTCCGCTGGCTTTGGCGACATGCACCGCATCCGCCAGCCACTGTGCCTGCTCGGCGATGGTCGTGTTCTGCGCCCAGGCGAAGTTTCCCGGCAGATTGCCGTAGCCTTCCGGTGAAAGATAGCCCACTTCGGTGAAGCAGATTGGTTTGCCGTTGAACTCCGGCGGAACGCGCCCAATCACGCCCATCAGATAGTTGGTCGGGTAGTTGCCGCGTGGATCGCCCGTTGTCTCCAGTGGCGAGACGATGCCGTCATTGTGATGCAGCCCCACACAATCGAGATAATTCTGTGCGCCCGCGAAGGCCATCTGTTTGAGGAAAATATCGTCATTGCAGCCGCCTGTCCCGCAGCCCTCGACGCCGAAAAAGCCCGTTGGCGCAGGTGCGGCGCTGATGACAATCGTGCTCGGCGCGCGCGCCTTGATTGCTGTATAGGAGGCGGCGAGCATTTCCGTGTAGCTCGCGCCGTTAATCGCGCCTACCGGCCATTCGTGATCAATGTTTGGCTCGTTCCAGATTTCAATGGCGTCCGCGCCTGCTGCGGCAGCTTCGGCGACAAAAGCGGCGTAGCTGGCAACATAACTGTTGAAGTCGCGCATCTGCGCCTGGTCGCCCACCATGCCGATCAGGATGCGGAAACCGTTCTGGTGCGCGGCCTGAATCTCTGGCAGCACATCGGCGGCGCTCTGCCCGACGTAGAAGCGATGCTGTACCTTGACCCAGGTCATCCCGGCGCTGTGCGCCAGCGAAAAGGCGGTCGAGGTGGTATCCATGATGTGTCCGCCGAGCACAAAGGTGTTGATTTCGGCTGTTGGCGGCTGCGTTGGCTGCTGGTAGGTGACGACCACGCGGTTGGTGTCGATCCAGATGACCAGATACAGATAGTAAATCCAGCCTTCCTGTCCGTTCATCAGGCGTACCTGATACCACTCGTTATCCCACGATTTGCCGATCAGAAACAGCGGCGTCCCGGTTGCCAGCGCTTGCAGCGGATCATAGGCGAAGCCGGGGCCGCCGCGTAAATTGACCAACTCTTTGTCGGTAATGGCGACGCTGGCATCGCCGGATGTGGTTGGGAAGGGGGTCACGGTGGGCGAAACCGTCCATGTTGGCGAGAGCGAGGCCGTCAGCGTGGGTGTGATCGGCGTCGCGGTCGGCGTGAGCGTCTCGGTAAAGGTGGCGCTCGCGGTGGCGGTATCGGTTGCTGTTGCCGTCGCGCTTTCGGTTGCTGTCGGCAATGGTGTATCAGTCGCGGTAGGTAGGGGTGTCGGCGTCAGAGTCGCGGTCGGCGTTGGCGTGTCCGAAGCGGTCGGCAGAACCGCCAGCGTCGGCAGGATCACAGCGACTGGGGGTGATGCACAGGCAGCGGCAATCAGGAGCAGCAGCGTCAGCAGCGAAAGAACTTTGAACAAAGAATTTCTCTAGCGCTCGGTAGAGGTAACAAACTGTCATTCTAGCGCAGATTGCCGAGGGCAATCGTTAACGCGAGGAAGAGTAGGGCTTCAATGGAGGCTGGTTATAATGTGCTGTCGCATCAATGTTGGGAGATTTTGATGAGCGTAGAAACCGTCTTCAGGGAGTTTCCCGTCCTTACAACCCATCGGCTAACGTTGCGCCAGCTACAACCCGGTGATGCCGAGGCACTCTTTACGATCAAGTCGGATTTTGAGGTAACGAAGCATTACGGGCAGGAGCCGCACCAGTCACTTGCGGATAGTCTTGCCTGGATTCAGCGTCTGCACGAGTCGTATGCACATTGCGAAGCCGTCGCGTGGTGCGTCACGCTCAAAGGAGAGGATACGCTGATCGGCGTCTGCACGCTCTGGAATCTCGACCCCAGTTACCATCACGGCGAAATCGGCTACGAACTTCATCCTGCGTTTGAAAAACAGGGCATCATGACCGAAGCGCTCTCTGCCATCCTGACGTTTGCCTTCACTGATTTTGGCCTGCACCGGGTCGAGGCCAATCCCTTTGCCGATAACCCTGCTTCCAGTAAGCTGCTGCTCAGGCTGGGTTTCAAACATGAAGGTACGCTGCGCCAGCGCCATTTCTTCCGCGATCACTACAAAGATCAGTTGTATTTTGGCCTGCTCAAAGACGAGTGGCTAAAATTTCCTTAAATTGCATTTGCGAAAGGGAAATATGATGACGGATTCACCCCGCCCACGACTCTCAACTTCGACCTGGAGCTTGCATCGCGCGCTTGGCCTGACCTATCCTGATTCGCCTGCTCAGCCGAATACTGGTTCGGCGGAGACTTACGGGCGCGGCAATCTCACCCTGCTCGACGTTCCCGCGAAACTGGCGGCAGCGGGTATCCATACTCTCGAAATCTGCCATTTTCACTTCCCGTCGCGTGATGCTGGCTATCTGAGCGAACTGCGCGCCGCGTTGGATTCGGCTGGCGTCCAAGTATTTTCGCTGCTGATCGACGATGGTGACCTCGCTCATCCGACCGAGGGTCAGCGCGATCTGGAATGGATTTCTGGCTGGATCGAGACAGCGGGGCAGCTTGGCGCGACCTGTGCGCGGGTGGTTGCGGGTAAGACGCCGCCCTCGGAAGATGCGCTCGCACGCAGCATCAGCGGCTTAAAGACCCTGGTCGAGCGCGGCAAAGCCAACAACGTTCGCATCATGACCGAAAACTGGCTCAACCTGCTGACGACGCCGGAGTACGTGCGCCGGGTGTGCGAAGCGGTCGATATTGGCCTGTGCGCGGATTTTGGCAACTGGCGCGGCGCAGGCAAATACGACGATCTCGCGCACATTTTCCCGTTCGCGGAATCGTGTCACGCGAAATGCTCGTTCAGCGCTGAAGGGACGCCGGATCGTGCGGATTACCTGCGCTGCCTCGAACTATCACGGGCGGCGGGCTTCAGTGGGCCGTACACGCTGATTTATGATTCAGCGAGTGTCGATGAGTGGAACGGGTTGGCGGTTGAAGCGGGGATGGTGCAGCCGTATCTGAATTGAAGGGACTATCAAGGGTTATAATCGACACACAATGCGATGGACGCGGCGATTTCGTTGATCTCATCGCTTGTGAGAACGCCAAGCTTATTTTGAAATCGGTTTAAAGAAACGGATTTCACCTGAAACGAGTCGGCTGATGATTCTTTGCTCAAGCCATTCGTTGATGTTGGAAGAAGGTGAACCATCCAGTAGTAATGTGCAAATTGCGGCTGCCAGCCTGTGATCGGAACAACAATATGCAGCCGCATTTTTCCAGCTCCAGCAGCCGTCATAACGACTGCTGGGCGGATTTTTTTAATCTCATCGCCTTCGCTCGGATCAAATCTGACTGCCCAAACATCCCCTCGTGTCACGGTGATGTTAGGAAGATTCATCAAAGTCTTCTTCGCTGTACGCCTCGAAAGTTTCGAAATCTTCATCAGCGGCGAGTGCAAGCGCTGCTTGCATAAGGCGCGTACGTTCTTCGTGTGGCAGTTTCATCAAGTCGCGCGCGGAATAAGCAGCTTGGGACGGAACTTCTAACGTCTGAACAAACTCCAAAACTCTGCGCTGCTGGTCGGCGTTTAAGCGGCTGATTTTTGCGACGAGTTCTTGCTCAATCGCTGACATGAAAGCTAATCTCCGTCCCTCATTCACGGAATGACGCGGTTTTGCAGCATGTCGTTGACCGACTTGACCAGGCGGCGCAGCTCGGCTTCGAGGTCGTCGGTGATCCCGTCCTGAATGGCAGCTTCGCGGAAGAGATCGCGGGCTTCACGCAGGGCGTCCTGCCCTTTGCGCATTTTGGTGATTCCGGCGCGCATCTGCGTGCGGGCGTCGCGGCTGATGGGGCTGGTGTAATGCCCCGGAAAATCCCAGCCGTGCAGCGAGGCGATATTGTGCAGCTCGTCGAGGAAATCCTGCGCGGTCGTCACCTGGCGGGTTGCTCCGCGCTGAAGCAGGTCTTGTAATGCCGGGCTAAGCGTCGGCTCGATGCCGAAATCGAGCGAATTCACATCCTGATAACGCGCTTCGACATCGGTCAGCGAACCCGGTTGGGGACGCAGCGCCGTCTTTTGTGGCGAAAGCCCGGTGAAAATCGAGTATAGGATACCGACGCACATATTATGGATGTCGTTGCAGAACAACTGCGCGCCGTCCGGCTGTTTGTTGTCGATCAGGCGCGAACTGTTGAAGTCGATCAGGCGCAGATGGATGCCATCCCAGTAGAGATGCTCCAGCTTGTGATCGAGATAGGCAATCCGGTTTTCGTGCGCCAGCTTGAGCGTTTCGGTGAACTGCACTGCCAGTGCCAAGCCTTCTTCGGTGGGCAGTCGCAGCCGCAAACCGGCTTTGTCCGGGCGCATCTGATAAAACAGATTCTCGCCGCGCGGCAGGTTTTCCAGCGCGAGATAAGGCCGCCAGCCTTTCTGGCAGTATTCGTCCAGCGAACGCGAAAAACCGATCACGTCGTGCCCAAACGAATCGATTTCGCCGCTGATAGGCGCTTCGGTGGGTGTCGAAACAAAGCCGCAGTCCAGCAGGTTGACGGTATGCGGGCTGTCCGCCAGCTTCATCAACAACTCGGCTTCATTCGCAAAGGCGCGGTATTCCCAACTCGGTTCGCCGTCGTCGGAAAGATGTTCGGGGCGCATCACTTTGAACGCGACCGTTTGACCGTTGCGCCGATCATGGGCTTCTAATACGCGCGCATAGTGCCCCAGCGCAAACGTATCGATGAAGTTATCTACTCGGTAAACATCAACTAGCTTTTTCATAGACCCCTGATTATATATCCCAAGTCTAGTTTGGGATATAGATAGACTCTACCATTTTGATAGGACAGCGAATAGGGCGTTTTTACTCAGAAGCGGGTTGATTTCGTTCGATAAACGTTATCTGCGCCATCCTTTGATTGGTGTATACTGTGATAAATATGGCGATTTTGACAAGATATGCGGGGCAATTTTAAGCGATTTGTAATCTCCGCTTGCTTCATGAAGCGGGTTCAGTAGAATTAGAAAAGAACAACTATCGGAGGAACACCGTATGGGTGCTTCGGATCACGGTATTCGTCTTCGCAGCAGCGCTCGCACCAGCATCGGCCAGGTACGCGAAAATAACGAAGACAACATTCGACTGTGGACAGATGATGATTACATCGTCGCAGTCGTCGCGGATGGCATGGGCGGGGCAGTCGCCGGGGAAGAAGCGAGTCGAATCGCGGTCGAAACACTTCAGCAGGGTAAGTTTCTCCAAACGCCGGACGATTCTCCGCTTCAACTCAACGACGATCAAATTGTGACCTGGCTCTGCGATACCGTGCGTGATGCCAACATCAATATTGTTCACAAAGCGGCCAGCAATCCCGAACTGCGCGGCATGGGGACGACCATGACGCTGGCCTATGTGCGCAGCAGCCGCGCCATAATCGCCCACGTGGGCGACAGCCGTGCCTATCTGGTCGATGGTCGCTCGCAGCGCATTACCCAGATTACCGCCGATCACAGTTTTGTTGAAGCGCTGGTTGCCGCTGGTCATCTGACGCATGAGCAGGCTGAAGAACATCCCATGCGCAACGTGCTCTATCGCGCGCTGGGTCAGAATGAAGAAGTCGATGTCGACGTTTATGAGGCTCATCTGCGCCCCGGCGACCGGATTGTCCTCTGCTCAGACGGACTCACACGCCACGTGAAGCCGAACGAAATCGCTTTGATTGTCACTGAGGAAGACGACCCCGAAGTTGCCAGTCAGCAGCTCATCGACCTTGCTAACGAACGCGGCGGCGAAGATAACGTCAGTACGATTATTGTTTCGCTCGACGGTGTCGAATCCGACGAAGACACGGACGAACTCAAAAATATTCTTCTGCTGGATGACGACCAACTGCTGATCAAAAACCATACCGACGATACTCTCGAAGTCTCGATTCAGAATGACGACACCCTCCGTATCACGGGAGGCAATCTCATCAGTAATTCGACGACGGCTGCCCCCGACAGCGAAGGTCGAGACAACCTCGCACCCGATCAATAAGCCTCCAGCATCAAAATCGGCAATACACGCCTTTTGCTATATAATGGACATTGTTAAAAACTTCAAACCCTCCTGAGTTACGAAGGATCAGGTTCATGTCCGACCGCCCGAATGACAATCGACCCGACGAGCCGGAAAACTCGGCTGTTCCGGCAGCAGAGCCAGCCAAAGACTCAGGCGCTCCTGCTGGGGGTTGGCGTACTCCGCAGCAGGCGGCGGCTGCGCCAGGGGAACGCAACGCCTGGCGTGCGCCCGGTGATGAGGCTCCACCAGCTCCCCCGCCGCAAACCTGGCGAGTGCCGACTCTTCCGCGAGACCTGAAATCCGATCAAAGCGGGGCCTGGCATCTGCCGCGCCCCAGCGACACCAAATACTCGCCGGAAGACGAAATCGTCATCACGCCGGAAACACTGGCTGTTGAAGCACCTGCCCCAGCCGAGACGCCCGTCGCGGAAACGCCTGCTGCTGAAGCTGCTCCTACTGAGACCGACACCGACAGTGATACAACTGCTCAGGAAGTGCTGCCCTTCGAAGGAACCCAGCCCAGCGATACCGAGTCGCCTGCCCTCGAACCACTGGATGAAGACGAAGACGACAGCTTCAGCATGAGTGAACTGGTGGCGCTGGCGAGCCTGGTCGATAACGTACCCAGTGTTGAAGTCCAGCCTGCGCCTGCCGCTTCCGCTAGCAACGTGCAGACCGGGACGATTCCACCCGTTGAAGCGTCCGCCAGCCAGCAGATCGCCGGGACAGCCGAAGACAACGCGCCTGTCGATGCGGCAGAATATGCGCGGCGTGAACTGGCGCGCTTGCAGGCGGCGCAGGAAGCCTCTGAGCAGGCCGACGCCGCCGAACCTGCTGCGGATGCGGCTCCGGCAGCAGCGCCCGCTGAATCCGCGCCGACCGGTGTTGTTTCGCCCGAAGAATATGCGCGCCAGCAGCTTGCGCTTTTGGGCGTGCAGCCTTCCCAGCCCGCGCAGGTCTCGCAGCCCGCGCCCGCCGCCACCGATGCGCAGGAAGCACTTGCCGCCAAGTTCCGTGCCGCCGAAGAAAGTATTCGCGCCCTGCGCCAGCAGTATCAGCAGGGGCAGATTACGCGCGATCAGTTCCAGGCGGATTTGAAAAACCTGATGGTGCTCGATGACAGCAACGTCTGGTGGATGATGGGCGTCGAGTCGGATCGCTGGTATCGCCACGACAACGGTCAGTGGGTTCCGGCGACGCCACCCGTCTTGAATGCGGCATCTTCCTCGCCTGGTGCGATTGTCCCGGCAGACACAGGCGATGAAGGCGACCGCACCGTCCCGACCAGCCCGATTACTAATCAATGGGTTCCGCGTCAGGTTCCCGTGCGCGACCCCGATTTCACCGTGCCGGGGACGGGCGGAATTTTCCTCGACAGTGACCTGACCGCCGACACAATTCCGGTGGCGCGTACCGACGTAGAAGCCACCATCCCCAATACAGCGGTTAGCGGCGCGACGGTTCCGAACGCTGCCATCCAGCAGTCGCAGTATGAATCGGTCGGTTCGCCGATTGCCGAGCAGGCACCGAGCTATGCCGTCGAAACAGCCTCGCCTGATTATGCCGAAGCGGTCGCGCGCCAGCGCCAGAGTACCGCTCGTACAATTGCCATCATCGCTGCCATCGTCGCCGCCGTGATCTTTTTGATCGGCGCGGTCGGCGCGATTGGCATCGTCCTCTACTACAACAGTCTGGCAGAACCCTATCGTGCGGCGATTGCCGGGCTGGCGAATTACAAGCCGCAGTTCCGCACAGCGCGCATTCTTGCAGCCGACGGCAGTCTGATCGCCGAACTGACCAGCCCGCAGGGCGGTGCGCGTGATGAAGTCGGCCTCGATAAAATCGCACCGGAAATGGTCGATGCCGTCGTCGCTGTCGAAAATGAGCGTTATTTCCAGGATCCCGGCTGGGATCCGATTGCGATTGTGCGTGCCTTCATTCAGAACCTCACCGCAGGCGGCGTTGTCTCTGGCGCGAGTACCATCACCCAGGAAGTCGCGCGCAATCTGGTGTTACAGGACACGACCGTTTCGCCTGCCCGTAAGCTTCAGGAAATCGTGGTTTCCGCCGAAATCGCACGCCAGTATGACAAGAATTTCATTCTGCAACTGTATTTGAACGAGTCGTTCTTCGGTAACCAGTCCTACGGCGTCGAGGCGGCCTCGCAGTTTTACTTCAAGCACAGCGCGGCAGACCTCAACATACCCGAAGCGGCGATGCTGGCAGGGTTATTGCAGGCTCCCGCGACCTACGACCCCGTCATCAACCGTCAGGCCGCTTTCGACCGCATGGAAGTGGTGCTGGGGCGTATGGCGGCGGTTGGCTGCCTCCAGTTCAGCTTCACGCCTTACGACAAACAGCCTTTCTGCGTCACACAGGCGGACATCACCGCGCCGCGCACGGTTTTGCAGAAAGCGCAAATCGAGACGCGCAGTTATCTCCCGCGCACCTTTACGGTCAAGTACCCGCATTTCGTCAACTTCGTCCAGCAGCAGATCGAAAATAGCTACGGCACGAGTGCCATGTTCCAGCAGGGTTTCGAGATCAAGACCACTCTGATCCCGCGTATTCAGGAAACGGCTCAGAACGCGCTCGAAACGCAGGTCAAGGCGCTGGCGACGAACGGCGTCAATACGGGCGCGGTCATGGTGACCGACCCGCGTGATGGCTCGATCAGGGCGATGGTTGGCAGCCCGGATTTCAGCGACAACACCATTGATGGGCAGGTCAATAACGCCTTTACCTGGCAGCAGCCCGGTTCGTCGATCAAGATTGTCGAGTATACCGGCGCGCTCGAAGGCGTGAGCCGCAACGGCGGCAACGATTACCTGACGCCCGCCTCGATTTTGTGGGATGTGCCGACGACCTTCAGCAATCCCGACTACTCACCCGTCAACTATGACCGCACCTTTCATGGGCCGATTGCGCTGCGCTACGCCTTCGCCAACAGCTATAACGTTCCGGCGGTCAAGACGCTCAATTTCATTGGCATGGACAAATTCCTGGACGTGGCCCAGCGTCTCGGCCTGCGCTTCCTGCCAGATGCAACCTTCAGCCTGCCGACCGCGCTGGGTGCAAACGAAGTGCGCATGTATGACATGATGCAGGCCTATGGCACGATTGCCAACAACGGCACGCGCGTGCCCTTGGTCTCAATCACGTCGATTAAGGACTCCAGCGGCAATGACCTGCCACTGCCAGAACACGCACAGACCGCGCTGGCGATTCAGCCGCAGATTGCCTTCCTCATCCAGAATATTTTGAGCGACAATACGGCGCGTACAGCGGCCTTTGGTGCGAATTCGCCGCTTAACGTCAACGGCTACAATGGCCTGGTGGCTGCCAAGACTGGGACGAGCAACGATAACCGCGACCTGTGGACGATGGGTTTCAGCAGCAATGCTGTCGTCGGCGTGTGGATCGGGCGGGTCGATAACGCGCCGACGGTCAACACCAGCGGTCTCGCTGCCGCGCCCATCTGGAACGCAGTCATGACTGCTGCGCTGCAAGGCACCAACCCGTCGCCCTTCAACCCGCCCGCCGGGATTGTCCAGCAGCAGGTCTGCGCCGACACTGGCACAGTCTACGACGCCAGTACGGGCTGCACCACCGTTCGCACCGAATATTTTGTCCAGAGCCAGCAGCCGCCTCCCGCCAGCCAGGGCTTCGTCGTCTCGGTTCCGGTCGATACCTGGACAAGCCTGAAGGCGAATCAGTTCTGCCCCGACAGTGTCGTGACCAAGAACTTCGTCAATATCAGCGATCCGTCAGCGATTGCCTGGCTGCAAACCCCCGCAGGCGCGTCGTATGCCGCTTCGATTGGCCTGCCGAATCCGCCGCAGGCTGCGCCAACCAACGAATGCTCGACCAGCACCGTGCTGCCGCAGGTGCGTTTCACCTCACCGACCAACGGTCAACAGTTGACTGGAACGGTGCAGTTGACCGGGATTGTCAGCGGGCCAAACTTCAGCCGCTACCAGATTGAGCTTGCGCCATCGAGCGCGCCGACCAATTTCCAACCGGTAGCGGGGCCGTTCAATTCACAGCAAAACGGCAATCTGGCGACCTGGGACTCGACCACCATCCCGAATGGGGCTTATCTGCTCCGGCTGGCGGCTTTCGCGACCGACGGCGGCTACCGCTACGATACGATTAACATCGGCGTCAACAACATTATTCCGACGGTTCCACCGCCGACGCTACCGCCGATTGTTGTCCCGACCGACATCAATTTCGCGACACCGATCCCGGCGCAGGATTTTGGCCCTACACCGACCATCTTCCAGGGGCCGTAACGCAATAATATGGGGCGAAATCAGCCGATTTCGCCCCTTACACCCTTCTGAAATCATGCTTTGCAGGAGCGGCTGAACGTGACTCTTACCGACGCCACGATTGCCAATATTCGGGCGGCGCGGACGGTCAACGGCGTGCCGCCGGAACACACGCAGGTTCCCTTCCGCAACTTCCGCCACCTGCTTTCACTCCATGCAGCGGTCACGCCCGATAAAACATTCCTCATTCACTACGATGCCGAGGGCAACCGCGATGAACTAACCTACGCCCAGTTCAATGCAAAGGTACATCAGGCGGCGAGTTTTTTGTATGACGATCTCGGTGTGCGGCGCGGCGACCGGGTGGCGACCATCGCCTACAACCACCTTGATACCGTTATCCTCTACTTCGCCTGCTGGCTGATTGGCGCGGCGGTCGCGCCGCAGAACGTGAGCGAGGATGATCGAAGGATCGCCTTCATTCTGCGCAACAGTGAGGCGAAAATCTGCTTCGTGCGGGCGGAATATCTGGAGCGCGCCGAGGCGATCATTCACGGGAGCGCGGCGGATCAACTTGGTGTCGCAAACTTGCAAACTATCGTGCAAATGGGCGGCATTCCAACCGAAACCTACCTGCATTTTAACGTAGAGATCACCAACCGCCCCGACACATTTATGAGCGCGGACGCCGAAGGCGCAGCCCGCCCAACGCTCGATGATGAGGCGCTGCTGGTCTACACCAGCGGCACGACTGGTGCGCCCAAAGGCGTCGTGCTGACGCAGTACAATCTGCTGGTCGATGCTCAGGCGATTGCACAGTGGCAGGCTATCACCGGCAACCAGCGCCTGATGTGTGTGCTGCCGATCCACCACGTCAACGGGATTGTCATGACGATCATCACGCCGCTGTTTGTGGGCGGTTCGCTGGTGTTGAACCGCGCTTACAGCAGCCCGCATTTCTGGGAGCGCATCGCCCGCGAACGGGTGCAGATTGTGAGTGTGGTTCCCACGCTTTTGCAATTTTCGCTGGAGTACGCTGAACAGGAGAAAAGCGCGGGTAAGTCGATGTGGGGCGAAGGCGTTGGCAGCTATGATTTGCGCCACTTCCGCCATCTGGTTTGCGGGGCGGGGACGCTGGCGATGAGCCTCGTCAAAGCCTTCGAGGACAGGTTTGGTTTGCCCATTCTGCACGGCTATGGCCTGAGCGAGACGACCTGCTACTCGTGCCATCTGCCGATAGACCTCTCGTGGCAGGAGCATAAACACTGGCTGCTCGACTTCGGCTATCCAAGTATCGGCTGCCCGATTGAAGCCAACGAAATGGCGATCTTCGACGCGCTGGGCGCAGGCGAGCGCCTGCCGCCGGGGGAACGCGGCGAAATCTGCCTGCGCGGGCATAACGTGATGAAATACTATTATCAGCGCCCGGAAGCGAATAGCGAAACCTTCCGGTTCGGCTGGTTTCGCAGCGGCGACGAAGGCTTCTACGAGGTCGATGAACGGGGGCGGCAGTTTTTCTTTATCACGGGGCGCATCAAGGAGCTGATCAACCGGGGTGGGGTCAAGTTTAGCCCGTTCGACATCGAGGAGGTACTGCTGGAAATTCCCGGCGTGAAAGTTGGGCTGGCGGTGGCCTTCCAGAATGATTACTACGGTGAAGAAGTCGGCGCGTATGTGGTGGCACAAGAAGGGGCGGCACTGGATGAAGCGGCGATCATCGCCCACTGCCGCGCACGGATGCCGTTCGAGAAGTCGCCGAAAGCAGTGATCTTTGGAGTAGAGATTCCGGTGACATCGACCGGGAAGTATCAACGCCTCCGATTACAGGAGCGATTTTCAGAATGGCAGCACACGCAATTTCGGAAGTAAAGACGCCATGATAACGCTTGCGCCATTGGGAATGGACGTGGTGCTGCCTGCCTTCGTGGTTGGCTATGAATATTCGACTACATTTATTGAGAAAGCTGAACGGCTTTCAGGTGGCAAAGCCCCGGATTGGTTGGTGGATATGGATCTACAGGTGGGGGGCTACCTGATGAGTTATCCCCGTGTGGTTGGTGTCGTGCTGCGTTTAGAAGCTAATCGAGAGAAAGGGAAAGCCGATCTATCCGACTTAATCCGAGGCATCAAAGCGATGGCTGAGGGTGGCGATAGAAAACTCCTCAAAGAATATCCACTGCTTGATCAGTTAGCTTACACTTACGGTGCGCCCTATTCTGCTGAGGAACTCAAAGCTTTCGAAAATTATCTATCAGGATATATGGATATTCCGGCGATCAAAGAAGGACTCGAAGCTTATATTTCGCATGTTCAGTGCAATCCGCTTGATTATTTTAATGGCTGGAATCTGATGCGCTGTCAGGTTGTGCCAGAGGGAAACCCCCAAAGTTATTTCGATGAATTCTTCATGGATGAGATTGAGTTTTACGATGATGAGGTATATGGGGAAGCGATCCAGAATTTGCTAATCGAAGCAGCGCGCGATGGTATTTTTAAGCTCCCATACCCACGTGTTTTCCTTCTGTGGGAAAATTCGGATTGATTCGTTCCCAATGACTGCGATACCCGAATGGACGATGATCCTGGCGCGCTGCCTGATCGACCCGATACCGTGGGAGCGCACCGACGATGGCGAATTCCCGTATCAGACGACTATTGATGGGCGGCATTGGGAGATTCGGGTCAATGATTTTCCCGCCGAACCGTTGTATACCTTGATCATCGATGGGCAGGAAGCGCTCGATCTGGAGGATTGGCCTGCTGTGTGGAGACGACCTGCATAGGTGATTGCGCGATTGACGATAGTCGTGTTTGGCGCGGCGGTGGTGCTTTCGGTGCTGATCGGTGCGGCGCTTGTGATAGGTCGGTCGCAGCCAGCGTCGCAGCGCGTCGAACGGCTGCACCTGCTGGATTGCGCGCCACCGTGCTGGAACGAGATCACGCCACGAGTGAGTTCACGCGGCGAGCTTGAGCAGCAGATGGCGGCGACGTTTCCTGATTATAGAATGCTGGGAATGAACAGCAGTCTGCCGTTTCTGATCTGGACGTGGAACAGTATATCCATTGACGTAGCCATTGATGATGGTATCGTAAATTCACTGGGGATGGGAAGTGAGCTAGCCCTCGGATATATGCCTCGTCTCGGCGAGGTGCTGGCGGTGTTTGGTTCACCCCGTTGTGTCAAAATTGGCGACATGGCGGTTCTCACGACATTTTATTATGAAAATGCGGCACACGAGTCGATTATTCAGATCACCACAAAATTAGCATCTGTGTTTGAGCCGATTGTTTCAATCGACTTTGGCGTTTATAAACTATCTGGCTGCCCCAAGGATTCTATGTCCTGGCAGGACTTTCGCCGTTCACAAGCGGCATTCTTTTCAGCGTCTTAACGAGGTTCGCCATGAGAAAACTTCTCTTCGTCGCCATGCTGTTCCTGCTGCTGAGCATCACCGCAATTGCGCAGGCGCAGGACTGGATGGAGGTCACGCCGGGTGGGGGCGCGGTCTGCGCGCGCGGGACGCCCTACACCTTTTTTGTGCGGGCGGGCGACCCCAAGAAGCTGCTGATTTTCTTCGAAGGCGGCGGCGCGTGCTGGAACGATGAGACCTGCGCGCCAAACTCCGGCCTGTTCGACGAAGTGGTCGAGGGCGGCGAGGCCAATGCTTACAATCAGGGGATTCTGGCGACCGCCAACCCGGAAAATCCGCTGGCAGGCTACACAACGATTTTTGTCACCTACTGTACGGGCGATTATCATCTCGGCACAAAAGAGGTGACGTACTCGAACGGGACGGTCGAGCATAAAGGCAGCGTCGATGCGACGGCGGCGCTCAACTGGACGTTCGCCAATTACAAAGCGCCGAGTGACATCGTCATCGCGGGGTGCAGCGCGGGGGCAATTGGCTCGATCTACTACGCGCCAACAGTCGCGCGCCATTATCGCAGCGCGCGGCTGACCCAGTTCGGCGACGCGGGCGTGGGCGTGATCAATCCCGATTGGGGCGGCTTCGACGTGTGGGGCGTGAAGAATCGGCGGGCATCACCCGATCAGTACATAGCGTCGCTGTATACGGGCGCATCGCGCAGCTATCCGCGTGATCGTTTTGGCGAGTACACGACCTATAATGACAGCACGCAGACCAATTACTATGTGCTGACCGGGGCGGTCATGGCCTGGCCTCTGGCGATGGAGGCCAGTCTCGCGGGGCTGCAAAAGCGCTCGAATTTCCATTCGTTTGTGGGCGCGGGCAGCGAACACTGCGTCACCACCAGCGACCGTTTCTACAGCGAGGCCGTCGATGGCCTGCGCTTCCGTGACTGGTTCGCGGCGCTGGTGGCGGGCGCTCCAGTGGATAACGTGAAGTGTTCGGTATGCTGAGAACAGGTGAAAGTTAAAAGTAAGGAAAGTTAAAAGCGAAAAGCGGTTGAACCACAGAGGACGCAGAGGACGCAGAGAAAAAATGAGAAAAGGGCGAACACATAGGTTCGCCCCTACAGAGACAACTTACCCTCCAACTGCCACGCCGACGATTTTGCCGATACCGAAGGTCAGCGCGGCGGCGATCAGCCCGAAGATCAACTGGCGACCGCCCGAATAGAGGACGGAGCGCCCCGTCATCAATGTAATCAACGCGCCGATGCCAAACAGCGCTGCGCCGCTCAGAATCACGCTGGCAATGACCGCCCAGTTCCCATTCAGCAAAGCAAACGGGGCAATCGGGATGATCGCGCCGACGGCGAACAGGAAAAACGAAGTAATTCCGGCTTCCCAGGCCGAGCCGCCGAGTTCGTCAGGATCGATGCCGAGTTCTTCGCGTGAGAGGGTGTCGAGGGCGGTTGATGGTTCGCTGATCAGTTCGTGGGCGAGCTTGCCTGCCGCATCTTCGGACAGCCCTTTCGACTGATAAATCAGCTTGAGTTCTTCTTCTTCCTCGGCGGGGATGTCTTCGAGTTCGCGCTGCTCGATGCCGATTTGGTGGTGGTACAGTTCGCGGGAGCTTTGCACCGAAATCCACTCGCCGAGCGCCATCGATCCCGCGCCTGCCATCAACCCGGCTAAGCCCGCGATCAAAATCGTGTGACCGGACTGTTCCGCTCCGGCTACGCCCATGATCAGGCTGAAGTTGGAGAGCAGACCATCATTCGCGCCGAGGACGGCAGCGCGCAGGGCGTTTCCGGCGACGGCGCGATGACGGCCTTCAAGACGGGCAACGGTGCTGCCGCTCATGCCGGAACGCCCCGTAATAGTTTTGAGCAGGCGTTCGTGCGAGCGTTCTTCGGCAGGCATGGCGGCGGCTTTGGCATCGGGCTGCTGGTCGTAGCTGCCGCTGTCGGCGGACTCAAGGTCGGTGAGGGTCGGCAGGATGAAGGATGCGCCGAAACGCTGCGCCAGCCAAGCCATCGTCCGCGCGCGCCATGTCGGAGTGCGCGGCGGAACGGTCTGCCCGGCGGCGCGCAGTTTGTCTTCCCAGAAGGCGGCGTGCTTCTCCTCGACCACGGCGAGACGGCGATAGACTTCTGCGAGCGGCGTTTGCGCTTCTTTGGCGGCGAGGGCGCGGTAAATGGCGGCACTGTCGATTTCATCCTGCCAGTTGGTCTGAACCTGCCTGATGTCGCTCATGGCTGCTCCTGCAAACTTTAGCGAGATTTTTACGATCTCTCAGCAATCGTTTTATATTGGAACGCAAGGAAACGCCTATAATGAGAGGATTGCCTCGCACCTCGTCCTGTCATGAGTCCAGAATGTACCTCAATATGCCAAAAACTTATGTGATTATCGCCTTGTTTCTTCTGATGTTCAGCGGAGTTCACGCCCAGGCTGTGCAAAGTTATCAGGGTCATCTCGATGACGCGACACCCAGCCAGGATTATTCGGTGACGCTGAAGGCGGGCGATCCGGTTGAAATCTCGATCACAACGCCCGAAGTCGGTGGCCTCGATAGTGTCCTGACGCTCTATGATGCGGCGGACAAATCGGTCGCCATGAACGACGATGCCTATGTCGGCACGCAGGATTCGATGATTGTCACGGTCGCGCCAGCAAGCGGCGTGTACCGCATCAGTGTGACCCGTTACGACGACACGACCAGCGGCGATTATAGGCTGGATGTGAAAGTGGGCGACAGCGATGTGCTGAAATACAACGTTCATATGAGCGGCAGGGAACTCACGCGCGACAGCGAGCACTTCCGCTTTCACTACACGGAATCGGGCAGCGACGCGGTTACGCCTGCCTTCCTCAACGCGATTGACCGCGCCTTCGAGAATGCGTGGCGTGTCGAAATCGACAAGATGGGCTGGCCTAAGCCGCCGAGCGATGGCGTGATGGGCGGGAACGCGCTCTATGACGTCTACGTGATCGACGTGGTGGGGTCGCCAGATGAAGCGCTCGGCATCACCTCACCGGAACAGGATGTCGCCGATAACCCGAATACGCCGGAAGTCGAGCAGTACGCTTCTGCCAGCTATATTGAGATTGACAACGACTTCCACAACGTCGATTTTCTGGCCGGGCAGGATGCCGTGACGGTGATGCGCTCGACGGCGATCCATGAATTTCACCACGCCATTCAGTTTGGCTATGACGGCGCGGAGTCGCATAGCTGGCTGGCGGAAGCGACCTCCACCTGGATGGAAAGCGTCGCGGCAGGGAAAGACCAGGATGCGACGGGTTACGTCGAGACCGCTTACCAGTATCCCGAACTGTGTTTCGGTACGGATTCGACGGACAGCAGCATTATGTACGGCGAATGGCCGTTTCTCCAGCTTCTGACCGACGATTTTGGCAAGGATGCCGTCATGAATCTGTGGAAGCAGATTGCCGATTACGAAGGTTTCGACGCGTTGGAACACTATCTCGAAACCGTCAATACCGATGTGCCGCACGAGCTTGCTCGCTACCGTATCAAGAATCTGGCGCGCGATTACAAGCTCGCGCCGGAATTCAAGGCGACGGTCTGGCTGGAGAATACCATCAGCGGCGCGGGAGAGTGGTCGCACAGCGGCAATATCGACGGCGTGCAGGAACTTGGCGCGAATTATTTCGCTTTTGCCGCCTCGTCGGGGGTCTACGACCTGGCATTGAGCAATGACGAGAACAAGCTTGAATTGTACGCGATTGGCGTGGCGCAGGATCGGATTGACGCTTTTGCGCTGGGGCGCGGCGGCAGCATCGACACCAGCCCGTATCAATATGTCTATCTGATGGTCTTCAACCCAACTTACGACAACGACATCAGCAACTGCACCTCAGTGGATTACAAGATTGAAGTGTCACGCAGCAAAGCGACGCCGAACCCGGTAGACAGCACCTGGAACCGGACCTATTTCGAGCCGCTCAAGGGCGGGAAGTAGGGGATTGACCTCACCCTTCAGTCCCCTCTCCACGTTGTGGAGAGGGGAAGCTAAGCGAAGCGCAGCGGGGTGAGGTTGGACATAAAAACAAAACCGAGGCCGCGATCCTGTGATCGCGACCTCGGTTTGTTTATCAGGGCATGGCAGCGCCATGCCCCTACGAGAGACAATTTTGCAAAAGAACTTACTTGGCGACAGGAGCGGCTTCGTTGACCATCATCGCGGCGGTTTCGACCAGGCGCGTGGTGAAGCCCCACTCGTTGTCGTACCAGGCGGCGACTGAGACGAGCTTATCGCCCATGACCTGCATCAGCGGCAGATCAACAATCGACGAATGCGAGTCGCCGACGATACGCGACGAAGTCCAGGCGTCTTCCAGAACGTCCATGATGCCGTGAAGCGGCGCTTCGGCGGCGGCCTTGCGGAAGGCATCCTTCAGGTCGTCCACCGTGACCGATTTCTTCAGGTTGGCATTGATTTCGACGATGCTGCCGGTACGGGTGGGGACGCGGTAAGCCTTGCCCGTCAGCTTGAGGTCAGGCCAGATCACGAGCAGCATCTTGGCTGCACCCGACGACGAGGGGATGATGTTCTCGACCGCTGCCCACGAGTCGCGGCGATCCTTCATCGGCTGGTCGGTGAGCGACTGGCTGTTGGTGTAGGCGTGAACGGTGGTGAACAGGCCGGTTTCAATGCCGTAGTTTTCCATCAGCACCTTGACCACTGGCGCGAGCGCATTGGTGGTGCAGCTTCCCATGCTGATGATCTTGTGCTGGGACGGGTCGTAGCTGTCCAGGTTGATGCCGGGAAGCAGAACGGCGTCGCTGTCGGCGACAGTCTTGCTCGGCCCGCTGACCAGCACGCGCTTCGCGCCGCGATCCAGATGCGGCTGTGCGCCCGCGCGGGTGGTTGCGCGTCCGGTGCAGTCGATCACCAGATCGACACCGAGCGCGCCCCAGTCGGGCAGGGAATCTTTCGAGTTGAAGTATTTGATTTCGCGCCCGCCAATCGTGATGCTGTTATCGGTCGCGGTGACCTTCTCGTGCCAGCGCCCGTAGTTGGTATCCACTTCGAAGAGTGCGGCGAAGGTCTGGGCGTCGCGGATGTCGGAGATCGACACCGGGACGAAGAGGTTATTCTGGAGGGCGATGCGCAGCGCTGTGCGCCCGATGCGTCCAAAGCCGTGAATTGCTACATTTGCCATGTTCATTGTCCTTTTGAGCTTCACTACATTGCGTGAGTTTACCCAAAAATCACGCAAAGGGATACACCATTTATGGAAGTCTTAACTCAATTCGAAGATCTTGGGCGCGATCAGCCAGACCAGTTCACCGAGCATCGGCTGCTGCGAGATGACGTCCACTCGCGCCAGGCCGCCGCGCTTCATGAGAATGCGCGCCCCGGACAGCGACGCAATAGTGGTGCTGAAATCGGGTTCATGCCCCACGAAAAAGACTTCGTTGTTGAGTTTCAGATCGTGGGTCAGCGCTGCCACTGTATGAATGCTGAAGCCAGGGCCGAGTTCAGGACGCGTTTCCGGTGTAATGCCGAGCGCTTTGCCAACAATCTCCGCCGTTTGTTGAGCGCGAAGCAGCGGGCTGGTGTAGAAGCGGTTGGGCTTAATGCCGAGCGCTTTGATGGCGCGCGCCGCCTGCTGCGTACTCGTAACACCTCGATCCGTCAGCTTGCGCTGGGCATCGGTGATTTTATCCGTTAGGTCTTCGGCAAGTCCGTGGCGCATAAAATATAGACGCATCGTTAGCCTCAATCATTTCGCATGGACAAAGGATTAGCATTTTGCTGGGTGGATGAAGTTTCAAGCGCTTGCTCGGAGAGATTCGGGCCATCGCCGCGCGATTCGATATACAGTGACTGACTGGGGAAAGCAATCTGCAAGCCTAGATTTTCGACGACTCGCATGATTTCCAGCAGGATTCGCTCTTTTTCCGCCGTGAATTCCCCCCAGTCCGAGATGTTGACGTAGCAGCGCACCAGAATATTGAGAGCGGACTGACCAAAATCGATGAAATAGACGACAACAGAATTCGGCTCGACGGTTTCGCGGTCGGCGAGCATGGTACGCAGGTGACTTAACAGCATTTCCATCTGGTCGGGTTGGGTTTTGTAGGTGACGCCGAGTGTCAGGTCAATCCGGCGGCGCGCCAGGCGTGACCAGTTGAGGATCGACGAGGCGGCCAGCATACTGTTGGGCACGGCGACAATTGCCTGGTCAAGCTGGCGCACACGGGTCGAACGCAGGCCGACGCGCTCGATGAGTCCCTCAACGTCCTTCGTCTTAACGTATTCGCCAACAACAAAGGGACGGTCACTGATAATGGCGGCAAAGCCGAACAGGTTCGATAGGGTATCCTGGGCTGCCAGCGAAAGCGCCAGACCGCCCAGTCCCAGTCCAGCGATTAGCCCGGTCACGTCGTAGCCCCATTCCTGAATGATGATCACCAGTCCGAGCGCCAGCGCAATCAACTGAATGCCGGTACGAATGAAGGGCAGCAGCGCCTCATCAACGGCGAGTCCGGTCAGGATGAACAGACGCCGCCGGGAGAAAACCACGATTTGCGCCAGTCGATAAATTGCCAGCGCAATGGCAACGATCACCAGCGTGCGCGAGAGATGAATGATCAGGCTCATGACACTGGTGTTCACTTCGAGAATGCGTGCACCAATATCGAGCGCGAGCGCCAGCAGCAGATAGTTGGTCGGGGCGATGACTATCGTGCGAATCGTGCCGTCAACGCCATTTTGTCCGGCACGGTCGAGCAGGAGCTTGATCGGTTTGCTGATCAACCACGCGACAAAGCTGCGCAGCAGCCAGATTATGCCGAATGCACCGACAACCAGCAGCAGCCGAGCGAGGCCGATCCGCAGTACTTCTGGAAGGTCTTGCAGCATCCCTTCTTTTCCCTGAGTTGTTGGACAGTCAATCCAATAGTGCCAGAAATACGAAGGAACTGCAACCGCTGTGCAGGACTTTCCTCGAAACTTTAGCGGGACTTCACGCAAAAAAGAACCGCCCACATCGTGTGGACGGTTCGAGGATTTCATAGGGTGTTTTAGCTGTGAATCTTAGAAGGTGTGGTTGCGTTCCCACTCGTCAAGCTGACGCGAGGCTTCGTCTTTGGCGATGCCGTAGCGTTCCTGAATGCGCCCAACCAGTTTGTCGCGCTCACCGCGTGCCTGTTCGAGATCGTCGTCGGTCAGCTTGCCCCACTGTTGGCGAACTTCACCGCGAAACTGCTTCCAGTTCCCGGCGATCTTGTCCCACGTTCCACTCGATTTATTCTGGCTCATGTTCCTACTCCAATACAACTTTCAATTCAGTGAAACTTAATTACAAATGTAATTGTATTGGATTTGGCGCAAAAGTTGAACCCTAGTTCCTGGGGGGTGAAACGTTTAAGCGGCTCAGGTTCTACTCAGATTCGGCGATGCGCGCCTGTTCATACCAGCGCACGGTGCGTTCCAGACCGGCGCGAAAGCCCGTCGTTGCCTGAAAGCCAAACTGCTCACGAGCGCGGCTGGTATCGAGTGCGCGGCGCGGCTGACCGTCTGGTTTGCTGTGATCCCAGACGACTTCGCCTTCGTAGCCGACGATTTCCGCAATCAGTTCGGTCAGCGCCTTGATGCTGATTTCGAAACCGGAGCCGATATTGACCGGATCAGGCTGGTCGTAGCGCTCGGTCGCGAGGACAATCCCTTCGGCGGCGTCATCGACGTAGAGGAATTCGCGGGTGGCGCTGCCCGTTCCCCAGGCGACGACCTGCGCATCACCTCGATCTTTGGCTTCGGTGAATTTGCGAATCAGTGCCGGGATGACGTGCGACGAAGCCGGATCGAAGTTGTCGCCGGGGCCGTAGAGGTTGGTCGGCAGCAGGTAAATCGAGTCGAAGCCGTACTGTTCGCGGTAGGCTTGTCCCTGTACCAGCAGCATTTTCTTGGCGAGACCGTAAGGCGCGTTGGTTTCTTCCGGGTAGCCGTCCCAGAGTGTTTCTTCGCGGAAGGGCGTCGGCGTGAACTTGGGATAAGCGCAAACGGTGCCAATCGTGACGAACTTTTTGACGCCGGAACGCCAAGCTTCGTGGAGAAGCTGGGTTCCCATCATCAGGTTGGAGTAGAAGAAATCAGCGGGGTGTTCGCGGTTTGCGCCGATGCCTCCGACGACTGCTGCCATGTGAATAATGATGTCCGGTTTGGCGTCCGCCAGCAGGTCGAAGACGGCTTTGGTCTCGCGCAGATCATACTGTGCGCTGCGCGGCACAAAAATCGAGGTCGCTCCACGCTGACGCATGGCCTCGACGACACGCGAACCGAGGAAGCCTGCGCCCCCGGTAACGACGAAACGATTTTCATTCCAGAATGACATGGGAACGCTTCTTCTCTATAAGCCGATCCAGTAAACCCAGGTCGGCTAGTGTAGCGGCGTGTCAGTCTATTCACAAGGTTCGAACTGGGAAAACTTCGACGTTTATTCCGAAGAATTCTTAGAGCATCGGGCGAATGTTTGATACAATTGTTCCATTCCCGAATTACATTTGGAGTAAAAAATGGCGACGGACTTACTGGGCATCCTCAACGATCAGCAGCGGGCGTCGGTCACGGCAGGCGATGGGCCAGTGCTGGTGCTGGCTGGCCCTGGCAGCGGCAAGACCCGCGTGCTAACCCACCGGATCGCCTATTTGTTTCAAGAGAACGGGATTCCGCCTTATCACATCCTCGCCGTGACCTTTACCAACAAAGCCGCCGCCGAGATGCGCGAGCGCGTCGAAAAGCTGCTCGGCGGGCGGCTCGATGGCTTGCAAATCGGCACGTTTCACTCGATCTGCGCCCGCTTGCTGCGCATCGAAGCGGATCATACGCCCTATGAGCGTGATTACGTGATTTACGACACGGATGATCAGGTCAGCGTGATCAAGAGCCTACTGGCGGAAATGAACCTCGACTCAAAGAAGTTCAAGCCAGGGGGAGTGCTCGGCGCAATCTCGACCGCCAAGAACGAACTGATCGAACCGGGAGAATACGTCAGCCGCGATTACTTCGGCGAGATCGTCTCGCGGATTTACCCCAGGTATCAGCAGCGGCTGATCAACAGCAACGCGCTCGATTTTGACGATCTACTGATGCAGACGGTGATCCTGATGCGCGACAATGCGGACGTGCGCGAGAAATATCAGCAGCGCTACGAACACGTGCTGGTCGATGAGTTTCAGGACACGAACACGGCTCAGTATCAACTGGTGAAAATCCTGGGCAAACCGCAGGAGAACGTGTTCGTGGTCGGTGATGAAGACCAGGGGATTTACGCTTTCCGGGGGGCGGATTACCGCAACGTGCAGCAGTTTCGGCGTGATTACCCAACCGCGCGCGTGATTTTGCTGGAGCAGAATTACCGCTCAACGCAGATTGTCCTCAATGCGGCGCGGGCGATCATCGACAAGAATCAACACCGCACGCCCAAAGCCTTGTTCACTGACCGCGAGGGCGGCGAATTGGTGACGATCTACGAAGCCTACAGCGAAGGCGAGGAAGGCGATTACGTCGTCAACACGATTGCACGGGCGGTCAAGCGCGGGGCGTACAGCCTGCGTGATTTCGCCGTCATGTACCGCACTAACGCGCAATCCCGCGCTTTTGAAGAAGCCTTCATCAAATATGGCGTGAGCTACAAGCTGGTTGGCGGCGTCGGCTTCTACAAACGGCGCGAAGTGCGTGATCTGGTGGCGTACCTGCGCGTGATCAACAACCCGAATGAGTCCGTCAGCTTCGAGCGCGTAATCAATGTGCCGGGGCGCGGCATCGGCAAGAAGTCACTCGAACAGTTCAGTGCGTGGGCGCTGTCGAATAACCTGACCACCAGCGAGGCACTGGACGCAATCCTGCGCGGCGTCGCGACGCCGCTCACCGGGAAAGCTTCCAAAGCTTTCGCCGATTTTGCCACGCTGGTCAACGATTTGCAGGCGCTGGCAGAGCAGAACGACCTGACGGTGGTGTTTGACGAGCTGCTGGCGCGCATTCATTATAGTATCTACCTCAGCGAAATCAGCGAAACGAAGGAAGAAACCGAAGACCGGATGCAGAACGTTGCGGCGCTGCGCGGCCTGATCTTCGACAAGAAAGATCTCGAACTGAACGATTTTCTATCCGAAACCGCACTCGTTTCTGACCTCGACACACTCGATCCTGACAAGGATGGCGTCACGCTGCTAACGCTGCACGCCGCCAAAGGGCTGGAATATCCGGTCGTCTTCATCACCGGGTTGGAAGATGGTCTGCTGCCCCATTCGCGCTCCTTCAGCGAGCCGGAGGAAATGGCGGAGGAACGCCGCCTGCTCTATGTCGGGCTGACACGGGCGAAGGATCATCTCTACCTGACCTATGCCTTCCGGCGCTCACTCTATGGCGAGAGTATGCCAGGGATTCCGTCGCGCTTTCTGGGGGACATTCCGGCGGAACTAACCGAAGGTGTCTCTCCAAGACTGCAAACGCTACGCGACCGCAACGGCTATCAAACGGCGACGCGCTGGGAATCCGATGTGCCCGCATCGAGCAATATCATCTCGTTCGACAGGGCGGTGCGCAAGCAGCGCGAGACCAAGTTTAAAGCGGGACAGCGAGTCTATCATCCCAAGTTTGGCGAAGGCACGGTGATTGATGCGCGCCCGGACGGTCAGGACGAAGAAGTGCAGGTACGCTTCACCAAATACGGTATGAAGCTGCTGGCAGCGAGTTTCGCCAATCTGATTGTGCTGGACAAATAACGACAGGACTGTGGGCTGAGAGCGTGTTTGCAAGCAAGATACTGTGGTCAATTTTGCCGCCTCCCCTACCGCTTCGCTTATGGAGAAGCGATGGGAAAAGTCCCTCGCCTTGAGGGAGAGGGATTTAGGGTGAGGGCTGTAACATTGCCGTTTACCAACACCCTCTGACTGCTTTACTCAGCAGTCAAAAGAAGGAACAGAGGAATAGCAATTGCAGCTTCGGGTAGCAAATGAAGATGATGTGGCGGCGATTGAGGCGCTGTATGAGGCGGAGATGCCCTGGCCCATCCCCAATGCGCAGCGTGCCGTGAAAGAGCAGCACGTTCGCGTCGCGGAAGCTCAGGATGGCAGCGTGATCGGCTTTCGCACGCTGACGAAAGGCGGCTTCGTCTGGATCGCGGTTGCGCCCGATCAGCGGCGGCGCGGAATCGGCAGCCGCCTGATGGACGATGTGCTTGAGCAGGCCGCCGAATTGGAATTGAGCGACCTGTCCACGCAGGTGGACGAGCGCAGCGCTGCTGGCAATGCTTTCTGTGAGCGCTTCGCGTTTAAGCCGTTCCTCCACGCCCTGAATCTGGAACTGGATGTGCGCGATTGGGATGAAGCGGCGCTGACTCCGATGCTCAATCAGGCGAAGGCAAGCGGAATCGAGTTCAAGACGTTCGCTGAACTGTGTGATACGGAAGAAAATCGCCAGCGTCTGTATGTGCTGAATAAAACCCTCAACGCCACCATCCCGCGCGATCAGCCGCAGCCCTTTACCCCCTACGAGATCTACGTCAAAGGGCGCATCGCCAACCCAACCATGCCCCATGATGGCATTTTCATCGCGCTGGATGGCGATCAGTGGGTGGGGATGACACAGGTCGCGCTTGTAGAAGGTGTCGCCTATAACCAGATGACCGGCGTGCTGCCGCAGTATCGCGGACGTGGGATCGCGCAGGCGCTCAAGCTGCTGTTGATCCGCTTTGTGGCGCAGCATGAGTGCCCGATAATCCGCACGTTCAATGATGTTACCAATCCGGCGATGATTGCCGTCAACGAGAAAGCCGGATTTCAGCGCGGCGAACCGTTTTACCGGCTGCGGCGGCATCTCGCTGCTGATACCTGACTACCAGAGATTGCAGCAGCCGTCTACTGCCGCAATCTCGGTGGTGAATGCCTCTAGGCATAGAATTCCGGCAGCTTTTTGAGCGTAGGCCACTGCTGCGCATCATGCCCGAAGATGCTCAGGCTGACGTGTTCCCGCTCGGCAAGATCGAGCAGTTTATGCGTGCTGACACGCGCTGTCACCGGATCTTCGTCTTCGTACATGGGGCTGGGCTGACGATCCCGAACGAAGCCTGTCTCTGTGGTCACCGCGTCAATCGCCAGCAGAACAGCGCCACTTTCCGGCAGATGAAGCAGCACGGATTGATGCCCGGTGGTATGACCGCTGGTTTCGATCAGTTCGACGCCGGGAAATAATTCCACATCGCCATCGACAAAACGATAATTCTGCGCCGGGTCATCCCACTGCGCGCGTGTGAAGCCGAAACGCGGATTGGACAGCGCGTTGTCGTAATGGGTGCGCTGGACGACGAATGGGGCGTGGCGGAAGTTTTCAAGCCGACCTGCGTGATCGCTGTCGAAGTGGGTGCAAATGACAATATCAATGTCACTGGGCTGCAAGCCGATCAGGGCAAGCTGCTCGACGACGTTTTTCTCAAACACGATCGTTCGACCGGGTGGCAGCGTATCGGGCAGGCCGCTGTCGATCAGCACGTTCGTGCCGTCGCTCATCTGCACAAGATAGCAGACGATAGGGACGTTGACGCCGGGAATATGCGCCACTTGCATCAGATACAGCCGTTCAGGATTCATGATCTTCTCCTTGAAATGACTAAACTGGACAAAGTAAATAAACTATATACAAAATATGTGTAGTTTAGGCGAAAAAAAACTTATGGATTGACCTTCTGCATCAAATCGCGCAGGGTTCGGGTCTCAAGGCTTTGCTTCATGGCTTCCTCAGCATCGGCGAGCACCTCAAGCATGGCCTGCTGAGCGCGAGTCGGTTTTTCCCCAGTTGTCCGCAGATTGACTTTGGTCTGGAACAGGGGACGCTCTCGTTCAATCGCTGTGAAAATATCCCGCACCGTAATTTGTTCCGGCGGCAGCGCCAGACGAATGCCACCGTTCGCCCCCTCGCGCGTTTCAATGATGCCCGCGCGACTCAAGTGGCGCAGAATCAAACCTGCCGTCGAAGGCGGGACGTTGAGATCGTGCGAAATCTGCTGTGTCGGTACGAAGTCAAAGAAGCCTAATTCGACTTTGCCGCCGATGTACATCAGCATGATCAGGGACTGTGAAAATGCCAGAGAATAGCTCATCAAATCTGCTCTCTATAACTACACATATCCTATATAGAGTTTAATAAGTTGTCAAGTGGGCAAAATCAATTTCAGCTTGAAGATTCACTTCCATTCCAGAACGTCAACCTATATAATGCGACATTATTGCCCCCGATATTCGAGGGGGCGTAGATGAGGAACTGAGCGAGACTATGCAGAAAATTACGGACGGTCTGGTCGTCAGCTTGAACTATATTCTTACAGTCGATGGCGAGACGCTGGCGCAAACAGACGCCGACGATCCGATGGAATATCTTCACGGCGCGGAAGAAATCCTGCCTGGCCTGGAGCGTGCGCTCGACGGCAAGCAGGTGGGCGATAAATTCAGCGTGACGCTCCAGCCTGAAGATGCCTACGGCGATTACGACGATGAAGACGTAGAAGAAATCGACCGCGCCGACATCCCCAACGTCGATGAACTCGACATCGGCATGGTGGTCGAAGTCGAAGACGAAGACGGCTATGCCTACATGGCGCAGGTGCGTGAAATCGGCGATAAGGTTGTCACGCTCGATTTCAACCCGCCGCTGGCTGGCAAGACGCTGACTTACGACGTCGAAGTCATGGCGATTCGCGAAGCCACCGCCGAAGAACTCGAACACGGTCATTCGCATGGCGAAGACTGGGACGAGGAAGACGAAGACGACTACGAATACGAAGACGAAAACGAAGAATAACTTCTTCGTAAATCGCTTTTTTCTGGAAAAGGCGCGCTCTGCACAGAGCGCGCCTTTTTTGCTGCCCGATGCGTGGCGTGATTCAGATAAAAGCCGTGCATCCGCAGCATGAGGCTCACTGTCCCATGCTGGGCAGGTGATTAATATTCACATGGCGCAGTGTTTTGTTACGGGGAATCAAAAATCCGCCAGAACAGCGGATTTATTGGACTTGTGGAGGTGGAGCGAATTGCACGCTCGTCTGTCGTGAGCCTTTTTGTGCCGGATTTCGCGTCTGGTTCAAGCGCCTTCTCGCTACTCGCCGGGCAGCGCACCACATCGATCCTGGTTCACCCCCATATGATTTCTATTATACGCGAAGTCTGTCAGAAACACGTTAGCACGTCGCAGCAGAATTGGCTTGCGGGACGAGCGTTCCGGTTGAAGGCGTCAGGCGGAACGTGCTGGACTGGGCAAAAATAATATCGTCGTTTGGACAAAACGCCAGAATAGCGACGCCCTGGTCCGCCAGAATGCCGCGACAGGGGTTAGCAATTGTGATGGCGCTGTCAAAGACGAGGCGGCTGCCATCGCCGGTGTAGACCAACAGTTGATCACAGCCATGCGATGAGGAAGCGATGTCGGTAATCACCCAGAAATAGTGTTCGTTCGGCGTCCAGTGATAGTTGCTGCCGCTGTCATAGGGAGAGAGTCCGGCAGCTTGGCGAATATCCTGACGATGCGTGCCTCCGGTGACATGATCGGTTATTTCGAAGGTTTCAACGTAGCGGTAAAAGTCGCAGCAGTACCAGAGCGCTGCGCTGTAGCGCCCTGAGGGTGAGCTTACCTGATCGCGTGTGCCTTGCGGAGTGGGCAGAGTGGCACGGAAGGCGCTCATATCAAAGGTGCAGCCCGTCACGAGGCAGACAAGAATGAGGATGAGGGTTGTTCGCCGCATTGAAGTGCGCTTTCGACTCGCCTTCTGTTGATCAGACTAGACAGCGAAGGCGCTTGAATCGTTCCAATCTGTGGATTATTCGTCCGATTTCGGCGCAGCACCGCCCGGTGTCCAGCGTCCCCACGACCAGATTCCCCATTCGGCTTGTTCAGGCAGCTTGTGACCGGAGAGGGTCAGCGTCATGCCCACTTCGCCAATGTGATACCACTCATGCGCGATCATGTAGCTGTACATCGTCATGATCGGCGTTTTGTGCCCCTTAAGCTTGCCCTTGTCAAGCGCCCCCGCGAACATCCGGCGCATCGCAGCCCCCGACTTTTCAAGCGCGGGGCGAAGCTGATCCTTGCGGATGCTTTCGCGCTCAGCCTTGCTTTTGACCGGGATGCGCATCAGCCCGTCGATCAATTCCGGCGCGGAGGCTTTCATCCAGTCGATGCGCAGGTTGTTGAGGTGGGCGAAGATATTGCCGACGCTGCGCCCGCTCATGCCTGTTGGTTTGCCGGCAAAGGCGTCTGGCTCGATGGCGTCGAACAGCAGCCAGAACATCTGCTGATGGGTATCCCACGCTTCCAGCACCTGCGTATTGAAATCAATCATCACGAACTCCCGAAATGCTGACGCATGTAGTCTGCTGCCGCCGCGTCAGTGCTGAAACAGTGGACTTCATAGATATAAAGCCATCCCGGTGTCCAGTCGCCCTGAACACAGTGCATCGGAATTTGCTGATCTGCCGGAGCAAAGGCGTTGCGATAAAAGTCGTCGCGCGAAATCGTCTGATTGTCGATCAGAAAATGCATCAGGTAGCCACGTGACATGGCGAAGCCGCCGATTACGACGACGAGCACAAGCGCGGTAATAACCATGATACCGACACGAAAATTTTTCGACTTGAGGATAGCCATGTGAATCCCTCGTCCATGCTGCGATGTGTATTTGCTGACCGCTGACCGCTGATCGCTGATCGCTGAGTGCTTGCCTGTCTTCTTATTATGTAGTCAGACCACACGTTCGAGACTAGATCGTGCAAAATTCTAACCTTGCGGCTATAATTTTAATCCATTACGAACACTTCAAGCAGGAGCCGATATGCGTGTCTCGATATTACAGGATCAGCTTGCCAGGGGCTTGAGCATTGTGGGCCGGGCAGTGGACAGCCGTCCGACCCTGCCTGTGCTCGCGAACATCCAACTGACGACCGAGGATGCCCGCCTGAAGCTGGTGGCGACCAACCTGGAAATGAGTATTACGACCTACATCGGCGCGAAGGTGGATCGTCCCGGTGCGATCACGCTGCCGTCGAAGACCTTCAATGAACTGGTGAGCAATCTCTCGCCAGAGCGGGTAGATCTCGTCCTCGACGAATCGACCCAGACGGTCAATGTGCGCTGCGGCATGACCAACTCGAACATCAAGGGCATCAGTGCCAGCGAATTCCCGCCAGTTCCCGAACCTGCCGACCCGGACGTGGTGCTGCCTGCCAAGCTCATGCGCGACATGATCAACCAGACGGTCTTTGCCTCGGCGAAAGAGGATAACCGCCCAATTCTGACCGGACTGTACACCCATTTCGAGGGCAACATCATGACCCTCGCTGCCGCCGACGGTTATCGTCTGGCGGTGCGGACAGCCAGAATCGAGGAGAACTTCGCCAAGCCGCGCACGCTGGTCATCCCCGCCAAGACGATGGCGGAACTGGCGCGCATCATTGGCGACGAGGACAAGGAAGTCGGCATTACCCTGCCCGGTGAGCGCGATCTGGCGCTGTTCTACTACGAAAGCACCGTGATTTCGACCCAGTTGCTCGAAGGGAAGTTCCCGGACTTCGGCTCGCTGATCCCCAAGAGCTACAGCACCGCCATGACCGTCTACACCACCGATCTGCTGCGCGCCTGCAAACGCGCCGAGATTTTCGCCCGCGATAGCAACCACAGTGCGCGCATTTTCGTCAAGCCCGCCAAAGGGCCGAGCGAACCGGGCGAAGTCATGATCGTTGGCAAGAGCGCCGAACGCGGCGATAACGAGGGCAGCCTCGACGCTTCGGTCGAGGGCGACGGCCTCGAAGTCGCTTTCAATATCCGCTACCTGATCGATGTGCTCAACGTCATCCCCGACGAGCGCGTCGTGCTGGAAAGCAATGGATCGGCGCATCCTGGCGTCATTCGCCCGGAGAATAACAACGAGTTTGTCTGTATAATCATGCCGATGTCTATTAATAGATAATAATATATCTATAGATAATAGACAATGAAGACGGGACGAAAACCTTTAATCCTCACGACTGCGGAAATGTTTTTCAAGGATTGGAACGCCGAGAGCGCTTATGTTCTCGGCGTTTTGTTTGCGGATGGAAATGTTTGCAATACGCCGGGTCGGCGTTCGGTATCACTAGAACTGAAAGACGCAGAACACGTTCGCTTAGTGGCAAAAATTATCGATCCTGCAATTCCTGTCGTTGAACTTGAGCGGCGTGACGGGAGAACCTCTGCAAAATTCTATCTTTCCCGTGTTTCTATTGTCGAAGACTGCATCGCAAAAGGACTCGTCCCCGCGAAAACGGCGATTCTTCAGTGGCCTGCTGACTTACCCCAGAATTAGAGTCACACTTCGTGCGCGGCTATTTCGATGGCGACGGTACTGTTTCTGAGTCGATAGTGAAAAACTCGTCGGGCTACACGACGAAACTGCGGACATTAGCTTTCGCCTGTGGCAGTGATGAATTTGCGCTTTCGCTTCATCAGGTAATTCAGCGCCGTACCAGAGCCAGCGGAAAAATCTGGCATCCCGTAGCGTCGTGCGCGAGCGTCAGTTTCAACAAAAAAGACGACATTCGCTCAATTGGCGAGTGGATGTACGCCGACAGCGATCTGCATCTCCCTCGCAAGTATCAAAAATGGCAGGAAGTGATTCTTGCTTACGAAAGCGATCCGAACAGTCGCCCGACTGCCCCTCAGTTGATCACGAGTTAGCTCGACGGCAGATTTTCGACGAAGCGCAGCGCCGCGATGTTGAAGTCGCAGTCGGAGCGGGTCACGACCGTGTAAACGGGCGAGACGGGCGTCCCCTGCGGATCGATCAACTGCGCGATGTATTGCGCATCGCGGGCGACATTACCGAGCGGGACTTCGAATCCGCCGGGGCCAAAACCGGGGGCGCTGCCTGTCGCCACAGTTTGATCGACCCCATCACCGACCACGTGAACGCCATAGCCGTTGAGCGCGCTGCCGTCGTAATTCATAACCGACCCGGCAATGCTCGACCAGTTGCAGCCGCCGCGCGCATCGGGATTGGTGATGTAGAGCACATGGTCGCGCTGCAAGCCGAACTGATAAACGTTGGTGTCGTCGGTGGGCGGCGGCGTCCCCTGGGGCGTGCTGAAACCCTCCAGGAAGATCGGCGTGAACGTGAGCGTCGGCGCGAGCGTCGGGATCGCGGTTGGCGTGAGCGTGAGCGTCGGCGTCAGCGTCGGCGAGGCGGTGAAAGTCGCGCTGGGCGTATACGTCGCGGTAATCACGACCGGCAGCGGCGTTGGCGGTGCAAGCGGATTGAGTGTCGAATATGGATTCTGCCAGAGGATAGCGATGTAGGCGATCACGCCGCAGGAAGCCAGCAGAAAAAACAGCGAAACCAGATTGCGACCGAGATCGCTGCTGCTGTTGTTTTTGCGCTTGACGGGCGGACGTTGTTTGGGTGGGTCTTTGAGCGGCGCAGTCGGCGGCGGAGCCTCGTCAGGCAGCATCGGGAAGCGGTCTTCGGAGTTCACTGGACGTTTGGATCGCCGGGGGCGCTCGACTTGCTTCGGGGGTTCCAGCGCTTGTTCAGGACGACTCCAACGCGCGGCATCCTCTGGCGGAACGGAAGCGCCAGAATCGAACGGGGCGACGCTCTGACTTTCGTCGTCGCCCTCATTGCGCGGATCGCGCGGGTCGCGTGGATCGTCACTCATGCGTTAGAACGGTCGCGTTTGCTGGAAACTCACCAGCGCGAGGTTCTTGGAGCAGTCTGGCACGAATGTCACTGTCACCTGTGGCGAGATGATCGTTCCCTGAGCCGATTGCAGTTCGACGATGTAGCTGTTGCTGGTCACCGTCGTGCTCAGCGGGACTTCCCAACCCGACAGGCCGTAAAGCGTGTTCGAGCCGCTGGAGGTATACAAATCGACCCCCTGCCCGAAAACGTGGACGCGCATCTGAATCAGCGGCTGTCCGTTGAGGTCGAAAACCTGCCCGCCGATTCCCTGCCACGCACACTGCGCCGTGTTGGCGAAGTTCATCGTGTAGATGACCTGATTGTCCTTCAGCACGAAGGGGAAGGGCGAAGGCGGCGGCTGAGTTGCGACGGGCGTGAAGTCGTTGACCGTTGGCGTTTCGGTCGGGACTGGCGTATTGGTCACGTCAAGCGTGTTGGTAATCGTCAGCGAAGGTTCAATCGTCGAGGTCGGCGCGGTTGTCGAAGTCGGCCCGATGGTTGCCGTCGGCGGAACCGTGAAAGTCAATGACGGCGTCAGCGTGGGAATCTGCGTCCACGTGATGCTTGGCTCAAGCGTCGGTGTGATCGTTTCGGACGGAGTCAGGGTGAAGGTGGGTGTAAAGCTGGGCGTCCAGGTCAGCGTCAGCGTCGCGCTGGGCAAAATCGCTGCGGTCGGTACGGCGACCTGCGGGCGCTGCGGCCCAGCAGGCGGGCCAGCCATACGCGCAGCCACCAGCACAATTGCGGCAATACTCAGCACCAGAAACAAGATGCTGATGAGGTTATAGATTTGCGCTCTTCCTTGCCCCATGACTTCCCCCAGGCTGCTTACAGGTAAGTTTCAATCTTGGCGCTGGACGCGAGTGCATTCAGCCAGTTTTCAAAGCGAACTTGCGCGATCTGTGCGCGCTTCGCAGGATCGATAACGCGGTTATCGGTTTCCAGCGTTTGCAGAATATCATATCCTACCGACGTTTTGATCGGGCCAGCAATTTGCCCCACCTTCAACTGGAAGGCCATCTGCGCCAGTTCCGGCTCGATCAGTTCTTCCTTCGCGAACCAGCCGAGATCGCCGCCGTCGTCGCTGCTGCTCTTATCGAGCGAATATTGAGTTGCCAGCGTGGCGAAATCTTCGCCATTACGCAGCCGTACCAGGAGTTGATTGGCCTCGTCTTCGGTGCTGACGAGGATATGACGGGCATGAACCTGCGCGACAGGGACTGTCAGATCACCCGTCACACGGTCGCGCATCCGGCTGGTGAGCAGCGTGTCGTGCATCGTGCTGCGCAGTTGATCCTCGGTGAAACCGTTGTCCTTCAGCCAGCGGTTCCAGCCGTCCGTGCCGCCGGAATTGGTGATCAGGGTTTGAATTTCCTGGTCAACCTCGGCGGAAGTGACCTCGATATTGTTCTTGGCAGCGGCCTGATCGATCAACTCCTGCTGAATCATCGTCTGCAAGACGATTTTGGGCAAGTTTTCCGGGTCAGCGAAAGGCTGCGATTGATAGCGATGTACCTGTGCCTCGTAATCCGCCAGCGTAATGCCGCTATCGTTCACTTTAGCCACCAGCGGAAGCCCCGCCGCATCGGTGGGCAGGTTCGAAGATTCGATGGGTTCAGATGTTGAATTCGGTGTCTGGGTCGCTGACGGGCTGCTATTGGGTGCGCAGGCAGACGCGTACACAAGAACGACCAGCAGCATCGGCAGACAGAGACTGCGTTTGAAGTATGACACGAGCGCTCCTTTACCGAAAGGGTGTGCCTTTAATTATAGCCAAACGCTCTTCTTTGCGCATAAAGGTGGGACTATGGTTTAAGCAGTGTTCTTCAGGTACGCAAAAACGTGAGTCCTCTATTAAACGCAAAAACCCCAACCGGGAAGGATTGGGGTTTCGTGGTGCCGAGACCCAGATTTGAACTGGGGACCCACGCATTTTCAGTGCGTTGCTCTACCGCTGAGCTATCTCGGCACGTGAGGGGTAGTATAGCGAAAGCCATTCTGGAGTCAAGTGGCGGTTTGTACCGGGCGTGTTAATTGCGTGGTGGCGAACCTACGAGATGACCAAGCGAAATGGAGTAGGCGTTTTGTAGGGGCGAACCTACGTGTTCGCCCTTGTTTTCTCCCTTTCTCCCCTCTCTACCGAAGCGAAGCGACGTGGAGAGGGGAAGCTGACCTGTCTTTGGTCAGCCGGGGTGAGGTAAGTTTTGTGCATTCCGCCAATTCTGAAATACGCTCACGCCTCGTCCGGTACTTGTAGGGGCACAGCGTGCTGTGCCCACTCCAGAGTTTGCCACACCTCAGGTTGCTATCCGGTTGCTTTTCGATCACCCTGCTTTAAACGGTGTATCTGTTCACGAAATGCGCGGATAGCTGTTGTTAGCTGTTCAATTGATCGCGTGCGCACGATATTTTCCCCGTGATCGGGCCGCATCGTCGCTCCGTAGCTGCCGATCTGTACAGGCAGGGGCGTTCCAGCGAACACCCCCTGCTGACTGCGCAGTTACGGGTTCAGCACTGGCACATCAACACACGGCTCGATCTGGCGCGCGACTTCTTTGGCAACCCAGCCGACCTGTGTCGGCAGGCGAACAGCAAACCATACACCGTCCACGCTGATACCGATCACCTCGACCGCCTTGCTGCGGGTCAGCCGCTCAATCACCGGGGAATTGGCGTCTGGGGCGCTGCGGATATTGGCGCTGCCGTTGGTGCTGATATGACAGAAAACCGAGGCATCACTTGGCGGCGCGATAGGCGTAGCTGCCAGAGTCGCTGGCGGGGTCGCACCGGGAGCAGCGGTTGTCTGCTGGGTGGGAACGGTTGTCGCCGCTGCCTGTTCGCTTTCGAGATCGAGCAGAACCGTACCGCTGACGGCGGGATCGCTGGCGGTGATCAGAACATCGTAGCCGCCGCTGCCTGCCGCGACGGTCAGCACCGCGCCGCGCATCTGCGGGTTGAAGTAAGCGATGACCTGCCCTTGTGCGTCGCGCACTTCGGTGCTGAAGCGAAAAGACGGGTCTTCAGCGCTGACGGTCAGGAAGAGCGGTGCGTCGGGATTCTGCGCGAAATTGAACATCTGCGGCGGCGCATCGACGGCGAATTCTGCGCGGGTGACCTGCCCCAGCGCCAGCGGCAGGCGAATACCCGTACGCGCATCCAGCCGCAGGACGAAATCGCCCGTTGTGCCATTCTGCCCGGTGATGACGATCTGATAATCACCGCCGCTGCTCAGTCGATGAGTCAATGATCCGCTGGTGGTGCTGATGACTTCGCTGCCATCAGCGGCAACCAGACTGAGGACGGTGTTGAGCGTGCTGGTGAGGTTGATGACGCGGGCGAAGATCAGGTCGCCGCTGCTGCCGCTGAAGGCGAAGCTGGTCGAATCGCCCGCCGCAATGATGCTGCCATCGGCGGCGCTGCCGTAGGTCAGGTTCGTCTGCGCCTGAATGCCGGACGCGAACAAAGCCAGCATGAGGCAAACGATGAGGACAAAGGATTTCATACGGGGAAAGCTCAGCTTAATTGGCACGGACGGCGCTCCCGGTCAGTGACCATGTGACGTAGACATTGTTCCCGCGCGCTGCGTTGACGATAATGCTGCCGCTGCGGGTCGCGACGGTGGCATTGCGGTCAACAATCGTGTCGCCGCAGTGATATAAGCGCCCTCCCGTGAAGAACGTGATCGACTCGCTTCCCGTCCCAATACAACTCGCGATAATGACGAGCCGCGCCTGCCCGCCGGACAGGTTGCGGTTGGATTCCAGCCCGCTGATGTCGAAGGCCACGCGGTCTTCGTGGTCGCCGGAGGGATACGAGACGACATCGCTGATGGTGGTAGTGTCGCCCAGCGGGATCGTGAGTTGATAGCTGGCAGCATCCGTCGGCGCGATCTGCACGGGAACGTCGGTTGCCGTTGGCGTAGCGGGGATCTCGGTTGCGGTTTCAGTGGGCGCAGTCGTTTCGGTGGGAGTCGGCGGTGCAGGGGTCGCGGTCGGCGGTTCGGTCGCGGTCGCGGTTGGAGTGATAGTTGCAAGCGGTGTTGCGGTGGCAGCAGTCATTTCGGTGGCAAGCACGGCGCTTGCTTCCTCAGTGGGCGCGAGCGTGTTGATGGTGGCGATTTGGGCATCCACCGGCTGCGCCAGATCAGGCCGCTCCAGATAGTCAATTTCGACGGTAATCGCCGCACCCGTCGTGCGCAGCATCATCTCGAACTCGCCGTTCGAGTCGAGCGCGAAGATTGCACGGGGCAGGTCGTTGATTGCGGCAATCAGTTCTCCCGGTTGGCTGTGAATTTGCGCGCTGAATGCGCCATTGGGCGAGATCAGATGGAGTTCGGCGGGGCCAGCGAAGTGGAAGGCCTGCGGCGTGGCGTCGAGGCGCACCGAAGTGCGGCCTGCGGCGAGTGCCTGCGCACTGGTAATCGGGCGAGCGCTCAGGGTCAGCACAAAATCGCCCGTTTTGCCGTAGAGTCCGGCGACGCTGAGCGTGTAGTCGCCGTCGAACGGCAGGCGGGCGTTGAGGGTGGTCGTTCCCGGCGTGAGCGGGTCGTTCTGCGCCTGCGCCAGCGGTCGCCCGTTGGCGTCGAGCAGCGTGAGCACGGGGATCAATTCGGGGCTGATGCCGACCGCTGAGGCCGTCACGAGATCGCCCTCTTTGCCGCTGATGTGATAGCTGGCAGCAGTTTTGCCGGTGATGGTAGTGCCGTAGGGCAAATCGGTCTGCGCCGCGACGGGCAGCGCTAACAGGATCAGCACGGCGACGAGAACGGCTCGATACAGAAAACGCATCAGGGCGCACTCCTGTGTGTCCATCAAAAAGGCGCTCCAACGAGCGCCTCTCCATTCTCCTACGATCAAGTCACTATTCGCAAATATAACTATGAAAGTCGCTAACCCTCGACTTTGCCGGGGAGCGCGCTCAGCCTGTAATCGACGTAGCTCTGGTGGCTCCCCGGCGGAAACAGGACGACAATCGGCTGCTGGGCGTTGCCGCTCAGGAAAGGCAGAACCATCGAGTCGCCGCAGGAGAGATTCGGTGTGTAGGCGCTGCCCCAGCGCACCTCATCGATGTTGGTTCCCTTGCAATCGAGCGTCAGCGCGAATTCGCGATAATTGTTGGGCGGCTGTGTATCGAGATTGATGACGCGCACCCAGATCAAATCGCTGGTGTCGCCGTCAGGAGTGGAGATGGCGTCACTGAAGCTGCCGCTCGCGTCGCGGTCGATTTGCAGGAGCGAGGCTTGGGCATCGGCAGGGGCGCTGGGAATCGCCGGGTTGCGCACCAACGGCAGCGATCCGCAGTCGCCTGCCAGCGCGACGACATCGCCCGTGATCCAGCCCTGTCGTTCGGCGAAATCGACTGTATACCAGTTGTTATCGGTGTGACCAATGACCGGGAGCGAACCTTTGGCGGGCAGCAAACCGAGGATGGCGTACTGAGCGGCGGGTGCGCTGCGCACCAGCGTATCGACACCTACGGCGTTGGTCACGCGGCAGTCGGAAACACGATAGGCCGTCCCATCGAGGGTTTGCGGCGCGATCACGGCGCTGCCGAGGTCGAGCGCGACCGTTCCCGCTTTGAGTGGATCGGCGGCGGACACGTCAATCAGGTAATTGTCAGGCGCGAGGGTCATCTGCACGTCTTCGAACAGACTATCGAAGGTGGCAATGGTTTGTCCGGCGGCGGTGCGAATTTTGGCGGCGAAGGCGAAACCGGGTGTGCGGCTGTTGAGCTTGATGCGGGTGGCGCTGGCATTGGTGAAGTTGTAGACGTGTGAGGCACTGCCTGGCGTCATCTCGATGCGGGTTTCGCTGTTGCTGGGGAGGATGATCGGGATCGGCGTGGGTTGAGCGGGCGCGGGATGGCTGTTCATCAGCAGGCTGATGGTCAGCACGGCGATCCCCACCAGGACGGTGATCGGGATGGTCACCAACGCGATTTTGATCGGATTGCGCGACATCCTCAAACCCTCTCTACTCGATACACCTTTCTTATATCTATCGACTATAGAGGGTCGGGCGTGATTTACATGGGCGGCAAGCCGCCTGAATCCGTACTGATCGCCGCCGTTGACAGCGGAGGGGAAGCGTCGTCTAGCCCCCAAGCTGACGCTTGGCTTGCCGAATCGCGCTGCGCAGTTCGTGCGCCAGCGAAAGGTTAGGCTTCAGGACGAGCGCGTGTTCCACCTGTTCGATCCCTTCAGCCAACCGCCCGCTTTGGCAGTTCAACATGCCCAGCAGTAAATAGCCGTCGGCGTTTTCGGGATTCGCGTCGAGAAAGCGCTTGAAATCGGCTTCTGCTGCCGGAAGATTCTTCTGGCGCTGATAGACGAGTCCTCGCATCAAATACAGGGCGAGATCGTCTGGCATCAGGCGCAGCGCCGTGTTCAGGTCAGCCAGTGCCGCATCATACTGTTTGAGATCTTTGAAGGCGGTCGCACGTAGGGTATAGGCGGCACCGTGATCGGGTGCCCGCTCGATTTCTCCGTTCAGATCATCTACCACGAGATCGACCCGCTTCTGCCACATGAACTCGATATCCATGCCGCGCCGCATCTTCAGGGCGACGTACAGGTCGTCAAGCGCGCCGGAGAGGTTGCCCATTTCCAACTGCGCCCGCCCACGGTTGAGCGGCGGCAGATATGCCGTTGGCTGGCAGCGCGCTGCTTCGCCCAAATCGTGGATCGCCTGTCCAAATTCGCCTCGGGAATAGTAAATCATGCCGCGATTCATGTAGGCGTCATATGAGTTCGGGTCGAGCGCGATTACGGTCGCATAATCGGTGCGGGCGCTGCCGCTTTCGTCGTCAGTGAGAACTCTCCTGCCTTCATAGCGATGCGAGCGGATGACGGCTCTGGCGATGTACGGCCTGATGAAGGTGGGGTCAAGCTCGATGGCGCGATCAAAGTCCTGGAGGGCAGGTTGATTGTTATGCTGTGCTGCGTAGGCAGCGCCCCGCGCATGGTAATAGATGGCATTGTCTGGCTCAATCGCGATGGCCTGCGCGAACTCGGCGACGGCTTTCCTGAAGCTGCCGCGTTGCGAGAAGCGCAGCCCGCGCTGATAATGAATGTCGGCGTTGTCGCTGTTGTGATCGTCGCTGTTCATCGCTCGTCAAGCCTCGCGTTCTTCCACTGTTTCTATCATAGCGGCATCCTGCGACGGTAACATGCGTTAATCCTTCACGATGCGCTCATCTGAAAATGTGTAGTGTTATATTGGGGAGGGGAAGGGAAGCGTTTATTTCGAGCGTTGCAGGCGACGATCCGCCGTTTAGCGCAGCATCTCGCGCAGGGTCGAAAGCAGATTCTTCCCCATGAACATTTTCGTCAGGTAGCGATTCCCGCCCGCGTTAAAGGCTTCCCGCACCTGTTCCGGGTCGGGAAAGGAGGTGAGTACCAGCACCGGGATATTGGCGAGGTGATTGCGGCGGCGCATCTGCTTGAGAAATTCGAGCGCGCGGCCTTCCGGCAGCTCCAAATCGACGATCACGAGATGGGGAGCTTCATTTGTATTGAGGAAGTGGCTGGCAGTATCGACGCTGTCGGTCACACCTGCCAGAATGCGCTTATTGAGCAGGAGACTGTTGATGAAGCTTTTCACGACAGCATCCTGGGTGATCACAAGGACGCGCGCGGTAGTTTGCTGGGTAGTGGCAGTCGTCATCATGATCTTTGTATTCTCAATCTACTGTCATGGTTGTGAAAAGCGATCTTAATGTAACTGAATATTTTGCCGAAAACAACGCATTAGTACGGAAGCACCAGATATTCTCATGAACGAAATTTATATAGAATCCCTTGCCTGCATGAGACTTCGGCCTGACTTGTCTTGGTTTAGCTGAGGCGTTACTATTCGTGTTATGACTAAGGGAGGAAAAGCGATGGCTGATGAACGCGCTGAAGCCCTCGAAAAAATTGCTGCGCAAATCCGCACCTGCAAATTGTGCGATCTTTGGAAGGGACGAACCCATGCCGTTCCCGGTGCTGGCGACATCCACACCGAAATTATGTTCATCGGCGAAGGGCCGGGTTATAACGAAGATAAACAGGGATTGCCCTTTGTGGGGCAGTCTGGCAAGTATCTGGAAACGCTGCTGAAGCTGATCAACCTCACGCGTAATGACGTTTTTATCAGCAACGTGGTCAAGTGCCGCCCGCCAGAGAATCGCGACCCGCTGCCGATTGAGATTACGACCTGCGTGCCGACCTATCTTGAACCACAAATTGAGCTGATTGACCCGCTGTTGATTGTGACGTTGGGACGTTTCAGCATGGCACGTTATTTCCCCGGCGGCAAAATCACGCAGATTCACGGGCAGCCCAGGTTCGACGGGAGAAGGGCGTATTATCCCCTTTTTCACCCGGCGGCGGTGCTGCGCGACCCCGGAAAACAGGCACTCATGGAAGCGGATTTCAAACGCATTCCTGAAGTACTCGCCAAAGTGCGTGACCAGCGCAACGCTGGCAAACAACCGCCTCCGCCTACAGCGAAAGACGAGCCACCGCCTCAGCAGATGTCATTGTTTTAAAGCGTAAGGTTACGAAGCTTTCGCGAGGACATGAGCCGCCAGAAAGGCTTCAGCTTCTTCCAGGGAATTGCAAACGTGGAGCGGAACATGAAGCACGCTCAGAATCGACCCTGCCAGTACGCGAATTGTCGGATTGTTCTGAACGAGAATGTTCCAGCCCGTTGGGGGAATCGGGTTGTTTTTGAGCAGGCGTAAAACCCAGCGCAAATTTGTGGGGTATTCGGTGACGTCGAGCGTGTCGATAATCAGGTGAACGGGATGAGTTCCAGCTTCAATATAAGCCATTGTCTTCAGATTAAGCGCAATGATGTCTTCGGACGTGACAACGCCGAAGACTTTAAGGTTAATCACTTGTTTTTCGATGTGCCAGGTGACGTTGAAGGACATTAGGTAATCGTTTTCCCTTTACAATAATTAAACTTTAGTCGAGGGTTCATTAAATTACAAGCGGAGTTCATGTTCGGTTAAGTTAGTGTAATGTTTCCTGAAGGGAAAGAGACTTTGACTCAAAAAATTTACCTGGCGCTGGTCTTTCATAATCATCAGCCTGTCGGCAATTTCCAGAATGTTTTCGCCGAAGCGTATGAAAAAAGTTATCTGCCGCTGGTTCAGGTTCTGGAACGCCACCCCAAAATTCGTGTGGCGATGCACTTCACGGGCTGCCTGCGCGACTGGATTCTGGTCGAGCATCCCGAAATCCATGAGCGCATCCGTGTGCTGGTCGAACGCGGTCAGCTAGAGATTCTCGGCGGCGCGTATTACGAGCCGATTCTGGTCATGCTCAGTGACGACGACAAGATTGGGCAGATCAAGCTGCTGAGCGACTCGGTCGAGGCCGATTTTGGCACCCGACCGAACGGGATGTGGCTGGCGGAACGGGTCTGGGAGCCGTCGCTGGCGCGCCCGATTGCGCAGGCGGGGCTGCGTTACGCGGTCGTCGATGATACGCATTTTAACTTTGCGGGCTTCAAGGATGAGGAACTGTTCGGCTATTACGTCACGGAGGAACAAGGCTACACGCTCAATATGTTCCCCAGTTCGAAAGACCTGCGCTATATGCTGCCCTGGGTCGAGGGCGACAAGATTCTCAACTGGCTGCGCGAACGGGCGGATCGGCTCAACGATCCTGTTCAGCCGCCGCCGCTGGCGGTGATGGGCGATGACGGCGAGAAGTTTGGCATGTGGCCGGGGACGTTTGAACACTGCTGGGTTAACGGCTACATGGATCGGTTCTTCAGCGCGATAGAGGCCAGCGGTGACTGGCTGGAGACGATCACGCCGAGCGATTATATGCGCCAGTTTCCGGCACGGGGTCGCGCTTACCTGCCGACCGCTTCCTATATGGAAATGACCGAGTGGGCGCTGCCAGCCGACAATATGCACGAAATCAAGCAGCTTCGCCTGAATATGGAGCGCGAGATCGACAGCAAGAAGGACAGCGATCCCGGTCGTGCCGACTACATGCGCCGGATTTTCCAGTTCGTGCGCGGCGGTTTCTGGCGCAGCTTCCTGACCAAATATGCTGAAGTCAACCAGATGCAGAAGCGCGGCATGTATACCAGCCGCCGCCTTCACGCCCTGCCTGATGGCGCAGCCAAAGACGAGGCGCTCAAACATTTGTGGGCGTCGCAGTGTAACTGCGCCTACTGGCATGGCGTTTTCGGTGGTATTTATCTGTTTCACATTCGGGCGGCGAATTACGCTAACCTGCTCGACGCCGAAGCGCTGATCCTCGACGATAAAGTGAATGCCGAACTGGTCGATTTTGACCTCGACAGTCATGGCGAGATCGTCGTCAGCAGCAATCCGTTCGCTTTCGTGATTGCTCCGGCTTTTGGCGGCGCGATTTACGAATGGGACGACATTCCCAGTCGTTACAACCTGCTCAACATCATGACGCGGCACAAGGAAGGCTATCACATCGATTTGCGGGAGGCAGCAGCCCGTAATGATGTGATTACACCAGAAATGCCGCAGTGGAACGCGCCGGAATGGCTCTATACGACGACGGTGCGCGCCAAACAACTTGGTCTGGAGCGCGATTTGGTGGTGGACTGGCATCGACGCGGCACGCTGATCGATCACTTCCTCGGCGACGATGTGACGGTTGACAGCTTCCGACGCGCATCGTACAGCGAAACCGGCGATTTTGTGTTGGGACGTTACACGTCGGAGGTCGGTGGCAGCGGATCGACCTGCTGTGTCGTCACACTCAGCCGTGACGGTCATGTCTGGATCAACGGGGTACAGCAGCCTGTCCGCGTCGAGAAACGGCTGACAATCACCGCTGGTGTGCGCGAGCTTTTGGTTGAGTACACTGTCACCAATCAGGCGGAGACGCCGCTGAAACTGCGCTTTGGCGTCGAGACGAGCTACGGCTTCGACGGCGGCAATACCGAACTGTGCTATCTGGCGCTGTTCGGCGGCGATACGGTGGGGCTGGGGCAGGTCGGCGCGAACGAAAATATCGCGGGCTACCGCATCGGCACGACTATTCGCGGATTCGAGGTCAATACCACGCTGGCGCAGCCGGGAGCGCTGTGGCGTTTTCCGCTCGAACCTGTAACAATGAGCGAAGGCGGCTATGAGCGCATTCATCAGGGGACGGTGCTGCTGCACGTCTTCACGCTCGATCTTGCGCCAGGGGCAAAGTGGGAGAATACGCTGCGCCTGAAGATCGAAAATTTGGAGCAGCCCGAAGTCGAAGACCCCGCGATGCTGATCGCGACCGACACGGATGCGCCGATCAGCTAACTGGAGGAACTTGTGACCACGATTGATCCGAAATACCTCAAGACGGAACAGTACAAGGATTCGTCAAAGCTGTCGGCGCGGGCGCGGCTGCACTCACAGTACAGCAGCAATCCGCAGAGCTGGTTTGACTGGATGTTCGACCTTTACGATCTGCCGCCGAACGCGCGCGTGCTCGAACTGGGCGCAGGCGCAGGCTGGCTCTGGCTGCGGAACGCGCAGCGGATTCCGCCGGGGTGGAACATCACTGTTTCGGATTTTTCGGCGGGGATGGTCGCGGAACAGCGGCAGTCATTGGCGCGGCTTTCGCGCCCGTTCGAGTTTCGCGAGATTGATATTCAGGCGATTCCGTTTGAGGATGCCACGTTCGACGGTGTGATCGCCAACCACATGCTTTATCATGTACCGGATCGCCCGAAAGCGATTGCCGAGATGTGCCGCGTCCTCAAGCCGAGCGGAAAGCTCTACGCGGCGACCAACGGCGAAAAGCACTTACAGGAACTTCATCAACTGCTGCGGAACTTCGGTTTCGAGCCGCAGGAATGGCTTGGTGGGTTTGCGGATCGCTACAGTTTTACGCTCGAAAATGCGGCGGAACAGCTTAGGGCGCAGTTCGCGCAGGCGGAGGTGGTGCGCTACCCGGACAGCATCCGGCTGAGCGAGGCGGAGCCGCTGGTCGAGTATATTCAGTCGTATCCGCTGAAGCTGAGCGAGGAACGGCTGGGCGAACTGCGCGCTTTCGTTCAACAGGAAATCGCCAAAACGGGGACGATGACGATCACGAAAGATATGGGTGTGGCGATTGCCCATTCGTGAGAAAAATGGGGCGGAAAGTGGCGCTCCGAGAGAACAATAAAGGGTGGGAATTGGGTCGGTCGGGGACATTCCTACGGGCGGTTTGTGTCCATTATACGGACATTCCGATGCAGGGGGAGAGAACACCAATTCAGTCTGTTTTTAGACTGAGACTCGCTGCTTGGTCAGATATTTTGCAAATCCAAGCCCACTTCGGTCAAGCGGCGGACAAAATCATCGAAATCTTCGGCTCCCTCGTACAATGTTTTCGCCCAATCGAGGGTTTCCTGAGTGGTACCCTTTTGACGACTGATTTCTCGCAAGAGGCTGCCTATATGAACTTCTGTCTGTCCGGCCTGATTCATTGTCCAGCCAAAGATGGCCCAACCCTGCGCTTCATCTGCGTAGCGGAAGCCCCGTTTGCTGCCATGAACCGCTTCTTCGTAGAAGGCAGGTGGAATGATCCCGTAAGCTCTATAGCGAGTGATTTTACTGGCGTCAAAGGGTTGGCTATTGGAATTCAAGGCTCGGTTGACAAGTTTCGCCAGTTCACCCACTTTCCAGGGGAATTTAATGGTCATTGTCTTATCCGCTTGTTGAAAACTGCTGCGAAAACCCATTCAATCTGAAAAATCTTTTCCCACAGCGCAGAAAAGTGGGGAAAGGGCAAGGTCGATTGTGCTTTTTAAGATGTATGCTAGAATACAGCCAGATTCGTGATTTCGAATCTAAAAACTGAAATTTCTGAACTTAAAAATGACTAGCCACATATAATATTAGGGTTTTGACAATCTGTCAATTTCCTATTATGATCTGGTTAAGTTGTTTAAGCGTTCATTAAGAACGGATCCGCGATGACATCCAAATCGAGACTTGATAAGCCTATTGCGTCAGCAGATTCTCGAACAAAATCCAGCGATACAAAAAAGACCGCGCCTGTTCACGACACGGTCGGTGAAATAACGCCCGTATATGACGATGTACTCTATACGTTTACCATCAAACCACGCGCCAGCAGCAACGGCAACGGCAACGGCAACGGGAAGCACGCCAAAAAAGAGTAAACTTCTTCTGAGCCAATGTATTCACCATTAAGTCGCCAAAAGCGACTTAATTTTTTTTGCCAATCCAAATTTTTGCCATTACCAGATACTTACTCTCACAAGTGAGCGATTATGCCCCCGCGAAAGTTTAGTTATTATGATGTTTTCATTAGCTACAGCCATCAAAACCAAACGAGTATGGAATGTGTGAGACAATCACTCAGTGACGCACTCTTTGCTATATGGACAGATGAACTCATCCAAGAAGGTGAAAGCTGGCAACGGGACATTCAAAAAAACCTGTCGAATGTTGAGAACGTGGTGTTTTTGGCATCACCAGAGAGCTATGAAAGTAAAACCGCAGAAGCTGAACTTGACACTGCACTTGATCTTGGCATCCCGATTTCTATCCTTCTGGTTAAAGGCGACAAAAGGAATATCCCGCTCCGGCTAAGGCAAAACCAATATATTGATGGACGTGGCGACAAGCTAAAGAGCGCTGTCCGAAAGCTTATTTTTGCTCTGTATAAACGTTCGCGGCGGCAGCTTCTTTATCGATCACTGCGGCCAATCCTCAGCTTTTTTTCCAGTAATGACCGTATCTCGCAGATCCGCGACATGATTTATCGCCCGGATGACGATGACAACAAACTGCGCCTTCATTCGGTTTATGGAATCTTCTTACAGTCGTACCTTGCTGTTGATTTTGCAATCGGCGAAGGATTAGCGGGGAAAGTATGGGAAGACCCAGAAACGCCTTATCTCGTTGCGGACTGGAAAAGAGCGCGAGAGGAACCGATCAGGGCAAAGTTCAATATGACTGAAGAACAGCTAGACGCTACTTCAAACCTGGGGATGGCGCTGGCAATTCCGATCTTTTCCAAAGACTATGCGCCATTTAAAGGTCATGGGGAAATTACTGGCGTGCTGGTTGTGGACAGCCCACGTTCACTCGAACGACTGAATATTAAGATCGACTCCGAAAAACTACCGCCTTTTCTCAGTCTGTGCGTTACGCAGACCCGACAACTCTCGATTTTGCTCGATATTGAAGACGAAATATATCCGTTGAGCCGGATAAGCGATTTACGCGACGCGACCAGTAACTAGTTTGTCTCTGGCGGCGCGGCGACGGTGGCGCTGAGGGCGGCGCGTACCGACTCGGCATCGTTGAACTGCTGAGTCTGATAATCAACGGTGCCGGTTTGCAGCGTGAGGAAGTCGGCGTCGGCTTCGCGTTCCTTCGGGCGATAAAAATGTGTCAGCGAGTGCCGTATGCGGGTTTCGATGCGCTCGCGGATGTTGGCGAGCTTATCGGTGGTGGTGAGGATGACGAATTCTTCAAGACCGAGGTGGCTGATGAAATCGTCCTCGCTGCCGAACTCGCGGACGGCGTTGCGCACCATCAGCGTAACGGCGCGCAGCATCTCGTCGGCGGCGACGAAACCGTACATCTCGCGCAGTTGATCCAGCCCGCCGATGCTGAGCAGGAGCAGCGCCCAGGGTTTTTCGCTGTAGACCAGCGCGTTGAGGCGTTCATCGAGCACCGGGACTTCGGGTAGTTCGGTGACGGGGTTGACGGTCGCAAGCTGGGCGGCGCGATTGATGGCGTTGCGCACACGCAGGCGCAGTTCCTGAATGTCGAAGGGCTTGGTGACGTAATCGACGACGCCGAGTTCCAGCCCTTGCAGGCGATCCACGCGGTCGCGCTTCTCGGTCAGGAAGATGATCGGCACGTCCTGAGTTTTGCGCTGGGTGCGCAGTTGGCGGCAGACTTCGTAACCGTTGATGTCGGGCAGGCGGATGTCCAGCATGATCAGGTTGACGGTTTCTTCCGCGCTGATCCTGACGGCATCGCGTCCCCAGGCGGCGGTCAGAACGTCGTAGTTCTGGACGCGAAAATAGGCGTCGAGCATATCGGAAAGGTCGAGGTCATCCTCGACGATCAGGATGCGCGGTCTATCACTGGTTGGATTCATGCGTGACCACCTGGTTTACTGGTTGATGACGACAATACAGGCGGCGTCGCCAGTGGCAATACAGTGGGTTTCGCGGACGGTGTAATCGCGCCCATTGGATGCCCAGCGCGCGCACTCCTGCAACAGCCCGACAAGTGGATGACAAACGGGCTTTTCGGCATCGCGCCCCCAGGCGAAGGGGCTGTTTTCGATGACGAACTGAAGCGAAGACTGAGTGATTTCGATGTGCGAGTGCTGGTCGCTGAAATTGCTGAAAATGTCGGCCTGCGCCTGAAGCGCCAGCCGGACGCGATCATCGAGCGAGAGACGGCGGAAGGCCGGGTCGGCAATGCCGTTGAGCGCGCCAAATTCCTTCATGCCGTTGGCGAACCAGGCGCGTCCCGCGCGCAGCGCCATGCCGCGACCGCCGCGCTGCCCGTACATTTCATCGAGGGCGGCGTTGAGGGCGGCGATGCGCTCGAAGGGAAATGCGCGGGTGAGATCATCCGGCGGAGCGGAGGCAATGCCTGCTAACTCCAGCGTCTGGTCGAGGCCATGTTGTCCCATGACCTCCTCCATTGCCTGGAGCAGGTAGTGAATAAAGCGATTCGGATAGTACAGGGTCGTGGACACGGAAAGGTCTATCCCTGAATTAAAGCAAATTGCCTAAGTCCTGGACAGTACGCGCAATGTCCAGAAAGATCAAGCCCAGACGAGCTTCGCGGCGTGCCAGCACGGTCAGAACAGCTTCTTCGCCGATAGCGTTGAGGATGACGTAGCCGTTCTCGCCTTTGACGTAGAGCTGCAAAAGCATACCTCGCCCCAGTTCGGAGGAAATCCGCTCACCGAGCGAAATCATGGCAGCGGACATGGCGCTCACACGATCCTCTTCGATGCCTGCGGGTAGTGATGAGGCAATGCTCAAGCCGTCCACGCTGACGATGGCGGCAGCTTCAACACCCTCTGAACTCGCTTGGAGATCACGCAGGCGCGCAACCAATTGTTCAGACCGTGATTTAGCCAACCGATTTACTCCTGTCGCAGCAATGCGAGGTGACAATAGCTCAGGGTTCATACCCCGCCTGTTTGATGACCATAGTATAATTGTAGCCGAATGTTGTCGCAAGCAAGGACAAGTATTGAAATTTGGTGCTGAGTATCAAGTGCTGAATAAAAAAAGTGCTGAGTGCTGAGTACCGAGTAAAAGTAAAAGCCGTTAAAAGTCGAAAGTTAAAAGTTAAAACCAGTACTCAGATAGCCTATATGTACCCCCTACTGCAAAAAGAGGGCGGCGGTCGCTAGCACGACGACGAGCGTGCCGATAATCGCGCGCCGCGAAATTTTCTCGTGAAAGACCACATACGAAATCGGAATCAGGACAATCGGCGCGAGGCTCGACAGGGTGGATGAAACGCCGACGGTTGTTCGCTGAACCGCCACGAGTGACAGCCAGACCCCCAGTACCGGGCCAACCAAGGATCCCATCAGAATATAGCGGGTTGCACGCGGGTGCGCTCTGAGCGTGCGCACGCTGGATGTCAGTTCGCCGCGCACGCTGGAGATCAGCCAGATGGCGACAAAAGCTCCCAGTAGGCGAATCAAGGTGCCGGAGAGCGCGGGAAAATCATCCGCGAGGCCGACTTTGGAAAGGATGAAGCCGCTCGCCTGCCCGACGGTCGCGCCGAGGGCAAAGAGCAGGCCAATAATGTGCTGGCGTGTATCACGCTTAGAGGTGGTTTCGTCGGGCAGTGCTTCGTCGTTGACAGCCTGAATACGTTTCGGGCGCTCAGAGACGACCCAGGCGATGCCGAGCAAAATCACCGTGATGATGATCAATTCCTGTGCGCTGAGCGACTCGCCGAGAAACAGCCATGCAAAGATGACGCTCAGCGCGGGGGCGAAAGCCATGACGAGCATGGAAATGCGCGGGCCGACGAGCAGAAACGCCTGAAACAGACAGCCATCGCCGACGATGAAACCGATCAGGCCGGAGATGACCAGCACCAGCCAGCGCTCCGGCGCGGCATTGATGGGCAGCGGCTGACCGAAGCTGATCCAGTGAATGAGCAGGATGAAGGCGACCGCGAACAGCAAGCGGGCGCGGTTGGTCAGCAGCGAACCGATTTCGCGCCCGGAATAGGTGAAAAAGATCGACGTGAGACTGAACAGAAATGACGTACCGAGAGCCGCAAGTTCACCCAGATGATCCAACAAAATAAAATCCTTTTTGAGCGCAGCGCAAAGTAACCTGCAAAAAAAGACCTCTGGTTTGATTTGCCAGAGGCGTATGGAAGCATTCTATTGAAGGTGAGCGGGGGTTGTATAGCACCAATAGAGACTGATGCTTTCAGCGATCAGCCGTCGACCCAAAACCAGGGCGCATACACGGGTACGCCCCTACGAAAACAGCGCAGGGCAGTCCGGCGAATACCGGGTTGCCCTGCGCCGCTGCGCAGTAGAAACGAACGGAAGGGATTGATTAGCCTTCGAGGTCGTTCTTGACGTCTTCAATCTTTTTCTTGGCGTCCTGCACCAGCGCATCCGGCTCTTCGCGGACGATCTCGATCTTGAGGCGGGCGACAAGCGCACCAATCGCGGCGAGACCTGCCAATACTGGATAGAAGAACAGGAGCGCGCCACCGGCGACTGCGCCGAGGGTCAGCGGAATCTCCATCAGGGTGCGGCCTTCGGGGTTGCGGATGATCAAACGGCGAACATTGCCCTGCTCGATCAATTCCTTGACGCGCTCGACCAACTGGTTGCCAGCAACTTCGAGTTCTTCGTTGAAGGTGTGCTTATTGCCGCCGTTATTGTTCTCCGGTGGGGTAATCTGGTTATCGCTCATGACGTTTTCTCCTCGTCGATTTACTGAATTTAACGTACTTGATCTTGTATACGTGGAGGTCGATGAAAAAGTTGCATATTTCATTTCATATTATAGCAGGATTCATGGCAAAAGTAGAGAGGAGGACAAATGTCATTACACTTTGAGAAAACTTGATTTCGCGTGTGCTGGCGCTCGCGACTATAATCTAGTCAGATCATGAAACGACGTGGAGGGGCGGAATGAACAAACGACGTCAAGCCGGAGCACTCGTGATTATTCTCGGTGGGCTGCTGGCGCTGCTGTTGCTTGGCTCGATGATTAGCGCCGACAGCGCGCAGGATTTTGGTACGAACTGGACAGCGACCTATTACAACAGCACCGATTTAACGGGTTCGGTGGTGTATACCGAGGTGCTGCCCAACGGGATCAACATCAATTGGGGGACGGGTTCGCCCAATGCTGCCGTGAATACCGATAATTTCTCCGCTCGCTTCACTTCGGTGCAGTTGTTCAACGCGGGAACGTATGAGTTTGTTGCTTCATCAGATGATGGCGTGCGCGTCTTCATCGACGGGGTGCTGGTGCTGGATCGGTTTGTGGGGCGTGTGCTGACGACGGACCGCTTCCAGCAAACGCTGACCGCCGGGACGCACTCGCTGACGGTCGAATACGTCGAGTTCATCGACCAGGCGGCGATTCAGTTCCAGTGGTTCCAGGTGGCAGGCGGTGGCACGCCAGGGCTGACCCCCGGCGCGGGCGGCGGCGTTTCGCTGACTCCCGGTGCTCCGGGCGGCTGCACGGGCATCTGCGCGACGGTGACGGGTGTACGCGGTCTGGCGCTGCGGACGGGGCCGTACCTGGGCGCGTCGTTTATCACGACGCTGGCACAGGATCAAACCTACACCGTGCTGGGACGCAATAAAGATGAAGGCATCTACAACTGGTATAAGCTGCAAGTCGGCGAACGCGTCGGCTGGGCATCCGGTCGCTACCTGACGCTGAGTGTTGACCTGAATACCGTGCCTGTGCAGGGCAGCAGCTTCGATGGGATTGACGGCGCGCCGGATGTTGGGGCGCGGGCGTACCCGCGCGCGGTGATGAATCTGCGCAGCCGCCCCAGCCTGCGGATGCCGCGACTTGCCAGTATTCCCTGGGGCGCGCCGCTGGAACTGATCGGGCGGACGGTGCAGGCCGGACAGAATAAGTGGCTGCAAGTGCGCTACAACGGAATCGTTGGCTGGATTGATGCGCGCTGGGTGACGGTCAAGGGCGAAATCTATCAGGTTCCGGTGCGCTAGAGTCAATATCTCGAACGTGAATTTGTGCTGGCGGTCGCTTGAGGCCGCCAGCCATTTTGTCGTCATGAAAATAGCCGCGCAGACCCCCACCCCTGGCGAACCAAAAGCAGGTTCGCCGTCCCCTCCCCGACTTCGGAGAGGGGAGAAAAATAGTCTGTTGTGATGATTCCTCGTTGGATAAAGTGTCCACTCATCTGTAAAATTGAATTTATGAAAATTTGCCAGTTGATCCACAACGTCGCCCAATCTGCATGAATTCACATACCGCTTCGCCTTCGCGCTCGATGCCGCGCTTCCTTGAACCGCTGATCGCGCACAAGCTGGCGCTGCTGCTAGCCCTGTGCGTGATCGTGCGGGTGGGGGCGCTGGTCGCCCTGCCGGGAATTTTCGATTTCGTCAGTACAGGCGCGATTCATGGCTCATCGTCGTTCGATGCTTATGCGACGAATCTGCTGACGACGGGCGTGTATGGCATCACGCCGGGAGTCGCGGACGCGACGCTGCCGCCGCTGTATGGCTACGTTCTGGCGGGAGTCTACGGGATTTTCGGGCGCGGTTACTGGCAGGTGGGGCTGTTTCACACGCTGCTGGACACTGCGTCGATTGCCATGCTGTACATGATTGGCAAGCGGTTGTTTCAAAACGAGTGGGTCGGCTGGCTGGCTGGCGTGTTCACCGCGCTCTATCCCTACCTCGTGTTTCAGAATCTAACGCTGATCGACACGCCGATTTTTATCACGGAACTGCACGCTTTCATCCTGATCATGGTGCTGCTGCGCGAACGCAATCCACGAGATCGGATCACGTGGGGGCTGGCGATCCTCGGCGGGCTGGTGCTCGGAATCGCGACGCTGACGCGCCCGATCCTGCTGCCGCTGGCGGCTTTTGTCGGGCTGTGGTTCCTGTTCAAGCGCTCGCTGATCGACTCGATTCTGCGGCTGCTGCCCGTCGCTGTGCTGACGGCGCTGGTGCTGGTTCCCTGGATTCTCCGCAACGAGGCAGTCTATCATGCTTTTGTGCCGACCTCGATCAGCGGTGGGTCGAATTTTTATCAGGGCAACAACCCGGACGTGATCCCGTTTTTGCAGGCGGGCTACGATGTGCAGTGGACAGGGCCGGATAAGCCGGATGACGCGCCGAATGCGCTCACAGGGGACAACGAAAACATGCAGCTTGCGCTCGACTGGCTGCGCGCTAATCCCAACCTGATCCCCGAACTGCTGTGGACGAAATTCCTGACGCACTGGAGCATCGACATTTTTCCGCGCCTGAACCCGACCGCCGGAGAAGTTCCGCTGCAAAATTATCAGGGAGATGCGCAGCGCAATACGGATGCGCAGGGCGATACGACGCTCGGCGGACTGCCGCCTGACGACCCGGTTTCGCTCTACAACGACAGCGAATTCGGGGCGGCGCGGGTGATCCACCGCTTCTATTTTGGCGGGCTGCTGCTGCTGGCGCTGATCGGCGTGGTGCTGACGATCAAGCGCTGGCGCGACGTGGCGCTGCTGTGGTTCGTCCAGATTAGCATGACGATCATCTACGTGGTGTTTCATCCCTCGACGCGCTATCGTGTGCCGTCTGATCCGCTGCTGTTCCTGTTTTCGGCTTGTACGCTGATCACGATCTGGGGACGAATTCGGGAATTGATTTAATTACAAAAACAATTTATGCTATTGGCACAACCGATCATTGGAAAAGACTATGACCGCGCAGCAGGCCTTCCGCAATACTCTGGTAGTGATTTTCACCGTCGTGATCTGTTACATGCTGTTCCTGAGCCTGAATATTATCGTCATCCTGCTGTTCGCGATCATCATCGCGTCGGCATTGCGCCCGGCGGTGCTCTGGCTCGACAAGCATGGGCTGTCGGAAGGGGCTTCGATTTTAGTGGTTTATTTACTGCTGCTGGTTTCGATTTTTGCCTTGTTTGTGCTGGTGCTGCCTCCAGCGGTGGATCGAATGGGAGGCTACATCGAAAATGATGACCGCCTCGCTGCGAAGCTGATTGTCGCCAATCAATGGGCGGAAGATACGATCAATCAGGTTTTTCACCCGGCGACACCCGTCACACTGCTAGATGGCGACTCGATTCATACGGCGGTGACGCAGACGGTCGATGGCCTGAAAGCGTCGATTCCGACGCTGGCGGGCGACGTCGGCGGTTTGTTGGGCGATGCGATCCTGGTGATTGTGATGGGGGTCTACTGGCTGACCAGCCGCGACGAGGCGGTTGAGTTCACCTTACAGCTCTTTTCGATTGCGCGACGCGGCATCATCCGCGAGATTATCCTTGAGATTGAGCAGACGCTGGGTTCGTATGTACGCGGCGTTGGGCTGGTGGTGCTGTTTGTCAGCGTGGCGAACTTTATTCTGCTGCGCATTTTCAACGTGCCGAACCCGATTACATTGGCGTTCATTATTGGCATAACGACAGCGCTGCCGATTGTCGGCGGCTTCATTGGCGCTGGTCTGGCAGTGTTTCTGGCATTGATCGATTCGCCGCTGGCAGCGCTGCTGACGCTGGCGAGCTTTGTGCTGGTGCAGCAGGTGGAAACGCATTACCTGACGCCGCGCACGATGTCGAACAGCGTCCACATCAGCCCGATTCTGGTGATCATGGCGCTGTTTATTGGCTTTGCGGTGGGCGGCGTCGTTGGCGGGTTGATTGCTGTGCCGCTGGCGGGAGCATTGATGGTGCTGGCGCGTCATCTGATTATCAACCCGAAGAAAGAAGAAGTCGTGCCGCAGCGAATCAAAGGGGGTATTCTGCTCGCCGGGGAGGATACCAAGCTTGACGCGAACATCCCGGTAGACCCGCGCACATCGCAGTAAGCGCGAAGCCCGCGCAGCGTCTGACCATGCGAAGTCTCGCCTGATATGCTATGCTTACCTGCAAATTAGCATTCACGCAGGTTTGGGTATGCTCGGACGCACCTTACGCAACCGCTACGAAATTAAAGAACTGCTCGGCGAAGGTTCGACCGCGACGGTCTACAAGGCGGTCGATCAGCGCCTGGGGCGTGATGTCGCGCTGAAAGTGCTGCTGCCTTACGTCCGTGACACGGTGCGCAAGCGCTTCTTCCAGGAAGCGAACGCCGTCGCCATGCTGAACCACCCCGGCATTATGGCGATCTACGACATTGACGAGGAAGACGAAATGCACTTCCTGGTCGTCGAGTATGTCGAAGGCAATACGCTGGCGGATTATATCCCTGTGCCGCCAGAGAAAGTCATCGACATTGGGCGGCAGATCGCTCAGGCGCTCCAGTACGCGCATGAACGCGAAATCATCCACCGCGACATCAAGCCTGCCAACATCAAAGTGATGCCCAGCGGGCAGGTCAAGATTATGGATCTGGGGCTGGCATTGCCGCGTGATGCCAAGCGCGTGACAACCGCCGGGATGATTATCGGCACGCCCGCTTATCTTTCGCCGGAACAGGCGCAGGGGCTGCCGCTCGATTACCACACCGACATTTATTCGCTCGGCATCGTCCTCTACGAGATGGCGACCGGGCAGCTTCCCTTCCTCTCCGACGACATTCCTGCGCTGCTGATGCAGCACGTCAAGCAGCCACCCGCGCCGCTGCGCCTGCTCAACGCAGACGTTCCGGTCGCGCTCGAAAACGTGATCCTCAAGGCGCTCGAAAAGAACCCGACGCGCCGCTTTCAGAGTGCAGGCGCGTTCGCGCAAGCGTTGAGCGCGGCGCTCCTACCCGAATCGCCCTCCGATTCGCCGACGCAGCCCGCGCAGTCGGTTCACGCGCCCAGCCCGCAGGAACGCCCGCCGCTGCGCGTCGCGCTGGCAGACGATCATACGGTGCTGCGCAAGACACTGGTCAACTTTTTGTCCCAGCGCGATGAGTTTCTTGTGCTGGGCGAAGCCAGCGATGGTAACGGAGCGCTGCGCCTCGCCGTCGAGCTTGAGCCGGATGTGCTGCTGCTCGACCTGAACATGCCGGGGCGCGGCGGGCTGGACGTCCTGCCTGAAATCAAGGAGAAAGCGCCTAACGTCAAGGTGCTGGTGCTGACCGGGCGTGATGAAGAATGGTATATCACGCAGGCGTTGAAGGCAGGCGCGAACGGCTACGTACTCAAATCCGCCAGCGAGAGCGACCTGATGGATGCGATTATCAAGGTCAGCCAGGGGACGCTGGTGCTGGGGCAGGGCGTGGCGGAGAAAGTCGTCACGGGGATGCTCAAGCCGCGCAGCGACGCCTCACAGTTGACCGACGACGAGCGCCAGATTCTGCTGCTGATCGCCGGAGGGTACGACAATGACCAGATCGCCGAGCGCCTGAATCTGCCGATGCCAACGCTGATCGAGTCGCTGGCGCGGGCGATGGATAAGATGAAGGCCAAAGATCGGCACGCGGCGGCGCTGCAAGCGCTGCGGCAAGGTGTGATTCTGCTGGACGAACTGCAATCGCTGTCGTGAGTGTTCCGCTCAGGCGAGTTCGGGGATGTTCAGGTTATCGCTGAAATCGATCAGATCGTTGAGGGCGAAGCGTACCATTTCCCACAGGTCACCATTGGGGACGCGGGTCACGGCAGCTTTGGGGCGAGGTAAGCTGGTCAGCAGCGAGGCTAAATCGCCAAAAGTATTGCGATGCTGTTCGCACATCGCGCCGAAGCTGGTCAGGGCATTTTGTACGGCGTTCGGTGTCTGCACAATGCGCTTGGTCACGGGCGATTCATAGAAGTAGCGGTAGCACCAGTTACGCTGCTCAGCGCTGAGGTCGGTGAGATGGACGCGGGTAAATTGCAGCGTGGGCAGGAGGCGATCCTGCGTGACAATTTCGCTGCGTTCCAGCACCAACTGTTCGAGAAGATCGAGATAGTTGCGTGCTTTCGCCAGCCGATTGACGTAATCCTGGTTCACTCGCCACAAGAATTCAGCAGAAGCCAGCATTCCGGCGCTCCGGCGTAGATAACTGCTCACACTGACATTGTAGCATGAATCTTTACTGAATTTATGCTTAGAACCTATGTTCTATTCTAATCCTATTTTTATGCGAATTGTGGTATGCTAAATGAATGGGGTATTGGCAGTTGTTTTGATTCCCCTACGCGAAGGATTCAGAAAGTGAAAGTGAACGTCCTCTTTAGTACGCTTGTATAGGAATACGCCATGAGTCGATACGACGATGAATATGACGACAATGAGGACGAACGCGACGAAGACGAAATAGATGACGAGGATGGCGTTCGAGGCTCAACGTCGAATCCTTTCAGTAAACCCAGTTCGGTGCGCGGTGCAGGGCTGCCACAGCCGCAGCGCCCGCCGACGCCTTCGGGCGGTTCTGTCCCCAGCCCGATCCGGTCTCCCGGTGCAAACCCCAATCAGGGGTCGGGCGGAAGTAGTTTGTTCCCAAATCGTCCGGGCGGCAATAATTCACCCGGCGGTAACAGTTCGTCGAGTCCCCAGCCCTTCCAGCGTCAGTCCCCGATTACGCGCTCCCCAATTAGCGGCAGCGTCAGCGGCGACGACAGGAGAGACAACGAGCATGATCGCTCGGCTGCGGTCAACCGCGTTTTAGGTAGTTTTGGGACGAAGCTCGGCAGCGACGACGAGAAGAAAGATGAAAAATCCTCCGGCGGCGGACTGGGAGGTTTTGGTGCGCGTCCGAGCGGCGGCGGTAATGAACGCCGTGAAGAGCGACCATCGAACAGCAACAGCACTTTCGGCGGCAATCGCCCTACGGGGGATCGTTCGCACGACCGCCAGCAGGATGATAAATCGCCCGGTGGCGGCATTGGTGGGCTGACGCGCGGTTTAGGCGGCGTGGCTTCACGCATCGGTGGCGGCGACGAGAAGAAGGATGACAAGCCCTCTGGCGGCGGACTCGGTGGATTCGGGTCGCGCTTCGGCAGCGGTGGTGACAAGAAGGCCGATAAACCCGCAGGTGGAAGCGGCGCGCTCGGCGGTCTAGGTTCGCGCTTCGGCGGGGGCGGTGACAAGAAGGCCGATAAACCCGCAGGCGGAAGTGGTGGACTCGGCGGTCTAGGTTCACGCTTTGGCGGGGGCGGCGACAAGAACGCTGACAAACCCGCTGGCGGCAGTGGGTTGGGCGGTCTGGGTTCACGCTTCGGCGGGGGTGGTAATAAGAAAGCCGATAAACCCGCAGGTGGCGGCAGTGGACTCGGCGGACTGGGGTCACGCGTTGGCCTCGGCAGCGGCGACAAATCCAACGACAAACCGGCGGGCGGTGGCATCGGCGGGCGGTTGGGCGGCCTGACTTCACGCTTCGGCGGCGGCGACAAGAAAGCCGATAAGCCGACCGGGGCAGGCGGCGCATTTGGCGCGAATCGCCCCGGCGCATCGGGTTCAAGCCAGAGTCCGCTGGGCAGTTCGCTCGGCGGCGGCAATCGCCCGCAGACGAGCAGCAGCGCTTCGAGCGCAATCGGCGGACGTTCCGCGTTTGGCGGGAACGCAGCCGCGACACCCAGCAAAGGGGGCGCGAAAGGCGGGCCTGCACCTTCGCTGAGTGATCGTCTCAAGGCGATCAACCCGTTTGTTCCCAGTAAAACTGCGAAACCAGCTACCCGATCCAAGACCAGCAAAGCGCCGAAGGTCGATCAGGGCGGCCTGTCGCTCGACAACAAGCTCGACATTCTCGGCGTCTCGCTGCTGCTGGGGTCGCTGGTGCTGCTGTTGAGCAGCCTCTCGCCGACCAAAGGCGCGCTGACCGAATCGATCAATCACGGCCTGTCGTATGTTTTTGGTTGGGGCGCGGTGTTTGTGCTGGGTGTCACCTTTGCCATTGGCGTCTGGCTGATTCTGCGTCACTTCGGCGACGAAGCCCCGGTCATCAGCCGAACGCGCCTGATTGGCCTCGCGCTGCTGTTCGTCAGCGTGCTGGTGCTGGCGCAGTTCATCGATTCGTTCCAGTACAAAGTCGGCGCGAATCAGGATTATCTCGCCACACTCAAGAACGTTTTCCTGCCGATTGCCTATAGTCTGGGGCGCGGCGGTGGCTGGATCGGCGGTGAAATTTACTATCTGCTGCTGAGCAACTTCGGTGAAATCGGCGGCTTTCTGCTGGTATTCATCCCGGTGATCGTCGGTCTGATGCTGGCGCTCAGCCTGAGCGCATCCGACCTGGCGATGGTGATTGTCAGCAACGGGCGCAACCTGAGCGACGCAATGGCGCAGCGGCGTCAGCGGAACGCGGCTGTGCGTGCTTCCAAGCAGCAGGCTTTGGCGGCGGCGGCGCAGCAAATCAGCGTGGCGAAACCCGCCGAACAGATTCCGCTCCCGGCGATGTCATCGCCTGCGCTGCCCGCTTCAACGCCTGCGCTGGCTGAAGAACAGCGCCGTATCCCGATCACGACGGGCGGACGCACCAGCACTGTACCATTCCGCGCGCCTGATTTAGCGGGGACGCTGGACGACGAAGACGACGAACTGGCGCAGCCCATCGCAATTCCGGTTCCCGTGCCGGTGGCGCAGGAGAAATCCGGCGGGCTGTTCTCACGGGTGCGCACAGCACTCCCCGGCACCAGGTCGCAGGGAGAATCCGTTCCCGCGCGATCTCGTCCCGCTCCGCCCGAAAAGACAGCCGACAAATCGACAGGGCTGTCCCCTGCCGCAGCAGCGGTGGCCGGGGCGGCAGCAGGAGCCGCAGCCGCGACGGGCTTAGGAGCCATTCGCGGTCGATTCTTTGGCGGCAACAAGCAGGACAATGATGCCGCTGCGAAACCCGCTGAGCGTTCGGCAACCGGTACGCCTTCGCTGACGCCGCAGCCACAAATGCAAACGAACTCGGTTTCGGCAGCGCCGCAGCCACTGAACAACCCGCTTTCGCCTGAAGGTCAACAGCAGCAGGCGGCGGCTTCGCTGGCTCAGCCGACGCAAGCAGCGCCTGCTGCTGCGCCTGCGCCTGCCGAGCAAACCCCGCGTCTGGGGGACTTGCTGCGGCGACCGAGTGCGCCACAGCCGACAAATCGGGGGCAAGCGCCGGGGGTGACACCGCCTTTGAGCGCACCGCCGACCCCCGCTTCGAGTGGGGTGCAGCCCTATACACGGACTCCGCTCTCGCGACCGGATTTGTCGCCCTCAGGCGACCGGAACGGCGCGCAAAATGACCGTTCGTCGCTGCCGGGTGCGGGAGCGAACAACGGAGCCGACCGCCCGCGACCGTTCGGGCAACCGGCTCAGCCGACGCAGCAGCCGACACAGACACCTATTCAGCAGCCTGCGGCTTTCCAGCCACAGCAACCAACGACTCCCACGACGCCCAATGGGAACGGGACGACGCCAACGGCTCCAGCAGCAGCGCAAATGCCGGATCTGCAAAGCCGGATGAATACGCTGCGGCAAACCGCCGAAGCCCCGCCTGCGCCAACGCCAACGCCAACGAGGACACAACCGCCTGCGCCGCAGACGCAGCAGCCGAAGATCGGGATCGAGGCGGCAACGACACCGCCGACAATGCCCGCGCCTGCCCGTGCGGCAGCCTCCTCGTCGTTTGGCAAGCCAAGCGATCCGCCGTTTGCCGTGCCATCAACGCCTTCAAGTGCTTCGACTTCCGGGATGCCGTCGCACCTGCGTCCAAACGCGCTGGCTGACCTGACGCCGCCCCCTCCGCCGCGCCGCGCACCGCGCAACTGGAAGATGCCAGAAGCGCCCGCGCTGCTGACCTCCGGCATCGACGAAGAGCCAGATCACGAGATGCTGCTGAAACGGGCGCACATCATCGAGGAAACGCTGTCGAGCTTCGGCGCACCGGGGCGTGTGGTAGACGTGCGCACCGGGCCAGTGGTGACACAGTTTGGTGTCGAGCCGGATTACGTCCCCGGTCGTGGTGGCAAGAAGAACCGCGTCAAGGTGAGCGCGATTGCGGCGCTCGACAAAGACCTGCAACTGGCGCTAGGCGCGAAAGCGATTCGTATTGAAGCGCCGGTTCCAGGCAAAGGGTATGTCGGCGTTGAAGTGCCAAACGAAAAGGCCGAAGTTGTGCATTTGCGCAACGTGCTCGAATCGATGGAATTCAAAAAGGTGGCGGGCAAGTCACCGCTGGCGATTGCACTTGGTCAGGGCGTGGACGGCACGCCCGTCGCGGGCGATCTGGCTTCGATGCCGCATCTGCTGATCGCCGGAACGACCGGTTCGGGTAAATCGGTGTGCGTGAACGCGATTATCGCCAGCATTCTGCTGAACAACACGCCCAAGCAGGTCAAGTTTGTGATGGTTGACCCCAAGCGCGTGGAATTGACTCAGTACAACGGCATTCCACACCTGATCGCCCCGGTGGTGGTCGATCTGGAACGGATCGTGAGCGTGCTGAAGTGGGTGACGCGCGAAATGGACGAGCGCTATCGCAGGTTTAGTAACGCGGCCTCGCGTAATATCGAGGACTACAACAAGCATATTCCGTCCAACGAAGAACCGATGCCGTACATCGTCGTGATCATCGACGAATTGGCAGACCTGATGATGCTTGCGCCGGATGACACCGAGCGGGTGATCACCCGTATCGCCGCGCTGGCGCGTGCGACGGGCATCCATCTGGTGATCGCGACGCAGCGCCCATCGGTCGATGTTGTGACGGGTCTGATTAAAGCCAACTTCCCGGCACGTATCGCCTTCGCGGTGGCGGGCAACACCGACAGCCGCGTTATCCTCGACCAGCCCGGCGCGGAACGCCTGCTCGGTCGCGGTGACATGCTCTACATGAGCGGTGACGCGCCTGCGCCTGTTCGTTTGCAGGGCGTGTTTGTCTCGGACAACGAGATTGGCAACATCACACGCTTCTGGCGCGGTCAGATGAGCGAGGACGACCTGATCGCGGCCTCGCGCCCGATTGGGGCAAGCCCTGAGGATCGGGATCGCAGCGAAGGCGGCGGCGTGATTATGCGCAACAGCAGCAACGGCGGAACGCCGCCGCGCAGCAGTACGTCGGCGCAGTCACAGGTTGCGTTCTGGGATCGCGATGATGACGAGGGCGACGACGGCGGCGGCGACGACGACGTGCCGGATGGCGAGGACGAGATGTACGAACAGGCGGTTGATCTGGTGCGCCGCCTGAACAAAGCGTCGGTCTCGCTGCTGCAACGGCGCTTGCGCATCGGCTACACGCGCGCCGCTCGCATGATCGACACGATGGAAGAACGGGGCGTGGTTGGCCCAGCGACGGAAGGCAGCAAGCCGCGCGAAGTGCTGCCCGTGCGGTAAATGGGGACGATTCGACGCACGGACGCGAAGCAGGCGAGTGATTCGCTATGATCGTGATCCCTGACGAACGCCGCGTCGAATCTCCCTATATTGAGTGGGTCGCGCATGGATACACGGCTGCGGATGGCTTCGAAATGCGTCCGGCAGGCTATCACTGGCATCTGATCTTCACGCGAGACAGGGGCGTCGTGCGAAGCCTGGTCGTCGGCACATTAGAGGAAGCGCGACCACTCGCTTATACTGCGGGCGCAGAGAGCCTGTGGATACGTTTCAAGGTTGGCACGTTTATGCCTTTTCTGCCCGCGCCAGCGCTGCTCAACCGCGAAATCACCCTGCCCGAAAGCGGCAGAACGCATTTCTGGTTGCAGGATAAGGTCTGGGAAATTCCAAATTACGAAAATGTGGAAATCTTCGTGGCGCAACTGGCGCGGGCAGGCGCAGTGACACACGACCCGCTCATCGAAGCGGGACTCCGTGACGAGCTGGTAGATACTTCTGAGCGAACGGTACGCTATCGCTTCCAGCACAGCACCGGGTTACGGCAAAATTCCATCCGTCAGATGAAGCGGGCTGAACGGGCGCGGGAACTCCTGTATGAAGGGAATTCTATCATCCATACTGCCCAGGAACTGGGTTACGCTGACCAACCGCACCTGACGCGATCCCTGAAACGCTTACTCGGCTATACCCCTCGCGAGTTGCTGCGTAAATCCCAAACTGAATAATTTGCCGTTTTTTTCAAGACTTGCACCCCTTCCCCGATGTATGATGCGCCCGTTGCTGCAAAGTGGATTGAGGACATCATTTGAAAGGGAAATGGTCACTATGGCTGAACTGGTTTGCGAACTGATCGTATCGCTGGACGGCTACGCGCGAGGTCAGCGTTCACCCGGCTATTATGGCTATTTTGGTCCTGATTTTGACCACTGGATCAAAACCAATACTGCCATTGAGCATCGGATAATCATCGGACGTAAGACCTACGAGATAATGAATGCCATCCCCGCACAGGTACGGGACGAAGGCTGGAAAATTATGCAGGTGACCCCCGGTTGGCTGTTCTCGCGCACGCTGGAGTCGACCGACTGGCCGGGGCTGAAAGTCGTCCGGGATGACATGGTGGGTTTTTTGCGTGAACAGAAGCAGGTTGATGGCCCTGAACTGCGCACCCTGGGCAGTGTGTCGCTCGTCAAGCAACTGCTCACGGCGGGTCTGGTAGATCGTCTCAAACTTGTCATCTGCCCGCTGATTCTTCCAGAAACGGGTGCGGAGCCGATCTTTAACGGGCTGCCGGATACCGGATTTGAGCTTGTTTCGAATGAGGTTCTGGATGGGCGAGTCCTGCTTGTGGAATATCGACCTGCGGGGACGCCACCCTACGTCGCTTAACCGCTTCCGACGCGACGGCTGCCATAAAGGGATAATCCTCAAGAAAAGGCGCAAAGGCATTTAGACACCTTTGCGCCTTTTCGTTATCCGGTCACAAGCCCGCTAGAGCTTAGTGTGCCTTGACCCAGGCGGCAATGTCGTCGATGACTTCCGGCGCAACGTTGCCGGGATTGTTGTACTCAGCGGGGGTCGCCATACCGGTTCCGGTGACGAAGATGTGATTGAGATCGGGGTAGGTCTTGATGGTGACGTCTGCGTGATCGGCGAGACCCGCCTGCCACTTGCTCAGGTCGTCGGCGACGGTGACCTGATAATCACGCTCGCCCTGCAAAATCAGAATCGGCTGCGGCTCGGAGGCCGCTAGCGCGACTGGATCGTAGTCGCGCAGATCAAGCCAGTAGGCGGGGGCAGCACCGAGGATCAGCTTATCGGCAGGGCTGTCGGCGGTCAGCGCGTTGATCTGAGTGACGAGATCAGCAATCGCGGTGATCTGCGGGTCTTCGGTGGCATCGGGCGCGGGCGTGGTTTCGCTGAGCGAAGCGATGTAGCGTACCTGACGCAGAATCGTTTCTGGCAGCGGACTGGCTAAGCCAGAGGCGATGATCATCCCGGCGACGTTGGGATTGGCGGCGGCGATGCGCGGCAGGACGTAACCGCCGAGGCTGTGACCGAGGATGAACACTTTCGCCGGATCGATGCCGTTGGTCTGGCTGATGAGGCTGATGGCGGCGCTGGAATCGTCCACGTATTCTTCTTTGAGGGTGAGGGTGACAATATCAAGCTGGGCTTTCGGCTGATAAGTGCGCTTGTCGAAGCGCAGGGTGGCGATGCCCTGAGCAGCGAGTCCCCAGGCGAGGTCGCGGAAGGGCTTGTTCGGGCCAATCGTCTCATCCTGATCATTGGGGCCGGAGCCGGAGATCAATACGACTGCCGGAAACGGCCCGTCGCCAACGGGCATGGTGATCGTGCCGCGCAGCTTGAGATCGCCAACCGTGACAGGAGTTTCGGTGAAGGCGCTGGCATCGGCGTAGGTCGGTGTCGGCGCTTCGGGCGTGGGCGTTCCGCTGGCTGCCGGGGCAAAGCGCAGGCCGCCAACTTTGCCTTCAGCGTCAAAGGCGACGATGAGGTTGAGCTGCGCCTTTTCAAACTCCAGCGTGAGGACAACACTGTGATCGATGGGGCCAGCCGCAATCGTGCCGATTTTCTGAAACGCGCCAGCGTTGGCGACAATGCCTTCCCAGGCTTGCTGAAGCTGATCCTGCGTGACGGCAGCTTTGACCTGATCATTCAACTGGGCGTAAAGCCCGGCGTAATCGCCGTTGACAAGCTGGGCGACGATGGCTTTGGCAGCGTCCACGTCGGTTTCGGCCTGTGCGTGGATCGCCAGCGGGACGAGCAAAAGCAGCATTAAGCAGATACGACTCAAGAAGCGCATGAACACATCTCCATTTCAATGAGGGGATTCATATCTCTACGGCGGGATCGTACTCCGGTTGCAGGGGGAGGATCCCCCTAAATTGTAGGGGGCGGGACGATTAGAGGCACGTCCACATAAGCAAGACTTTGTGTTCGGCAAGCGACTGGCGGGCAAGCGGGGCGATTCGGCGTAGAAAGTTTTCAGTGCGTTCGCGGGCAAGTTCGGGCGTGAAGCCGCTGTGCGGGTGGGTGAATTCTTCAGTTTGCGCCCACTGCTGCGCGATGCGCGGATAGTCATTCTCGGCGAGGTTGGCTAAGCGGCTGACGAGATCGGGCGGAACCTGCTGCACCCAGGGGCCATCATCAGAAGCAACGTAGACCAGCGAAGCCTCAGACATGAAGGCGGAGTCATAGGGCTGATCGCTCAGGAGGGCGTAGAGGGTCGCCAGCTTGACGTGATCGATCCCCTTTTCGTCGAGTCCGTCGAACTCCCAACTGGGGCTGAGCGAATCGCCGATACGCTGTGCTTCGCTGATGTCTGCAACGACAAAATCGGTGAGAATGCCCATCATGCGCCTCGCAACGTTAGATCATGGGGCCGGGCTGGATGGGCAACGGGGGCTGGTGCGGAAGGAAGAAGCCTTGCAGGGTATAGGCGAGCAGGGTGACGACGATGAGAATGACGAAGACGGTCAGGATGATGCGATGGCGCGTCCAGTAGGGCTGCGGCGCGTCGAAGTCGTCGTACTCGATTGGGTAGATATAAGGCTCGTCGGATTGAGCATCGTCGTCGTCAAACATACCTCACCCCGGCTGACCGTGCGAACGCCAGAGGCTGTCGCTTCGCTTACGGTCTCTGGCTAGGGAAACAAGCCTGCTGAAGCTGGTCTGTCGCAAACATCGGATTTTGTAGGGGCAGACCCACGTGTCTGCCCTTTTTTTAAGGGCGCACACGCAGGTGCGCCCCTACACAAGCATAATCCTTGCAACAAAGCTGCTGAAGCAGACTCTGGCACTCCTCCGGGTAACGGGCGAGGCGTGCCTCGCCCCTACATCCTATACTGTTGCCCCCTCAGCCACTGCGGGAAGAGGGGGCTAGAAATTCAGCAAATTGGAGGATGTGCGTCGGCTCAGTTGTTGGCGTCACTGCCCTTGGGCGGATCGACGACAACGCCGTCACGCGAGCCGCGCTGGATCGCCAGCTTGACTTCGCCGATGGCGCGCGTGACCTGAATTCCGCGCGGGCAGGCGGGTGTGCAGTTGTAAATGGTGCGGCAGCGCCAGACACCGTTCGGTTCCGCCAGCACGTCGAGGCGTTCCTGAAGCGCCTGATCGCGGGTGTCGAAGACGAAGCGGTGCGCCTGAACAATCGCCGCCGGGCCAACGTAATCGCCATTCGCCCAGAACGAGGGGCAGGAGGTGGTGCAGGCGGCGCACAGAATACACTTGGTGCTGTCATCGAACTTCTCGCGGTCTTCCTGCGATTGCAGGCGCTCACGCCCGTTGGCGGGCAGCGGCGAGTCGTTGACGAAGTAGGGCATGACCTGACGGTAGTGGTCGAAGAAGGGTTCCATATCGACGACGAGGTCTTTGAGCACGGGCAGGCCGAGGATCGGCTCGACCTGAATTTTGATGGTGTCGCCAGAGCCGAAATCTTTGGCGAGTGCTTTGCAGGCGAGCATGTTGCGCCCGTTGATGCGCATGGCGTCCGAGCCGCAGACACCGTGCGCGCAGGAGCGGCGCAGGGTGAGCGTGCCGTCCTGCTCCCATTTGACGCGGTGCAGCAGTTCAAGCACGCGCTCGCTGGGATCGACATTCTGGAGGGTGAATTCCTGCCAGTAAGGTTTGTTCTTGCCCTGAATTTCCGGGTTAAAGCGACGAATTCGGAAGATTATATCCATCGAGACTCATCCTCACTTAGTACCGAGTACTGAGTGCTGAGTGCTGAGTAAAAGATTGACGCTGACGTGGAAAGTGTTCTTGTAGGGGCGAACCTGTGTGTGCGCCCAACACTGGGCAGACACATAGGTCTGCCCCTACAAAAGCAAATTTCCTGTCTCCGCCTTTAGGCTTTTGTCTTTTACTCAGTTCCCGGCATTCAGCACTCAGCACTGCTTTTAGTAGACACGAACTTTCGGTTTGAAACGCGGATCATCGACTTCGAGCGAGCGATCCACCTTCTTCTTGACGTTGATTTCTGGGTGCATGTCGCCTTTCGGCGCGATACCCGTTCCGGCGGGACGGCTGACGAGCGTATGGACGAGCCAGTTCTCGTCGTCGCGGTCGGGATAGTCCTCGCGGCTGTGACCGCCCCGGCTTTCGGTGCGGTTGAGCGCGCTGATGGTCGTAATCTCGGCGAGGTCGAGCATACAGCCAAGTTCCCAGGCTTCGAGCAGGTCGGTGTTGAACTTCTGCCCCTTGTCGTCAATCAGCAAATCGGTCTGGTGACGGTCGCGCAGGTCGCGCAGGGTGTCGAGCGCTTTGGTCATGCCTTCGCCGGTGCGGAAGACGCCAACGTCGTCCATCATGACCTTCTGCATCTGCTGGCGCAGTTCGCCGGGGCGGGTTTTGCCGCTGCTGTTGCGAATGCGGCTGAACTCGGCTTCAATTTCGGCGCTGGGATTGGCGGGCAGCGGAGCGTAATCAGCCTGCTTGACGAACTCGGCGATCTTCATGCCGCCGCGCCGACCAAAGACGACGAGGTCAACCAGCGAATTCGTGCCGAGGCGGTTCGCGCCATGCACACTGACGCAGGCCGTTTCGCCGGCTGCGTACAAACCGGGCAGCACCGTCCAGTTTTCGTCGATGACGACTTCGGCATCGACATTGGTGGGGATGCCGCCCATCGCGTAATGGGCGGTCGGCTGAATCGGCATCGGCTCCTTGACCGGATCGACGCCAAGATAGACGCGGCAGAAGTCGAGGATGTCCGGCAGCTTGTTCTCGATATATTCGGCGTCAATGCGGCGAGTCTCACCCGCTTCGGCGAGGTAACGGTTGACCGTCGTTGGCGTCACGTCGAGATAGACGTAATCCTTGCCCTTGATGCCGTTGCCGTCGCGGATTTCCTGATAGATGGCGCGGCTGACGACATCGCGGCTGGCAAGGTCTTTAATATTGGGGGCGTAGCGCTCCATAAAACGCTCACCGCGCCCGTTGATGAGGACGCCGCCCTCACCGCGCACGCCTTCGGTGATGAGGATGCCCATCTTGTAGATGCCGGTCGGGTGAATCTGGAAGAATTCCATGTCCTGAAGCGGGATGCCGCGCCGATAGACCAGCGCCGAACCATCTCCGGTCAGGCTGTGGGCGTTGCTCGTCACCGAGAAGATGCGCCCCCAGCCGCCCGTCGCGAACAGGGTCGCCTTCGAGTGGAAAATGTGAATCTCGCCTGTGCCGAGTTCAATCGCGACGACACCGCAAACCACGCCGTTAGCGCTGCGGATCAGGTCGATGACGTGGAACTCATCATAGAAGTGAACCTCGTTCTTGATGCACTGCTGATAGAGCGTCTGCAAAATCATGTGACCGGTGCGGTCGGCGGCATGGCAGGCGCGGCGAACGGGTTTCTCGCCAAAGTTGCTGGTGTGACCGCCGAAGCGCCGCTGGCTGATTTTGCCTTCAGGCGTGCGGTCGAAGGGCAGCCCCATGTGTTCCAGTTCGATGACGGCATCGACGGCGGTTTCGGCGAGAACTTTGGCTGCGTTCTGGTCGGTGAGCCAGTCGCCGCCCTTGACGGTATCGTAGGCGTGCCAGATCGGTTTGTCCTCGTCCAGATTGCCGAGTGCCGCGCCAATTCCGCCCTGCGCCGCGCCGGTGTGGCTGCGGGTGGGGTAGAGCTTGCTAATCACGGCGACTTGCGCGCCGCCTTTACTCGCATAGAGCGCAGCCATCAAGCCAGCGCCACCCGCGCCGACGATGATTGCCTCAAACTGATGTGTTTGCATTGTGTTTCCTCAACGATTCAAAAATTTGCCGAAAAAAACGATTGACCACAGGCTGCGCGAGTGCGCGGCTTACTGTTGAAGCTGCTTCGCGGCCTGCTCGGCAATGTCGAGCGCCGACTGGCTGATGGTACTCAGGACGGCTGCGCCCCCCAGAACGAGCAGCACGACCGCCGCGATCACGCACAGATAGATCGACGCGCGCTTGAGCACGGGCGATTTCATGGTGTAGTCGGTCAGGACGTAGCGCAGGCCGTTGAAGCCGTGAATGGCTGCCAGCGCCAGCAGCGCCACGTCGTAGAGCCGCCAGACGGCGACGCCCGCGAACAACATGCCCCAGCGATCCTTGACGAACTCGACCGCCGTTCCGGTCTGGTTGATCATGTCGGTGCCGACGACGGTGTGACCCGCTGCCGTGATGTCAAAGACGCCCTGAATCAGATGCTGCATGGCGAGATGCCCAAACACCAGCGGCAGAATGATCACGCCGCTGACGCGCATGTACGACCACCAGAATTTTTCCAGACGGCTTTGGTGCGGTCGCCCAACGCGCGGACGCGCGGGCGCGATCACGCTGGTGATGGCGGCAAACAACAGCGCGGCAATGATGGCGACGCCGAAGCCCGCGACGAAGCGAATCTGCGCAGTGAGGACGGCGACCAGCCCCAGCACATGCCCGTTGTTGTTGTAGAAATTGAGGACGTGACCAAACATGAGGATAAAGACCGGAATGCACAGGACGACGCTCAGCCCCAGCACCCAGTAGGCCGCGCGCTGCTGATATTTCCACCAGCGCGGGCGGAAGTCGAAAATCACGATGCGAATCCCGTTAAAGGCATGGTAGACGACCGCAGCGACCAGCGCGAACTCGCCCAGGGTAAAGAGGGGCGTCTGGTAGGTGGCAATCGCTTCGACGTACAGTTCGGGATAAAAAACCGACCATGAGGTGTCGATGACGTGGAGCGTCAGAAAAAACAGGACACCCAGTCCGGTGATGCGGTGAAGCACCCAGCTCCACTGGCCGATTGCGCCGCGATAACGCAGCGTCTCGGAGAGTGTTAGCACAAGCGAGGTCAAAATAAAACTCCTGATTGTGTGAACCAACAAAGCGGGCGGCATGTGGGAAAAACGCCGCTCGAAAATCTGAAAGGAACGTTTGAACGAATTATAACACCGGGTAGAGTCGCTGCAAACGCGGCGATTTAGGTGGTACTAAATTGACCGATCCTTGCGGATGGGCGGAGTCAAACAAGGGCGCACCTGGGTGCGCCCTTGCGGAAACAGCTTTGTTTTCTGTGGCTGATCTAGTTCGCGGAGGTCATGTGCTGGCGGATGTGGGGGCAGCCAGCTTCAGCCGCTGCGAGGATGGTGGTCTCGTCGGTCAGTTCGGTGAGCGGTTTACGCTGGTAGCGGACGCGCACTTCCGACGTGCGATTGGCTCCGTGCCCTGTGACGACGTGAACTTCCTTGCTGAGCAGCTCGACGTTGAACTGCTGGAAGAAGAGCGAGGTGATGATCGCCATCTCGTTTTTGGCGAAGTTCATGCCCGTGCATTTGTGGATGCCGCCGCCGAAGCCGACAATCGCAAACGGATTCTTGCCTTCGGCGCGTTCCGGCGAGAAACGGAGCGGATCGAACTGTTCCGGGTTGCTGAAGGTGCCGGGGAGAAAGTGCGATGAGGCCGCGCTGACCATCAGCCGCCAGCCCTTCGGGATTTCATAGCCGCCAATCGTGATCGGCGTGGTGACGGTGCGAAGCTGGGTGTCGGCAGACGGGTGCAGGCGGGTGGTCTCGTCGATAGCCCAGTAAATCCGTTCCAGCTTGCTCAGGACGGCTGCATCGATGGGCTGACCGTAGACGACCTGCCCGCGAATTTCGTCCTGTACCAGCGCCCGATAGTCGGGATGCTGGAGCAGCAGGGCGATCAACCAGGCGGCCTGCCCCGCAGTGGTTTCGTGTCCGGCGAAGATCAGCCCCATGAACATGGCGATGATCGCTTCGTCAGGCATGACTGAGCCATCCTTGAGCGGAGTCGTCAGCAGCGTGCTGATGAGGTCATCGTACTGGTCGGGATGTTCGCGGCGTTTCTGAATCAGTTTGCCGAGCGTCTGGTGGATTTTCGTTTTGGCCTGATCGCGGCGCTTGAACTTGGGCAGCGGCAGCGTGGGCGGCAGCACCGGGTCGAGCGAGAGGCTGATTAGTTCATACTCTTTCCAGAAGGTGGGGCCGAGTTCTTCCTGAAAGTTCGCGCCGATGAAAGCGCGTCCGGCGACAAACTGGGCGAGATGGAGCATTGCTTCGGCGAGATCGACTTCACCGGATGCGCCCAGCGAATCGATCCAGCGCTGAACCTCGATGTTCATGGCCTGAATGTAGCCAACCATACGCTCACGCTTGAAAACTTCCTGAAGCGCGGGGCGTTGATTGTAGTAGGTGTCCTGGCTGGCGGTGAAAAGGACTTCGCCGACGGCTTCTTTCAAAAAGCCGTAGCCTTCCTGCATATTGAGCGCTTTGTCGGTTTCGGTGTAGAACACCTTGTTATTTTCAGCGCCCGTGAGCACGGCGACCGACTGCGGCCCTAATTTCATACTGAACAGATCACCGTGTTCGGCGTAACCGCGCTTGAACAGCCCTTCGCGGTCGCGCAGCATTTCGATCATGTGACCCAATACGGGCAGTCCTCCCGAAATCTGGGGAGGCGTTTGCAACGCCATAACGGAATTCCTCTCAATCCATGATTGACCTGAGGACGACATGATTCTGAAACGACTGTTTCAGAATGCGCTTATTGTAACACCACAAAGGCGGCACAGGGGATTAATTTTTCCTGAATAATTCAGGGGTTGAGTAAACTGAGCAAGACCTGCGTGATGGCGGGGATATAGGTGAAATCGGGACGCACTCCTTTGACGGTCGAAGCTCCGTTCAGGGCGGTCAGGATGGTGTGCGCCAGATCGGGCGCGGGCAGCCGGTTATTGACGATGCCCGCAGCCTGCCCACGCTGAAGGGTTTCGCTGATGACCTTCGCAATCGCAAAGTAGTGGCTCAGCAGCAGTTGGGTCACGTCGGCATCCTGTGTGCCAAATTCGATCATGGCATTGAAGGCCAGCGAGCCATGCTGCGACGTACCGGAAATCGTGAGTTCGTCGAGCGAGGCGAACAACTGCTCGACAAAGCGCTGCGGTGTGGCGGCATTTTCGGCAAGCTGGGCGATATTCGCCTGTTCGATGAGGCAAAAGCGCGCCAGCGCCGCCAGAAAGATGCTGCGTTTATCGCCAAAAACTTCGTACATGCTGCTGCTGCTGATGTTCATGCTTTTGATCAGGTCGCGAATCGAGGTCGCTTCGTAACCCTTCTCCCAGAAGAGCAGCATCGCCTGTTCGAGCACTGCTTCCTTGTCAAATTCTCGCTGTCGAGCCATCGGTCACATCAAAACGGATTTACGAGACGCTTCGTTTATTGTACCTTATCGCGGCTTGTCGGTCGGGCGGGGGACATCGGCGAGGCAGTGAAACCAATAAAAACGGGCAGACGTTTCGCGTCTGCCCGATACGGTTCCATTCAAATACGGTTAGTCTACGCCGCGCATACGCGGGTCGAGCGCGTCGCGCAGACCGTCGCCGAGGAAGTTGAAGGCGAACATGACCAGGAACAGGGCAATCGCCGGGAAGATCGCCTGGTTGGGATAGCTGCTGATCGAGTGCGATCCATCGGAGATCATCGCGCCCCAGCTTGGTGTGGGCGGGTTGACGCCGAGGCCTATGAAGCTGAGGAAGGCTTCATAGGAGATGTAGGTCGGTATCGTCAGCGTTTCCGAGATGATGACCGGGCCAAGAATGTTCGGCAGCATGTGCTGGAACATAATCCCGCGCGCGTTGACGCCAAGCGCGCGCGCCGCTTCGATAAATTCCTTTTCACGCACCGAGAGGATTTGTCCGCGCACCAGCCGCGCCAGTCCCATCCACGAGGTGATCCCCACGCCGATAAAGATGAACAACATTCCGCCCATCGCCTGATCAATCTGACCAACGGCGTAAGCAAAGGTTCCCGGTTCGGTCTGGGCGAAGCTTGAGCGGAAGAAGGCCATCAGCAAAATCACCAGCAGCAGCGTTGGAAAGGCGTACATAATATCGACGATACGCATCATCAGGTTATCGACGCGCCCGCCGATATAGCCGGAGATCAGGCCGAAGCTGATACCGACAATCAGCGAGACCAGCGGGCCGATGAAGGCCACCGCCAGCGAAACGCGCGAGCCGTAAATGATGCGGCTGAGCAGGTCGCGTCCGAGGTTATCTGCGCCGAGGGCATAGCTGTTGTTGACGGTGACGTAGCCACCGTTTTCTTTGGGAACCATGTTCGGGAAAACGCTGGTGACCCACTGCGGCGCGGAGTTGTTATCTGCCAAAATCTGATCGCCATACCATTTGGGCGCAAGCTGGTTGGCAAAGAGCGCCATCAGCACCGCTGCGACGATGATGACAATGCCGATGACCGCGAGGCGATTGCGGCGCAGACGCCGCCAGGCGTCCATCCACAGACTATCGCCCCTCGGTTTGGTGTGCAGTTTGGCGACTCCTGCCGAGCCGATGTTTTGGTTACCCTCTGCGACTGCCATAGCGCTGCCCTTTAATCAATCAAACCGGATGCGCGGGTCGAGCCACGCATACACAATATCGACAAGCATATTCATCAACACTAAAAAGACTGCGTAAAGCAAAATCGTCCCCATGATGACGGGATAATCGCGGTTGGTGACGCTGGTGACGAAGTAACGTCCGAGGCCGGGAATGCCGAAGATCGTCTCGGTGACGAACGTTCCGGTCAGAAGCGCCGCGAACAGCGGCCCCAGCACGGTGACGACGGGAATCAGCGAATTTTTGAGCGCGTGCGCCAGCACGACCATGCGTTCGCTCAGCCCTTTGGCGCGCGCGGTGCGAATGAAGTCTTCATTCATAACTTGCAGCAGGCTGGCGCGAGTCAGGCGGGCGAGCAGTGCCGACTGAGCGAAGCCGAGCGCGAAGGCGGGCAGAATCATCTGTGGAACCGAACCCCACCCCGAAACGGGCAGGAGTTTCCACTGCACACCGAACGCATATTGAAGAATTGGCCCCATGATGATAACCGGGACGGACACGCCGACGATAGCGATACCCATGCCAGTATAGTCATAGACTGTGTTGCGTTTAAGGGCTGCGATCACGCCCAGCGGGATGCCAATCGCCATCGCGACGGCGAGTGCGGCGGTTCCCAACTGGAACGAAATCGGCAGATTATCCTGAAAAATGCCTGCGACGGTGGTACTGCGGCTCTTAAGTGATGGGCCGAAGTTCATCCAGCGAAAGGCAGCTTTATTTCCTAAGAAAGGTAAGGGAATATTGACTAGATAATCTTCGACGGGCGTGCGCTTAAAACTGGCGTCGGTCACGCGCGGGATGAGAATATCGGTGATCCATTTGGCGTACTGGAGAGGCAGCGGCGCGGTCAGGTTATATTTTTCGGCAATATTATTGAGTACAGCCTGTGGAACGCCGTGTTCGGTCTGGAAGGGGCCGCCGGGGACGGCGCGCATGAGGACGAACGTGATTACGGAAACCACGAATAAAACGAGGAACATCCACAAAAAGCGCCGGACGATAAATCTTGCCATAGATCATGCTTTCAATATGTGTAGGGGCGACCTGCCAGGTCGCCCCTACAAATTACAGTAACGAATTCAACCGATTACTTGTTGATGTCCCACTTTTCGTACACTTCACGCGTGATCAGCGAGTGCGTGCGCGTGACGTAAGGCTGGGTCAGGTCCTGGGTGATGTAGAAATAGATCGGTGCCATGATCGCATCCGTTTGAACGAGGATGGTCTCGGCCTTCGCGTAATCGTCCTTGCGCTCCTGAAGGGTTGAGGCGGTCAAACCGTCCTGAACCAGCGTCTCGAAGGTGTCATTCGTCCAGTTGAATTTCCCTGAAACGATGGCGTCACGCAGGAAGTTGTTGGTGTCCGGGTAGTCATAGCACCAGCCGGCACGGAACACGTCGAAGGTGGTGCGGTTATCCAGGTAGGTGGCGAAATCTTCGGAGGTGAGCTGCGTGTTGACACCGAAAACCGTGTTCCACTGCTGCTGGACGGCCTGCGCAATCGCCTGGTGGGCGGCGCTGGTGTTGTAGACAATCGTCGGGCTGAAGTCGCTGGCTGATTTGCCGGTCTTGGTCAGGTAGGCTTCCCAACGGGCTTTGGCGTCGTCGATATTGGTGTAAACGCCGCCACCGGGGTATTCGGCTTCGGTCGGCGCAGCGACGAGGCTGGGCAGGCTGAAGTAGGAGGCCGGAATCTGACCGCCTTTGGTGATATTCTCGACAATCGACTGGCGGTCAATCGCTTCGGAGAAGGCGAGACGGACGCTCGGATCATCGAACGGCGCTTCAAGCGAGCCGAAGCCATAGTAGTAGGTGCAGGTGCCGGGGCCAACGAAGTAGTCTTTGCTCAGGGTGGCGTCGGCCTTGATGCGGTCAATCGCGTCCTGCGGGACTTCGGAAACATCGAGCGTGCCGGCTTCGAAGTTGGCAAGCTGCGGATCCTGGTCGAGGAAGACGAACTGGACTTCATCGAGTTTCGCCTGGGGCGAATTCGGGGTTCCCGGCCAGAAGGGGTTCTTGATCATGGTCAGGTTGCCGCCGCCGCCGTGCTGCCAATCCTTGAGCGCGAAGGGGCCGAAGGTGGCGATGTTTTCGGGATCGGTCCAGAATTCACCATTGGCATCGACCACCCACTGCGGTTCCGCCCAGGTGATCCACATGGAGGCGATGACCGGGAAGACCGAAGACGGCAGCGGTTCGGTGATGGCGAGGGTGTGGTCGTCGATGACCTTGACGCCGAGAGCATCGATCAGCGCCTGACGGTCGGCATCCGAAGCTGCCGGGTCAGAGCTGGAGAATTCGGTGCCGCCCAGAATCCAGGGTTCGAGGACGCCCTGATAGGGGCCAGCCGTCTTGGGATCAAGCGTGCGCGTGATGCCGTAGGCGAAGTCCTGCGCTGTCACCATCTTGACGTTGCCTGCATCATCCTTGACTTCTTCCACAGCGTCGGTATCGGCGTTGTAGTGAACCCAGGGAATGTTATCCATGATGTGGAAGGTATAAGTCATGCCGTCTGCCGAGACGTCCCAGCTTGAGGCGACGCCGGGGGTCACGGTGACTTTTTCTTCGTCGAGATTGGCGAGGCCGGGGAACAGTTCCGAACCGACCTGAACCGAGTTCACGTCCTGCATCAGCGAGGGGTCAAGCGTTGGGATGTCGTCCGGCCCCATCTGCCGACCCGTGACCAATACTTTTTTGGCGGTGTCCTGCGCTGCCACGCCGCCGACCACTGCGAACGCGAGTGCAGTGACCATGAGCAGGCTCGCAAGGCGAACAGCTTTCTTTGAATATTTCATACATGCGCCTCCTGTAGACAAAATTTCTGTTGCAAAATCAGCGGAAAACTTGAATCAAACACTTGAAACCGACATTAACACGAGTTAAGGCAGTTTGCAAGGATGTTAAGCTCTTACACGCAATACACATGCTCCCCGAAAAAGGTTCGAAAATTCGTCACTGTGTCCGATTGAAAGCCTGAAATTAGGACACTGTGTCCTATTGGGGGAGGTTCGCAGGGCTGCGCGTGTTAACTTCGTTGTCACAGACGACGATGACTCCCGTATCGGTAGGGTCTTCGCCCACCCAGGTGACTTCGCCATTCAAGGTATAGCCCCAGCGTTTGAGGAAATGCTCGATCAGGTAGGTCAGCCATTCCACATAATCGTAAAATTTTTCGCGCCCGTTCCATTCGATGCCGCGACCATCACGGGTCGGTCGCCAGCCGCATTTACTGTTGGGCATTCCATGAGGCGGATGAAAGCGATCTACGACAAAGGCATCATGTTCCGGCGAAATTCCAACAAAGTAAGCACCTTCATCGCCCACTGGGAGCCGCACCGACCGTCGCAGAGGATCAGGGAGTTTTGCCAGTCCGTCGGTGCGGAATTTCACATGATCGATGTCGCTGAAGACTTCCAGATATTCCATCTGACGCGGCCTGAGCGGTTTATCGAGTGTGAAACGTCCCTCGAACTCCGTTGTGTAGCCCATGCTAGCTTAGCCCAGTCGCGAATCGCCGGGGGGAACCTGAATGATCGCGCCCCAGGGCTGGTAATTACTGTAAAACACGTCCTTGCTGATCTGGTTGCCGCTCATGTCGAGGATCAGCCGGGTGACGCGGACTTCCTCGCCCTCCGCCGCCCAATCGACCTGAAGCGACTGCCCTGCACCGAGGTTGGGGTTGGATTCATAGACGGTCGGCGCGGCAGAAGTCACGTTGGTGATGTCCGGCCCCTGCTTGACGACCTGCCGCCCCGGATTGGTGCTGTAGAAGCGGAACTGCACGGCGTTATTGCCGGGAAAAGTATTGGCTTCGATCAGCAGGCTGTAATCGGTGTCGTTCATGAAGCGCAAGTCGAGCGACTGCTCGTTCGGCTCGGTCGCCTGAAAAATCGCCGCGTCCATGCCGACGCCTTCGCCCTGCTTGTAATAGCCGACCTGATAGCCATGCGCGTAGCGTTCGACAATCGGGAAGCCCGCGTAAAACGCCGCCTGAAACATGGTTGTGCTGACCTGACAGACGCCGCCGCCGACGCCATCGACGGTGCGCCCGCCGACAATCACCTTGCCGGAAACATAGCCCGATTCCGGCGCGACGTTGCCGAGAATATCGTTAAAGGAAAACATGGTGTGCGGTGCGATAATCACGCCGTCGAACCTGGAGATGGCGACGTTGATGTTGTCGATACGCGCCTGCGGCGACCCGGTGTAGAAGGTTGTCCCCTGCGAGATCATCTGCGTGATGCCGAGTTCGGCAGCGCTGACGTTATCGGGATACTGCGGCGCGGTGTAGTCGAAGGCCATCGGCACAACGCGGTTATCGCTGCTGAAGATGGCCTGTTCCATGCGCCCTAAGGTCTGCGGGATGTTGAGCGCCCGTCCGTTACGGGCAGGCTGAATCACCTCAAGCTGGTGCGACTGTTCATTAAAGTGGAAGCGCGCATCCTTCGGCGTGGCAACCAGCCCCGGCGCGAGCGAGGCGAGATAAGTCTGGAAAGGTGCGGGATCGACGCTGACTTCGTAGCGATAGGTGCCGTCGTCATTTTTGACCGTATCGATGCGCAGCAGTGCACGAATCTGATCGACGCTGGCGACCCAGGGGCCGAGCGTGCCGCCGTTGGCATCGTCGGCAACCAGCATGACCGGAGCCGAAAGCGCCAACCGCGCGCGATCAGCGGCGGCCTGGGCGTCCCAGGCGACCGGCGGTGTTTCGTTAATGACCAGCGGAACTTCCCCGCCGTTACTCAGGTTGAGAATGGCATCGTCGAGTTTGTTGAGCGTCGAGGTGATGTCGAGGATTTTGCCGCTGCGCCCCGGCGTCGCCGAAATATCGGTGCCGTTGACGACCAGCGTCGCGTCCTGCGGCGGATTATCGACCGCCTGCGCAATCGCTTCCAACTGCTTGACCGCCGCGTTCTGGTCGTAGCGAATGACGGGCGAAATGCTGCGCCCGTTCAGCCAGATCAGCGCCTCATCGACCAGATTATCGAGCAGCGTGCCGTTGTGACCGGCAGCGAAGGCTTCATTGACAGTCGCGTCCGGGTCGAAGGCCACGCCGAGATCGCCCGCGCTCAACTGCCAGAATTGATCAGCACCCGAACTGCCGCTATAGCGAAAGGTGAACACGGCGTCACGCGCGTAGGTGAAGCGACCGTTGAGGGCGTCGCGCGCCTGATCGCGCGTCATGCCGCCCAGCTTGATACCGTAGGACGACACGCCCGGCACAATCCGCTCACGGAACGCGACCTGATAGACGCCGACCAGCGCGGTCAGAATCAAAACCAGCAGCACGCCGCCGGTGACAAACAATATCGGCAGCCGAACCAGCCAGGGGCTGATCAGCGACTCGTGCTGACCGGGTTGTTCGGCGGGGAGCGTTGCCATGCACTCACTCCAGAAAGCTAACTATCCTGTCGGAGTGGGTTGCAGCCCGATTCCGACGATCATGCGAATTGAGGTGCTGCGCTTTATTTTAACACAGCCAGCCCGCGAAATCTCAGGGCGTGCTGGCGGCGGAAATCCGGTCATCCACAGGCGTCGAGGTCAGCGTGTAGCGTGGAAAAGGAAGCGGATCGGGCAGGTTGTCGAGCGATTTCCCGCTGAAAACAACGCTGTTGATGGTCAAGCCGTCGAGCAGATGCGGGAGACTCTCGCGGAGCCGACTGGCCTGCGCCGCCGGAATGCTCAGGTTACAGACAACAATTTTGCGCACATTGGGAACCGCCATTGCGATCACGAACACGCGCATTCCATCGCCGGAGGTGAGCAGATAATAGGCAGCAGGATAGGCACCCCAGTCAAAGCCGACGGGCTGGCTGACAGCGACGTCGTGTCCGATATGGCTGGGCATTTTGACGACCTGATTGAGCACCGTCCAGGCGTTATTCGAGTCACCGCTGCCGATGTGGAATTCATCCGTCGGGGGAACAAAGCAGTAAATCAGCAGCCCACCTGCCATCAGACCGTTATTGGAGACGGTTGGTTCAGCGACGACCAGCCCACGACTCGAGTCCGCTTCCCAGCCGACTGGCTGCCACAACCCCAGGCTGACGCCGTTCATCTGCGTTTCCAACCATTTGGGGGTGGTGACCTCGGAGCGAGGCGGTGGGGGTGTAATCGCGCTGGTTCTCGGCTGTCCGGCGGACTGGCACGCAGCCAACAATAGAGTCGCTGCGATGAGAAACCGTTTCAACATTGCGTAGTCCGAAGCTCGACTGCATAACAATAAGCACACGCTGCTTCTGCGCTGAAAATTCAGGCCGAAGCACGCCGTAATATCATGCACATACTATCATACGCCGGGGGTCGAACGCCGGAATGCTAAACTGTTTCTCATCCGTAATTAACGTGCGAATCGCTGGCGCAGCAGGCTAAACAGCCAGCGCAGTTCTTCCAGATGCAGCAGCGTCGTCATAACCAGAAAAACGATCAGGCTCAGGCCGCCGCTGACGGCGACCAGCGCCGCTTCGCGGACGACGCCGCCTGAACCGAGGACGTGTTGCAGCAGCGGCAGCAGCACGAAGGCGGTGAGTCCCATCACGCCCGCCGCGAGACCCGTTTTGCCAATCGTAATCAGCAGGCGTTGACTGCCAAAGCCGTTCATGCGCCGCGACAGGATGTAGGCGGAGAGCAGGCAGTGGGTGATCTGCTTGGCGCTGTCGGCAATCATCAGCGTGAACAGGCCGTAGCGCGGCAGCAGCGCAATCGCCACGACCATGTAGACGATCAGGCTGACCACGCCGACCAGCGCCGGAGTCAGCGTGTCCTGCTTGGCGTAGAAAGCGTAGACCACCAGCAGATCGATGGCGGCGAAGGGCAGGCCAATCAAATACAGGCGAAGCGCGTGGGCGGTGATCACGGTATCGGCGGGGGTGAACGCGCCGTGTTCGAAGACCAGCCGGACAATCGGCGTCGCCAGCACGAACAGCCCGACCGCCGCCGGAATCATCAGCGTGATCGCCAGCCGTAAGCCGAGTCCGAGCGTATCCTTGAAGGGTAAATCGCCGTCGCGAACGATCAGCACCGACTGGCGTGCCAGCGTCGGCAGAATGGCGATGCTGATGGCTGTCGCCACCAGCCCCTGTGGAAACTGAATCAGGGTCGTTGCCCAGTTCATATAGCTCAGGCTGCTGTCGCCCGTTTGGCTGGCGAAGTTGTAGCTGAAGAAGCGCACCAGCGCATCGACAATCAGTGAGAACATGATCGGTACGTAGAGCTTGCCAATCTTGCGCAGCGCCGGATGCCGCCAGTGAATCGTCAGGTGCAGGCGTGCGCCGCGCAAACCGGGGAGCTGAAGCGCCATCTGCGCGATTGCGCCAATCAACCAGCCGAGCGCTGCCGCGCGAATCGCGTCGAGCGGGCGGCCTGCTGACCAGATAATCGTGCCGTGACTAAGCGTTGTCATCACCTGCGGCGGCGGTGCGAGCAGGATCATGCCGAGGACGATGCAGCCGTTAAAGACCGCGCCCGCCAGCGCGGGCAGCGTGAAGGATCGCAGCGCGTAAAGTGTGCCGCTGAGCACGGCGAACAGGCTCAGGAAGATCAGCGCCGGAGCGGTCAGGCGCAGCAGTTCAGTGGCGAGAAGCTGTGTTTGCGCGTCGTAGCCGACGCCGACCAGCGCCACCACCTGCGGCGCGAACAGCATCAGCACCAGCACCAGCAGCGCCAGGATCGCCGTCACCAGACTGAGCAGCACCGACAAAAGCTGCCAGAGCGCTTTCTGACCTTCTTTGGTGACGACTTCGCTCAGCACGGGGATGATCGCGCCGTTCAACTGCCCGCCGATCAGCAGATCGTAGAGCGTGCGCGGCACGAGCGTGGCGACGTAATAGGCGTCGGTCGAGCGCGAGGCTCCGAACAGACCGGAGAGTACGATGTCGCGCACCATGCCGAGGACGCGGCTGCCAATATTGCCGAGCGCCAGCAGGCCGGTCGCTTTGGCGACGCCCGCGTTGGTCGCTTCCTGACTGATAGGTTCGACCGGGGGAAGTGCGGCGGCGTCATCGACGCTCAATCCCTCAATTTGTGTCAAGCGGCGTTTCCTGAACTCCGTTCACGACGCGCTAAGCATAGCACAGACGACGGGGATCAAGTAGATGGAGCAGGACGTAATCAATTCGTAAGGAATTCGCAATGCTTTCGTTAGAACTTCTGACTACCTTCGGGGTGGCAACTCGTTTATAGAGGAGATTGAACATGCGCAAGTTGACTGCCCGGCTCTCGGTTTTATGTGCGGCGGCGCTGCTGGTGTTTGCGCCCGCCTTCGCCCGTGTGACACAGGCGCAGGACAGCATGAAGCACGTCTGCGACTCGACTTTGATTACGCTGCTTTTCATTGCCGAAAGCGATTACGGCTATCATGGGATGGACACGTCCGTCTACGACAAAGGTCAGTTCACATCCATGTTCGAAGCCATGATGGCACACATGGACGACTCGATGATGATGACGCCGACCGAAGAAATGATGATGGGCGACGACTCGATGATGATGACGCCGACCGAAGAAATGATGATGGGTGATGCGATGATGACAACCCTCACCCCTGGCATCATGGCGAACGAAGACCCGGCCTGCACTGCCCTGCGCGCTGACCTCGAAGCCTTCTTCTATAAGCATTACAGTGACATGAGCATGGACAGCGGAATGTAACCCGCTCGATTTTTGTAACAAAAGAACACGAGGCGACCGTTTCAAGGTCGCCTCGTTTGTGTCTGGCCCAAGTAACCGCTTACCCCCCGTAATTGCATTCCCACGCATAGGCCATCAGCGCGAAGCCGAACTTTTCCAGCACGGCGCGGCTCATCGGGCTGGCGTCGATGGTCATGTAACGGATGCCGCGCTCGATGGCTTCCTGCACCCGCGCCTTGACCAGCGCTGTATACAGCCCCTGTTTGCGATACTGTGGCAGCGTTGAGCCGCCCCACAGCCCCGCGAATGGATTGCCCTCATGGTAGTCGATCCAGCCTGCGCTGGCGGGATTTCCGTCCGCATAAGCGATGTAGACGCTCAATTCCTGTGGCTTTTCGCGCAGTGTCCGCGCTAACGAGTTGATGAGCCACGACTGATCCTCGTCCCAGACGCCCTTATGAACAGCAGTAATGTCGCTCAGGCGCTCCGGTTCGGTGATGCGGCGCACGTCCTGCGGGATCGCTTCGAGCAGCACAGGCGGCACAGCCTGCAAATCGAGGATCAGCACGGCGTCCGGCTCTTCGGGGACAAAGCCATGCCTGATTAGCCGCTCCTTCAGGTCGGCGGGCTGGTCGTAGTCGAACAGCTTCCACTCAAGGTCGTCGGCGATTTTGAGCTTCTTAAAGTAGGCAATTTCCTCGCGAATGGCAGCGTCGGCGTTGCTTTCGTCGAGATTTGAGTAGATCACGGTGCCGCGCTCGTTGATCTTATCGACCAGGCGAACGGTGCGCGCCGTGACCTCGCGCTTGACACGGGGATAGTCAATTGAGATGCGCTGCTGCTGGTCGTAAAGCGGACGGATTTCATCCATGTTCGCCATTGTGATCTTCCCTTTCATCTGTGCGCGTTGATTATAACGGAACAGATGCGATCTCCAGCCGAGAGTGTTAAGATTGAGCGCCAAAAGGGTACAACATCCGCCCAAAGAAATGAACAAGGAGTTTGACAATGACACGCATGGTTCGCGGCGCTCTCCTGCAAGCGACCTGGACGGGCGACAAACAAAGCATGATCGACAAGCATGTTGAGTACGCCCGAAAAGCTGCGCAGGAAGGCGCGCAGGTGATGTGTTTTCAGGAATTGTTTTTCGGCCCTTATTTCTGTCAGGTGCAGGACTCGAAGTGGTACGGCATTACCGAGGCGATTCCTGATGGCCCGACGACTCGGCTCATGCAAGACCTGGCGCGCGAGACTCACATGGTGCTAATTGTGCCGATGTACGAGCAGGAAGCGCCGGGCATCTACTACAACACCGCCGCCGTGATCGACGCGGACGGCAGCTATCTGGGCAAATATCGCAAGACGCATATCCCGCACACTCCTGGCTTCTGGGAGAAGTATTACTTCCGACCCGGCAATCTGGGTTATCCGGTTTTTAATACCGCCGTCGGCAAGGTCGGCGTTTACATCTGCTACGACCGCCATTTCCCGGAAGGCGCGCGCGTGCTCGGCCTGAATGGCGCTGAACTGGTCTTCATCCCCTCGGCGACCAGTCGCGGCCTGTCGCAGCACCTCTGGCGCATCGAGCAGACCAGCCACGCCATCGCCAATGGTTACTACGTCGGCACGATCAACCGCGTCGGCATCGAATCAGATCTCGGTGAGGATGATTTCTACGGGCAGAGCTATTTCTGCGACCCGCGTGGGCAGTTCTGCGGCGAAGTCGGCGATGCCTACAAAGAAGAACTCCTGGTGCGCGACCTTGACCTCGATCTGATCAAGGAGGTGCGCGATACCTGGCAGTTTTACCGTGACCGCCGCCCGGAGATGTACGGCAAAATCACCGAGGCATAAACACTGCTGAGCGATATTTCCGGGTCGATCCTTAGAAGTGCGTGTGTCCCGGCATACATGCTGATCACGAAGCGGGATTTTCGTTCTTGACTTGGCACTCAGCACTCGCGACTATTTTTCAAGGAGACTGGGCTATGGAATTCGGAATCACGTTTAAAGGCGACATCGACCCCAAACGCACCGTTGCGCTGTGCAAGCAGGCGGAGCAGGCAGGCTTCACCTATGCCTGGTTTTTTGATTCCCATGTTTTGTGGCGCGAATGCTACGTCACGATGGCGATGTGCATGGAACATACCGATCACATGCACTTTGGCCCTTGCGTGACCAACCCCGGCGTGCGCGAATGGTCAGTCGCTGCCAGCCTGTTCGCGACGCTGGAAATTCAGAGCGGCAACCGCTTCGAAATGGGGCTGGGTCGCGGTGACAGTTCGCGGCGTGTGCTGGGTCACAAGCCGCTCAACGCTGCGACGATGGTCGAGTTCGCCGACGCTGTCAAAGCAATGGTGCGCGGCGACGAGGTTCACTACGACGAGAGCGTCGCTCCGGTGCAGCTTCCCTGGGCGAATGGCTACGATCTGCCCGTCTGGATTGCCGCCTACGGCCCCAAAGTCCTCGCTGCTGCCGGGACGAAAGCCGACGGTCTGATCCTTCAGCTTGCTGATCCGACGCTGATCCAGTGGTTGAGCGAGCACGCGATTGGCGCGGGCAAGGACGCCGGACGCGATATGTCGAACTTCCGCGTCATGTCGGCTGCGCCTGTCTGGGTCGGCGACATGCAGAAAGCCCGCGAGCAAACCCGCTGGTTCCCGGCGATGGTCGGCAATCACGTCGCCGATCTGGTCGAGCGCTACGGCAAAACTGGCACGGCGGTTCCCAAGCGCCTGACCGATTACGTCGAGGGGCGCAAGGGCTACGATTATCACCACCACGCCGACAAGGACGCCGATCATCTCGGCTTCATCACCGACGACATCATCGACAGCTTCGGCATCCTCGGCACGGTCGAGCAGCACGTCGAGAAGCTCAAGGTACTCGAATCGATTGGCGTGACCCAGTTCAACATCTATCTGATGTGCGGCGACGAGGAACGCATCGTCGAGGAATACGGCAAGCATATTCTTCCTCAGTTCGCGCAGAAGGTAAGCGCATAATGCCTTTTTTTGAAGTGCTGGCAGCACTGAATACAGAAATCGTGCCAAAAATCTGTAAATGGTATTGCAGGGCAAATGCCGAGGATCGTGCTGGATTTCGGGCGAGAGTCAGTGAAATGCTGTACCACGATTTGCAGAGAAAATACGTGCCGCGCATTTTGGATTTGCTTATCTGCATTTCAGAAGCCGACGAAAGCGAACTTAGCCGGGACACCGTTTTGATGCTTATGCGAGTATGGCGTTCTGCTGAGGAGCATTGGATCGATCCAGTTCCATTTTTTCGAACGCTTGCGGATAATCTCGATCCGAATCAGCGCGCAGGTATGTTAGTTAGCCATATGTTGCAGTCACGATAAAAGTCGGCTTGGGTCTTCTAGCCGGAGGCTTCGAGCCTCTGGCGATCTAGCGAGAATAGGAGCGGATAAACGATGGGGACGTTACTCAAGAACGGTACTTTAATCACCGCAGCAGATCAGTCAAAGGCTGATGTTTTAATTGAAGGCGAAAAGATCACTCTCATTGGATTGGATATTAACCCCGCTGGTCATGAAGTCGTCGATTGCACGGGCAAATACATTCTCCCCGGCGGCATCGACGTTCACGCGCACCTCGATCTCGCGTTTGGTGGCACCTACAGCAACGACGACTTCAATACCGGACACAAAGCGGCGGCCTTCGGTGGCACAACCATGCACATCGACTTCGCCATGCAGCAGCGTGGCAAATCGCTCCACGACGCGATTGATGTCTGGAACGGCAAGGCCAAACTCGCCCAGATCGACTACAGCTACCACATCGGCGTGACCGACCTGCGTCCCGAAGTCATGGACGAAATCGATTCGCTCCCTGCTGAAGGATTCACCAGCCTGAAGCTGTTCATGGCTTACAAGAACGTCTTCATGATCGACGATGCCACGCTCTTCAAGGCGATGCAGAAAGCCGCCAGCAAGGGCATGATCGTCATGGTTCACGCCGAAAACGGCGACGTGGAAGCCACGCTCACGCCTGAACTGCTGGCGGCGGGCAAAACCGATCCGGTCTATCATGCCTCGTCGCGCCCACGTGAAATCGAAGGTGAGGCGACTAATCGTGCCGTCGTCATGGCAGGGATGACGGGCTGCCGTTTGTACGTCGTCCACGTCACCAACGAACTCGCCGTCGATGCCATCCGGCGCGGGCGGGCGCTGGGCTACCCGGTCATGGGCGAAACCTGTATTCAATACTTCTTCCTGACCGTAGACGAGCACATGGCGCAGCCCAACTTTCAGGGCGCGAAGTATGTTTGCTCGCCGCCCATTCGTACCAAGCACGATCAGCAGGTGCTTTGGCAGGCGATTCGCGACAACTCGCTTCAGATCGTCAGCACCGATCACTGCTCGTTCTGGTTCGACGGCGGTCACGGGCCGCACGCGGAATGGGCGGCAGCACACAACGGCGGCGATTGGGCTGCCTTTGAGGCGCAAGACCCGTCCTATCGCCGTCCCGGTAAGGAACTCGGCAAAGGGAATTTCGCCAAAATCCCCAACGGCCTGCCCGCGATTGAAGATCGCCTCGTCATGCTCTGGAACGCGGGCGTCAATACCGGCAAGATTTCGCCGAGCCGCTTTGTCGAACTCAACTGCACCAACCCGGCGAAAATCTTCGGCATGTACCCGCAAAAGGGCACGATTGCCGTCGGCTCGGACGCCGACATCGCCATCTGGGATCCCAACAAGAAGCACACCATCAGCGCGGCGACCAGCCACCAGCACACCGATTACAATCTGTTCGAAGGCACGGAAGTCACAGGCTTCCCGGTGATGGTCTACTCGCGCGGCAAGAAACTGGTCGATGGCGACCAGTGGTTCGGCAAAAACGGCGAAGGCAAGCGCGTTATGCGTACCCCGAACGCCGCCATTCTCTAAAATCCCCCTTCAGTGAAGCAGTGAAGCAGTGAAGCGGTGAAGCCGACGGGGCATCTTGGGTGCCCTGTCGGCACTTGTTTCGGACGCAGGCGATCTCAGGCGTCGGGAGTCGCTCTGCCGGGCCGCTGCCTTGAGCGTACATCCTCGGTCAAATGATTGCGCAGCGTGCGTAAGTAGTTATAGACAGTCCAGTAGTCGCCGGTTTCTTGTGCAGAATCCAAAATCGTCATTTGTGTTTGCTGCGCTTCATGATCATTTGCCAGCTTGAGCAGCAGCTCCTGGACATCAAAATAGGCTTTTTTCGAGGTTTCGGTCAGGTAAATGCCGCCTTCGCCAAAATACCAGGCACGGAATTTGTTGCTCAGGCGTTTGAGATCGGCATACGTCACGGTCTCGCTAGGGGGAAAACGCGGGAGTAGTCCGGTGAGTCCCCAGAGTATTTTGTAAGCTTCCATGCGATCTTTTGAAGTTGACTCGTCGAGTCTCCCCAGTAATTCCTGCTGGAATTTCCGCTCTGCCAGCAGAAATGAGATGATCCCTCCAACGATTGCCCCGATAATAATGTTCCCAAGCTCGGTCATAATCCCCTCTGTTTTATATATATATTATTTTAAATATATTATGTTGGCGTTCGATAGAAAGCGACAAGTTTCTGCTCAGCGCGCTACAATGGTTCGAAAGTCCGAAGCGAGAAGCTGGTGCAAACCTGTCGAGCCAGATGCATCTCTGGACTGTTTGTATTGATCGCACATCTGACCTCGCCCTTCCATTCGTATAATGAATCACAGGCAAACAGGCGAGGTAAATGCCATGATCACGGTGCAGTGGGACGACGACAGCCAGCAAACGATCCGCTTTGATATTATCGGGCGCTGGACGTGGGACGAGTATTATCAGGTCGTCCACCAGATGTCGGAGATGATCAAAGGCATGGAGCAGACAATTGACGTCATGGTCGATTTCAGCCGCAGCAGCGGGATTCCCATTGGCGCGATCTCCAAGACCCGCGAATCGTTCGCGCTTGCGCCGTCCAATTCCGGTCTGGTCGTTTTTGCCGCAGGCAGCGCGCTCGTCAACACGATGGTCTTTGCCTTCCGCAAAGCGCAGCCCAAATGGAGCGACAAACTGGTCACCGCGCCCTCGCTCGACGCTGCCCGCGAACTGCTCAAACAAAGGCACAGAATTATTTCATGACCACAACCGCTCAATATCAGCCGCTCGAATTTGAACACCTGTCGCCGGACGAGCAGCTTGTCCGCTCGCGCGACTTTCTGGCGCGGATGCAGACGCGCCGCACCGTGCGCGACTTTTCCAGCGCGCCTGTGCCGTTCGAGTTGGTCGCCAACGCGATTGCGACGGCGGCGACCGCCCCCAGCGGCGCGAACCAGCAGCCCTGGACGTTCGCCGTTGTCAGCGACCCACAAATCAAGAAGCGTATCCGCGAAGCCGCCGAAATCGAGGAGCGCGAGAGCTACGAACATCGCATGAGCGCGGAATGGCTGGAGGCGCTGGCGCATCTAGGCACTGACTGGCATAAGCCGCACCTCGAAAGCGCCCCCTATCTGATTATTGTGTTTCTGCAAGCCTATGGCCTTGAGACGGATGCCGAAGGCGCACAGCACAAGATCAAGCACTACTACACCAGCGAATCGGTCGGCATCGCCGTCGGCCTGCTGATCGCCAGTCTGCATCAGGCGGGGCTGGCGACGCTGACGCACACGCCGAATCCGATGGCCTTCCTCAGCGAAATCCTTCAGCGCCCGCCCAACGAACGCGCTTACGTCGTCATCCCGGTTGGCTACCCGGCGGATGCTGCGCAGGTGCCCGTGATCACCAAAAAACCACTGGACGAGGTGATGGTCGTCTATGGTGACGAGGAGGGGCAGGCCAAATGACATCCTCCAGAGTGCGAAACTTGAGTGGAACGCTGCTTGCGCTCATCCTTCTGCTTGCGCTGATTGCCGGATGCCAGAGCGCCCGCAGCACTTATCCGGGTACTCACGGCGCGCGCACGAGCATCCCCTCGATTACGCCGAACGTCGTCGCCAGCCTGATGATCGTCCAGCAGACCCAAAATGCCGCCCGCGCCACGCAGACCCAGATTGCTGCGCTGACACCTGAAGCGGACGCTGTCAAAATCTATTGCGAAACCAGCGCCAGGGGGACACTGACGCCTGATCAATGCGAGCGCTGGGCGAGCCGCATCTTGGAAGTTTATCCGACAGATGTAGCCTACTGTCAGCATACGCCGGACGTCGATTTTGGCGCGTGCCTCACAGATCGAAACGTGCCTTTACCCGAATAACCAAGCCGCAGAGAGGGGTTTGAACTGCGATGATGACTCGTCTTGCCAGGCCGGACGATGCTCCGGCGATTGCTGTGATTTACAATCAGGGCATTGAAGATCGCGTCGCCACTTTCGAGACGCGCCTGCGCACCGAAGCCGATATTCGCGCCTGGTTCGAGGACACGGCGCACCCGCTTGTCGTCGTCACCGACGGGGATCGCGTCATCGCCTATGCGACAACCTCAACCTACCGCCCGCGTGAATGCTACGCCGGAATCGCCGAGTTCGGCGTCTACGTCGCGCGCGATGCACGCGGCAGGGGCGCGGGGAAACAGGCGATGCTCGCGCTGATTGAGGCGGCGCAGGCGGCGGGTTTCTGGAAACTGATCTCGCGCATCTTTGTCGAAAACAGTGCCAGCCGCGCGCTCATGCAGTCGGTCGGCTTCCGCGAAGTCGGCATCTACGAGAAACACGCGCAGTTGGACGGCGTCTGGCGCGATTGTGTCATCGTCGAAAAGCTGCTCTAACTTTCGGATATGCGTTTGTGAAGCCAATTGGAGGATGTCGTAGGGGCATGGCAATAGTAGATTGCACCATGCCCCGAATATGTTCCGTCACCCGCTTGCGTTCAGAGGACGACTTTTTACGGATTGTCGTGCCAGAGCGAAGTTTTCCGGTCGGGTCAGAGTCCCCTTCAGGGGACTTCCCGACCGAACCATTAGCCAGGGGTAGAAACCCCTGGTGGCAAAAAACCGTATATTAAAAGCGTCCTCCCCTCACCCATGCAAGAAGGTGAGGTCTGTTTTTTACTCGCTGGCGTGCGCCAGCGTGACCTCGTAACTCAGGTTCGAATAGCTGTAATCCGTGATTTGCACGATCACCGTGCCTGCGTCTGCGGTCGTGAAGCTGAAGTTCAAATCGCTGACGCTGCTGCCCGACGCGCTGGCGAGGGTAGTATCGCCCTGCGTGACCGTGACGCTCGGCGAACCGGAAGTCCCGGCGCTCAGGTGCAGATTCAGGCGAACGGTGTCACCAGCCTTCGCCTCAAAACTGACCGCGTGTGCGTTCTGCGAATCGCTGAAAGCGAGCGTCTGCGGCCCTTCATCGAGCGAGGGCGGTGGCGTGTGCGTCAGGTTCAGCGTGACCTTGCCCGTCCCTGGGGTCACGGCTTGCAGCGTGACGGTGTACGTCCCGGTCGTGGTCAGAAGCTGCTGGTAAATTTCGGGGTCGAAGCCCGGCCCGCCGTCGGTATCGGTTGCCACCTGATTATTATTCGTGTCGTTGAGCGTCAGGCTGGTATCAATCGTCTGCTTGCTTTCGGCGGTGACCGAAACCAGATCGCCCGCCGTGCCCTCGAAGGTGAAGTACTGCGCCGGATGGTTCGGCGTGAAGTTCACATCGAGCGGCGTGTCGTAGTCGAGCGCCGTCACTTGGGTTTTATCGAGCGTCAGCGTGAACGCACCAGCGGTCGATCCGTCAATCGTGGTCGCGCGCAGTGTGTAAGTTCCGGTGTTGGGCAGCGTATAAGGGCCAATCATCGAGTTGAGCGAGCCGCCCGAATCGTCATTGCTGATCAGTTCGTTGCCGCTGCTGTCAAGCAGGTGCAGGTAGGCGTCGAAGCTGCTGTCGCTCGAGCTTTCGGTTGCCACAATCACATCGCCCGCCTGCCCGCTGAAGACGTAATCCTTCGAGCCTTCGCTGGCTGTCAGCGTGTCGCTGACCGTCTGCGTATATTCGATGTGCGCGATATGGGGTTCGATGACGCTTAGGCTGTAAGCGCCGGTTTCCGTGCCGCTGTCCTCGTGGCTGTCATAGCTTTCCACAAGGATCAGATATGACGAGGCTTGCGGCAGGGCAAAGTTCTGAATGCCTGAATCTGAGCCGGAAATGTCGTCGTTTTCGGCGAGCAGGTTGCCATTGCCGTCCTGAAGCGTCAGATAGGTGTCGAATTCGTCTGACGTCAGGCTGATGCTGATCGTCTGTCCGGCTTCGGCGTCCAATGTATAAGTTGCGCTCGGCTGGCTGTCGCTGAGGGTTCCCGTGACGGTGTCGCCGATAGCAATCGTATTGCCGCTGGCTTCGGTGGCTTCAATCGTCGCGGTTTGTGCCAGCGCCGGAGCGGCGAGGGCGAGGATCGAAAGCATTAAAAGGACTCTGAATAAGGGACGCATTTGCTTCATCCTTCATCGTGCGTGCTAAAGTGCTCTGAATAACCGTTACCAGTATAGTCTAACTTCGCTTGCTCCGTTTTCAGCGTTGGCGAATCGTGTTACAGTAGCACGCCAACCGTAGAAAACGAATTTTACGGGAAGCTGCCAATGTATTAGGTAGGAACAACCGCGATGTCTGTCGAACGATTTGCGAATTTTGCCCAACCCGTGCTCGATCTGCCGCTGGTGCGCCGCACCCGCCGGAATCATGGGCTGGAACACGCGACCATTACCATCCTTTCGCAGCATGTGCGCGGCCTGAAAATGGCGGGGCGCAGCGATGCGGGCGGCTTTGTTCTGCTCGGCGAAGCGCCGACCGAACAGATCGAAGCGTCCGTCAACGAAGCGCTGCGCCGGATGCGCGGCGGAGAACATGGGCTGGCGGTGCATCCCAACTGCGGCACGAACCTCGTCACAACGGGAATGATGACCTCGGTCGCGGCGATGCTTGGGCTGGCTGGAGCGAGCCGCCGTGACGCCTGGAATCGGCTGCCGACGGTGCTGCTGTTGGTCATGGTCGCGCTGATCTTCTCGCAGCCGCTCGGCCTCTCGCTTCAGCGCTGGATTACCACCGACGGCGATCCGGCGGATCTGGAAGTCCTGAGCATCAAGCGCAGCACCATGCAGACGCCGCTCAGCAGCAATCCGTTGACTGTCCATCGCGTCACGACGACTTCAAGCTAAGGCATACAGCGATCAGCAGTTAGCGGTCAGCTTTTAGCTAAAAGCTGAGGGCACTTCGGGACAGTTCGACACGAATGACGTTCCAAGTTTGCTGAGCTTTTGTCTTTTGCTGAAAGCTGACCGCTGACTGCCTTTTCCGTTTATCATTTTTTTACTTTCACCCTGATTTTTTACGACTCTTTTATCATGGCGACAACTCCAACCTTCTACATCTTTCACGGCGACGACGACCTGCGTATTGAGGAAGAAGTCGGCAGCATCATCGCCAAAATGAATGAGCAGCCCAACGGCGATCTCAACACGGCGCACTTTGACGGTCCTGCTTCCACCGTGCCGGAGATTCTCGGCGCAGCGCTCGCCTATCCCTTTCTCGCTGACAAGCGCCTCGTCGTGGTGCGCGACCTGCTGGTCTGGATCACGCGCAAGGGCGCGGGCGAAACCGGCAAGCAGGCCGTCGAAGCGCTGCTGAATGCGCTGCCGACGCTCCCCGAATGGGCGCGCGTCGTCTTTGTCGAGCGCGGCAAGCTCGCCGATTCGAACAAAATCCTCAAGCTGGCACAGAGCGATCCCAACGGCTACGAGAAAGCCTTCATCGCACCCAAAGACAGCACAAGCTGGATCATCAAGCGCGCCAGGGACGTTTACAACGCCGCCATCGAACCCGCCGCCGCCACTGCGCTCGCCAGCGTCACGGTCGGCGATCTGCGCCGCGCCGACAACGAACTGTTCAAGCTGGTCAGCTATGTCGGCGGTGAACGCACCATCAGCGAGGCCGACGTGACTCTGCTGACGCCTTACGTCGCCGAAGCCAGCATGTTCGAAATGGTCGATGCGCTTGCCGAGGGGCGCGGCAAAGTCGCGCTTGCGCTCGTGCATCGCCTGGTCGAGCAGGAGGACGAGGTTTTCGGGTTGTATGGCATGATCACGCGCCAGTTTCGCCTGCTCCTGTTGGCGAAGGAACATCTCACTAGCGGCGGTTCGCCCAGAGACATTGCTTCAACAATCGGTGTCCATCCCTACGTCGCCGAAAAACTGGCGAAGCAAACCCGCAGCTTCAGCCTCGAACAGCTAGAGACCATCTACCGCGCCTTGCAGGATTACGACTTCAAAATGAAAACCGGGCAGATCAAGCCCTTCCTCGCCCTCGACCTCCTCATCGCTGGCCTGACGCGCTAACCCATTCCCGCCGCTGCAACTCCCACGCCATCGCCAACGTATAAACGAATCAATGGCGTGAGTAAGGAGGAGCAGCGATGGGGTATCGATCAACGGATCAGATGTCGCCGCGCATCTATCCCTGGTGGTTGATTCTGGTCGGCTTCATCTTCGGTGTGATCGTCACGCTGGTGGTCACATCTGCCCGACCGCAGCCAGTCGTCGTATACCAGCAGCCCGAAAACAGACAGGCGATAATGGCGCAGGCGACGCAGATGGTTCGTTATGCGACCATGACCGCCCAGGCGGTCGATAGCGGAATGGCACGCTCTGAAATGCTTGATCCGCTTTTGGCGACGGCGACCGCCATCGTCATTCAGGCTACGCAGCAGGCCCCGCCAAAATGAGAAAAATGACAAATAACATTAACATTTGCCTAAAAAGTCTTGCACCACATCCGTTATGTGAATTAGAATATAACAAAGTATCTAACCAAGAGGGGACATCGCAATGATCGCTATACTCGTGGTTCTCGCAATAATTCTGCTAATTGCCTATTTTGCCATCGGTCTCGCCGCTCACGTCGCTATTGGTATCGGCGGCTTGATCATCGCCCTGATTATCTGGGCAGTCATTGGCTGGCTCGCGGGTCAGTTGATGCGCGGCGGCGGTTACGGCCTGCTGGGTGACATTCTGCTGGGTATCGTCGGTGGGTTGGTCGGCGGGTTGGTCTTCAATCTCGTTGGCGTTGATCCTGGTTCAGGGCTGATCGGCAATATCATTGTTGGCGTCATCGGCTCGATCATCGTGATCGCTATTGGTCGCCTGATTGGCGGGCGGCGCATCGCCTGACGGCGTATTTGTCTCGACGCACGGCATTCCGGAGCGGGTTCAGGCTGTTTTCAGCCTGAACCCGCTCTTTTGCTTACCGTTTACCCCGTCTGCAAACCAAATATCCCACTTCTTTGATTAAGCCTCCTGCTTTGCGGTAAAATAGATGTTATTCACGCCATAGTTGAATAAGCTGCTGGGCTGTGCCCGGTGTACGAGAGGAGTTGGCATGGCGACCAATACGCTTTCCATCGACAAGGAAAAGCTGCTCGATTGGTATCACCAAATCGTGCTGATCCGCAAATTTGAGACGGTCAGTGACGAACTGTACAAAGAAAAGAAGATCACCGGAGTTTACCTGCACCTTTACAATGGTCAGGAAGCCACTGGTGTCGGCGCGATTGCCGCGCTGCGTGACGAAGACAGCGTCATTACGGCCTACCGCGATCATGGCATTGCCATTGCACGCGGGGTCGATCCCAAAGTTGTCATGGCGGAGATGATGGGTAAGCGCACTGGCACGAGCGGCGGCAAAGGCGGCTCGATGCACATTGCCTCGCGCGAGCACAATTTCTGGGGCGGCTATGCCATTGTCGCCGGACATCTGCCGCTGGCGGCGGGCATCGCCCTCAAGGAAAGCTACACCGACTCCGGCAATGTTGTTCTCTGCTTCATGGGCGACGGTTCGACAAATAACGGCTACTTTCACGAATCGCTCAACCTGAGCGCCGTCTGGAATTTGCCCGTCGTCTGGCTAATAGAAAGCAACGGCGTTGGCATGGGCACGCGCGTCGAAGACTCGTCCGGTCAGACCGATCTGGTCAAGCGCGCGATTGCCTACGGCATGAAGGAAGGCCCGCGCGTCGATGGTCAGAACGTGATCGACGTCTACAACGCTGTCAGCGAAGCCGTCGAATATGCGCGCACCAACGGCCCCATTCTGATGGAATCGCTGACCTATCGCTACAAGGGGCACGGCGTCTCCGACAAGCAGTACGATGTCCGCGAGGGCTTCAAGCAGGAACTCGATGAGTGGCACGAAAAAGACCCCATCACCGTCCTGCGCAAAACGCTGACGGAAAATTTTAAGGGCATCGACAAGGAATTGGAACGTATCGACGAAGAAGCCGATAAGATCGTCGCCGAGGCCGTCGAGTATGGCGAAAACAGCCCGGCCCCGACCTACGAAGACTTGATGAGCAATATTTACGTCTAAGCGATTAGCACTCAGTCAGCCGTTTGTTTTTCGCTGATAGCTGAATGCTGACTGCTGATTGCTTACAACTAAGGAGCAGTTCATGGCGGATAAAAATGTACCAATGCGTGAGGCGCTGCGCACCGCATTGATGGAAGAAATGGAACGTGATGAGAGCGTTTTCGTCATGGGCGAGGAAGTCGGCGCGTGGAACGGCACCCACCGCGTCACCAACGGGTTTCTCGAAAAATTCGGCGCGAAGCGCGTGCGTGACACCCCCATCAGCGAGATGGTGATCGCGGGCGCAGCCGTCGGCGCGGCGATGGCGGGTTTGCGCCCGGTCGCAGAGATTATGACGATCAACTTCGCCTTCCTCTCCTTCGACGCCATCATCAACCACGCCGCCAAAGTGCATTATATGTTCAACGGTCAGTTCAGAGTACCGCTCGTCATTCGCGCTGCCAGCGGTTGGGGCAATCAGGCGACGGCGACGCACTCGCACACGCCGGAACCGATTTTCGCCCACTTCCCCGGCTTATATGTCGGCTGCCCCTCGAATGCCTACGACGCGAAGGGTATGTTGAAAGCCGCCATTCGCGACGATAACCCGGTGCTTTTCACCGAATCGATTGCGCTCTACCCCAAGCCCAGCCCCATTCCGGAAGAAGAATATATCATTCCGATTGGCAAGAGCGACGTCAAGCGCGAAGGCAAACACGTCACCATCGTCAGCTACGCGCGCGGCGTCGAGTGGTCGCTCGAAGCGGCGAAACAGCTTGCGCAGGAAGGCATCGAAGCCGAAGTCGTCGATTTGCGCTGGCTCCGTCCGCTCGACCTCGAACCCGTCTACGAGAGCTTCAAGAAAACCAACCGCTGCGTCGTCGTCGAAGAATCGCTGCCCCACTTTAGCTTCGGCAGCGAAATCGCGGCGCAGCTTCAGGAAGCGGCCTTCGACTACATGGACGCGCCGATCAAGCGGGTCAGCGCGCTCGACGTGCCGCTGCCTTATGCTCATGATATCGAATTGATGGCTCTGCCCAATGCGCAAAAAGTCATCGATGCAGTGAAAGAGGTTCTCTAACTATGGCTCAGGAAATCAAGATGCCGGATCTCGGCTCCGGGATTGAGGAAGGCGTGCTCCTCAACTGGATCAAGCAGCCGGGGGAGCAGATCAACGAAGGCGATGTGATTGCCGAAATCGAAACCGATAAGGCGACGGTCGAAGTCCCGTCCAGCGCTTCCGGCACGATCATCAACCTGATCGGCGAACCGGGCGCGACGCTCAAGGTCGGTTCGGTCATCGGTCATGTCGGCGCGGCAGGCGAAGGCGCGCCCGCGAACGGCGGCTCGTCCAACGGTAGTGCGGCTCCAGCCGCATCCGCGCCTGCTGCTCAAACCACTGCTCCGGCAGCATCAGCCGCGCCTGCTGCGGCTCCGGCTGAGGAAGCGGAAGATACAAGTGGCTATCCCGATGGCGTCAAAGCCTCGCCCGTCGCCCGCAAAGTCGCTGCCGAAAAGGGCGTCGATCTCAAGCAGGTCAAGGGAACTGGCCCCGGCGGACGCGTCGTCAAGGCCGACGTCGAGAGCTTCCAGCCGAGCGCCGCGCAGCCAGCCGCTGCCGCTGCGCCTGCCGTGCAGGGGATTGCCGCGCCGAATTATGGCAAGTTGCCCAGCGGCCCCGATGTCGAAATCATCGACGTGGCTAAGATGCGCAGCCGCATCGCCAGCGTCATGGTCAATTCCAAGCAGCAGGTTCCGCATTTCTACGTCACCACCGAAATCGATGTCGAGGCGCTGCTTACGCTGCGTAAGGCGCTCAATGTTGGCCTGGACGATGATCACAAGATCACCGTCAACGACCTGATTGTCAAGGCGACGGCACTGACGCTGCGCGCCTTCCCCAACCTGAACACCCACTTCTACGGTGATAAGCTGGCGCACTACAAGCACATCAACATCGGTATCGCCGTCGCGCTGCCGCAGGGCGGGCTGATCAACGTCGTTGCCAAAGACGCCGATAAAGTCTCGCTCGGCACGATGGCGACGCTCAACAAGGAAATGATCGCCCGCGCCCGCGAAGGCAAGCTCAAGCCCGATGATATGTCCGGCAGCACCTTCACCGTCAGCAATCTTGGCGCGTATGGCGTTGAGCATTTCCTCGCCATCATCAACCCGCCCGAAGCGGGCATCCTCGCCATCGGCGCGGCGCAGAAAGTCCCGGTCGTCAAAGACGACGGCACGCTCGGCGTCGGCAACCGCATGAAGGTGACGATCAGCGTCGATCACCGCGTCAGCGACGGCGCGGAGGGCGCGCAGTTTATGCAGAAGTTCAAGGCGATGATCGAAAGCCCGATGCAGCTTTTGCTCTAAAGCGCTTCACGAGTTTACTGAGATGTCCCATAATAGGGTGTGCAATCGCGCACCCTGTTTTGTTTCCCGTGAGCTGCCATGACCGAGTCAATCCACATCAACGACCTGATTGCGCTGCGTGACGATCTTCCTGAGTATCACCTTGGGCAAGGGGAGATTGGGCGTGTGATTGAGCTATTGGCATCCGACGAATTTGAAGTCATTTTTGCAAATGAAACGGGACGCGGCACGACAAAAATTCGACTGCGCCTCATACAAATGCGAGTCCTGCATCACGAGGCTGCGCTCGATGATGCGGCCTTCTGGCGTCTGATCGAAGCTGCGATAACCGAAAGTGGTGGTGATCGGGAGCGTGAATATCAAATCCTCGTTGATACGCTGGCAGAAATGCCGATTGCCGATATTTTCGAGTTTGGCGATCTGTTTCAAAAATTTTATGCATTGGCGTACCGCCGCGACTTGTGGGCGGCAGCCTATATTATCGGCAATGGATGTGGCGACGACAGTTTCATGGATTTTCGTGGATGGCTGATTGCGCAAGGTGAAAAGGTCTTTCACGATGCGCTGCGCGATCCTGAAACGCTGCTGGATCGCGTCGAAATTAAATGTTTTGATGGCTGGATTTATGGGGACGCCGAAACCTGGGCAATCAACGCTGTATATTGGGACGCCTTTGAAAAGAAAATGGGCAAAGAAGCGCCTGTCTTGCCGGGCGTCTGGATGCCCACCGAATTAACGGGTGCGGACTGGGATGAAAAGACCGTTCCCATGTTGTATCCCAAACTCGCTGCGAAATTCTGGTTAAAGCAATGCGGCGACGAAGCGGAATAGGGCGAGCGAAATCGCCCGCTCCTACGCCGGAAGGGGACTATAATTAAGGTGTACTGAGACTCGATAGAGGAGAGGAATCCACATCATGTCTCAACGATCAACACCCCACGCACTTGGCTGGAAAGTCATCTACAGCGCCGCCAATGACGCGGAAGCCGCGATTGTCGCCGGACGGCTAGAAGCTGAAGGCATCGAAACCTTTGTCCATCGTGAGGCCACCGGCGGTTTGGCGACCGGCGTTTATCTCGATGCCTTTGGCGAGGTCTCCGTTCTCGTACATCCCGACGACGTTGATCAGGCATCTGCGATCCTTGATGAAGATATGTCGGATGAATCTCTCGATGATCAGGACGATGCCGGTGAAGCCTGACCTCGGTAGCGCTAGGGATTGCTATCCCGTCATGATCGCGCCTTGCGCAGCGTGCTGCGCCACAACCCGCTGTAGAGCGACACGATAAACAGGGCGTAGGTCAGCAGCATCCAGCCGACAAACACGGCGACTGCCAGCACGATCATGGACGTGTAACTGCTAATCGTGGTGGTTGTGGTCGTCACGACCGTATTGACCTGACCCGTAATAGCCGAAATATTGGACGCAATATCGTCAATAAACGATAGATCGACCAGTGTAGGCAGGTGGACATTCAGGTTTTTCGGAATACAGGCGTGCCTGCCCACACTGCACGCCACGTTGAGTCCGTTGACCACGTCAATCACCGTGTAGACCGTGTTGCGCAGAAAATCGACGATGGTTTGCAGGGTGGACTGGAGGGCATTCAGGGCTGTTGTCAACGGCTTGAAATTGTCGCCCAGCCGCTGAACTTGTGTGTCGAGGGCGTCCGTCGCCGTCGAAATCGTGGTGCTGGCCGTTTCGTAAATCGGGGTGATGTCGTCGCGGATTTGCGTAAATGTACGGATCACTAGAAAGCCCGCCACCAGCGGCATGATGAAGTAAGCGAGCAAGATCAGGCGTAGCGCAGAGCGGAGCATCTCTGTCCTCCTTTGCTTTTGGGGGATCGGACGATAGCAGATTTTTACCGCGACGCAAAATTTGAGCTTAGCGCCGCTCCACCGTACACGTATTCGGCCCATTCGCGCGAATGCTGACGATCCCCAGCGCCTCGTGCCAGCCGCCGCGCACATCGCCCACCGAGACAATCGTCAGCGCGTTGGCACATTGATAGAAAGCCGCCAGCGGCTTCGCACCGACCGGACGCGACGGCATCCCCAGCAAATTCACGACGTCGCCCAGCGCGACACCCTCCAGCGTGTACATGCGCAGCGAAATATCGCGGATAATGCCGTCATCGCCGCCGACGAGGCTGATTTGTCCGAACGGGGTATTGGCGCGCATCCCGAAAGCCACCTGTGAATACTCAAACGTGACGGCGGCCTGCGGATAAACCGCTTTCAGGCGCTGCGTCCCCTCGTCGAACGTCGTTTGCCCCGGCACGATTCCCACCCAGCAGGGCAGCCTGCAATCCGTCAGATGAAGCTGCGCCAGTTCTTCCGGCGGCGGCAGCTCTTCACCAATCAGCCGCGCCCCAAAGATGAGCGCCGCTAAAATGGCAGCGAGAACGAGGACGCCCAAAACGCCTCCGAGTGCTTTCACTGCGCTTCACCCGGACACGAATAGCCCACGTCCTGTATGTCGATGATCACCAGCCGCTGAAGCCAGCCTGCATCGACGCTTGTCCCCGAAATCACCGCCATAAACGAATTGCAGCCGTAGTAGGCCGCGACCGGATGCGAACCCACCACCCACAGCGGCGTTCCTAGCAGACTGACCGCATCTGCCAGCGACACGCCCTTCAGATTGAAAGTCGGCAGCGAAATCCGGTGAACAATTCCCGTGCGGTCGGCCATCAGGATAATCTGTCCAAACGGAGTCTCCGTGTTGGCGATTCGCCCGTCGGTGATCGCGGGTGGGTTCTGCGGGTAGGCCGCGCTGACTCGTTCAACCGCCTCCGCGAAGCGTGTTTGCCCGGGTATAATCCCCAGCCAGCACGGCAGCGAGCAGTCGGTCAGGTGAAGCTGCGCCAGCGCGGCTTTGGGCGGCTGACTGTCCCCCAGAATGCGCGCTCCGAATATCAGCGCCGTGAAAACGACCATCAAGATGCACGCACCCGCCATCACCTGCACGAAAATTGGCGTGCTTGGAGGTCGATGCTGCCGTTCAATCTGTTGAGGAAGCTGTGCAGTGTTCATTGCTCTATTGTAGGGGGAAATCACGCATTTCACTGAAAAAAGCGAGCCAGTCGCTTTTGACTGGCTCGCCCACCCCCTCGCTCACTGCGAGACCGTTGGTCGCTCCACTGTTTCTTTTCTCCCCTCCTTGAATTCGGGGAGGGGATGCCGACCTGCTTTTGGTCGGCAGGGGTGGGGTCGATTTTTAGCTTGTCCCCGCCTTTTTTTAGGCGTGAACGGCTTCCCCCATTGTGTCGCCGACCGGAATATTGAAGCTGAAGTGGAACAGATCATTCGGGTCGTACTGCGCCTTGACCGCCAGCAGCCGTCGGTAGTTTTCCTGCGTGTAGGCGTCCTTCGTCCGTCCGTTGACTTCGTTCGCGCCCATGAAATTCAGGTACATACCGCCGCTCAGGTGCGGCGTGAGTGCGTCCCTGAACTGCCCAATATACCGGTTCACTGCCGCCGCCATCTCTGGCGTTGCCGTGATGCCGACGATTTCCATCACCAGCAGGGCATCGCGGTTGCCAATCGCATTCGCGCTGCGATCCGCTGTTGCCATTGCGCCGCCCATGTGCCGCAGAGTCGTGATCAGCAGCGGCGACTGTTCGGCGCTCACATACTCGACCAGCACGTCAATCGCCGCGTCGCTCAGGTCGTTGAACAGCTCGTTGGTTGCATAGCCAGCCGTTGGATCGACCGGGTCATTGCTGATTGTCCCAATTTCGTTGAACGGCATGACGTGGAACGTGTTCTGGATCGGTGTCGCCCAGTCGAGCCATTCCTGAACCAGCGCCTCGCCCTGTTCTGGCGCTCCCACATACGCGGCCTTGATTTGCACAAATTTCTTGCCGCGCAGATGCTCCGGGAATGCAGGGATGGGCGGGAAATTCATGATAGTGATGGACGATGTCATTTCGTCCGGCATATGTGCCGTCCAGTCGCGGAAGAAGTGCAGCGCATCATGCAGCTTTTCAATCGGGTACATCACTTCGCCGCCGTAGATCGTGGCGACCGGGTACAGGTCGAATTCCATCGCCGTGACCACGCCGAAGTTGCCGCCGCCGCCGCGCAGCGCCCAGAACAGCTCGCTGTTTTCGTCCTTGCTGGCGCGGCGCAGTTCGCCGTCCGGCGTCACAATCTCGATCCAGCGCACGCTGTCCGCTGCGTAACCGTATTTGCGTGCCAGCCAGCCCATCCCGCCGCCGAGCGTGTAGCCCACCACGCCGACATAAGGCGTCGAGCCGAGCAGGGGAGCAAGTCCGTAGGCTTTTCCGGCTTCCAGCACCTGTTTCCACATGACACCCGCTCCGACGCGTGCCGTCTGTAGCTCCGGGTCGATCTCGACTTTGTCCATCAGCGACGTGATGATCAACAGGCTGTCGTCGGCGGCGTGCAGTACACCGTGTCCCGTCGATTGCACCGCGACGCCGTAGCCTTCTTCGCGCGCAAAACGTACCCCTGCGGCGACATCCCCCGCGCTCGTCGCCACCAGAATCAGCGCCGGGTATTGGTCAACGCTCAGGTTCCAGCCGCGTCGTATCTGGTCATAGCCTGCGTGATCCGGGGTGAGTACCGTTCCACGAACCTGCTGCTTCAACTGCTGAACGGGGTGAGCCGTCATGGTCATCTGCATGATCTTGCGTGCCTTTCGTAAACCGCTTGTGATTGACGTCATAATACGGTTTTGACACGCGCGAATCATCCAACCGCAGGCGAGTATTCTTCCAGCCACAGGATCGACCCGCGCCCTGACCACCTGACCAGGTAATCCGCCTTTTCGTTCTTTTTATCCTCTGTGTCCTCAAGTGAGCAACTGAAAGAAATTGAACCACAGAAGTAAAGTCGAGTACGGTTCTTTCGTAAACCGCAGCCTGTCCCTGTTTTCTCCCCTCGCCCCGCTTGCGTGGGAGAGGGGTCGGGGGAGAGGGGTATACAGGCACGTTCGAAAGTTATTTACCCGCGTTTACTTCTGTGGTTGAAATGCTTTTGTTTTCTACCGCGTTGCCGGGCAGCGTGCGTTGTTACGCGCGAGGTCATAGCTGTGGATTTCGATGTTGACCAGCGGTTCGTGCCAGCGCGATTCCATCCGTTCGCTGCCGCTGCCCGCGCCGCCGACCAGTACCGCATAGCCGCGCGGGAAATTGTAGATCAGCACAGCGGGAGCCAGCCCCGGCACGCAGTCAGGCGCTTTGAACAGATTGGCAGCATCGCCCATCTCAACCCCGTCCACGTCCGACGTCAGCAGATAGATCGAACTCACAATCCCGTTGCTGATCTGGATGCTGGCGGCTCCATAGGCCGAATGAATCAGGTAAGCGACAAATATCTGCGTCTCCTGAATCGTCACATCCGGCGGCGGATAAACCGCCCTGACGCGCGCGGCAGCTTCCGTGTAGCTCGTTTCTCCCGGTGTGATGCCAAGCCAGCAGGGCAGCACACAGTCGGTCAGGTGAAGCTGCGCCAGTCGCAGCGGAGCGGGCTGCATCGCGCCAATCAGCCGCGCGCTGACGATCAGCAGCGCGCACACCACCATCAACGCGGCGACCCACCCGGCGAGTCGCACTTACTGCCGATCCTTGAAGCGCTTTTGCGCCAGTTTGAATTCGCTGCCGGTCTGTAGGATGATCGTTTACCTGTGCCAACGACTTGATAATCCCATTTTAACCGAACTCGCCCGCTGCCCACCGTCAGGATCACGCATGGCACAAACCCGCCCCAATCAAGTATAGTTTGCGTATGAATCACGTCAGTTTTCGGGAGGAATTGATGCGTTATTTGCGCTTAATGTTGCCGTTATTGCTGCTCTTTTCGTTCGCTTTCCACGTCGTTTCCGCCCAGGAACCCGACGCCGACGGCGACGGCATCCCTGACAGCCAGGACTTCTGCTGGCTCGTCAAAGGGACTGCCGACTATCACGGCTGCACCGCCGACACCTTCCCTGACTTCGACAAGGATGGTGTCGGCGATCCGGTCGATTCCTGCGTCAACGAGGCAGGCCCAGCCGACAATTCCGGCTGTCCGGTTGGCACGACCCCCGACGTTGATCTCGATGGTGTCCCTGATGCGCAGGACGCCTGCCCGCGTGAAGCCGGGACGCTCGAAAACAAAGGCTGTCCGCCTGATGCTGACAGCGACGGCATCCCCGACGCGCAGGATGCCTGCCCGACCAATGCGGGGAGCGGCAATAATCTCGGCTGCCCCGACGGGGTGCGCCCGCGCGACAGCGACGGCGACGGCGTCCCCGATTTGCTCGATGCCTGCCCGCAGCAGGCCGGAACCAACGATCTCGGCGGCTGCCCGGATCGCGATAGCGACGGCGTGCCTGATTCGCTCGATAGCTGCCCCGATCAGGCCGGTCAGTCCGATCTGTTCGGCTGTGCGCCCGTGACTTCAATCACGCTGCCCACCAACCTCAGCGCCATAACCGCCGCCAACGCTGTGAACGTCAAAGAAGCAGGGCGCTTGGTTGTCGGCATTCCGCGTATCGGCCTCGCCGCTGCTGGCACTACGCTGGCGGTGCGCGCCTCTGACGATTTGCTTACCTACGATCTGAGCGCGGCGCTGCTCAGTCCGGTCGTCACCGTCAACACAGGCTGGAGCGGCTATCCGGTCGCCATCAGCTCTGACGCCAAAATCCTCGCCACGCTCGAATTCCCGCCCGATTTCTCGACCCCTCCCTTCGCCCAAATCCGCGATGGGGCGAGCGGCGCGCCGCTCTACCAGATTGCCTCACAGGCGGATAGCGCAGGCAGTTCCCTCGCGCTCTCGACCTTCGTTTTCGACCCTGTGCTGCCGCTGCTGGCGGTCGCTGAAACATCGACAGGTGGCTTCACCAGCGGCATCGGCACGCCGATTACGCTCTGGGATGTGCTCAATAATCGCAGCGCGGGGCAGCTTCAGGAGCCGAATATCGTCGTCAATCTGGTCTTCAGCGGCGACGGCACCAAACTCGCCGCCGACAGCGCCGAAGGCGATAGCATGGTTATTGACCTGTGGGATGTCGGCACGCAGAGCCGGATCGCCTCGTTCAAAACCACCTCGATTTTCCACTTCCTCGGCACGCCGATGGCGCTTAACAGTGATGGTACGCGGGTTGCGGTGGGCCTCCCCGACGGCAGCTTCGGTCTCTGGCAGGTCGCGGATGGCAATGGCACGCAGCAGTACAGCGTCCAGTTGTTCGACAAAGCCGCCAGCGAAGTCGTCTCGGCAGTCGCCATCAGCCCCGATGGATCGGTGATCGCGGTTGCGGGCGGTGTGCCTTTCAGCGGCGGCTTGAGCGGCTCCGAAAAATTCCCCATCTTCCTGCTTGATGCCGCGACGGGCGCGACCCTCACCCGGCTCGACGGACACGGCAGCCTGATTCACGATCTGGCCTTCAGCCACGATGGTCGCCTGCTCATCAGCGCGGGCGATAGCTCGGTTAAATTCTGGGCGGTAAGCTAACAACGGAGGTTTTCGTAGGGGCGCTCAGTTGAACGCCCCGCGCGTACCAACTTAAGCAGATTCGCGCTCGGTTTATCCAAAATTTGAAGAAAATATGCTCACAAATCGCGTCTTTCTCCCCTCTCCCCGCTTGCGCTGAGGAGAGGACACCTTTGTAAAATGCCAAAAATCTTCCCGTGAACGGTTTTGTTTTTCGCCCCCTCCTTGAATTCGGGGAGGGGGTCGGGGGGTGGGGTCGAGCGAGAAATT